>JAPPNF010000077.1 GCA_028818755.1 Deltaproteobacteria bacterium | reverse complement strand
CTGGGCGCCTATGACCACTACGTTTGCCATCTCTACCGGGACTTTAGTGTCCTTTCCCACGTAATTCTTTACCGAGATGCGCCGGATTTCTTGTTGTCGGCAAGGCGCGATGACGAGCAGTGGCGGGTACCACGCGAGGAAGAGCAACGCAGCCGACGACGAGAAAGACAAGCATATCGGTAAAGAATTACGTGGGAAAGGACACTAAAGCCTTACCGCCGTCGTCGAGATGACCTCGGGCAACGCCCTGAACCTGTCCAGGACTTCCCTCGGCACCGGATTGTCCACGCGGATGAAGGAGATGGCGCGGCCGCCGACCTTCTCCCGCCCGAGTTCCAGCCCGGCGATGTTGATGCCGTTGTCGCCCAGAAGCGCGCCCATGGCTCCGACGACCCCGGGAACGTCGTGATTGTAGGACACCAGGATGTGGCCCTCGGGCACGGCCTCGAAGTAGAAGTCGTTGAGGCGCACGATCCGCGGGTTGTTGGTCCCGAACAGCGCGCCCTCGATCTCGGTCTCCTCGCCCCCGGTGCGGGAGCGGACATTGATGTAGCTCGCGAAGTCCCGGGTTATCTCGCTCTTGGACTGGACCACCTTGATGCCGCGCTCCTGGGCGATGAACGGTGCGTTGACGTAGTTGACGGTCTCTCCCATGGCGAAGCTCAGCACGCCCTTCAGCACGGCCAGGGCGATGGGCGCGATGTCGTACTGTGCCACCTCGCCGCCGCCCTCGATGCGGATCTCCTCGGGGAACTTTCCCGACAACTGCACGTGGAGACTTCCGAGCTTCTCTCCCAGTGTGAGGTAGGGCTGCAGCTCCCGCAGCAGGTCCTGGCTCACGCTGGGCGCGTTGACCGCATAGCGGATGACGCCGTCCACGAGAAAGTCCCGGATCTGCTCCGCCACCGCGATGGAAACATTGAGCTGGGCCTCGTCGGTGGAGGCGCCCAGGTGCGGGGTGGTCACCACCTGGTCCAGTTGCACCAGCGGGTGGTCCGGTCCCGGGGGCTCGTCGACGTACACGTCCAGCGCGGCCCCGGCCACCTTGCCCTCCCTGATGGCCTCGGCCAGGTCGTTCTCGTCGACGATGCCGCCGCGGGCGCAGTTGATGATGCGCACGCCGGTCTTCATCTTCGCGATGGCCTCGCGGTCGATGAGCCCGCGCGTTTCCTCGATCAGCGGCACGTGGACGGTGATGAAGTCGGACCGGCGGTAGATCTCGTCGAGGCTGGCGGATTCCACGCCCATGCGCGCGGCGGCCTCCGCCGGGATGAAGGGGTCGTAGCCCAGGACTTTCATGCGCAGCCCCAGGGCCCGTTCGGCCACGATGCGCCCCACGTTGCCCAGGCCGACGACGCCGAGGGTCTTGTTGCACACCTCCACGCCGGTGAACTTCTGCCGGTCCCAGCGGCCGCTCTTGAGCGAGGACACCGCCTGGGGGATGTGCCGGGCCAGGGCCAGCATGAGCGAGATGGTGTGCTCGCCGGTGGTGACGTTGTTGCCGCCCGGCGTGTTCATCACCACGATGCCCTTCTTGCTGGCGGCGTCCACGTCGACGTTCTCCACGCCCACGCCGGCGCGACCGATGATCCTGAGCCGGTGCGCGGCCTCGATGACCTCCGCGGTCACCTTGGTGCCGCTGCGAATGATCAGCCCCTCGTATACGCCGATGATCTCCTTGAGCTCGTCGGGCTTGAGCCCGGTCCGTACGTCGACGTCGATGTCCGCCGCGTCGTGCAGAACCGCGAGCCCCACGTCGGGAAGCGGGTCGGAAACCAGCACCTTCAACATGTCGCCTTCACCTCTGCGTCCTCCGAGTGTCCCCAGCCGTCCCCCGGCCGCCCCATCCGGCCCCCTCTTCCAGCGTATGAATGGTTCCTCCGACCCCCACTCCCTCAGGGAGAGGGTTGGGGTGAGGGCCTCCGCCAGTCAGTCCAGCGCCTCCAGCAGGATCTCCTGGGCCGCGGCCACACCCGTGCCGAGAGTGATCGGCAGGCCGAACTTCCGAAACGCCATTTCCAGCGCGCTGACGGCCACGATGACGTCGAAGGCTCCCATGTGGCCGACGTGGGCGATGCGGATGGCCTTGCCCTGCAAGTCGTCCTGCCCCTCCGCCAGCGTGACTCCCATTTGCACGCGGAGATAGTCGAGCAGGGCGTCGGCGTTGCATCCTTCAGGGACGTAGAGGCCCGTGGCCGCGGGGCTGGGGTTGTCCGGCGACAGCAGCTTGAGCCTCATGGCCGTTGCCGCCGCGCGCGTGGCCCGCGCCATCCGGTCATGGCGGGCGTACACGCGCTCAAGCCCTTCCTCGCGCATGAGCTTGAGGGACGCGCACAGCCCGAACACCAGCGACACCGCGGGGGTATAGGCCGTGGAGCCCTTGGCCTGTCCCTTTCGCTCGCTTTCCAGGTCGAAGTAGAAGCGCGGCGACGCGGTTTCCCGAGCCCGTTCCCAAGCGCGGTCGCTGAGGCCGATGAACGCCAGACCGGGTGGCAGCATCATCGCCTTCTGCGAGCCTGTCACCAGAGCGTCGATGCCCCACTCGTCCATCGGGACGGACAGCACGCCCACCGCGGTGACGCCGTCCACCAGCAGCAGCGGCCCGCCGTCGCGGGTCAGTTCCGCGATCTCGCGCACCGGGTGAAGCGTGGTGGTCGAGGTCTCGCTGGCCTGGATGAGGACGCCCTTGGCGTCCGGATGCGACCGCAGCGCCGCCTCCACCGCGTTCACCTCCACGGCCTTGCCCCATTCGACCTTGATCTCCACCACGTCGAGGGCGTAGGCGCGGCAGATGCGCAGCCAGCGTTCGCCGAACTTGCCGCCGTTGACCACGATGACCTTGTCCCGCGGCGAGAACAGGTTGGCCACCCCAGCCTCCATGGCGCCGGTACCCGACGAGGCCAGGATGATGACGTCGTTCTTCGTGCCGAACAGTGTCCTCAGCCCCTGCCGCGCCTCCTCCAGGACCGCCGCGAACTCCGGCGTCCGGTGGTGGATCATGGTCTGCGCCATGGCCAACTGCACTTCGTTGGGAATAGGCGTCGGACCGGGAGAAAGGAGGTAATGCTTGATCATGGGCTTACATCCGATGGCGTATGGGTTGTCCTCTCAACGGAAGGTGAACGAGACGGGTTTTGCACAAAAAAAAGCCTGAACCTCTCTGGCATAGAGACCCAGGCGTTCGGCCGTCCAGCAGTCAAGCACTCCCTCGTGGTGAACTCCACGTACACGCCAGTTGTGCAAACTTATTCGTAGCTTGAGCGGGCGGTTTTGTCAATTCCACGCGCGGGGCGCGCCGACCCTTTCCATGCGTGTCGCGAGCGTATAAGTTTCCAGCCTGCCATGGCCAACATACCCAAGATCGTCTTCTTCGACATCGACGGCACCCTGCTCCGTTCCCAGGACGGCCACGTCGCCTTCAACGACGCCATCCTCAAGACCTTCGGCATCCCCGGCGACATCCGCACCATTCGGCCGGACGGCAAGACCGATCCGATCATCCTGCAGGAGATCTTCGACGTAGCGGGCCACGATGTGGAATGGGGCCAGGCGGACTTGGAGACCTTCAGCAGGAACCTGCAGGAATGCTACACGCGTGCCATTTCCGAGGGTCCCACCCGGGTGCGGGCGCTGGCCGGCGTCCCCGAGTTGGTGCGTGAACTGAGCCGCCTGCCCGACCTCTCCCTCGGCGTCGTCACCGGCAACATGGAGGTCACGGCCCGCCTGAAGCTACAGGCCGCCGGCGTCGGCGAGCACATCGGCCCCGGCGCTTTCGGCAGCGACTCCGCCAACCGCAACGACCTTCCCCGCATCGCCATGGAACGCTGGCGCCTCCACCTCGACGTCCCGGTGGAGCCCCGCCACTGCGTCATCGTCGGCGACACCCCCAGGGACCTCGAAGCCGCCCGGACCAACGGCATGAAGTGCCTCCTCGTGGCCACCGGCCGCTACAACCCCCTGGAGGAGCTTCGGAAGCTGGACGCGGACCAACTCCTGCCCGACTTCTCCGACACCCCCGCCGCGGTGGATGCGCTGCTGGGGCTGTTCGGGTAGCCTGCCTGCTCCCCTTGAATGTCCTCAGTCAAAGGTTAGTCTTTGACGGAAGAGGGAGGACCATGCACAAGAGCAGGATCTACTCTTCTCGTCTTCAAAGAGAATGCCAATATAGGCTAATTCAAAATTAGATCTTGCTATAGCCTTATATTGAACGCGACGTGAGAACCGTCAGCAACGTAGGCGACCTTGCGACGTTCCAACGTTTCGTTGAACTGTGCGCCGGTCGCAGCGCGCAGTTGCTGAACCATTCTTCACTGGCTGGAGACTGCGGCGTATCGCAGCCAACCGTGAAAGCCTGGCTCGGTATCCTGGAGGCGACCTTCCTTGTTTTCCGTCTGCCGGCCTTTCATTCGAACCTGCGCAAGCGGCTCGTGAAGATGCCGAAGCTTCACTTCCACGACACCGGTCTCGTTTGCTGGCTGCTCGGCATCCGTACGCTCGAACAGCTTCGCGCGCATCCGCTCCGCGGAGCAATCTTCGAGACCTGGGTGGTTTCGGAGATCGTCAAATATCGAACCAACCAGGGTGAGGCGGGCGGTTTGTCGTTCTACCGGGATCGAAACGGGGCCGAGGCGGATCTCATTATCGAGCGTCCGTCCAGCGTTACGCTGGTCGAAGCCAAATCCGCCGAGACGCCATCGTCGAGCTGGCTCCAGGGGGCCCGCCGTGTCCAGCGGCATCTGACCACGTCATCCCGTCCCTGTTCCGTGGTCGTCGCGTACGGCGGCGATCAGCTCCAGCAGCGAACGGCCGGGAGTCTGATACCTTGGGACAAGCTGCATGAAACCGATTTCTGGATGCAGGAAGGCTTCTGAGGACACTATAGCCCGTCATCCCGCGGCGGAATCTGCAACCCTCGCTGCACCGCCGGCCGGGCGCCGACTCGGGCCAGCCACTCCCGGACGTTGGGGTAGCGGTCGAGGTCGATCTCCTGGAACTCCCAGCGGTAGATCCAGGGGTAGGCCGCCAGGTCGGCGATGGAGTAGTCGCCCGCCAGATAGTCGCGTCCTTCCAGGCCTCGGTTGAGTACTCCGTAGACGCGGTTGTTCTCGGTCTGCCAGACGCCCAGGTGGGCGTGCTCCTCGCCGGCGTCGCGGCAGCGTATCTGCCAGTGAACGCCCAGGCCGGTGTGGGTGATGTGGCCGGAGGCGAAGAACAGCCATTTGAACACTTCCGTACGGGCGGCCGGGTCATCGGGCAGGAGCCGCCCGGACTTCTCCGCGAGATAGATCAGGATCGCTCCCGATTCGAACACGGTGACCGAGCGGCCGCCGGGGCCGTCGTCATCCACGATGCAGGGGATCCGGCCGTTGGGGTTGATGGCCAGGTACCAGTCCTGCTTCTGTTCGCCTTCCTCCAGGGCCATGGGCCTGACGCTGTAGTCGAGCCCAGATTCCTCCAGCATGATGGAGGCCTTGCGGCCGTTGGAGGTTGCCTTGCTGTAAAGCGTGATCATGTGTCCGTCCTTTTGGCTGGGGGTTTCTAGAGACTTCATCGAATTCCTGTAAACTGAACACAGGGAATACATCTACATCAAGGCTCTGCCTCAAAGGATCCTGTCTCATGTCTACACCCTATCGCGATGTCCTTGACAAGGTGCGGCTGGCGTTTCCACAGCCGGTATCCGATCCCATCCACGATTCGTACTTCGTCCACTCCATCATGCGAGCCCTCGACCAGGTGGATGCGTTGAAGTCCGACCTGCCGATCCTCGGCGAGCTGACGCCGGGTGACTTCGAGGCCGCCCGTAAGGCGGTCTTGCCGGAGGGTCCGGCGTCGGTGGAGGCGGTGACCGCCGATCTCGTGGGCTACCTGCAGGGCATGACCATCTTCGGCCACCCCCGCACACAGCAGAACGTCATTCCGCCGCCCACCATCCCCAGCATCATCGGCGTGTTGCTGGCCGCGTTGTACAACGCCAACGTCGCCTGGGACGAGTACAGCCGGCTGGTGGCGCTGGCCGAGGTGGAGGCCACGGGCATGACCGCGGGACTCGTCGGCTACGACCCGGAACGGGCCGGCGGCGTGTTCACGTTCGGCGGCACCGGCACGTCCCTGTACGGGGTGAAGATGGGGCTGGAGAAGGCGTGCCCGAACACGATTCAGAACGGGGTGTCCCAGGAGGCCGCGATCCTGGTGTCCGACACCGGGCACTACTGTGCGGCCAACATCGCGGGCTGGCTGGGCCTGGGCACCCGTAACCTGATCACGGTTCCGACGACTCCGGAGAACGAGATCGATCTGGCGCAACTGGAGGAAGCGGCGCGCAAGGCGCTGTCGGAAGGCAGGAAGATCGCCGCCATCATCGCCACCATGGGCACCACCGATTCGTTCGGCCTCGACGACCTGGAGGCCATTGCGACGTTGCGGGATAAACTGGTGGACGAGTTCCAGCTTGCCTACCGGCCGCACATACACGCCGACGCGGTCATCGGCTGGGCGTGGTCGGTGTTCAACGACTACGATTTCGAGGGCAACCCCCTGGGGTTCCGGCCGCGCACCCTGCGCGCCCTGGCGGGGGCGTGCCGCCGCATCCGCCACTTGTCGCTGGCGGATTCCGTGGGCGTGGACTTCCACAAGACCGGCTTCGCGCCGTACATCTCGAGTCTGGTGCTGGCGAAGGACCGCGCGGACCTGCAGCGGGTGGCGCGGGACCCGGCTCAGATGCCGTACCTCTACCACTTCGGCGAGCACCGTCCCGGCATGTACACGCTGGAGACCTCCCGGGCGGCACCGGGCCGCTTGCCGCCGTCGCCAACTACCGCCTGTTCGGGCGCGAGGGCCTCCGGGTAGTGCTGGGGCACATGGTGGAGATGGCCCAGCTCCTGCGCGAGCACCTGGAAGGACGCGAGGGCACCACCGTGCTCAACCGCGACAACTTCGGCACGGTGACCCTGTTCCGCGCCTATCCGCCGGGCGTGGACACCTTCGCCATCAAGCGCCAGGAGCTGGAAGACCCGGCCTTCCGCGACACCCTGCTGGCCCACAACGAGTTCAACCGGAACATCTTCGGCTACGTCCACTCCGAAGCCATGGCCGGCCGCGGCGTGGTCATCTCCTCCACCGACTGCTACCGCCGCACCGCCTACGGCGAGCCCATCCACGCGCTGAAGTCCTACATCATGTCGCCGTTCGTGGACGAGGCGGACGTCGAGGCCGTGGTCCACAAGATCATGGAAGCGCGGGAGAAGGTGGGGTAGGGGCGGTGCCGCCCAGGTGTGCCCGATCCAGGCTCAATCGTCTGGAAAGTAATCCGAGTCGATCCTCTTCACTTCGTAAGTTTCCTCGGTCGTCACGCCGACGCCGTGGTCGATCATGAGCTCTGCGAGTTTGGCTCCGTCGATCAGAATGATCTTGGTTTCGATATTCGCCGCGAACGCCATTGCCTCACGAGAATACGTTGACGTAGTGATGAAGACGCCCTTACGGGCGCGCTGCCCCTGAAGGGCACCAGCAAATTTCTGGACGTCGGGCCTGCCGACGACACTCTCCCAGCGTTTGGCCTGTACATAAATGATGTCCAGTCCCAGCCGGTCCTCTTTAATGATCCCATCTATGCCCTCGTCGCCGGAGCGGGGCCACAGGAAGCTCGGGATATTCTTAACCAACCCGATAGGTCCGCACCGGCAGCGCTTCCGTCTCCAACGTGGAAAGATCGAGTCGCTTTGACGCATGGTCGATGTCAAAGCCGACGACGTCCCCGTTGGCGTCAAGATCGACGTTGAGTCCCGCCGCAACTTCGCGGGTCTCTGTACCCGGTCCGGCCTTGAGCTCGACGTATAGGCTGTCGGTTTCGGAGTAGTAGTGTAGTTTCATCACTCTTCCTTTCGAAAACCGCGATCAAAGAAAGCATTGTGGATCGTCTCACCGTCATCGAGCGTGACCACGCGGAGGATACGCGATGTCGCTTCTCCCGAGAGTGTGACTTCGCCCCAGAAACGTATTCGACCATCCGCTTGCGTTTCCCGTCGAATGGGCGCGGCGATGACTTCAACACACCAACGTGGGTCAATGTAAGGGCGCTTGCGCCGTACCTGCTCCTCGAAGTACCGCGTCGTCTTTGCGATCTCCGCCATCAATTGTCTCAGTCAGCCTTTCTCCAGGTCACTCCCCATCCAACTCCCTGTGCAGCCACCTCAGGATCGTCGGAAACACGTCCGGCGACTCGCCCATGTGGCCGCCGGGGAAGAGGCGCATGGCCTTGGGGCTGCCGCACTCCAGCAGCATGAAGAAGTCCTCGATGGGGACCTGGAGGTCGTCCTTGCCGTTCACGAGCAGCATGGGGGCGCAGGGCTGGTCGAGCAGGCCCTGGTCCTTGAGGGAGAGGATGGGCATGACCTCGCAGAGCTCCTCGAAGGTGCGCTTGCCGAAGAGGTTGGCGCGGGCCTCGATGAGGTCGAAGAGGTAGGACGAGGCGTTGCGGGAGCGCTGCTGCCATTCGGGCTGGAAGAAGCCGTGGATGCCGCCGCCCCAGTTGACCGCGGCGCGCAGGCGCTCCGGCTCCACGTGGGCCAGCTTGGTAGACCAGTAGCCGCCGAAGCTGGCGCCCAAGGCGGCGATGCGGGACGCATCCACTTCCGGCCGGGTCACCAGATAGTCCAATGCCGTGCTGTAGACCTCGTGCGCGGTGTCCGACGCCAAAACGGGGGACTCGCCGGTGCCGGGGCTGTCCATGATGAAGCAGCCCCAGCCCTCGGCGAGCATGGACTCCACGAAGTTGTGGCGGTCTTCCTTCCAGTTGTCGATGCCGCCCCAGTGCATGATGACCGGCGCGGGCCGCCTGGCGGGCAGGCGCAGGTAGCCGACCACCTCCTTGTCGCGCAGCGGCAGGGCGATGCGTTCCAGCGGCGGGTCGAAGTAGCGCGCGGCGGCGAGGTAGCTCTCGATGGTCTTGCGGTAGGCTTCCTGCTTGCCGGGAGAGCTGGGGAAGGGGTGGCGCGCGGTGCCGTAGTAGCCGGCGGCCTGGAAGTAGGCCGCCCGGGCCTCGTCCGCCTCTCCCTTTTCCTCCGCATCCTTCGCTGCCTGCTCCCAGCGCGCGCCGGGTTTGCTCCAGGCCTCCGCCCAATGGTCGGCGTCCAGACTGTTCAGCTCGGCCAGCGCGCCTTCGGCTTCGGCCGGGTCCATCAGGTGGAAGGGGCTGCGCCTGCCTACGCGCTTGCGGATGCGGTCCTTGATTTCGTCGAGAGTTGCGGCTTGCGCCATGAAGGGGTCCTCCGGGTTGATGTGGTTGTCGTGAGGCCGCGGGTTGGGGCATCGGCGCCGGGACGCCGGCCACTTCGCCCCGCGCGTTCGGTTGAGAATATCACGATTTCGTAATACAGATTAGGTCCATCCTTCGACTTCGCTCGGCTGTGCCTCGCTACGCTCAGGACCGACGGAGGGAGGGAACGAAGGAGGGCGATGACGAAAGAGGACCATTACATCCAGGGGATGGAGGCGTACGCCGACGACCGGGTGGACGAGGCCATCGAGTCTTACAGGAAGGCTCTGGCCGACGACCCGGACTATGGCGACGCGCTTCACGCCCTGGGGATGGCGTACGCGAATACGGACCGCCTGGATGAGGCCATCGAGGTGGGCAAGCACCTGATCGAGGTGAGCCCCGACGATGAGCTGGCCTACACGAGCCTTTCCATCTTCTACCAGCGCAAGGGGATGATCGAGGAGGCCGAAGCCGTCGGCGCCAGGGCCAGGACCCTGGGGTGGAAACGGCAGCTCGCCGAGAACAAGTAGCCGGTAGCCGCCACGCCAGCGGCCTTGCCGCCGCGCGCAAACAGCAATCACAAAATCACGGGGCCGTACGCGAAGAAGGGATACGCATGAATCTGGACAGCATTTCCGTCGAATCGATCCGGGATTCCCTGAGGGAGCGCAAGTACATCTGCGACCGGAGCCTCGCCACCGTGGTCTACCTCTCGGTGCGCTTGGGCAAGCCGATCCTGCTGGAAGGGGAGGCGGGCGTGGGCAAGACCGAGATCGCCAAGGTGCTAGCGGACGTTCTCCAGACCCGGCTCATCCGTCTCCAGTGCTACGAGGGGCTGGACTCGAACACCGCGCTCTACGAGTGGAACTATCCCAAGCAGATGCTGCGCATCAAGCTGGAGGAGATCGGCTCCCGGGACCGCGAGTCGGTGGAGACCGAGATCTTCTCCGAGGAATACCTCATCAGCCGGCCGCTGCTGGACGCCATCCGCACCGACGGCGCCGAGCCCCCGGTGCTGCTCATCGACGAGATCGACCGCGCCGACATGGAGTTCGAGGCGTTTCTCCTGGAAGTGCTGTCGGACTTCCAGATCAGCATTCCGGAGGTGGGCACCATCCAGGCGCAGAAGCGGCCTTACGTCTTCCTCACCTCCAACCGCACCCGCGAGATCCACGACGCGCTCAAGCGCCGCTGCCTGTACCACTGGATCGAGTACCCCACGTTCGAGAAGGAGTACGAGATCATCATGACCAAGCACCCGGAGATCCAGAAGCTCATGGCCGAGCAGATCTGCGCCTTCATGCAGCAGGTGCGGCAGATGAATTTCTACAAGCGGCCGGGCGTGGCCGAGACCCTGGACTGGGCGTCGGCGCTGCTGCTGCTGAACCGGGCCGAGCTGGATCCGGAGATCGTGAAGGAGACGGTGGGCTGCGTGTTCAAGTACCGGGAGGACTTGCACCACCTGGAGGAAGAGCTCTCCGGCGAGAAGCTCGACATGGACCGCATCCTCAAGGAGCCGGCCACGGTGGTGGGCGGACAGGGGTAGGAGGCGGTCGAGTCCTTCGACTTCGCTTCGCTACGCTCAGGACGAACGGGATCGTGTAACGGGACCTCATCATGGCGAGAGAGCTGACCGACGAAGAGATCATCCGCGCGGTGGAGCGCTACAAGCCTCTGCGTGGCCAGGGCACGCTGGCGAACATGCTCATGTTCGGCCGGGTGCTCAAGGACCTGGGGTTCCGCCTCGGCCTGAGCCAGGTCATCGACGCCAACCGCTCCCTGCCGCTCATCGACATCCAGAGCCGGCCGGACTTCCACCGGGCGGTGGCCGCCAACCTGCTGCACGAACACGAGGACATCGAGCTCTTCGACCAGGTGTTCGAGGCTTTCTGGCAGGGCGACATGGACATCGAAGAGGGCATCGAGACCATGGAGGTCCCGGCCCAGAGCCCGGACGAGGGAATGGACTCGTCGGACGACAGCAGCGGCACCACGGAAGAGACCTTGACCGAGCAGGAAGGCGCCAGCGACGAGGGCCCGGATGACCCGGACCCGCTCATGGTGCCCACCTACAGCCCCAACGAGCAGCTCAACGAGAAGGACTTCAGCGAGATGGGCATCGAGGAGAGCCGGGCGGTGACCCAGGCGATCCTGCTCATCGCCTCCAAGATCGCCACCCAGGTGAGCCGGCGCAAGAAGCGGGCGCGCCGGGGCACCGAGATCGACCCCCGCGGCACCATGCGCCGCAACATCAAGTACGGCGGCGAACTGGTGGAGCTGGTGGCGCGCAAGCGCCGCATCAAGAAGACGCGAGTGGTGCTCCTGTGCGACGTGAGCGGCTCCATGGACTGCTACAGCCGTTTCCTGATTCAGTTCATGTACGGCCTGCAGAACGAGCTGTGGGGCGTGGAGACCTTCGTCTTCAGCACCACCCTGAGCCGCATCACGCACCTGATCCGCACCAAGAACATCGGCAACGCCCTTGAGAAGATCTCCAAGAGCGTGTTGGGGTGGTCCGGCGGCACCAACATCGGGCGCTCGCTGGAGATCTTCAACCGCGACTTCGCGGTGAGCATGGTTACCCACCGGACCGTGGTGGTCATCATCAGCGACGGCTGGGACCGGGGCGACGTGGGCGTGCTGGAGCGGCAGATGCAGGCGCTGAAGCGGCGCTGCGGCAAGATGATCTGGCTCAACCCGTTGCTGGCCAGCGAGAACTACGAGCCCCTGTGCAAGGGCATGCAGGCGGCGCTGCCCTACCTGGACCTGTTCCTGTCGGCGCACAACGCCAACAGCCTGGTCCACCTGGGCCACACCATGCGCAGGCTGGTGGCGTAGGGGAGAAGGAAGCCTGTCCTGAGCAGATCGAGCCGTTCGTCCTGAGTGTAGCGGAGCGAAGTCGAAAGACTCTACCTGGGAGATACCGATGGAAAACATCTACGACGAGGTCAAGGAGTTCCTGGACAAGGGCGAGACCGTGGCGGTGGCCACCATCGTCTCCACCAAGGGCTCGACGCCGCGGGAGGTGGGGGCCAAGATGGTGGTGACGGCGTGGGGCGAGATCCTCGGCACCATCGGCGGCGGCTGCGGCGAAGCCGATGTCCGGCGCGAGGCCATCGAGGTGGTGCGGACGCGCATGCCCCGCACCGTGCGCGTGGACCTGCTGGACGACATCTCGTCCGACAGCCCGGCGGTGTGCGGCGGCATCATGAACGTCTTCATCGATCCCTGGTGGAAGGAAAAGGAGAGCGACTGAGCGGAAAGGGCGAATGCGCCGGACGGACGGCCGGCGCGGGACAGGGTCGGGAATGAATGGACGCGCTGGTTGAAGAGCTGATCAGGATCAAGAGCGAAGGCGCGGGCGCGGTGCTCGTCACCGTCGTGGAGTCCCAGGGCCTCGACGGGTTCGACAGCGGCTCCAAGTGTCTCATCCGGGACGGCCGCATCGTCCTGGGGCAGGTGAACGACGCGGAGCTCGAGCAGACGTTGCTCCAGGAAGCCGTGGAACGCCTTTCGGAAGAGCGCTCCCGTCTGGTGTCGGTGGAGACCGCGTCCGGCGGCCAGGCGGACGTCTTCTTCGAGGCGATGCCGTCGCCGCCCAAGCTCATCGTCGTCGGTGCCGGACACATCGCCGTGCCGCTGGTCAGGATGGCCAAGCTCATGGACTATTACGTGGTGGTCATCGACGACCGCATCCTCTTCGCCAACCACGAACGGTTTCCCGATGCCGACGAGGTGGTGGTGGGCGACATGGCGGAGACCGTGAAGGAGCTCGACATCACCCCGACCACCTACGTGGTGCTCATCACCCGCGGGCACAAGTACGACGAGCCGTGCCTGCGCGAGCTGCTGGACCGGCCGGCCAAGTACATCGGCATGATCGGCAGCAAGCGGCGCATCAAGGCCTGCTTCGAGCGCTTCAAGGAGGAGGAGCACATCTCCGAGGAGCTCATCTCCCGGGTGTACGCGCCCATCGGACTCGACATCGCCACCGAGACCCCGGAGGAGATCGCGCTGGGCATCCTGGGCGAGATCATCAAGGTGCGGCGCGGCGGCAAGGCGCAGTCCCTCTCGCAAAAGCGGTGAGCGGTTCCCGCGACAACCTGGTGAAGGGCGTGGTGTTCTCGGACCTGGGCCGGGCCGGAGCGTTCCTGGGCATCGACTGGGTGCGGGAGGCCGTCCGGGAGCGGGTGGGCTTCGATCCCTATCCCGGCACGCTCAACGTGCGGGCGCGCGGGGCGGACCTGGACCGGTGGGAGCAGGTCCGGCAACACGGCGGCAGGATTGTCCTGCCGTCGCCGGATCCGGCTTTCTGCAACGCTTTCCTGTTCACGGGTTTTGTCGAAGGTTGGGAATCCGCGACCGAGTCCCGGGAGCGGGCCGCGGTGGTTGTGCCGGAGGTTAGGGAATATCCCGCAGACAAGCTGGAGATCATCGCCGCGGTTTCGTTGAAGCAGGCCCACTCGGTGCGCGACGGCGACGAACTGACCGTCGTTTTCGACGGATAAACCGCAGAAAGGTTACAGGAGGTAAGTCAGCATGCGCCGTCTCATCGTAGGCATGTCGGGGGCCACCGGGTCCATCTACGGGATCCGCATTCTCCAGGTCCTGGCGCGGATCGAGGACATCGAGACCCATCTGGTCATGAGCAAGGCCGCCAAGATGACCGTGCAGGTGGAGACGCCGCATACGGTGAAGGAAGTGGAGGGGCTGGCCGACGTGGTTCACGACATCAACAACATCGGCGCCAGCATCGCCAGCGGCTCCTTCCGCACCGCCGGCATGGTCATCGCGCCGTGTTCGATGAAGTCCATGGGCGGCATCGTGCTGTCGGTGGGAGGCGACCTGCTGGTGCGCGCCTCGGACGTGATCCTCAAGGAGCGCAAGAAGCTCGTGCTGGTGGCGCGCGAAACGCCTCTGCACCTGGGCCACTTGGAGAGCATGGCCCAGCTCACGCGCATGGGCGCGGTGATCTTTCCGCCCGTGCCCGCCTTCTATCACCGCCCCAAGACCCTGGACGACGTCATCAACCAGACCGTGGCCCGCATCCTGGACCAGTTCGAGATCGAGACCGACATGTTTCACCGGTGGGACGAGGAGTCCCTGAGCCGCTATCCCGGAGACAAGGAGTAGTTTGTCGTCCTTCGACTTCGCTCCGCTGACGCGGAGCTACGCTCTGGACGAACGGGAAATGGTTCCACGACCGTTTGTCCAGAGCTTTTCTTCGACACATGGCCGATCTTGAAGAACAGGTTCTCGAATACCTGCGGACGCACAACACCATGACCCTCGGCACCTGCGCGGACGGGGCGCCGTGGAACGCCACGGTATTCTACGCCAGCGACGGGTTCCATCTCTATTTCTTCTCCGCTCCGGACTCGCGCCACTGCACCAACCTCGCGGCCAACCCGCGGGTGGCGGTGACGGTCCAGGAGGACTACAAGGACTGGCGCGAGATCAAGGGGATCCAGCTCGAGGGGACCGTGGAGCTCGTCGATTCGGTGATCGCCAAGGGCAAGGCCATGGCGGTCTATGCGCGAAAGTACCCGGGCGTCATCAAGCTGTTTACGGACCCCAACAGCGGCATCTATCACCGGGCGTTTCTCAAGGTGAAGTTCTACCGCGTGATTCCGGAGACGCTGTACTACATCGACAACCAGCAAGGGTTCGGCAAACGGCAGGAGTTGCCCCTGGGCAGGAATTGACGCCGCCCGCCCGGAACCGTGGCGGCGCGTGGGATCGCATCGAACAAGGGAGGATCGCATCGTGTCACGACTGGTAGGCAAGGAAATGCCGGACGACCTGTTCGCGCTGATGAGCGGCAAGGCCGTCGAGGCCGGCAAGGTCTTCATCATGGCCACGGTGGACGAGAACGGCTGGTGCCACCCGGCCATGGGATCCTACTACGAGCTGGTGGCCAAGAGTCCGGGACGCATCCATCTGGCGGTGGGCAAGAACAGCACCACGGAGAGGAACCTCGTGCGCACCGGCGCCCTGACCCTGGTGGTCACCGACCACGGCCTCAACTACTATCTCAAGGGCGCCGCCGCGCGGACGCGCGAGCGGCTCGACGACACCCCCTTCGCGCTGTTTCAGGTGGAGCTCGAGACGGTCCTGGAAGACCAGGAGCAGGGTGTCACCATCGTCAGCGGCGTCCGCTACGAGTTGAACCAGGACGGCAACTCCGAGTTCATGCGGAATATGCTCGACAATGCCCTCAAGGCGTTGACGGCCGCGCCTTGGGAGGCCTAGGCACGGGGTTCGAACCCGCCCGTGCGTGCCGCGGGCCGGTCCGAGGCTGCGCTGGCCAGTCGGCGCGGATCGTGTTAGCTGTAACTAGTTCTTTGGCCGGTGGCGTCAAGCCGCTGCCGACGTTCGTGAAACTCCAAGGAGGTTTGAAGTATGGACCCGATTACGGACCCGATTGCGATTGACGTGCACGTGCACCTTTGCGACGAGCTGACCCTGAGCTCCAAGGGCGACCGCCCCAAGCAGATGGCTCAGTACTTCAAGCGGGAACGCAAGCCGGTCTCCATCGACGAGATGGCGGATGAGTACCGCGCGCGCAACATGATGGCCGTGATCCAGAACACCACCGACGAAACCATCACGGGGTTGACCCCGGTTCCGAACCAGCACGTGGCCGATGGCGTGAAGCGGAACTCAGACGTCTTCATGGGCTTCGGCGTGATCGATCCGTGGCAGCAGAAGGTGGCCCTGCAGGAGATCCAGCGCATCAAGGACATGGGGCTTCACGGCGTGGGCGAGATCAACCCCGCGCGGCAGCAGTTCTTCCCCAACGACACCCGTTTCTATCCCCTGTGGGAGGAATGCCAGAAGCTCGAGCTGCCGATCCTGTTCCACAGCGGCATGGCCGGCGCCGGCGCTGGCACTCCCGGCGGCATGGGCAACAAGCTCAAGTTCACCCAGCCCATCCACCTCGACGACGTGGCCGCGGACTTCCCCGAGTTGAAGATCATCTGCGCCCATCCGTCGTGGCCCTGGACGGCCGAGAGCCTCGCCATCGCCCGTCACAAGAGCAACTTCTACATCGATCTCTCGGGCTGGTCGCCCAAGTACTTCGCCGCCGAGCTGGTGCAGCAGGTGAACTCGATCCTTCAGGACAAGGCCATGTTCGGATCCGACTGGCCGGCCATCGGCGTGGAGCGCTGGCTTGACGACTTCGCCAAGCTCACCATCAAGCCCGAGGTCAAGCAGAAGCTCATGCTGGACAACGCCAGGAAGTTCTTCAACATGGATTAGGCCGATACGGCCGAGAGCATTCCCGGACACGAGGGAAGGGGGCACGGGTCTCCTTCCCTCGACGGGGTTCCACATGTCGGTTGAATTGATAAAGCCGGTTCAACCCGCCTCCCGCGGCTTCCAGATCATGGCGAAGCCCACCGGCGCCATCTGCAATCTGGACTGCGTCTACTGCTACTACCTCCAGAAGGAAGACCTCTACCCCGAGACGAAGTCGTTCCGCATGGAGAGCGATGTGCTGGAGGACTACATCTCGCAGCACATCCAGGCCTGCCCGGATCCGATCATCGACTTCGCCTGGCACGGCGGCGAGCCCACCATCCTGGGCCTCGACTACTTCCGCGAGGTCGTCGCGCTCCAGCGCAGGCACTGCCCGCCGGGCCGCAAGGTGCGCAACGGCATGCAGACCAACGGGGTGCTGCTGGACGACGAGTGGTGCCGGTTCCTCGCCGAGGAAGGCTTCTCCATAGGGCTCAGCATCGACGGCCCGGAGAAGCTCCACGACGAGTACCGCGTCACCAAGGGGCAGCAACCCACCCACCGCAAGGTGGTGCAGGCGTTCAAGCGGCTCAAGGCCCACAAGGTGCCGTGCGACGTGCTGTGCGTGGTGCACGCCGGCAACGTCGGCCATCCGACCACCGTCTATCGCTACTTCAAGAGCCTCGGCGCGGACCACCAGCAGTTCATTCCGCTGGTGGAGCGGATGCCGGGAGACGCCGCGGTGGGTCCCCGCAGCGTGCCGGCGGAGGCCTTCGGCACCTTCCTGTGCGCCATCTTCGACGAATGGATCCGCAACGACGTGGGCCGGGTGACCATCCAGATCTTCGACGAGGCGGCCCGCACCGGCCTGGGCATCGAGCACGCGCTGTGCATCTTCCGGGAGACCTGCGGCGACGTGCCGGTGGTGGAGCACAACGGCGACTTCTATTCCTGCGACCACTACGTGGACCCGGGCTACCGCCTCGGCAACATTCGCGATACCTCCCTGGCGCGCATGATCGACAGCGATGCCCAACGGCAGTTCGGCCGCGACAAGTGGACCTCGCTGCCGCGCTACTGCCGCGAGTGCGAGGTGCGCGCCCAGTGCAACGGGGGCTGCCCCAAGGACCGGTTCATCAAGACCCCGGACGGCGAAGACGGCCTCAACTACCTCTGCGCCGGCTACAAGAAGTTCTTCATCCACAGCCGCGAGCACCTGAGCACCATGGCCGGCCTGTGGCAGGCCGGCGAGCCCATCGAGAAGGTCATGCGCCTGGTGCGCGAAGCGGACGCCGCCGCCCGCCCCGCCGCCGGCCGCAACGACCCCTGCCCCTGCGGCAGCGGCCGCAAGTACAAGCGCTGCTGCATGCCCGGATAGTCCTCCGCCACGCCTCCGTGGTGGACTCACCCGGTCTTAGTTGAGAGTGCGTGAACCCGAGTTGGGGGGTGCGGCCGCGCCGCCGTCGAACTCCAGGAGGCTGATGAGGATCTTTTGCCGGTCCTCCACGGAGCCGGCCTCGAGGAGCGCCTGCTTCTCCGATGGATGGAAGGGCATGGCGACCCCCAGGAAGTTGACAAGATCGGCGTCCGACACCGGCTCGAGCTGCCCCAGGTCGATGGCAAGGCCGTGGCCCTGCGCGTAGCTGTCCAGCGCCCGCGTCAGGCGCTGGCGGTCGATGGTCCCGGGTTCCGTCTCTTCGAGGTCGCCGAAGCAGCCGTAGTCCGGCAGCACGCGGCGATAACCGCGTTCGAGGGACAGCTCCTCCTTGACGCGAAACCGGCTGATGCCGCGAAGCTGCACCATGTAGCGGCCGTCGGGGGCTTGCTCCCAGCGCTCGATGTGCCCGGCGCAACCGACGGGGTAGAGTTCGGGCGCGCTGCGCTCGGCGCCGGGCTGGGGGCGGTTGTCGTTCTGGGGAACGAAGGGCTGGATCATGCCGAAAACGCCCTCCGCCTCGAGCGCGTCGTGCACCATGTTCCGGTAGCGGGGCTCGAAGATGTGCAGCGGAAGCCGCGTGCCCGGCAGCAGCAGCACGCCGGTGAGCGGAAACACGGAAAGGACCTCCGGCAACGAGACGGATTCGGTTTTGTCTTCCATGCTGATCCCCCTTCCCTGATTATAGAGCCGTTCCCCCGGCCGTCAACCAAAGTGTTGCGTTCCACCAATACGTCGACGAATCTGCTTGTTTTTCTTGCCGTCGGCTGCGTTGCTCCTCCTCGCGTGGTATCGGCCACTGCTCGTCGTCGCGCCTTGCCGACGGCAAGAACTCCGGCGCATCTTCGTCAACGTATTGGTGGAACGCAACACTATGCTTACCCGTATGCGTCGTAGATGCCGTCGAACTTGGCCAGCTTGAAGCGGACCATGTTGCGGGCCGCGTGCTCGACCACGCGGCGGTCCCGCTCGGTCGTGCAGTACCGCTCGACGACCCGCGCCGCCAGCGCCGTGTGCTCCTGGTCCGCCACCGCGTGCACCGTGAAGAATTCCCTGTCGTGGTCGTTGATCCCGTATCCTCCGGCCAGGCAGGCGTCGAACTCCGCCGCGTAGCGCCCCACCATGCTCTCGTTCACCAATGCGCTCGTGCGGCTCTCGGCGGGCGAGCCCAGGAACATGCCCCTGAGTATGGCGGCGGCGTGGGCCTGGCATTCGAAGATGGGCAGGGCCTCGTCGAAGTCCTCTTCGGTCAGGCCGATGGCGAGGCCGAACCGCTTCATGAGGTCCGGGTGTGTCTGTTCCTCGGTGAAGGCGTGGAGGAACAGGTCGTAGAGTTCCTGGTTGTGGGCGTTCTTGGCCATGCACAGGGTGAAGCCCTTGTTGATGGCGACGTTGAGGAGATAGTGCTGAAGGGCGAAGCCCTGGAGCCTGGAAGTCGACAGCGTGCCGTTGCGCAGGTCGGTAAAGTACCGTCCCGTCATCAGCCGTTCGATTCCGGGAGCGATGATCTCTTCAACCACCGAGGCCACAAAGCTGTGTGTTGTCATGGTGACGCAGGACACTAGTGGAATCGTCGAGCCACTGTCAAGCGTCGGCGCGGTTGAAGCGGGACGCGAAACAGTGAATAGTAACAGGCGTGCCGTGCCGGGGCCCGCGGACGGCCCGCGACTGAAAGGAGCGCCATCATGTGGAAGGGATTCAAGGTCATTGACGCCGACGCGCACATGCACGAGCCGCAGTACCTCTGGGAGCGGTACGTCGAGCCCGCCTACCGGGATCAGGTGCCCAAGGTGGCGTTCATGGACGGGGCCTTCATGGTCTACGAGCCGGACGGGCGGATCATACCCAAGACCGAGAAGCAGCCGAAGCTGCCGGCCACGGCGTGGGCCGACATGGAGGCCAAGTACGGCGACGGATACCGTACGTGGTGGTCCGCGGAAACCCGGCTCAAGGACATGGACACGCACGGATGGGATGTCCAGGTCCTGCTGCCCACCGGCAACAACGGCAACTTCGCCTACCGGGTGGCGCTGAAGGACGCCAAGCTCGGCGCCGCCATGTGCCGCGCCTACAACAACTGGTGCCGGGACTACTGTGACGCCGACCCCAAGCGTCTCAAGTTCGTGGCGGTGCTTCCGGGATCGGATACCGACGCCATGCTGGTGGAGGCCCGGAGAGCGGTGGAGGAGTTGGGCGCCGTGTCCGTGCGGAACCCGTTCCTGCCCGAGGGCCGCTGGCTGCACGAGCCCGAATACGACGCCCTGTGGGACTTGGCCTGCGAGCTGGACTTTCCCATCTCCGTTCATGGCGAATACCGTCAACGCCGGTTCCACCCGTTCGCCGGCGGCAACCGCGGCAACGTCGACGACCGCGACATGCAGATGCTGGCGCTGCGCGGCCTCGACCACGCCCTGGGCTTCCCGTGCGACAACATGGCCACCATGGGACAGTTCATCTTCACCGGCATCCTGGAGCGTTTCCCCGAACTGCGGCTGGGGATCCTCGAGTCCAACGTGGGTTGGGTGCCGTTCTGGCTCGGCCGGATGGACGAGCACACCCACGGACGCAACAGCGTCATGGGCAACGCGGTGGAGCGTCTGCCGATGCTGCCCAGCGAGTACTTCAAACGACAGATCACGGTGACCTGCGACAGCGACGAGAGTGCGCTGTCCTACGCGGTGGACCATCTCGGCGGCGACAACATCGCCTGGAACACCGATTACCCGCATCCGGATGCGCCGCGGCCGGAGAAGGCGCTGCCTGATCTGGACGCGCAGCCGATAACGGACGAGGCCAAGGGCAAGATCCTGTGGGACAACGCGGTGACGCTGTTCGGTTCCCGCATCCTCGAGTAACCCATGGACGAGATCCGATTCGTAGACACCACGTTGCGCGACGGCCACCAGAGCCTCTGGGCCGAGCGGATGACCACCGGCATGATGCTGCCCGTGGCCCGGACCATGGACGAGGCCGGGTTCGACGCCATCGAGCTCATGTCCGCCTCCCACCTGAAGAAGTGTGTCCGCGAGCTCAAGGAGGATCCGTGGGACCGGGTGCGGATGGTGGCGGAGCGCGTCACCCGCACGCCGCTGCGGCTCATGGCCGGCCGCGTCAACGCGTTCGAGATCACGCCGGTGTCGGTTTACGAGCTCTTCATCGAGCGGATGGCGGCCAACGGCATCCGGCAGGCGCGCATTTCCGAGGAGTGGAACGAGCTGGAGGGGTGGGAGCGCAAGGTCGGCATCGCGCGCAAGAACGGCCTCCAGCCCATCGTCAACCTGATCTACTCGGTGTCGCCGAAGCACACCGACGAGTACTATGCGCGGAAGACCCGCGAGGCGGCCTCCCTGGGAGTCCCGTACCTCTGCCTCAAGGACCCCGGCGGCCTGCTCACCCCCGAGCGCACACGCACCCTGGTGCCGATGATCTTCGAGAACGCCGGCGGCATCCCGGTGGAGCTGCACACCCACTGCACCACCGGGCTCGGGCCGCTTTGCTGCCTGGAGGCGGTGAAGCTCGGCATCCGCACGGTCAACACGGCGGTTCCGCCGCTGGCCAACGCCTCCTCGAACCCGTCGGTGTTCAGCGTCGCCGCCAACCTCCGCGCCCTGGGCTACGCCTGCGCCGTGGACACGGACGCGCTGGAGGAAGTCTCCGAGCACTTCACCAACGTCGCCCGGCAGGAAGGCTTCCCCATCGGCGCCCCGGTGGAATACGACTACGCCCAGTACCAGCACCAGGTTCCGGGCGGGATGATCTCGAACCTGCGCCACCAGCTCGCCAAGGTGGGCCTGGAAGACAAGGTGGAGCAGGCGCTGGAAGAGGTGGTGCGGGTGAGGGCCGATCTCGGCTACCCCATCATGGTCACGCCGCTCTCGCAGTTCGTCGGCAGCCAGGCGGCCATCAACGTCATCGTCGGCGAACCCTACCGGGAGGTCACCGACCAGATCATCCAGTACGCGCTAGGGCTCTGGGGCCGGGAAGGCGCCGAGACCATGGACCCCGACGTCAAGCACAAGATCCTCGACCGGCCCCGCGGCAAGGAGATGGCCGAGTGGGAGCCGCCGGACCTCACCATCGAGGAGGTGCGGCGCAAGCTCGGCGGCCCGGGGGTGACCGACGAGGAGTTGCTGCTCCGGTGGATGCTCAGCGAGGAAGAGATCGCCGCCATGCGCGCCGCCGGCCCGCCGCGGGAATACCTGAGCGCCAGGCTGCCCATGGTGGCGCTGATGGAGCGGCTCACTGACCGCAGCTACGCCGGCATCCAGGTGCGCCGCCCCGGGTTCTCGTTGTCCTTGCAGCGGGGCGACGCATGATTGCTCGGGATCACGTGTGCGCTCTCTCCCGTCATTCCCGCGAACGCGGGAATCCAGGGGTAGAGTGGGGCCGCGGGCGTGATTCCCTATCTGGCGGGAAGGAGAACGTATGCCGGACCTGATCACACTCGGCCGCTCGGTGGGCGAACTGCTCAAGGAGAAGAACCAGACCGTGGCGGTGGCCGAGTCCTCCACCGGCGGCCTGATCTCCGCGGCGCTGCTGTCGTTGCCCGGCGCTTCGGCGTATTTCGTCGGCGGCGGCGTCATCTACACCCGGCATGCCCGGGCGGGTCTCCTGCAGATGCCCGAGAGCGAGGTGACGGTCCGCGGCAGCACCGAACCCTACGCGCTCAACATGGCGCGGCTGATCCAGGGCCGGTTGAACACCACCTGGGGTCTTTCGGAAAGCGGCGCCACCGGCCCGACCGGCAACCGCTACGGCGACGCGGCCGGCCACAGCTGCATGGCCGTCGTCGGACCGCTCGAGAAGGCCATCACCGTCGAGACCGGCGATTTGGACCGGGAAGCGAACATGTGGGCCTTCACGAAGGCCGCCCTGACGCTTCTGGAAGACGCGCTACGCCAAGGCTAGCGGCATGTGCGAAGGCGCCTTCGGCTCCCTCTCCCTCTGGGAGAGGGTTGGGGTGAGGGCTGCCGAGGATCGGACGGCGATGTCGGGAGCAATCAAATGACCTCCAGGGAGGATCTCAAGGTCGAGGCGTGCCGGGTCATCGACGCCCGCAGGCAGGAGATCGTCGACCTGGGCGAGACCATTCTGCGCAACCCGGAGACGGGTTTCAACGAGAACAATACCGCGGACCTGATTGCCGTGCGGCTTCAGGGGCTCGGCGTCGAGCCCGAGCGGGGTCTGGCCATCACCGGCGTCAAGGGCCGGCGCGAGTGCGGCGGTCCGGGTCCGACCCTGGCCATCCTGGGAGAGTTGGACGCGCTCGTGGTGCCGGACCACCCCCATGCCGACCCCCGGACCGGCGCGGCCCATGCCTGCGGGCACAACGCGCAGGTGGCGGGGATGGTGGGCGCGGCCATGGGGCTCCTGTCCGCGGCGGTGTTGCCGGAGCTTGGCGGTTCCCTGGTGTTCTTTGCCGTTCCGGCCGAAGAGATGATCGACGTTGACGGACGCATGCGTCGCAAGGCGCACAACGAGCTCGAGTTTCTTTCGGGCAAGGCGGAGCTCATCCGGCTCGGGCACTTCGATGACGTCGACCTGGCGATGATGTTCCACACCAAGACCGACACCCTCGCCTCCCACGTCGCGCGCTCCTCCAACGGCGCCGTCATCAAGAAGATCCGCTTCATCGGCAAGGCCGCGCACGCGGGCGGGAGCCCGCAGAAGGGCATCAACGCCCTCAACGCCGCCAATCTGGCCATGACCGCCATCGCCTACCAGCGCGAGACCTTCTACGACGACGACACCATTCGCATTCATCCCATCATCACCCGGGGCGGCGACGCCGTGAGCGTGGTGCCGGCGGAGGTGACCCTGGAGACCTTCATTCGCGGCAAGACCCTGGAGGGCATCCTCGACGCCAACCGCAAGGTGGACAACGCGCTGCGGGGCGCGGCCATGGCGGTGGGCGCATCGGTAGAGATCACCACGGTGCCCGGTTACCTGCCGCAGACCAACAACGAGGCCATGGCCCGTCTGTGGGGCGACAATGCCGAGGAGCTGTTCGGCTCCGGCCAGTTCGCCCTCGGCACCGAGCACCGCACCAGCAGCACCGACTTCGGCGACCTCGCCCACATCATGCCGGCCGTGCAGCCCTACGTCGCGGGCGCGGCCGGCGGCGGCCATACCAACGGATATCTCCTCGTGGACCACGATTCGGTCTACGTGAAGTCGGCCAAGCTGCTGGCCATGACCGCCATCGACCTGCTTCACGACGGCGCCGGAGCGGCACGGCGGATCCTCCGGGAAGACACGCCCCGGATGACGAAGCAGGAGTACCTGGACTATCAGCGCAAGCTCGATGCGACGGAGGTGTTCGAGCCAGACAGTCGCTAGTGGCGGTCACGTGAAGGCTTTCGGGTGGTTTGACCCTGACAGGAACCGGAAAGGAGTTGCAAATGGGTAACGTAGCTGGTCCGGCGGGTATGACGAGGGCACTCGGTGTCGCGGCGCTTCTTGGGGTGGTGCTGTTGGTTTTCTCCACCGCGGCATACGCGCAGCGGGGGAGTGGACTCTATCTGGCCGCGGATCTGGGCATGGCCTCGAGCTCTACCTCGGACCTCAGGTCAGGGGGAACGAAAGGCAAGACCGACTTCGCCTCTGCCTTGGGATACAGCGCGGCTCTCGGCTTCGGTTGGGGCCCGCTACGGATGGAGGGAGAGGCCACCTGGCGGGAAGCCGACGTCGACTCCATCAAGTACGCCCGGTTCAGCGTGGGCGGCCAGGAACTCTCGGAGGACGTCGTCAGAGCCATCAACAACGACGTTGACTTGAAAGGGAGCCGTGCGACGTTGAGTCTCATGGCCAACGCCTGGTACGACGTTGACGTCGGCATTGGTTTCACGCCGTATTTCGGCGGCGGTGTCGGCGTCCAGTATGTGAGATACGAGATTGATCGGCCGAGCGATTTGTCGAGATTCGAGCCCGAGGTAGTCGGCGCCGCCAGAACCATCGGCGGCGACGACGGGGACTGGGTGCTCGCCTACCAGTTCGGCGGCGGAGTGGCGTATCGGCTGATGGAGTCCCTGGTGGTTCAGGTGGGCTACCGGTACATGGGCGCGGGCGATCCCAAGCTTACCTCGCTCTCCGATTCCTCGGCCAAGTCCGAGGCCGGCAACCACGTTTTCCGGGCGGGTATCCGTATCGGGTTCTAGGAGTCTGTCCGAGCAATCAAATACAACCCCCTCTCCCTCTGGGAGAGGGTGGCCGAAGGCCGGGTGAGGGTTCTAGTCCGCTACCCGGCCTTCCGATTCCGGAGTTTCATGCTCTGGGTTCGCCATGAACGAGCGCCAGGCGTCCCAGTACCGTCCTCCGCCCGCGAGATAGGTATCGTTGTGCCCCGATCCGGCAATGACGTGGAAGCGCTTGGGCGGGTTGGCCAGCTCGAAGAGCCGCCGCCCCTGGGCGAGGGGGACGATCTCGTCAGCGTCCCCATGAAGAATCAACACGGGGATCCTTACCTGGGGAAGGTACTTGAGGTTGTCGAACTCCTGGGACACCAGCCAACTCACGGGAAGGAAGGGGAATACCGTCCTCCCCATGGCCACTAGGCTCTCGAAGGGTGATTCGAGTATCAGACCGCGGGCCGCGGCGCCCTCGGCGACGATGCGAACCACGACGGACGCGCCGAGAGAGCGTCCGAAGAGAAAGATCCGCTCCGGCGGCATGCGCCGGCGCAGCCACGCGTACGCGCCCCGGGCATCCTCATACAGGCCCGGCTCCCCGGGCTTTCCCTCGCTCCGTCCGAAGCCCCTGTAGTCGAACAGGAAGACTCCCGCTCGCAGTTCCGTGTGGATCATGGCGATGTTGTGAGCCCGGTGGGAGAGGTTGCCCGCGTTGCCGTGCGCCCAGAGCAGCACGGGGCGGTCCGGACCGGGGGGTTCCACGTACCAGCCGTGCAGGCGGACGCCGTCCCTGGCCTGGAAGCGCACGTCCTCGAAGGGTACGCCGTGATCGGCGGGGGTGGCCTCGATCTTCCGGAGCGGATGGTAGAGGAAGAAGTTCTCGATGAAGCCGGTAAAGCTCATCAGCAGAACAGCCGGGATGGAGTAGAGGACGAGTCGACCCCATATCGATGGGCGTAACAATGCGCGTCAAGCCCCGTATACGATTGAAGAAGCCCGCTACCCGCGCAGCACGGAGACCACCGCTCGAATTGCCTCGCGATGACGCTACCGGTTCTCTGCCTTGTCGAAATACTCCCGCGTCACCTTGAACACCATCGGCGCCAGCAGGAGCAGGCCGATGAGGTTGGGCACCGCCATCAGCCCGTTGAGGGTGTCCGACAGGTTCCAGACAAAGGCCACCTTTACGTTGGCGAAGGTCAGGGCCGCCAGCACCCAGAGACCGCGGTAGATCATCAGGCTGTTCTCGCTGAACAGGAACTGCCAGCAGCGCTCGCCGTAATAGGACCAGCCGAGGATGGTCGTAAAGGCGAAGACCGCCAGCGCCACGGTGACGATGTAGCGCCCGCCCGTCACCGTGCTCTCGAAGCCCGCGGAGGTGAGCACCACGCCGGTGAGGCCCCCGCCGTCCGCGCCCGTCAGCGTCCACGCCCCCGAGGTCAGGATTACCAGCGCCGTCATGGTGCAGACGACGATGGTATCGATGAACGTCCCCAGCATGGCGATGACGCCCTGCCGCACCGGGCTGTTGGTCTGCGCCGCCGCGTGGGCGATGGCCGCCGAGCCCAAACCGGACTCGTTGGAAAACACCCCGCGCGCCACGCCGAAGCGGACGGCCGCGGCCACCGCCGCGCCCGCGAAGCCTCCGGCCGCCGCGGCCGGCGTAAAGGCGTGGGTGAAGATCAGCGCGATGGCTGCCGGCACCGAGGTGATGTTGATGATGATGATCAGCAGGGCAGCGCCGATATAGAGCACGATCATGGCCGGCACCAGCTTGCCCGCCACCTCGCCGATGCGCTGGATGCCGCC
This sequence comes from Deltaproteobacteria bacterium, assembly GCA_028818755.1. Classification (GTDB taxonomy): domain Bacteria; phylum Desulfobacterota; class Binatia; order UBA9968; family JAJDTQ01; genus JAJDTQ01. The sequence goes on along the minus strand of JAPPNF010000077.1, from coordinate 24,379 downwards.
GATGACCACCACTGCGACCAGTGCCGCGACGACTACACCGGTGACCCAGGTGGGGACGCCGAAGCTGTCTACCAGGGCCGTCGCCATGGAGTTCACCTGCACCGCGTTGCCGATGCCGAAGGCCGCCACCGCGCCGAACACAGCGAACGCCAGCCCGAGCCACTTGCCCAGTTCCGGCGCGAACTCGCCCACGCCGTTGCGCAGATAGTACATGGGGCCGCCGACGTGATGGCCGTTCCGGTCCACCTCCCGGTAGGTGACCGCGCACACCGCCTCGGCGTACTTGGTGGCCATGCCGAACAGCGCGATGAGCCACATATAAAAGATCGCCCCCGGGCCGCCCAGCGCGATGGCCGTGGCGACGCCGGCGATGTTGCCGGTGCCCACCGTGGCCGACAGCGCGGTCATGAGCGCGTTGAAGGGCTTGACCTCGCCTTCGCCTGCGGCTCCGCTCTTGTCGAACAGCAGCCGGAAGCCGTAACCCACCTTGCGCCACGGCATGAAGACCAGCCCAAGCGTCAGCAGCAGGCCGGTCACCCCCAGAATGCCCAGCATGGGCGGTCCCCAGGCGAAAGCGTTGACCGAGTCGATGATTGCGTTCAAGCGGTCCATGGCATCCTCCCGGGCGCGGTTGGGGGCCGTTAGCTCGACAACGCAGAGTGCACGGCCTGACTTATCTCGAACAGCCGGTGATCATGACAGCGTTGCCCCACGAGTTGCAACCCGACGGGTAGGCCCGAGGGCCCCTCAAAGACGGGCAGCGTCACGCACGGCACGTGGGTCCAGGTAGCGAGGATGTTGAAGGCGGTGTCGCCGGTGCTGTCCAGCCCCTCGGGCGCCTCGCCGGTGGCGCTCGGGGTGAGCAGCACGTCGAGTTCTCCGGACGCGTCGTCCAGGTACGCCCGGCATGCCGTCATGACCCGCTCGCTTTCCCGGTATTCATCGTAGGAAACGACGGGCCAGTCCCTCATCTTGCCCTGCTGGTATTCACTCAACAGGTCGAAGTGGTGGGTGCGCTCCCATGCCAGCGCGCGCGCGATCTCGTAGTCGCTGAGACGCCGCCCCATGGCCTCGAAGTCGGCGAACGGCCCGCCCAGGTCGAGATCCGACACCGCCGCCCCGGCCTTGGCGAGTTGCGACGCCGCGCCTTCGACGAAGGCCTTGGTGTAGTCCTGGGCCCGGTCCCACAGCGGTGTGCGGCACAGCCCTACCCGAAGCCCCTTGACGGAAACTGGTTCCAGGGGCCGGACCGGTTCCCCGGTGACCGCCGCCCGGAAGAGCGGCAGGTCCTCCACCGCCCGCCCGAACAGACCCACCGTGTCGAAGGAGCCGGTGTTCTCCTTGACCCCCTCCGCGCTGATCTCGCCGTAGGTGGGCTTGTACGCCACGCAGCCGCAGAAGGACGCCGGCCGGATCACCGACCCCAGCGTCTGGGTGCCGAAGGCCATGAAAATCATGAAGTCCCCCACCGCCGCAGCCGAGCCGCTGGAGGAGCCGCCGGGCGTGTGCGTCGGATCATGCGGGTTACGGGTCTTGCCGGGGTGGCGGCTCGCGAACTCCGCCGTGACGGTCTTGCCCAGCAGCACGCCGCCCGCCGCCCGCGTCAGCGCCACGCACGCGGCGTCCGCCCGGGGCCGGAAGCCCTCCCAGATGGGCGAGCCGTAGCCCGTGGGCATGTCGGCGGTGTCCATGATATCCTTGACCGCGAACGGCAGGCCGTGGACGGGGCCGCGGCTCGATGCACGGTCGCGTTCCCGCGCCTGGGCCAGCGAATACTCGGCATCCAGGTGGACCCAGGCTTCCACCTCCTGCTCCCGTTCCTCGATCCGCTCCAGGCACGCCCGGACCAGCTCCTCGGAGGTGACCTTGCCCTGTTGGATGAGTCCCACGGCTTCACTGGCGGAGAGTCGGCACAAATCGTTCATCGACGTTGTCCTCTGGCTGGTGTTTTTGTTGGCGATGATGGAAACTTTGCCATAACACGTTTCCGTGCGAGATTCGATTAAGAATGAGACAAGGCCCCGAGGGCTGGGAGGTCTGAAATGATCAAGACCAAGGGACTCTATCACAGCGGCATCCCGGTAAACGACATCGACCGGGCGGTGGCTTTCTACCGCGACGTCCTGGGCATGGAGGTGGCCAACGTCGCCCGCGACGACCTCCGGGGCCTCGGCCGTGCCGACATGCGCTCCGGCAAGAGCATCGTGGTGCTGTTCCAGCGCCCCAACCCCATCGACCGCGACGCCCTGGCCGAAGACGGCGTCACCCACCAGGCCTTCTACGTCGACAGCGACGACTTCGAGACTGCCGAGGAACGCATGCGCGAGGCGGGCGTCCGCATACACGAGGTGCCGGTGGTCGAACGCCGCTCTGGCCGCGGCTTTTACTTCTTCGACCCCGACGGCAACCTGCTCCAGCTCTACGCGCCGCCGCGGCGGAAAGAGGGATGAGCGTCGTCCCGCGGTTCGGCTCGGCGGGAGGGTTCATTTACCGTTTGAGCCGCTACGGGGTGCCTGTGGTATAAGGGAAACGACCTCGACCTGTTGTTTCCAAACTCCCGTTGACGGGACGACACTGGAGGAGATCATGATTCGGAAACTCGCGCTTTCGTCATTAGCTCTGTTCGCGGCCCTTGCCATGGCCGCTTTAGCGGCTCATGCCGCCGAGAACTTCTACGCCGGCAAGACCATGCACATCATGGTCGCGGCTTCCCCGGGCGGCGGGTTCGATGCCTACTCGCGGATGGTGGCCCGCCACATGCCCAGGCACATTCCGGGCACCCCGTCGATGATCGTCCAGAACCGCCCCGGCGCCGGCGGCCGTATCACCGCCAACCAGATGTACAACAAGGTCAAGCCCGACGGGCTGACCATGGGCATGTGGATCGGCGGCCTGGTCCTGCAGCAGTACCTGGGGGACAAGGGGGTGAAGTTCGACGCGGCCAACTTCGAGTGGGTGGGCGCGCCGGTGCGGATCCACAACGTATGCATGGCCCACAAGTCCAGCGGCGTCGTCGACTTGGCGAGCTGGCGCGCGGCCAAGAACCCGCTGAAGTTCGGCGGCCAGCGGCCCGGCTCCACCATGTCGGACATCCCGGTGATCCTGGACAAGCACTCCGACCTTTCCCTCAAGCTCATCGAGGGCTACGGCGGTACGGCGCCGGTGCGGCTGGCGGCCGAGAGGGGCGAGGTTGGCGGCGTGTGCGCGAGCTGGGAAGGACTCAAGAACCCCTGGGCCGCGGCGCTGAAGAGCGGTGACGTGCGCGTGCTGCTGCAGTTCGTCGACAAGCCCCACTACGCTCTCAAGACGGTGCCCCGGGGCATCGACCAGATGAAGAGCGAGGAGGGACGCGTGGTGATGAAGACAGTGGTCCACGACATCGGCGGCTCCCTCAACCGGCCGTACTCGCTGCCTCCGGGGACGCCCAAGGACCGGGTGATGATCCTGCGCCGCGCCTTCGACGCCGCGATGAAGGATCCCAAGCTTCTGGCCGAGGCCAAGGGCAAGTTCGACATCACCCCCGTCTCCGGCGAGGAAGTGGAACGGCTCGTGGGCAACATCGCCAAGCTGCCGGCGGAGCTGATGGCGACCATCAAGAAGACCTTTGCGCCCAAGAAGTAGCGGGCACCACGTTTCCGCCAACGAGGGGCGGGCCTCGATGCAGGACACCGTGTAAATGGCTCGCCCCTCGGGACTGGCTTACAGCATTCACACGCCGCGCCTGATCCTCCGCTGCTGGCATCCGACCGATGCCAACCTGCTGCAGCGGACGATCAACGATAACCTGGACTATCTGCGCCCGTGGATGGACTGGGCGCGCCAGGAGCCGGAATCCCTGGAGACGAAGACGGAGCGGTTGAGGCGGTTCCGGGACGACTTCCTCTCGCGGCGGGATTTCGTTTACGGCATCTTCGGCGCCGACGGCGTCCGCATCATCGGCGGCACCGGCCTGCACACGCGCGAGAACAAGGACGCGCGGGAGATCGGCTACTGGATCGCCGAACCGTACGCCAACAAGGGGTTGGCCACCGAGTCCACGGCGGCGCTCACGCGGGTGGCGTTCGAGATCAACCGGGTGGAGCGGGTGGAGATACGTTGCGACCCGCGCAACGAGGCAAGCGCCCGGGTGGCTGAAAAACTCGGCTACGTCCACCGTTCGACGCTTTACGGCAACAAGACCGACGTGGAGGGGCTGGTGCGGGACACTATGGTATGGAGCCTGGATGCGGCCGACTACCCGCACAGCCGCGCGTCAACGGTTTCCGTGGCCGCCTACAACCGCGCCAAGATCCAGATCCTGTAGCTGGCGCCCTACTGGATATCGTACAGCCGCGCCACGTTGTCCGCGGTGAGCCGCTTGCGCATTTTCTCGCTCAACCCGCTCATGGTCTGCGCGATGAACTCCTGGGAGTCCGGCCACACCCCGTCGCGGTGCGGATAGTCGGAAGCCCAGCAGAAGTTCTCCGGGGCGTACTCCTCGGCCAGGTGCGCGCCGACCTTGTCGTCCTGGAAGGTGGCCCACATCTGGCGGCGGAAGAGCGCGCTGGGCGGCGTGCTGATCATGCCCTCGTACTCGCCTTCCCGGAACTTGGTGTCCAGCCGCTCCAGCACGTAGGGGATCCAGCCGATGTGGCTTTCGGCCATGACCACCTTGAGGGCGGGATGGCGCTCGAGGGTGCCGCACAGGAGGATGGACACCAAGCACTCGTCGGCCTGCATCGCCACCACCGCTACATGGGCTTCCCGGGAAACCTTCGGGATATCCCCCCTGAGCTTTTCCTCCGCGCTCCGGGGGCCGACCGTGGTGGTGCCGTGGCCCGCGCCGATGTGGAAGGACAGCGCCACTTCCTCCTCCTCGGCGGCGTCCCACATGGGTTCCCACATCTCGTGCCAGATGGGCGCGGGGCCGTTGAAGAAGTCGAACAGCGCGCCCTTGAGCCCGAGCCCGTTCCTGCCGATGCGGCGGATCTCCGCGGCCGCGGCGTCGGCGGAATGGGCGGGGATGTCGGCGATGCCGATGAAGCGGTTGGGATCGTGCTCGCAGAACTCGGCGATGAAGTCGTTGTAGGCCCGGTAGGTCGCGGTGATAACGTCCGGGTCCTTGATGCTGTCCTCGACGAAGCGGATGCCGTAGATGACCTCGGCGGCGATGCTGTCGATGTCCAGGTCCCTGGCCCTGAGCTTCGGATCCGAGGGATGGGTGGGTTCCCACCCGGCCTCGCGCATCCTGCGGCCCCGGTGGTTGGTCATGGGCTGCCGCCCCATCCAGGCCCGGTGTCCTCCCATCATGGCGCCGTCCCCAACCCACGTGGGTTTGCCGTCGACGGTGTGCACGTTGGGCACGCGGTCCTTCAGCTTCGCCGGCGCGCGGGACCGGAACGTATCCTCGTCGAGGTAGAAGAGGTCCATGTGTCCGTCTGCAGAGATGATTCGGTCGCTCATGATCGTTCCCTCCGGTTCCCACTTCTCTCACAGTCTTCCGGTACTGGCAAGTCTGACGACGTCGTGTCGCCCCCGCCGGGAGCCCGTGTCAGGCCCGGGATGACGGAGGGCGGACCCAACGTCATCCCGGGCCTGACGCGGGATCCGGGGCATGCCCGTGCCGAACGGCCTTCCCGATTTGACTGGCTCGATCGGGCGTGCAACCATCCCGGAACCGAGGAGGACCATCCATGACCACGACGGCCAACGATCTCCAGGGCGAATGGCGCGACCGCGCCGCGGTGCCGGACCACGTGATCTGGGGGCCTGGATCGCATGAGCGCCTGAAGGGGCTGCTGGAAGAGATGGGTTGCGGCCGGGCGCTGCTTCTGACCAGCGGTTCGCTCAAGAAGCGCACGCCGTGGGTGGACAGGATCGTCGACGGGCTGGGCGGCATGGTGGCGGCGGTCCGCAGCGACAGCGCGGAGTTCACCCCCGACTGGCTGTGCTTCGACACGGCCCGGCAGGCGCGGGAGGTCGAGCCCGACGTCATCGTCACCGTGGGCGGCGGCAGCGTGGCGGACTGGGGCAAGGCGGTGGCGTTCATCCTCGCCCAGGGCCTTGAATCGGTAGAGGAACTGGACGGGTATGTGGCCTCCCCGGACAACCAGCGGCTGGCTTCGCTGCCCCGACCGCCGATACCGCAGGTGGCGATGCCTACCACCCTGTCGGCCTCGGAAGCTACCTGGTCGGTGACCATCAACCGCCCGGAGCGCAAGTTCAAGGACCACGTGCGGCACCCGGACCTGGTGCCCAAGGCGGTGATCCTCGACGCCGCCATCGCCTCGTCCACCCCGGCCGGCCTGTGGTGCGCCACCGGCCTCAAGGCCATGGAGCACGTGGTGGAGAAGCTCTACACGGTGGACCGCAATCCGGTGGTGGACAACATGTGCCTCAAGGCCGGCGAGCTGCTCTACCGCCACCTGCCGCGCTGCAAGGACAACCCCGAGGACCTGGAAGCCTTCACCCAATGCCACGTGGCGCTCGTTGGCGTGGGCTTCCACGGACGCGGCGTCCACAAGGGGCTGTCCCAGGTCATCGGCTGGCAGCTCGGCGCCTACGGTGTCGCCCACGGCCATACCTCCTGCGTCATGTTGCCCCACGTGATGGAGTTCAACCGTTCCGTAAGCCTCTCCGCGCAGGCCGCTCTGGGGCGGGCGCTGGGCGGAGAGGGCGCCACCGACGACGAGCTTGCCGAAAGCGCGCGGGCGGCCGTGGCCGGCCTGATCGGCGACCTGGAGCTGCCGAGCCGGCTGCGGGACGTGGGCGTTCCCCGCGACGACCTTCCGGACATCGCGAAGAAGGTCATCGTTTCGCCGAACATCATCTATAACCCGAGACCCGTCACGGATCCCGAAGAAGTCCTGGCGGTGCTCGAAGGCGCGTGGTAGGCGACGGTTCCCGGACCGCCGATCTCGACCACGGACACGGGAATTGCCGACGAACCGTAGGCGCATGGAATACATCGTAGGCGTCGACATCGGCGGCACCTTCACGGACTGCGTCACCATGGATGAGCTCGGCACGGTGACCGTCGGCAAGTCCCTCTCCACTCCCGAGGACTACTCCGTGGGTGCGTTGAATGCCGTGCGCAACGCCGCCGAGAGCCTGGGGCTGGCCGACGAGACCGAGCTTCTCGCACTCACCCGGTTGTTCTTCCACGCCTGCACCATCGGCGACAATGCGCTGATCACCGGTTCCGGGGCCGTCACCGGACTGATCACCACCAAGGGGTTCGCCGACACGCTCCGCATCATGCGCGGGCGCTTCACCGACGGCGTCCCCGAGTCCGAGATCTTCCATCTCGCCACCCTCGACAAGCCCGTCCCAATGGTGCCGAGGCGGCTGATCGAGGAGTTGGACGAACGGGTGGACTACAAGGGCGCCGTGCTGGTGCGGCTGGATCCGGCCCAGGTGGAGAAGGCCGTGGCGGAGCTGGAATCGCAAGGCGTGGAGGCCCTGGCGGTGAGTCTCCTCTGGTCCGTTGCCAACGACAGCCACGAACGGGCCGTCGCCGACATCGTCTCCAAGAGACACCCGAACGTATTCCTCAGCCTTTCCAGCGAGGTGGCGCCCTACCTGGGCGAATACGAGCGCACGGCCACCACCGTGTTCAACGCCTGCATCGGGCCGCGGATCTCGACCTACGTCAAGCGGCTGGGCGGCCGGCTGCGGGAGCACGGCCTCGACGGCGGGCCGCTCATCATGCAGTCCTACGGCGGCGTGCTGGGCGTTGACGCCACCGCCCGGAACGCCATCGGCACCATCGAGTCGGGGCCCGCGGCCGGGGTGGCGGGCAGCGCGTGGTTGGGAAGCCTGATGGATCTTCCCGACATCCTGGCGACGGACATGGGCGGCACCACCTTCAAGGTCAGCGTGATACGGGACGGCGCCATCGAGATGGACTACAAGCCGGTGCTGCTGCGGCACCAGATCTACTCCACCAAGATCTGGGTGGAGTCCATCGGCGCGGGCGGCGGCAGCATTGCCTGGACGGATCCCCAGACCGGACTGCTCAAGGTGGGGCCGGAGGGCGCGGGAGCGCAGCCGGGGCCCGCGTGCTACGGACTGGGCGGCGCCGAGCCCACGGTGTCGGACGCCGACCTGGTGCTCGGGTACCTGAATCCGGACTACTTCCTGGGCGGGCGCATGTCGCTGGATGCGGAACGGGCGCGGCGGGCCGTCGAGGAAAAGGTCGCCGAGCCCTTGGGGCTGTCCGTGGAGGCCGCGGCCGCCGGCATCTTCCGCATCATCAACGCACACATGAGCGACCTCATCCGGCGCGCCACGGTGGAGCGGGGCTATGACCCGCGGGACTTCACGCTGTTCGCGTTCGGCGGCGCGGGGCCGGTGCACGCGGCCCGCTACGCCGCCGAGCTCGGCATCAGGCAGGTGGTGGTGCCGCTGACCGCGTCGGTGCACAGCGCCACCGGCCTGGTGAGCTCGGACATCGTCTACCAGTACGGCAAGTCGGACCGTCTGCTGGTGCCGGCGGACCGCGAACGCGTCAACCGGAACTTCCACGAGCTGGCGGGGCGCGCCCGCGCCGACTTGGCCGCCGCCGGGTTCGGGGGCGACGGTGTCCGTATCGAGCGAAGCCTCGACATGCGGTATCGTTACCAGGTGCACGAGCTGAACGTCGCCATGCCCGTGGGCGACGCGCCGTTGTCCGAGCAGGAGTTGGACGGCGTCTATGAACGCTTCGACGAGCTCTACGAACGCACCTACGGCCGCGGTTCCGGCTACCGCGAGGCCGGCAAGGAGATCATGAATTTTCGCCTCACCGCTACCGGCGCGCTGGACAAGCCACGGTTGCAGCGCTACCCGTTGTCGTCGAACGATGCCGGTGGAGCTCTGAAGGGAAGCCGGAAGGTCTTCTTCGAGGAATTCGGAGAGTCGCGCGAGGCCCCGGTGTACGGCTTCGAACCCTTGCATCCCGGGAACGAGATTGCCGGTCCGGCGATTATCGAAACGCCGGTGACCACCATCGTCGTCAACCCCGGCGACCGGGCCGTCATGGACGAATATCGCAACGTCAGGCTGCTCATCGGCCACTGAAGGGGATAACCATGGACACGAGAATCCGCGGCGTCGATCCCGTGACCTTCGAGATCCTGTCGCACCGGCTGCACCAGGTCACCCGCGAGATGGGCATCACCCTGGAACGCACCGGCGGCACCGTCAACACCACCCAGCAGCGGGACTACATGGCCTCGCTCTACCGTCCGGACGGCGAGATCCTGTGCGCCGGCGCCACCCTCGGACAGCACGTGGCCTGCGCCAGTTGCGCGGTCAAGTCCATCATCGAGCGCTTTCCGGCCGACGAGGTGTTCGAGGACGACGTCTTCCTGCTGAACGATCCCTACCTGGCCGCCATCCATCAGTCCGACGTCTACGTCATCGCGCCGATCCACTACCGCGGCCGGCTGGTGGCGTGGAGCGCCACCTTCGTCCATGTCAACGACGTCGGCGCCAATTCGCCGGGGGGCGACTCCCCCGACGCCACGGAGATCTTTCATGAAGGGCTGCGGGTCCCGGGCATCAAGCTGGTGGAACGGGGCAGGCTGCGCCAGGACGTGTTCGATACCCTCACCAACATGACCCGCCAGCCGGGCATGGTGGGGCTGGACTTCAAGTGCGAGATCGCCGCCAACAACGTCGCCAAGGCGCGGCTCGGGGAGATGTACGACCACTACGGCCCGGAGCTGCTGGAGTCGGTGGGCAACGAGATGATCCGTTACACCGAGGCGATCCTGCGCGAGCGGATCGCCTCGTTCGAGGACGGCGAGTGGACCGAGGAGCTGGCTCTGGAGGCCCAGGACACCTGGCGAATGAAGGTCACGTTGCGCAAGCGCGCCGACCGGCTCATCTTCGACTTCACCGGCACCGACCCCCAGGCCTCGACCGGTGTCAACCTGCCGCTCCACGGCACCGCCGGGTTCTGCTTCGCCGCGGTGCTGACCACGCTGGTGTACGACCTCCCCAAGAACCATGGCGTGTTACGCCCGCTGGAGGTCATCGCGCCCGAGGGGACCCTGGTGAACGTTACTCCGCCCGCTCCGGTGTCGATGAACACCACCTCGTGCGGCTTCGCGGTCGGCTTTCTGGCCAGCTCGGTGCTGATGCAGATGCTCGGCACCCACGAGCGCTGGAAGGGCGAGATCGTCACCCCCAACGCCAGCCACCGGAACGGCAAGCACTCGGGCGTCAACCAGTACGGCCGCTATTGCGTGTTCAACCTCGCCCACGGCGCCATGGACGGCAACGGCGCCCGCGCCTACCGCGACGGTATCGACTCCGGCGGCACCTACATGAGTTGTCCCAACGCCGAGTGGTTCGAGATGAACTTCCCGGTGCTCTACCTGTTCCGCCGCCACGCGGAGGACTCCGCCGGTCCCGGGAGGTTCCGGGGCGGACTGGCGGTGGAGACGGCGCACACGCCGCACGACGCCCCCGAGGGCAGGCTGGGCGGCGTGGCCTACGGCGTCGCCGGGCTGCGGAACTCGGGCCACGGCATGTACGGCGGCTACCCCGGCGCGCCCAGCGTCATCGTGCTCAGGGAGGGTACGCGGGTCCGCGAGGTCATGGCCGGCGACCGCAACGCCGTGGACCTGGACGAGGTGGGCGGGCAGGAGCGCGTGCTGCCGTACTGCAACTTCGACTTCAACGAGGGGGACGTGCTCTACATGCGCGTGGCCAGCGGCGGCGGCTACGGCGATCCGCTGACGCGGGAGCCGGGGCTGGTGCAGGCGGACGTCAAGGACGGGGTGGTTTCCGAGGACGCGGCCCGCGGCATCTACGGCGTGGTGCTCGAACCCGGGACCCGCCAGGTGGACCCGGAGGCCACCGACGCTCTCCGGCGCCGGCTCGCCGGAGAAAGGGCGGGAGCGTAGCGCGAACGGAACGGGGAAGAGCCGCCCCTCAGAACCCGAACTGCGCCATGTCGACCTCGGCGCCGCTCTTCTCGCACTCCTCCACGAAGACCCGGTGGATCTCGGGGTCCTGGTCCTCGTACTCGATCTGGGCGCCGCCCTTCTTGACGTCCTCGCCGGTGTCCTTGAGTTCCTCCACCTTGTACTTGAAGCCCCACGGCTTCAGCGCCAGGTAGCGCGCCGGCTCGGCGCCGTTGTTGAAGTGCTGGTGCCACCACTGGATGGGCGGCACGAACATGCTCATGCGGCCCCATTCCACGCGCTTCCTGGGCGCGCCCTCCTCCCACAGGAACGAGTAGCCGGAGCCGGTCAGCATGATGATGTGAGCGCCGGCGCCGTGGCGGTGGGCCTTCTTGTACTTGCCCACCGGGAACTCCGAGAGGTGCGCGCTCATGGTGTTGTCGACGAACTCGAAAAGCGTGGTGCGGTTGCCGCCGCCGCGCTCCTTGTAGTCCTTGGGCGAGAACTGCCACAGGTCCGCGATGAAGTTGGACTCCCACACGCGGCCCTTCTTCACCCCCTCGAGATAGCGGCCGGGCTTGCCCCACTCGTTGGCGTCGCCGGCGTAGCGGTCGCCGAAGGTGAAGGGGTTGTTGAAGATGTAGTCGAGGTTCCGGTAGCGGTTGATGACCATGGTGGCGTCGGTGAGTGAAATCATCCGCACCGGTTCCTGTCCCTGGGCGTTGAAGTGCTGGAACCACGCGTTGAGCGGGATGGAGAAGAGGCTGCCCTTCTGCCACTCCAGGGTGTGCTTGCGGCCGCCCTCGTTCCACAGCGTGGTGGCCCCCTGGCCGGACAGGATGAACACGGCTTCCTCGAACAGGTGGCGTTGCGGCCGCAGTTCCTTGCCCGGGGCGATCTCCTGGATCACCGTGTCGCAGGTGCCGCCGGCGCCGTCGAGGTTGACGAACGCGCCCTTGCCGCCGGTGCGCGCCCAGTCACCCAGCTCCAGCTCCAGCAGGTCGTCGATGATGAACCCCTTGTACACCGGGACCCCTTCCCACTGCTGGTAGATTTCGTAGGGGCTGATGGGGGCGAAGCCGGAGGCTTCGTTCAGGTTCCGTTCCGACCCGTTCACCGTGTCGACGGTGGCGGCCTTGCTCATGGGAATGCTCCTTCCTCTGAACGCCGATCCTTAGCCGGTTGAAGCGTCCTTCGACTCTAGCCGCGCTCCTCCCGGTAGAGCCCGAAGGCCTCCTTCACCGGCCGGTCGTTGACCGAGAACAGGATGGCCTCGTCCTTGTTGCCGTTCTCGTGCTGGTGCCAGGACCACAGCGGCACGGTGAAGAAGTCGCCCTCACTCCATTCGATGCGCTGGTCGTTCACGATGGTGGCGCCGCTGCCGCGGAACACGTGGTAGATGGTCGTGCTGGTGTGGCGGTGCGAACGCGTCTTCTCGCCGGGCCGGATCATCTGGATCTCGCAGCCGATGGTGCGCAGCGTGAAGCCGCCGTTCCGCGGGTTGACGTAGCGCAGCAGCACCCCGTCACACTCGTCGCCCGGCGTTGACGCCAGCGCCTTCAGTGATTCGTAGGTGGTCTCCCACGGATAGCGGAAGGGCGGGTCCGGAAACTCCGAAAGCTGCTCCGGGGGTCGCGCCCAGCCGAACTGGTGCAGGCTGAAGTCGGGCATGGCCTCCACCGGCTGCTGTTTCTGGCTGAAGGGCTCCACCGCCATGACCTCCAGGGCCTTGAGCAGGGGGCCGTCGTGGCCGTCCAGCCACATGATGTTCTCGCCGGTGCCGTTGTAGTGGTCGTGCCAAGTCCACTGGGGCGTGAGGATCAGGTCGCCCGGATGCATGGTGAAGCGCTCGCCCTCCACCGTGGTGAAGGCGCCGCCGCCCCGGAGCACGAAGCGCAGCGCGGTCAGCGTATGGCGGTGGGCCTTGGCGATCTCTCCCGGCTTCACGAGCTGGATGGAGGTGTGCACCGTGTTGGTGGCGCCGGTGGTGCCCGGCACGCCGGGATTCAGGAGGCGGATGGTGCGGCGCTCCGACTGCTCCAGGCTGACCAGTTCGCCGGCCTGCAGCAGCCCGTTGTAGATGTCGTCCCACTTCCACAGGTAGGGGACCACGGTGGTCCGGGGCTCGATGACGTCGCCGTCGTTGCCGGTGATGTTGGAGGCCCAGAAACCCGCCAACTGTTTCGTCGCCAGATCCTTGTTGAGATCTTCGAGGTTCATGGTCGTCTCCCCGTGCAACTTATGCCAGGAACTTACGGGACGCGACACTAGCCCTCGATGCGCCGCATGACGTAGGCCATCCCGCCACGGTAGGCCCGGTCGATGGCCATGCACTGCTCGGCGGCCCGAAGCACGGTGTCGTAGTCCTCCTGCGTGCGCACGTGCCGGTCGTAGACGCCGTCCATCATGTCCGAATGGTCGGTGTCCGCGGTGGAATGCACGTCCAGCGAGATCATCCGCTTGAGGCTGATGCCCAGCTCGTTCTCGAACTTCCTGCCGATGCGGTAGGACATGCCGCCGCCCTCGACGATGTCCGGGTTGTTGCGGCGTTCCAGCATCTGGGAGGAGGTGAACGCGGCCAGCCACGGGCCCTTGACGGCGATGTGATGCCATGCGAGGAACGCCGCTTGCGTCATGGGCGGCGGCTCCGCGTTCTCGAAGTCCTCGCGCCGGAGGCCGATGACTTCGCCCTGCTTGACGTTGAGGGAGTAGTGATCCATCCCGGCCCGCGGATCGTTGATCAGCTCGTCGCTCTCGTGCTGCCACACGAGGGACTTGACGTCCAGGGGCGCGGCGGCCTGCACGTAACCCCAGCAATCGCGCCGGTTCTTCGTGTAGAGAGCGTTCTGCACCACGTAGTAGCGCCCCCGCTCCATGGTCCAGGCCAATGTCAGCAGGTCCTGGAACTCGTCACTCTCGAACTGGCGGTTGCACATCTCGTTCAGGATGCTCTTGAGCTTCGCGATATCGGGCATGGTCGCCGTCTCCTGTGGCGCGGTCTCCAGGGAGCCTATCCGAGTAATCGAACAGTCTCCTAGTCGAGCGCCTCCATCATGTTGACGAGCTGCTCGCGGTATGCCCGGTCGATCATGAGACTTTCCCGCGCGCCCCGCAACAGTGCCTGTTGTTCTTCCTCGGTATGGCAGTGTTCCCGCGCCACGGCGAGCAGGAGCTGGCCGTGCTCCACGTCGGCGGTCACGTGCTCGGCATTATTGACCTGCCGTTTCAGCGGGATCCCCAGGTCCCGTTCGAGATTCTTGCCGACGCGATACGAGAGCGAGCCGCCGCGCACAAGGTCGTCGGAGTTGCGCATCTCCAGCACGGCCGACGCCGCGACGGCCTCCCGCCACGGCCGGTCCTTGGCCAGGTGGATCCACGCGTAGAAACACGCCACCGCCGCGTCCAGCGGGCGCACGCGCTCGTAGTCCTCCGGTGAGAGCCCGAAGATCCTGCCCTCCTGCACCGCCAGCGTGATGTGGTCCACCTTGCCCGCGGCCTTGTCGCCCATCAGCTCCTCGCCCTCGTGCTCCCAGATGAGCCGCTTGACGCTCAGCGGGGCGGCGCCGGCGACGAACGCCCAGCAGTCGCGCCGGTTGGCGACGTAGTGCTTCATCTGGATGGACAGGGCCTGGGCGCGCGCCTGGTTGAATCGCAGGTCCAGGAGCCGCCGGAAGGGCGGAGTCGCGAACTGCCGGTTCACCAGCTCCACCAGTTCCCGCCAAACGCTCTCCACGCCGTTTTGTTTCGCAGCGTGCGTTTCCATGTGGCTACCCTCGGACGAACCTACTTTCCCTTGACCAGCCGCTCGAGCCGCGCCTTGGCCCCCGGTCCGATGGAAAAGACCTGCTTTACCAGGCTCAGGATCTCGGCGCCCGACAGGTACGAGATTTCGATGCCGATCTTCCTGGACGCCGCCTTGAACTCCGGGTCGTCCAGGGTGTTCTTGAAGGCGGTCTGCAGCGCCACCAGCCGTTCTTTCGGGATGCCCGGCGGCGTCACGTAGGCACGGAAGAGCTTGTACGGCGCCAGCCAGGCTTCGTAGGCCGCGCGCTCGTCAGCGTTCTTGATGTGATCGGCGAACAGCGGCAGGTTCTTGAGCACCGGCTCTTCCTTGTCGCCGCTCGTGAGGAAGGGAATCAGCCGGTCGCCTTCCTTGCCCTCGAGCATCTCCGTGGCCTGGATCCGCACCGACTCCCACGAAGAGCAGTACCCGTCCACCTCCTTGCGCCCCACCGCCGCGCGAATCTGCGCCGTGCCGTTGTACCCCCTGACGACGTTGATCTTGCCGCCCACGAAATCCCGCAGGATCAGCGGGGTGTCGCGGGTGAGGGTGCCCGCGGATCCGAAGTTGATGGGCTTCGGAGCGTTCAGGATCCCCTCGAGGTCGGTCGCCCCGGTGCGCGACATCACCATGCACGTGGGCGTGGCCTTGCCGGCGCTGCCCAGCCAGCCGAACTTGGCATTGTCGAACCGGATGCCCTTCTCGCCGAGCACCTGCTTCATCACCAGCCCGCTGTTGGTCGCCCCGATCACCGAGCCGTCACGCTTGGCGACGTTGTAGAGGTAGTTCATGGCGATGGCAAAGCCGGCGCCGGGCATGTTCTGGACAATGATCTTCGGCGTGCCCGGAATGTGCTTGGTGAGGGTGCGGGCGATGGTGCGGGCGTAGGTGTCGAAGCCTCCTCCCGGAGACGAGCCCAGGATGAATCGCAGGGTCTTGCCCTTGTAGAACTCCGCCACGTCGGCGCCTGCCGTGGCCGTGAAGCTCACGCACAGGAGCAACGAGAGGATCGCCGCCGATCGGAATGGGTGTCGCATGGGAAATCCTCCTGTCGGTGAAACGGGCGCGGTGCCCGTCGTCCGTGTCACAGCCGGTCCGCCCACTTCTTGCGGACTTGGGCTTTGTATTCGTCGCTCACGGTCGAGATCTTCGGAAACTCGTCCTTCCAACTGTAGGGCCGGCAGGCGTCCACCACCATGCAGGAGGTGGTCAGCTCCCGGCGCTGCTTGTCCTGGGGCGAAAGCCGCGGGTTGAGGATGCTGGCGGCCACGTCGAGGATCTCGGAGTCGGTCCGGGGGTCCCAGCGGGTGGACATGGCCCAGAGCACCTCGCCCATGTTGGTGATGTCCACGTCCTCGTCCACCACGACGACCATGCGCACGTCGCGCCCGCCGTCGCGGGTGGCGAGGACGCCGTATCCCGCCTGCTTGGCGTGGCCCGAGTAGCGCTGCTTTATGGCCACGGTGACCACGAAGCGGCCCTGCCGCGGAAACCACACTCCTTGCACCTCGGGGATGCCGGCGCGCTCCAGCGACGACCAGATGTTGGCCGAGCGGATGTACTTGTGGGTCTCGCTGTTGAGGAAAGTCCGGAGCGGCGGGTCGCCGGTGATGATGGGGTTGTCGCGATGATAGACGGCCTCCACCTTTACCACCGGAGCCTGCCGGGACCCCGAGGCGTAGTATCCGGGCCACTCCCCGAACGGCCCCTCCTCGTGGGTCTCCTGTTCGGGGGGCGGGATGTGTCCTTCAAGCACGATGTCCGCGAAAGCGGGTATCGGCAGCCCGGTTTTCTGCCCCTTGATGACCGGCACGGGGGTTTCCAGGAGGCCCCCCAGGAAGTCGTACTCGCTCATGTTCCAGGGAATGCCCACGGCGCTCGCGGTCATCATGCCCGGGGGTAGGCCGCACACGACGGCCACCGGACAGCTCTCGCCGCGCGCCCAGTACTTCCGGGTGATGAGGTCCCCGTGCTTCCCGGGAATCATCCACACTCCCACCGTGTTCTCGTCGTGGACCTGGACGCGGTACGTGCCGACGTTGACGTAGCCGGTATCGGGATCGCGGCAGACCGTGGCGGTAAACGTGCCGATGTAGCGGCCGCCGTCGTCGGCGTGCCACTTGGGAGTGGGGAACTTGAGCACGTTGACGTCGCCGTCGAGGGCGACGTTCTCCAGCAGAGGCGATTCACCGATTTCGGCAGGAGGAACGGGCTTCAGGTCCTGGAGCCGTCCCTTTACGGCCTGGACCACATCCAGGCCGCGGACATCCGGCGGCATGCCCAGGGCCAGGGCGTCGGATTCCGGGGACCGGAGGACGTTGCTCAGCACGCGGTACCCTTCCGGATGATCCGGGATGGCGTCGAAGAGCAGCGCCGAGCCCTCGCCGGATTCCGCCGCGATCTCGGTGAGTGCGCCGATCTCCAGGTCCCAGTGGGCGCCCCTGATCTCCTTGAGCTTCCCGGCCTGCTCGAGCCGTTCCGTGAAAGCTCGCAAATCCAGAGCCGCTTCGACGTCCCTCTGCTCTTTCGTCATGGCTTCATCTCCGAGCCCCGCCGCTCGATGCGCACCTTGCCGCGGCTTCGCCCCATCCCATGCTGTCGTAAGGGGGTGTCCGGTATCGTCGAATCTATGGCCTGGCGGGCAGGACTGTCAACCTAGTGGCCGACGAGCGGAGGAGTGACGGAGGAACGCCTCAGCCGGATGCGCATGGTCGTTCCCGAGCCGATGCCGTCACTCATGGGGTAGATCTGTCCGCCCGATCCAGTGACAAAACTGGCGCTCGAATGGAGGCCGAGGCCGGAGCCCGACTCTTTCGTGGTGTAGCCGGCGGCGAAGATCAGCTTATGGCGTTTCATGTCAATGCCGATGCCGTTATCGGTGACGTCGAGGAGGAAAAAGTCGTCCTCGACGTGGGCGCGGATGTGGATGCGAGGCGCTTCCTCGAGTCCACCCGATGCGGCGAGAGCGTCGATGGCTTCGAGCGAGTTCTTGATCAGATTGACGATCGTCTGGTGAAACGGACTCTCCTGGATACGGATCTCCCTGGGCGCGTCCTCGCAGTCGATCTCGATGCGGATCCCTCTTCGATCGAGCGAATCCTGCAAGACCCTGGCGGCCTCCGTGAGCGCATCCTTCAGGTTGATGTCTTTCCAGCTCATGCTCGGGCCGCCGATCGCCTTCTGGGTGCGGACGATATCCGCGATGTGATTCGCCCTGCGCTCGACCCGTTCGACGGTCCTCGCCAACGCTTCGTTCCGCTTGGCGAAATCGTCCGCGATGGCGATGACGAACGGCAGGGCCTTCCGGCCCTGTGGATCTTTGGAGATGTAATCGATCCAATCGGCCTGATGGTCCTTGAGGGCATCGGCGAGGGCGCGGAGACGTCGCGCGAGCGGATCGGCGGCCAGCGTATGGCGCACGGTCTCGATGCCGACGGTGACGCTGTTGATCGCATTGCCGATGTTGTGGAGGATGGTCTCGACGATCTCCAACCGGCCCTGGGCGAACGCCCGGGCCAGCGCTTCCTGTGCGTTCACCTGCTCGGTGACGTCGCGGAAGATGATCACACCCCCTCGGACGCCGGCGACATCGTGGAGTAGCGGCCGCGCGCTCACTCTGATGTAGATGCCGTCCGGCCTGTTCTGGTTGCGGATGAACACGTCCTCCTCGTCGACGGACTCGCCCTTGAGTATGGCGCGCTGGAGCGGCAGGTCCTCGGACTTGATGGGGGTTTGCCGGTCGGGATAGTAGGTGCCGTACACTTGAGCCCATTCTTCGGGAGGCTCATCCACCGGGCCCATGCCGACGATTTCTTGGGCGGATGGGTTTACGTACAGAAACTTCCCGGTCGCGTCCGCGACCACGATGCCTTCGCTCATGCTGTTGAAGACGGTTTCCAGGAGCTGGGTCTGGCTGCGCAGATCGCTGCCGGTGCTTTCCAGTCTGTCTTCGGCCTCCTTTTCCCGGGTGATGTCGCGAAAGGTGCACATGGCGGCGACGACCGCGGTCCGGTCGCCGTTGAAGATGGGTGATGCCCGGCTGATGATGTAGGTCCCCTCCCGATTGCTCTCGTTGCGTATGAACAGCTCCATCTCACCGGTTTCCTCACCCTGGAGCGCGCGCACCACCGGAAGCTGTTCGGTGGGGACGGGTGTCTTGATGTCGGGATAAAAAATGCCGTATGTCGCGGACCAGTCCGCCACCGCTGGTTCGGTAAACCACTCGCCGAAGATCTTCAACGTCGTCGAGTTGACGAACAATACCTGGCCTGTGGCGTCCGCCACGATGATGCCGTCGCTGATGTTGTCGCAGATGGATTCCAGCATCTCGTTCTTGCGCCGCAGATTGCCGACGATATCGTCCAGACCGGTTCTCGTGCCGCCGTGATCGGCGGCGCGTTGCAAGACGGCCATGCCGGCTACGACCCTGCCGGTAACCGTGCTCTCCAGGGACCGGCCACGGGCCATGATGACCATTCCGTCCGGATTGTCCTCGTTCCGTATGAACAACGGCATGTCGTCGGTGTCATGGCCCTCGACGGCGCGCACCAGCGGAAGCTCCTCGGTGGAAACGTACGTTTCCTTGTCGGGATGGAAGATGCCGTACGCACGGGAATGTTCGCTGAAGGGCGCGTCGAGGACCTCGGTGCCGAGAAGCTGCTTCGCGGCCGCGTTCAGAAAGGTGCTGCGCGCGGTGGCGTCGGAGATGACGATGCCGTCGCTGAGTTCGTCCAGCGCGGTGGTCATGCTCTCGCCCCGGAGACGCATCTCTGCCACCGCCTGCTCCAGGTGGACCGCGGCCTCCCGGTCACGGGTGACGTCGCGGCACACGATGACCCCTCCCGCGTGCTCACCGCCCTGGATGGGCCGTCCGTCGACACGGACCAGGCGCCCGGCCGACGTGTCCGGATCGCGCACGAACATCTCGACGTCGTCCGTGGACTGGCCGGCGACGGCGCGCGTGAGCGGAAAGTCGGCGTCCGGAAACGGCGTGACGCGATCCGGCAGGAAGGCGCCGAACGTGCGGGACCGTTGATCCTTCGCCGCGGCCGGCCTGGCGGACCCGAACATCCGTCCGGCGCCCGCGTTGAACACCAGGGTTTCGCCGTTCTTGTCCGCGGCGATGACTCCGTCGTCGATGCTGTCGAAGACCGCTTCCAGGAGGCGAGCCCGGCTTCTCAGTCCGTCGATGGTCCGGTCCAGTCTGCTTTGGGCCTCTCGATGCGCGCGTTCCCTCTCGTGCAGGGAAAGGGCCGTCTGGATGTTCAGGTGCAGTTGCCGTTTCTCGAACGGCTTCAGCACGTAGCCGAAAGGACGGGCGGCCTGGGCTCGCTGCCACCGGGTCTCGTCGATGTTGTCGGCGAGATAGACCACCGGAATGTCCAGCGGTCTTCCGATGCGTTGAGCGACCTCGACGCCGTCCAGGTCGCCTTCGGGCCCGAGGTCGATCAGCGCAAGGTCGGGGCGCGTTTCCACGGCTTTTTCAAAGGCCTGCTCCATGGACGAAACGGTGGCGCAGAGCGTATGGCCCAGTTCCTGCAGGCACGCTTGGAGGGGGACGTCGTCCGAGTCCCGGTCCTGGACGACCAGTATCCTGGCACTTGTCATGGTGTGGCAGAGCAACGGAGGGATGGTTGAGCCCGAGGGCGCCCCTTCACCGTCGTTATCTATAAGCCCGCCGGGTCCGGCTGTCAACCTGGACATCCGCGGATGGACATCCGCGGATATATGGTCTAAGCAAACTCTGATCAACGGGTTTCCTTCTTCGCTCCGCTACGTTGAAGGACCCTTCAGGAGGAGGTCGAGAAGCATCCATGGCACAGATCACCGACCCTTTGCGGCAACACGACTGGAACTCCGAGGAATACGTCGAGGATTGGGCCCAGCGCCAGATGCGCAACGAGACGCTCCGGGCCAAGCAGTTCGCCCTGCTGGCGAGCCTGTTGCCGTTCGACCGCGAAGCGACCTTCCGTTTCATGGACGTGGGTTGCGGCTATGGGGCGCTCAGCAAGTTTCTGCTGGAAACCTTCCCCCAGTGCACGGCGGTGTGCCACGATGGCTCGGCGGCCATGGCCAAGCTGGGCGGCGAACGCATGAAGGAGCTTGACGGTCGCTTCGAGTACGTCATCTCCGATTTCAGCAAGAAGGACTGGAGCCAAGTGGCCGAAGGCGAGTTCGATCTCGTGGTCTCGTGCAACGCCATCCACAACGTCCGGGCTGGAGAAACCATCAAGGCCGTCTACGAGGAGATTTTCGGCCGCGTCCGGTCCGGCGGCCGGTTCTTCAACCTCGACCGCGGTTCGGCGTCGATGGACGACCAACTCGCTTGGTTCCGGAGCGCGGGGTTCCAGGACGTGGCGTGCCATCAGAAGAGCTCCGGACTCTCCCTCTACTGCGGTTCCAAGCCCTGACCCTTCCCGGCTCCGGGTCCATTCTCGATGACGGGCGCACGGGCCGGCAGCCTCGCACTTCTTTACAGCACGGTCCTGGTCATGAGCCTGGGGCAGGGCATGGTGTTCCCGACCATTCCCCTGCTGGCGGAGTCCTTCGCGGTGTCGGCCGGGCTGGCCGTGCAGGTGGTGACCGCCCACGCCCTGGGCCGCACCATCATTCTGATCCCTGCGGGACTGCTCACCGACCGCTACGGCGCCAAGGCGGCCATGCTGGCGGGAAGCGCCCTGGTGCTGACCGGCGCCTTCATGACGGCCGTCACGCCGTACTTCGTCCTCCTTTGTCTCGGGCAGTTCCTGGCCGGCCTCGGGGACAGCGTCTGGACCATGGGGCGAGAGGTGTCCGGAGTCGAAATGGTGCCCCAACGCCAGCGGGGACGCCTGTTGAGCGGTTTCATGGGGGTAAAGTCGGCAGGCATGGCCATCGGCCCGGTGGCGGGCGGCATCATCACCCAGTGGCTGGGGTTCAGGATGGTGTTCACGGTCTACGCGGCCGTCGCGTTGGGCGTGTTCGTGACCGCGGTGCTGACCCGGAAGGACACGGTACGGGGGCACGTGGCCAAGATCGCCTGGTGGGGAAAGGTGTCGGACGTCCTTCCCGGCCTCCGCGCCACGTTCGTGGCGATTGTGATCGCGACCTTCAGCATGCAGATGTACCGCACGACGCTCCAGGGCATGCTGCCGCTGTACGCGGGCGTGGAGCTGGGTTTCTCCGCGGCCCACGTGGGCGGGCTGTTCGGCGTGTCCGGCGTGTTCGTCCTGCTCATGATCCTGCCCGCCGGCTTCATCACCGACCGCATCGGGAGAAAGTACGCGAGCGTACCCAGCACGGCCTTGCCGGGCATCGCCTTCCTGGCCTTCCCGTTCGCCTCGACCCTGCCCGAGCTCACCGTCATCATGGTGGTCATCGGCCTCGCCCAGGGGATGTCCCTGGGCGCCCTGGCGGTGTCCACCTACGACGTGATCCCGGCGGAGGCCCGGGGACGCCTCCAGGGGCTCCGCCGCACCGTCGGCGAGTCCGGCGCGGTGATGGGCCCGCTGGTGGGCGGCTGGCTCGTGGACCTCGTGAGCGCCGGCAGGACGTTCCTCATCTACGCGCCCATCCTGCTGGGCGCCGCCGCCGGGCTGGCCTTCGTGGCTAGGGAGACGCTGGAGCGGAGGTGAGGAGGGCGCCGCGGCCCGCGGCGGTTGCAGCGGGCGAGGCGGCGTAGCATCCTGGCAGGGAAGTTTCGGAACGGGAGAGAGACCATGGCGGAGAAGACGCCCGAGTCCATGAACCGTGAATGGCTGTACCAGTTGCGCGTCAACCTCCGGGACGAAGTCGCCGGGGCCGCCCGCGCGGGGAACAGCCATCCGGACCTCGGACCGCTTGCCGCCGTGCTCGACAGGCACGGCGCGGTGCTGCGGTGCCAGTACGACGCCTTTGCCGGCTATTGCGCCGAGGCCGAACGGCAGGGTGTCGGCAAGTTTCCGCTCTACGCCTGGACCAAGGCCACCATCGAGGATCCCGACAAGAAGGCGAAGTACGTCAAGTCCTTCACGCTCTACGTGGACGGCGACGAGGTCTACGACAAGGCCAAGGCCGACGCCCTGGAGGCCGAACTGCGGCAGCTTGTCGGCGGCCCCGCGGTCGCCGACATGGCGAAGCACGACACCAATCCCGCCAACAACCCCCAACCGCCGAAACGGTACCGCTCCTGACGGTATCCGTTGTTGACAACGTTCTCCGGCCAAAATATGGATAGGCCAGTTCGCCGAAGCGCGGCGGTCACTCTCGGAGGTAACGACGATGATGGTACTTTTCGGGCGCTCTGATACCGGATCTTTCGTGCGGCGCGCGCGGCGTGCCGATCTCGCGGCCCTGGCGGCCGTCATGATGTTGGCGTTCATCGGCGTGGCCATGGCGCCGGCGGTTGCCCAGACGGGCGGTGACGCCCTCAAGCAACTGGTCGCCGCGGCACAAAAGGAAGGCGAGCTGAACGTCTTCGGCTCGGGGGACTGGAACTCTCCCAAGCTCATGGCGGCGCTGGAGAAGGGACTCAACAAGACCTACGGCATCAACGTCCGGCTCAAGACGACCCCCGGCCCCAGCGCGTCGAAGCTGATGCCGCGGATCATCGACGAGGCCAAGACCGGCCGCCCCGCCAGCACCGACGTCTTCTTCGCCCCTTCGCGCCAGACAATCCCCTCGGATCAGGCCGGCGCCCTCCTGCGCGTGGACTGGAAGAAGCTCATGCCCGGGCTCAAGGATGAGGAGGTCGGCATCAACGGAGCGGCCGTGGTCATCGGCGCCTCGATCCACATCATCGGCTACAACACCAACCTCGTGAAGGCCAAGGACCTGCCGAAGTCGTACAAGGACTTCACCGACCCCAAGTACAAGGGCAAGATCGGCACCACGGTCTTTGCCGTCGGCTGGGTCGAGGCGGCGATCCATCTGGGTGAGGAGGAAGCCACCCGCATCGTCGACGCCATGGTCGCCAACGACACCATCATCGGCACCACCCGCACGGGTGTCCAGAACCGCGTGGCCACGGGCGAGTTCCCGATATTCGCCTTCGACACCAAGCCGGTAGCCTACTCGCGCCTCAAGGCCAAGGGAGGCCCGGTGGACTACGCCACCATGGACGATTTCATGTCGGGCACCGCAAGCGAGGTCAGCGTGCCGAAGACGAGCGCCAATCCCAATCTCGCCAAGCTCCTGTCGGTCTACATGCTGACGAAGCAGGGCCAGGACACCATCTGGAAGGTGATCGGGCGCGACTCGCCGTTCCGCGCCGGCTCGCAGCTCAACAAGCTGGTGGAGAGCAAGCGCGCCGCCGGCGCCAAGATCTACTTCGGCACCGACCAGAACGTGGTGAAGAACGCCTACTTCTACCGCAAGGTATCCCGGAAGCTCGCCAAGAAACTACGAGGGAACTAGCATCCGCGGGCCAGCCCTTGGCTGCCGACTCTGCGCGGGACAGGAGCTTGAGCGACACCTACATCGTCGGCGTCAACATCGGCGGCACCTACATAAAATACCATATTGCCAAGCATTGCCAGAGAATGCCGCCGATCGACATCGGCGGACATTCGCACGTAACAACCTGAAATATAAATAATATTCAGACATGGACGGCTCTTGCATCGACGCCTCCGATGCGCTTTAGTGGTCAGCAGTTTCGATTCAGTCGCTTGCGCTGTGCTTACGCTTACGCAGGACGGCAGGACGCCAGCGCGGTTTTCGTTCGTTCAGCGGGTGATGACGGACGCAGAGGGGAGACGGAGGAGCA
>JAPPNF010000092.1 GCA_028818755.1 Deltaproteobacteria bacterium | reverse complement strand
AACGACCCCACGTCTACAAAATCCCCCTCACCCGATGGGTTTTGCAAGAGGCTCAAGAGTTTGAATTAGAGGTTTTGACCCACGAGGTGGTCCAACCACCTCGTTACCGCTTGAGCACGTTCGTCGACCCAACGCAGAAGGCGAATGCTGACTCCCACCGACCCTGAAAGTTGTCGTTGTCGTTCCGCGTCTTCGTGAGGGCCCGTCAGACAGACACGATGATCGCCAGCGCCTTCCGCAGCTTCTGTGGCGCAGTGCACGCTCGTAGCGTCATTGCGGCGCTCAAGGTAATGGGTGCTGAACGCGTATTGGAGTGGACCGGGATCGCCAAGCCCACTCGGAGCCACGTTAAAGCTCACGTATTGGGCAAGCATGCTCGCCGCAACGCTTACCGAGAGCGGCGCCACGTTGGGGTTGACTGGCCTACGGCTCTCCCGTGCTCCCTGGATGTAAGCAGGATCACGGAGCAGCCCTTGACGTTCGAGGGCGACCGTGCCGAGGTCGAGTTGCCGGTTACAACTCATGCACGGTCGCCGTGGCCTGACAACATGAGACCGCCAAGTAGCGTTGCGCATCTCTCCGCTATCGAAGGTATCAATGGCAATGCCCCCATCAATGACGGGTATGAGGTCCGAGTAGGCCAAAGAGTTGAGTACAGCGCGCGGCCAAGAACGGTCGACGCAAGAGAAAACCAAGTCGTGATCGAGTGCCAGCCGTAATCCTTCAGGTTCACAGATGGACCGGTCTGAAAGCTCGACACTGCAGTAGTGCGCAGTAGCTGCCGCTGTTGCTTCCCGGCTGGCAACGTGAACCTTAGGCCGCCTCAGATGTGCATCGCGAGGTGTCGCGCCAATAAGCCGGTCTAGGTTGCGGACCTCAACCACATCAAAATCCATCACTGTCAACTGGCGCAACCCGGATGCGGCGAGACGCACAAAGACATCGAGTCCGACACTACCCGCACCCACCACGAGGACTCTCCGGCGAACAAGATCAGCTTGGTGCCGGTCGCCCCAGGCGCTTACGGTCCTACTCTGACTGCTGCCGGGCCGTGGAGGTGGCTGGACTGCGTCGTTCCACGATATCACGAACTTGTCGCCGATGACCCGGACGTTCGTGCAGTGAGTACAGTCGACCGCTCGTCCGACTCCAATGTCCCAATGGCGAGCTGACCATGTGCAATTTCTTGTGGCAAGGGTCATGCCAACCAGAGGAAGTCCTGTGATTTCACGGACGAGGTTGGCGTAGCTGGCCTCGCAATCACGGTCCGGGCCACTCATTGGCTGCCACTGACTGGCGCCGGGGTGGCTGTGAAGGAGGACCAAGCCGCAGCCATCTTCCTGGGCTGTTTCGGCGCCCCGCAAGATGTAATCGGCCGTCACGGTGGCATTTCCGTGGACGAGTCGATCCCCAGGCTCAGGCGGGACAACCGCGCGAACAAGGGCGCTGAAACGGGTGAGTCCGGTGGAGGGCCGGTATGTGGCGAGACAAATGTCCTCTTGACCATCGTCGCGAACGAGTCGGCGGACGAGCTCCTCCTCGGTCGTCGCAGTCATCGCCACCGACGTTCTACGCATCACGCAACCGCCCCACTGAGGACTGCGCGGACATGGCTCACCCACGCGACTCCAGCCGGCGCGTCGCCCCACCCGGTTATCTGGCGGCTGTGCATTAACCATCCAGACTTGGGAGAGAGTTGGCTGTTGGTGCGGGAGAACCTTACGCCAGCAGGAAAATGAAGCCAGTGCGGAGGTACCTGAGGCCACGGCTCTAGCTCGTTAATACCGACAGCAGTATCCACTGGCCTTCCAGCGTAGGCACCGTCGACGGCCACAACTTTGTATATGACCAGATCGGCGTCGAGCGTCGGATCACAGCCGAGTTCTGTCACGTCCTGGATGAACGCTTCGACACCCGTTTTCATTAGGCGACAGGTGCGCTCTGACGGATCGATATGAACCGCGCGTCCTTAACTATGGAGACGATCTCCTCATCGGCGAAACGCTTCGTCTGAGGGTGCTCCTTTCCGACGAGTTCCCCTAGGTCGAAGGTGGCAGGATCCAATCCAGCCAGATTCAGAAGCGCCGAGGCACGCTGGCTGAGGTCGTCGGTGGTGAAGGGTTGCCCGTCGATGGTGAACGGGATGCGGCGGCGGATCTTTTCGATGTTCTCGGTCAATGGTCTCTCCTTTCGAGGGGTCTACAAGGTCTGTCGAGATTCCCCGCTGCAGTGAAAACGAAAGGCACCGATTTTCAGTTTTGGCTCCGTTTGCGACAATAAGGGTGAAAATGGCATCCGTTTCACAGGCATCCGCTTCCGAGCACCCACTCCTAGAGGACAGAGAGCGTCTCGAAAGAATCCTTGACGTCATGTACGCGAAGATCCACAAGACCCTCTTTGGGACACGCGGACAGCGCTCAAAGGATAAACAGGAACGCATTCTGGTGAGTACTGCAGTCAGTGCGGACGACGTACTGTCAGAAGCGCTGCTCGGTCTCCTTCAGTACCCGCCAGAGCGCCTTGAGGGCACATGGGAGGGCTTGGCAGTATCCATCGCTGGATACAAGGCAATCGATGCACTCAAGGCTTCCAACAAAGGTCTACGCGGTACTGACCATCGACCCCAACTGTACCTAGTGTCGGGCGACCTTGAACCGGACGGCCCAGACGGTGCAACGGAACCAGCGTTATTCGAATCGCTTCCCAGTGATTGGGGTGACCCAGAGGCCGAATACTTCATGCTACGAAACGTGCTCCAGCTACGCGACCTCGCCCGAGAGGCTCTCAGTGACCAAGACCGAGAGATCTTCTTTGAGATTCACTTCCGTATGTGCAGTCGTAAGGAGGTCGGTGAGCGACTTGGCTTGACCAGCCAGCGGATCGGCCAAATCTACAATGCCGCTCTACGTACGCTTGAAGCCCACCCCGACTATCCCTTCAAGTGACGCACAATAGCTGGGCAATATGGAAAGGAGGAACTGATGAGTACCAAGGATGACCATCTCAGAAAGTTCCGAGAGGCTTATTTGGACTATTTGGAGGGCGACCGCGACGAGCCACCCGCACTCGAGGATCTGCCGGAACGACAGCGCCGAACAGCTGCAGCCTTCATCGAATCGATCACGGCAGCGCACGGGGTAGATCCCTACGCTTCCAGACCGTCGATCGAACAACTCGTGGCCACTTGGGCCTCTAAGAGCGACCGAGCTAGCGATCTCGGCGAAGCACTCCAGGACCATCTGCGCTTCACAGTTGATCAAAGAGCCTTAGTCACGCCGGATGCTGCTTCGACAGCGGTTGGGCTGGCTTCGACCTTGGTGATCCAGGCCCGAGGCCTGCGTATTCGGGTCGTACCGGAAACCACTTCATCGAATCTGGAACACGCCCTCAACAACAGGGCCGAAGAGATCGCCAAGGTGTTCAGTGCCTTTCCTGACTCCCATGCGGTCCTCTACACCACCACAGGACAAGAACCCCTAGCAGTGGTAGTGGACCGGGGTGACGTCTATCGAGCCATTGAAACACCATCGGGCGAGAGACGGCCGCCTCGTCTGCGGCGTTCGATCGCCGACGCTCGTACGACATGTGAGGCGTGGCTAAGGAGCATGATACCCGAATTCGAGCCCATGAGCACTGATCTCCTTGATCCCGCCACTGGTCCCGCATCGGCCTTGGATCCTTACCGGTTGGCAACCGGGGTAGTAACCGAAGTATCCACGGCCGGTGCCCGAGCTAGAATTGAAGCCAAGCAGGCCACTTGGACAGATTTTGGAGATCAGGAGGCGCAATGGTTGGCTGCCATTGTTCAGGAGGCTCAACACGGACGACTCTCCGCGGAAGACTACGAGGCCCGATTGGGTGAAGTCGTCGGGAAAGCCGCATGATTCATCGAATCCACCTCCGCAACTGGCGATCTTACGAAGACCTCGACCTACGGCTCAATCCCGGCACGACCTTCGTCGTCGCCCCCAACGGGGTGGGGAAAACATCGCTTGTGTACGGACTCGCTTGGGCTGTGTTCGGGGGGCACAGTAACGTCGACCCAAGGGCTTGCATCCGAGCTGGCGCAGAAGGCGCGGAGGTCCAGGTCGAGTTCGACCTCCCCGATGGACGCCGATTCAACATCCGTCGGGCTGCAAGGCGACGCGGTGCCCCCACAGCGACATACGAAATGAACGGCACGAGGTTAACCGAGAGTTCGGCTCTAACAGAAATGGAACAAGCATTAAGGATAGAACTCCCTGTAGCCAGTCGTCTGTCAATGATGTTGGGCGGCGGTCACATCGCAGCTAATGACACTCTTAGTCTTGAAGGCCACCTCCATCACGCTTTCGGCGTTACCCACCTGCTTGGCGTGGCCCAGACTGCTCAGTCGGTTGCCAAAGAGGCAGAGAAGGCACGAGCGGTACTCCGGTCGACGACCAGACAACGCATGGAGACTCGGGCTGTGCTAGAGGGTGAGATCGCTGGACTAGAAGCACAGATTACACATCTCAAGCAACGCGGCACAGAACTTGAGCAAGTTCGTGACTCTGCTGCCGCGCAACGGTCTTTGGTCGAACGGCACCTCGCCCTTGCGGGTCAATTGGAACGGTATGAACAGCAACGCTCTCGTCTGCTGGCCACTATTGAGGATCTACTCGGTCGACCGGTAGCCTCTGATACTAAGGAGTCGATCAGCTCCGAATTGCGTACAGAATTGGAGAAGTCTGAACGCGCAGTTGCCGAAATGACAGAAGGCGCAATCACCGCACGTTCTGTCATCACTGTTGCCGAACAGGCAGTTAGGTTACTCGACAGAGACCACACGGTCTGTCCGACCTGTCTGCGCCCGCTTCCTTCTCATCAGCGTTTGTCGGCGATATCGGCACATAGGACACAACGGGCAGATGCACAGATGGAGGCGAGACGCCTTGAAGAGACTCGCGCCGCAAGGCATACGCACGCAAACGCGGTTTCGAAGTTGCTCGCCCAACTGGACGCGTTACAGCCTCCGAGTATCGACGCCGGGGTAGACAATGTACCCACCCGAGCTGCAGCCGAAGCCTTGTACCAACAGGCGAGCGCTGCTCTTGACGAACACAACCAGCAGCTTGGCGGAATGCAGTCCCGCCTGGAGTCGTTGAAGGCCCAAATTGCCACGGATGACCAGATCCTGCAGGAGGAGCGACATCTCCGGCTGGCATATCGACGGGAAGCCGCTGCATTTGCCGGAGCAAGGGTACTGTCAGAGGCGGCGAATCATGTGATCGAATCTCGCATCGAGCCACTGGCGAGTGAAGTGCGAGCGCGTTGGAAGCATCTGTTTACAAATAACGGCCTCACTTTCAGGCCCGACGGGTCGATCACGCGGCTTCGAGGCGATGAGGAGCTAGGATGGGACACGCTCAGCGGTGGGGAACGCACGTGGGCCAGAATCGTTACCCACTTGATCGTCATTGCAACCACGACCTCCCTTCCCTTCGCGTGGTTCGACGAACCCCTAGAACACCTCGATCCCCAACTGCGCCACGCTGTCGCGGCAACCCTGGCCACAGCCACCGTTGGTGGCTCTCCCCGTCAACTCTTGGTGACGACCTACGAACATGGGATCGCGCAGCAGTTGGCCGACGATACGAATGGTGCCGGAATTATCACCATACGGGAGTCTGACGCCTCCTTTGACCCACATTGAACTACGTCTACTGCCGCTATGAGCGCGCGGTAGACGTAGTACGTGAGCTCCTCTGTTTTCTTGGCGTGGGCACGGCGGCGTTTTTTGCATTCCTCAATGCGGAGGGTGTCGAGTACCAGAGCGGGAGATGGGCGACAGGGCAAGAGCCGGTGAGTTGCGCGTGGCCGCCGCAAGTGTTCTGGCTCGCAGAAGCCTGAGGTGGGGGGAAGGGGTTGCACCCAATTGCCTGCGGTGGAGTCGGAGTTATCGGCTGCCGAAGTCGCTGTCCCAGATCTCGCGAAGTCCGGCCATGGCGCCCTCCGGCAGTGGGTCCGCCCCCGAGCACGCCGCGGCCTCGTCGATCTGGGCGTTGTTGGAGAAGCCCACCAGGACCGTGCCGACCTCGGGCTTCATCAAGGCGAAGCGGATGGCCGCCCGGGGCAGGAATTCCAGCCCGTGGTCCTTGAGGAAGCCCAGTTTGTGGGCCCGGGCCACGTCGCGCTCGTAGTCGGAGCCCGCGGAGAGCGGTTCGCGGCTGGTGCCGCCGCCTGACTCCGGAGTCGGGCTCAGAACTCCGGCCGCCAGCACGCGTATTACCACGACCCCCATGCCCTGCGCGGCGGCCCGGTCGATGACGCGGCGGTAGTTCAGGGCGCTGAAACCATCGGGCACGGACTGGCCGGCGCTGGGATTGAGCAGGTTGTAGTAGGCCTGGAAGGAGTCGAACTCGCCGCTGTCCACCAGCGCCTCAATGGCATCGACGTCGCCCAGGCCGGTGAATCCGAAAAACCCGACCCGTCGCTGGTCGCGCAGCCGCTTGAATCCCTCGATGACGCCCCCCGGCCCCAGCACCTCGGCCGGAGTCATGCCGAAGCGCCCATCCTCCCGCCTGTTGACGAGCCGGGTGTGGAGCTGCATCAGGTCCACCGAGTCGCGTCCCAGGCGGGCAAGCCCCTGGTCCGCGTGGGCGACGGTGGCCGAGGCGATGTCCCCGAGGGCGTCGGATTCGAGGCGGACCTTGGTGGACAGCACGGTCTCCTCGCCGATCTCGTCCAGCACCCGGCCGAGGTTCGTCTCCGACTTGCCCTCCCCGTAGGCCCTGGCCGTGTCGAAATAGTTGATGCCCAGGGAGAGCGCGCGCCGCACCGCGTCGAGCTGCTCGTCATGGCCGTCCCGGGTCATCAGGCCGCCGACGTTGCCGCACCCGAAACCGATTTCCGAGACCCGAAGGCCCGTCCTACCCAGCATCCTGTATTGCATGGCTCACGCTCTCGTCGTGTCCGGGCGGGCGGATCATGTCCGTGGCGCCAGAATCTGCACCTGGTGACCGTCCGGATCCCGAAAGTAGATGCAACGCGGGTCTCCCCTGCGTCCGCTCACCGCGACTCCCGACGCCTCCAAGGCGGCCTTCACCTCCTCGTAGCTGCCCGACTCCACCTGAAGCGCGACATGGTTCAGGTCACGGCCAGCGGACGGGTCCAGCGGCTGACGCGCCTTGAACAGGCCAAGCTGCTGCTGTCCGCAGCGGAGGAAGACCCGGCCGTCGTGCTCGTGGGCCACCTCCATCCCGAGCAGGTCCACGTAGAACCGCTTGGCCCGTGCCACATCCTCCACGTGCACCACCATGTGGTCGATGCCCGTGGCCTTGATCCTGAGAGTATCGTCTCCCATCTTGAACTCCTCCGTTTTTCCGCAGGCTGTACGGGTCCCGATCCGGTATCGTCGGGGGCACGAAGACACCTCCGAAAATTGTGGATCAACGCTCCGGTGGAATCAACCGCACACTACGCGATGGCCGACATTGACTGCCAGGGTACATCGCGAGATAGTGCCGCTGGCAGGATCTCTTTTCATGGCGCTCGAACTGAGCATGATCTGCGCTCCCTATGACCGCGCCCGGGCGTTGATAGAGGGAGCGGTCAAGCCGGAGGGAATCGACCTCCGCGTCCACGTGGACGCTGATGACGTGAACCGCCACTTCGGCGGCCACGAGGGCCGCTTCGACGTGGCCGAGTTCTTCACCGGCCGCTACATCGTCGACCTGCCCTTCAGGACCCTGGGGTTCACCGCCATCCCCATATTCGTCAAGCGGATGTTCCGTCACTCCTACATCTACGTCAACACGAGCGCCGGCATCACCGAGCCCGCGGACCTCAACGGCAAGCGGGTGGGCATTCAGAGCTGGTTCACCACCACCGCCCTGTGGGCCCGGGGCATCCTCGCGGAGGAATACGGCGTCGACCTCGACACCATCACCTGGGTGGCGGGACGGCCGCCGGAGAACCCACACGAGTGGTCGCCGCCCGACTGGCTCAAGCTCGAGGTGGTGGAAGGATACGGTAAGCTGCGGGAGCTTCTTCTGGACGGGGCCATCGACGCCATGATCACCACCGCCACCCTGGCTCCCGACGACCGCCCGCGGGTGGACTTCCTGTTTCCCGACTACGCCCGGCGCGAGCGCGAATACTACCATAGGACCGGCTTCTTCCCGATCCAGCACACCCTGCTCATCCGGAACTCGGTGCTGGAACGCCACCCCTGGGTGGCCCGCAGCATGTTCGACGCCTGGCAGGAGTCCAAGCGACGCTGCTACCAGTGGCTGGAATGGCAGCGCGTCCACCAGACCGGCTTGTGGTACAGGGCCCTGTGGGAAGAGGAGCGCGCCGCCGCGGGCGAGGACTTCTACCGCTGGGGGTTCAAGGCAACGCGGGCCGAGGTCGACAAGATGCTGGAGTACGCCCAGCGCCAGGGCCTCACCCGGGACCGTTTCCGGCCCGAGGACATGTTCCACCCCACGATGCTGGACACGTAGGGGCGACCGGCCGGTCGCCCCTGCCACGGTTCCTTCGGGGCAAGCCCCCGGCGGCTCTCGACTTTCAGGCGTGGCCGGCCACTACATCGAGTAGAAAGCCTTCGGGTTGTC
Organism: Deltaproteobacteria bacterium; assembly: GCA_028818755.1. Lineage (GTDB taxonomy): Bacteria > Desulfobacterota > Binatia > UBA9968 > JAJDTQ01 > JAJDTQ01. The sequence goes on along the minus strand of JAPPNF010000092.1, from coordinate 43,367 downwards.
GTAGAGTATCTTCTCCACCACCCGCGACGGGATGTCGTCGCGGGCGCGGAGCTTGGCGGCGACGTTGTCCTCGAAGGACTGGTCAAGATGGCCGTAGTCCGAGCCGATCATGATGTGGTCCTCGTGGATGTAGTTGAGCAGCATGGGCAGGTCTTCGTCCACCTCGCACACCACCCACATGCGGCACTCCTCGAACAGCTCGGGTCCCAGCGGCGAGTCGCTCGCCTTGGTGCGCCGGAGCTGGTGCAACAGGTACGGCACCCAGGAGGCGCTGGCCTCGACGTAGCCGAACCGCAGGCCGGGAAACTGCTGCGGGATCCTGTTGGCCACGAGGTCGCGGAAGGCGATCAGCGGCAGCATGCGCAGGTGCGGCAGCGTGTGGCTGACGCGCACGTCGAACACGCTGGAGATGGCCGGCGAGCCCGCGCCGATGTGGATGCAGATGGGGAAGTCCAGCCGGGCCGCCTCCTCGTAGAGCGGAAAGAAGTAGGGCTCGGCCAGCGAGCGGTCGCCCTCGATGCCGCGCATGTTGACGCCCACCGCGCCGTGCTCCTTGGCGTAGTGCAACTGCTTGATGGACTCCTCGATGGAAGTCAGCGGGAACACCGCGGTCCAGCGCAGGCGGTTGTCGCCCTGGGCCCAGACCTCGCCCATCCAGCGGTTGTAGGCGCGGCACAGCGCCACGTCGAGGTCCACGTCCTCGGTGAGACGGACCCCCCAGAGAGTCGAATAGATCACCTCGGCGTCGGCTCCGCGCTTGTCAAGAGCCTCCACCCGGGCCCGCGGATCGGTCAACTGCCGCACCGCCAGGTCGATGTCCTGACGGGTCCACTGCCGCTCCTGCTCCGCCGGGGTGCTGAGCCGGGCGCTGCCCTTGCCCACCGACTTGGGATAGATCTGCCCGTCGATGAGCCAGAAGGCATTGGAGTTGGCGTACTCCGTGTCGGTGGGAGCCTGGAGCAGGATCGGCCGGCGGTCGTACATGTCCTTGTCCATGTACTCCCAGATATCCGCCGATTCGACGATGTGGGTATCGGCGTCGATAAAGCCGTTCATGTCTATCTCCTTTCTGGGGCTCGATGCCCTCACCCCGACCCTCTCCCAGAGGGAGAAAGCGCTGCCGGTATGCAGGTTGTTACGGTAGGTCCGGTGCTTTGCCTGTCCACGGCGACGCCTGTTCGTAGGCATGGGCCACCGTGAGCACGGTATCCTCGCGAAATGCGCCCGCGGCGATCTGCATGCCGATGGGCGCACCGTCCTTCGAGAAACCGCAGTTGATGCTCAGCGACGGCAGCCCGCTGACGTTGTGGGGGATGGTGCACAGTGTCAGGTAATTCCCGTCACGACCCTGGAGCGGCTGCTTGCGGCCGTCCACGGTGACGTAGCTACTCATGGACTCGTCGATGGTGATCGCCGGCACCGGCGAGGTGGGCGACACGATGACGTCCACCCGGTCCAGCGCCTCGTCGAAGCCGTCGCAAATGAGCCGGCGGATGCGCTGGGACTGGTTGTACATGCCGCCGGACACGGTCAGCGCCTGGATCTGCGTGGACAGCATGCTCGGGCTGTAGTCCCGGGCGTGGTTCCGCAGGAAATACTCAGCGTCGGCGGTGCTTTCGACCCGGCTGGCGCAGAGCTGCACCGCCGGGACCAAGTCCATGTGGGGAACGGTGACTTCCTCCACGGTCATCCCAAGGGAACGGAGAAGGTCGAGGGCGCCGGAGAAGGCCTGCATGACCTCCTTCGAGGCGAACCTTTCGAAATATCCCTTGACGATGCCCGCGCGCATGCCCTCGACGGACAAGCCCAGCGCTGCGGCGTAGTCCGGCACCGGCTCGCGCGAGCTGAGCGGGTCCTGGGGATCGTGTCCGGCGATGACCTGCATCATCGCCGCGCAGTCGGCCACCGAGCGGGTCAGGGGGCCGAAGTGGTTGGTGGAATAGCCGCCGGTGCCCGGCACGCCGCCGAACACGCTGATGCGGCCGTAGGTGGGCTTCAGGCCGACGATGCCGCACAGCGAGGCCGGATTCCTGACCGAGCCCGCGGCGTCGGTGCCGACGGTTGCCATGCACATGCCCGCCGCCACCGCCACCGCCGAGCCGCTGCTGGAGCCGCCGGGAATTCGGTTGCGGTCCCAGGGGTTGCAGGGAGTGCCGTAGAACGGGTTGATGCCGTGGCTGCCCTTGGCCCACTCGTGCATGTTGGTCTTGCCCAGGCTTACGGCGCCGGCCTCCCGCAACAGGGTCACCACCGTGGCATCGAAGTCCGGCGTATTGTCCGACAGCGCCTTGGCGCCGGCGGTGGTGCGCACGCCGCGGGTGGCGAGGTTGTCCTTGATGGAAACGGGAATACCGTGGAGCGGGCCGCGGTAGTTGCCGGAGCGGATCTCCTTCTCCGCGGCGGCCGCCTCCTCCAGCGCGCTCTCGGGAGTGGGCGTAAGAAACGCGCTCAGGAGCGGATTGAGCCGCTCGATCCGCTCCAGGTGGAGCTTCGTCAGCGTCACCGGCGAAACCTGGCCGTCACGCATCTTCGGGGCTACTTCACTGATGGTCAGGTTCGCAAGATCTTTTTCGACCATGGGGCTCCTCCCGCCGCCGTGTCTGACGGCGACTACAGACCGTAGAGGTTCTTGGCGTTCTGTCCCAGGATCTTGTCTATGATGTGGGGCGCCACCTCGCCCTTGTCCCTGAGCACGCGCAGGGCCTCGATCTCGGCCGAGCGGTCGGCGTGGCCGTAGTCGGTGCCGATGACGAGGTTGTCCTCGCCGCCGTAGCGCAGGATGGTGGCGAGGTCGTCGTCCGTCTGACAGGCCACGTACACGCGGTTCTCCCGCAGCACGTCGTCCGGAAAATCCATTCCCTGCCGCTCTGCAAGCCGCATGAGGTCGTGGATCACGTACGGCAGCCATTGGGCGCTGACCTCGATGAAGCCGAACTTGAGCCCCGGGAACTTCGCCGGGATGCCTTCCATGATCAGCGAGTGGAAGTCCCCCACCACCGCCAGCTTGAAGCGGCGGAACCCGGCGGTCGCCGGAAACATGTCCTGGTAAGTGAAGCTGGCGATGCCCGAGTGAACGCACGCCGGCATGTCGAGCCTCGCGGCCTCCTCGTACAGCGGAAAGAAGTAGGGGTCGGTGAGCTGCTTGTCGCCCTCCAGCCCACGCATCATGAAGCCGCAGGCGCCGGCGTCCCTGGCCCGGGCCACCTCCGTCAGGGCCTTGTCCATGGTCAGGAACGGCAGCAGCGCGATCCAGCGCAGGCGCCCCTTGGTGCCCTCGCAGAGCCCTGCCAGCCAACGGTTGTAGCTCCTGCAAAGCGCCATCTCCACCGCCGGATTCATGGTCACCGGACGGAGGAACAGGGTCGGGTAGAGCACCTGGACGTCCACCTCCAGCTCGTCCATGTGCCGGATCCGGGCCTCCACGTCGCGCATCTCCCGGGTTTCCGGCGTGGTGTCCAGCCCCACGTTGTGGTTCTTGGGCTGCAACCGGCCGTCCACGAACCAGTACTCGGCCCCCCGCTTGGGCATCCGGTCCCACTTGTCGCGCATCTCTGCCTTGGTGTACTGCCGCCCCGACACGACGACCTCGGGCCGGAAACCCTCTTCCGACTCCTCCAGGAAGTCCCAGGTGTGCGGGTTCTCCAGCACATGGGCATCGGCGTCGATGGTGAGCATGGCGGTTTCCTTTCTTCCGTCCGTTGCCTGCCCGCGGGCGCGCGGCCTTGAAACCCCTTCCTACATCGGCGGCCGGCGCTCGAACCAGCGGGCGTGCTGCTGGTAGGCGTAGCCCACCCGCAGCAGCGTGGACTCGGCGAAGGCCTTGCCCCAGAACTGCATGCCCACCGGCAACCCCTTGGCGTTGAAGCCGGAAGGGATGGCCAGCGCGGGGACGCCGGCGAGGTTGGCCGGCGACGGATAGTCCGGGCGCAGCATCTTGTTCACCGCGTCCAGGCCGTCCAGCTCCGAGGCCAGCGGCGCCGCCGTCGGATTGGTGGGCAGCGCCATGACGTGGACCTCCCGGAACACCTCGTTGAACTCCCGCCTCAAGCGGCTCCGCATCCGCTGGGCCTGGATATAGTCTCCGCTGGTGGACACCGCGCCGATGAACAGCCGCGCCCGGCGCGACTCCGAGGCTTCCCCGGCCATGGCCGCGTCCATGTCCGCCCGGCAGATGTTGTAGAACTCGCAGGAGTAGAGGAGGCCGTTGGCGATGGTGGCGTACTCCATGCTCGGCACCGTCACGTCCCGGACCTTGGCGCCCAAGGACTCGAACGCCGCCAACGCCTGGTCAAAGAGATCCAGCACCTCGGGATCGGTGTCGATGAGCCCGAAGTAGTCACGCGGCACGCCGATGACCATGCCGGCGACCCCGGCCTTCAGGTCCGCAGAGTAGTCGGAGACCTCCACCTGGCTGCAGGTGGGGTCCCTCGAATCGAAGCCGGCAAGGACCTGCAGCATGTGCGCGAGGTCTTCCACCACCCGGGTCATGGGCCCCGCCGTGTCCAGCGACCAGCCCAGCGGCGCCAGGCCGGCGCGGCTGATCCGTCCGTAGGTGGGCTTCAAGCCGGAGATGCCGCAATAGGACGCGGGGTTCCGGATGGAACCGGCGGTGTCCTCGCCCATGGAGCCCATGCACAGCCCGGCGGCGATGCCGGTCCCGGAGCCCGTGCTGGAACCGCCGGGCACGTGGTCGAGATTCCAGGGATTGCAGGCGCCCTTGATGCCGCCGGGAAGCCCGCTCATGTTGAGCTTGCCGAGCATCACCGCCCCGGCCCCGCGCAGGCGACGCACGGCCTCGCAGTCCTCCCCCGGACCGGTGGCCGCCGGGATGCGGACCATCGAGGGCGCGCCCGCGACGTCGTATTGATCCTTCACCGCGACCGGGATGCCGTGCAGCGGACCCCGGTAGTGGCCGTTGCGGATTTCCTGCTCCGCCGTCCGGGCCTCCTCCAGGGCGCTTTCCTCCATGAGGTTCACATACGCGTGCAGATCCCCGTCCAGGGCGTGGATCCGGTCGAGGTAGGCCTGCGTCAGTTCGACCGGAGAGACCTCGCCCTTCTGCAGGCGCGGGGCCATGCTATCGATGCTGGAAAAACACAAATCCGACATGTCGGTTCCTCGCTGTAGCCGAACCGCCGGCGGAAGCCGGGCGGGCCAGAAATCCGCCCCTACCGGTCCTCATCCGTCTCGGGCCGGAACACCCCGCCGACCTGCTCGCCGGCCAAGTTGATGGAGTGCAGCTTGTCCAGGCTCTCCATGTAGGTCTCCAGCATCGGGATGAAGCGCGCGCGATCGGTCTCCGCCATCTCCAGGCCGGCCCGAGCCAGCAACCGGTTCAGGGTTTCCTCGGTGTGTTTATCCATGACGAACCTCCTGTTCTCGACAACGTCGTCCCCGCCCGCCTCAACCGAGATCGCCCCACAGCAACTGCACGGTGCAGACGGCGGCCACGGCCGCGGTCTCGGTGCGCAGGATGCGCCGACCCAACCCGACCGTGTGAAATCCGTGGGCGGCAGCCTGCGAAGCCTCCTCCTCGCTGAACCCCCCTTCCGGCCCCACCATCACGAGCACGGAGCGCAGAGTTCCGAGCTCTTCCCGGAGGGAGGCGAGTCCCTGCTCCGATGCGCCTTCCCACAACAGCAGCCTAGCCTCGCACTGCCAGTCTCGCGCGAGCACCGCCTCGAACCCGTCGGGCTTGCGGACCTCCGGGATCCGGGTGCGCCCCGACTGCCTGGCCGCGGCGGCGGCAATCTTCCGCCAGCGCTCGCGACGCCTCCCGCCCTTGTCGCCGTCGTACCGGGGCACGGTATGCGACGAGAAGAACGGCGCCACGCACGCCACCCCCAGTTCCGTGGACTTCTCGACGATCCAGTCCATCTTGTCGCCCTTGCCCACGGCCTGGGCCAGGGTGACCGCCAGAGGCGACTCCCGCTCGGGGTGGTAGGACCGTACCACGGTCATGTTTGCAACTCCACCTTCATAGGCCCGGATCAACGCTTCGTGCTCGGTCCCGGCGCCGTCCCACAGCAGCACCCGCGCGCCCGGCTTCAGGCGCAGGACCTTGCGCATGTGGGCGAGTTCCTCGCCCCCCACCGTGGCAGCGCCGTCGCGCACCGCGTCCGGCAAAACGAGGAACCGCGGCAGGCTCATGGGTCCTTCCGGAGCAGCAACGTGCTCCACTCCTTGCGGTCCTTGCGCCGCACCAGCCGGAAACTGTGGAAGCGCCGTCTGACCGGCGGGACGTGGTCACGGAGCAGTCCGGACAGGATCAGCGAGCCGCCGGCGCCCGCGCACCGGGTCAGCGGGCCGGCCATCTCCAGCAACGTCTCCAGGATGATGTTGGCCACCACCAGCGGAAAGCGGCGCCGAAGCTGGCCGACGGTCACGTCACTCAACGTCACCGCGCCGTCGATGCCGTTGAGCTGGAGATTGGCCCGGGCCGCCTCCAGGGCCACGGGATCGTTGTCCAGCGCCAGTATCTCGCGCACCCCCAGACGGGCCATGCCGATGGCGAGGACGCCCGACCCAGTGCCCACGTCCAGGGCCTTCCGGGGCACCGTCTCCGCGCAAAGCTCGTCAATGAATTCGAGACAGCAGCGGGTGGTGTCGTGGGTGCCGGTACCGAAAGCCATGGCGGGCTCGATACGGACCACGTGGCGGCCGCTGTCCTTCGGATGAACCCATGGCGGCGCCACCAGAAACCGCCGGCCGATCCGTTGCGGCTTGAAGTGGGCGCGCCAGGCATCGTGCCAGTTCTTGTCGGCGATCACCCGCCAACGCGAGCGGCCCAGCACACACTCGGGGAAGATGTCCCGAAGCCCGCGCAGATAGCGGCGGACGGCGGGCTTCAGAACCGTGTCGTCAACCGTGCCGGAAAAGAACGCGCGCAGGGAGCGGTCGCCGCAGACGACACCCGTGGAGCCCTGCTCCACCAGGAAACTGGATATCGTGTCCTGCACCGGGCCTTGAGCCTGGACGGAGAGCTCGAGCCAGCCGTGAGACATGCCTCCCTTTATGTCACAGGCCCGGCGGCCGGGGGAAGGAGGCACGCATTTCCATGTTGCTTGCGTTCGGCGCGCTGATAGAATGGGCTCATGACAGCCGGCGAAACATACCAATTGCCCGCGTGCTACCGCCCGGAGAACGCCGCGGACTTCTCCTATACGCCGGACCGCATGGCGGTCTTCGAGGAAGCCGGGCGGTTCCGGCGGGAGTTCGAGATCGCCCCGGCCGCGGCGGACTCAAAGAGGATCGACCTCCTGCTCATCGACGTGCAGCGCGACTTCTGCCACCCCGAAGGCACATTGTATGTCGGTGGCCGTACCGGACAAGGCGCCGTCGAGGACAACCGGCGCATCGCCGAGTTCATCTACCGGAACCTCGCGTGCATCACCAACATCCGCTGCACCCTGGACAGCCACGACAACTTTCAGATCTTCTTCCCCTGGTTCTGGGTGGATTCCAACGGGGAGCCCCTCGCACCCCACACTCTCATCACGGTCGACGGACGCGACGCCAAGCGGCTGGTCAACACCGACCCCATGGGGAACGTCCTCAAGGAGGACGTCAACCCCAACCCCGCCATCACCTCCTGGGTCACCGACAAGGGCTACGACTGGCTGGTGGAGCAGTGCCGTTTCTACAACCACGAGTTGGCGGCCGGCGGACGCTACACGCTCTACCTGTGGCCGCCGCATTGTCTCGTGGGAAGCCCGGGCCACACGGTCACCGGCGTGGTGGACGAGGCCCGGACGCTCCACTCCCTCGCGCGGGCGTCACAGTCCTGGGAGGAGATCAAGGGGACCCACAACCTGACAGAGAACTACTCGGTGTTGCGTCCCGAGGTGCTGACCACCTGGGACGGCGGCGTCCTCGCCGAGAGGAACGTCCGGTTCTACAGGACCCTGGTGGAAGCGGACGCCCTGATCGTGGCCGGACAGGCAGCCAGCCACTGCGTCAAGAGCACCGTGCAGGACCTGATGGAAGAGATCCTCCGGGAAAACCCGTCGCTGGCGGGGAAAGTCTACCTGCTCACCGACTGCATGTCCTCGGTGGTGGTACGTACCGAGGGCGGCGACATCGCCGCCGACTTCACCGAATCCGCCGAGCAGACCCTGGACGAAGCCGCCTCCGCGGGCATGCACCTGGTAAGCTCCACCGAGCCGATGGAGAGCTGGCCGGGGATGTGACGAACGCGGCGACCCGACAGTCACATTGCAGCCGCCACTTCAAGGAAACGTTCATACCGCTTGGCAAGAAGCTCCTCGGACGGCCTCTCTGCCTGCTTGCGAGGGATAACGATAGGTTGATCGTGTAGGCCTTGGATTGCGTGCTGAAGCGTTGGACCGTCGAACTCCTTGAGGATGTCCGAACGCACATCAATCGTTCCATCCGGTCGCACTCCCACAAAGAAGCGGTCGAACGTCGCGTGATGCAGCCGACACAGGGACAACCCGTTGCTCACGATCGGCTGCCCCTCCGACTCCGTATCCGGTATGATGTGTGCAGCGTCTAGCAGCTCACCATGCCGCAGACGACAGAATGCGCATTGATGGCGATACGCACGAAGGACTCTCTCGCGGAATGCGCTCTGGTGCAGTCGGCGTCTCGCCGTAGTGGTCACATACCCTCGCCGAATCTCGGCAATTGTGCCAGTAGTCTCGTGGACTTCCGAAATGAGATCAAGCTGATCGGCATCGTCCACCGCGATGGAGAACGAAAGGTACTCCGGTTGGTCGCCAACGACATATACCGGCCACATAGCCAAGTACTTTCCCGGAACGAGTCCATGGAAGTAGACCAGCGGAAGGCTGTTCTGCATCGCGAAGCGCAGACCCACGTTGTCACGATGCTGGGGGTCCGTTCCGCGATACCGGTACCTTAGAAGGTTGTCGTAACCGAATGCGTCGTCATACGGCCCGTTCGGTGCGGTCGTAATGGAAAGCGGCACCCCCATCACAGCGGGTTTGAAGATTCCCTGGGGTCCAACCAGCGGTACGCGGCGTTCATCAAGTTCAAAACCCGCAGCCAGCACATCGCGGGACAATACCTCCCCACGGATGGACACCGTACGCGACAGCCACTCGAAAGCAGCCCCTCTAACCTTCGCATCGTAGGTCCGGTCGAATGCCATGAACCATTCCCGGGAAACTAGGGGTTCCGTTGGCCTATGCCTGACGGGCGACCCTAACCCTCCTCCAGGTTCTGCTTCACCCGTTGCAGGAAACGGGCTCCGATGGCACCGTCGACGACGCGGTGGTCGGCGGAAAGGGTCATGGTCATCATGGAGCGGACGGCGACGGCATCGCCGTCCGGCACGACCCGCGGGGCGACACGGCCCACGGCCAGGATGCCGCATTGGGGCGGGTTGATGATGGCGGTGAAGGCATCGACGCCGAACATGCCGAGGTTGGAGACCGTGAATGTGCCGCCCTGGTAGTTCGCGGGTGTCAGCCTGCGACTCTGGGCCTGGGCCACGAGCTCGCGGCTGCGCAGCGCCAGCTCCTCCAGTGGAAGCTTGTCGGCGTTGCTGATGACGGGAACTACGAGGCCGTCGTCTACCGCAACGGCCATGCCGAGGTTCACCTCGCGGCGCTGCTCGATCCCCTCGTCCGTCCAGGACGCGTTCATCGACGGTGATTCCGCCAGCGCCCGACCCACGGCCTTCAGGATGAAGTCGTTGAAGGACGGGACCGGCGACGCGCCCCGCTGCTTCAGCAGGTCTCGTCGAGCCTCGACGGCGGTCATGTCCACGTCCATGTGGAGGTAGAAATGCGGCGCGGTCTGCTTGCTTAAGGTCATGCGCTCGCCGATGATGCGTCGCATGCGGCTTGGCGGAACCTGCGCGCCCTCCGTGGCAGGAGCGGCCTCGACCGTGGAGAGGACATCGCGCGCTACCACGGCACCCTCCGGTCCGGTGCCCTGTATGCCGGCGATCTCCACACCCCTCTCCTTCGCCAACCGTCTTGCCGCGGGGGAGGCAAGAAACCGGCCGGTGTCTGGGGTAGTCGCGGGAGCACGCTTTGGAGCAATCGGAGTTTTCGCTTTCTTGCGCGCCGGAACCTTGCGCCGAGGGCCTGCGTCGGGGATCTCTCTGGTTCCGGACACGGCTTCGCCCGGCTCCACGATGAGCGCGATGGTCTGTCCTACGGGAATTTCGTCATCCTGCCCCGCGGTGACTTTGGTTAGGATTCCCGAGGCTGGCGCCTCCACCTCCACCACGGACTTGTCCGTCTCTACCTCCATGAGCATCTCGCCCCTGGTGACGGAGTCCCCTTCCCGCTTGAACCAGCGCACCAGCCGACCCGTCTCCTGGGTCGCGCCCATGGCCGGCATGATCACGTCCACCGCCATCGCGTTCCACTGTTCCGTAGAGCCGAATAGAATCGGGCAGAGGGGCCGCACGGCCCCCGCCCGGTGGTTGGTCGGATCAGTCGTAGGAGACGCCGGGGATCGGCTTCTCCAGCACTTCCTCAAGCGTGGTGGCGCGGGACCACTGCTCGGCCGGGCGGCTCTCGCCTTCCCATCCGATCTGGTCCATGGACGCGTAGAGCTCGATCTGGAAGCCGTCGGGATCGGTAAACTCGACGCCGGGGTTGCAGCCCGGACCCCGGCGTCCCTCGTATAGGATGGGCACGCCCTTGGCCTTGAGGAACTCACGGATCTTGAACAGCTCGGTGACGCTTCCCACTTCCATCGCGAAGTGGTTGAACGCCACCTGGTCCTGCTCTGGCTGTCCCTTGTTCGACTTGGACGGGAAGAGCGCGACGGAATGGTGATCGGATGCGTTGCGCAGGAACACCATGCCGCGTTCGTTCACGTCCGACACCTTGAAGCCCATGATCTCGGTCCAGAACTTCGTGCTGCGCTCCAGGTCGCTCACGTTGAACACCACGTGCCCGATCTTCTTGACCTTGATGGGTGTCGCTTCCTCAATGCTCATGTTCGTCTCCTTTCCAAGCGTGCGTTGAGAAGTCTCGGGCGCCGCATCGCCCATGACCATTCTGTCCCATTGTCTAGTCGATGTGAACGAAAGCCCTTGCCCAGTTGTGCGGCGTCAGCGTGTGGCCCTGCCCGGTGACGTCCTCGGCCAGAAAAACGTCTCCGGCCACGAAGGTCCGCGACGTGCCGTCGCCCACCCGGATCTCCGCGGAGCCCGAGAGGGTGATGCAGTACTGCCGCCGCGGCGCGGTGTGGAAGTCGCCCAAGTGGGTGGCCGGATCGTTCTTGAGCACCAGGCCGGTGGCCTGCAGCGTCTCGAAGAAGTAGCCGCCTTCAGCGGTCGTATCCAGATCCTCGAAATGGGACTGGCCGTCGTCCCCGGTGAACAATCGAACGAACTGCACGGTGAAACCTCCTGTGTGTCCGAGTGCGCGGCGTCGCCGCGTCCCCCTTTGTACGCCTTCGGGCAAGTATAGATCAATCGCGCGGGACGCGACGAGCTTAAGGGACCGCTGTGCTATACTCGCCGGCATCCGAAACAGGGAGGCATCCATGCGACTCGAGGACAAGGTCACCATCATCACCGGAGGCGGACACGGACTGGGCAAGGCCTATACCAAGCGGTTCGCGGAGGAAGGCGCGCGGGTGGTCATCGCCGACATCGACGACGCCGCGGGCGAGTCCGTGGCCCAGGAACTAACCGACGCAGGTCAATCCGGATGGGCCCGCGCCACCGACGTCACGAAATACGACAGCATCGAGGGACTCGTCGCGGAAACCCGCGACCGGTTCGGGCGCATCGACGTGCTCCTCAACAACGCGGCCATCTACGTGACCCAGAAGATGTGGATGGGGCGGGTGGAGGACTGTCCGCTGGACGAATGGGACCGGGTCATGGAGGTGAACCTCAAGGGCGTCTTCATGTGCTGCCGCGCGGTCATTCCCGTGATGAAGGAGCAGAAGTCGGGCAAGATCATCAACATCGCGTCGGGAACGTTCCTGAACGGCACCAGCAACATGCCCCACTACACCAGTTCCAAGGGCGGGGTGGTCGGCCTGACCCGTGTGATGGCCCGGCAGCTCGGCGACTGGAACATCAACGTCAACTGCATGACCCCCGGCTCCACCATGAGCGAGGACGTCATCACCGAAGAGATCCGCAAGCGACGGTCTGACAGCGCCAGCCGCCGGGCCTTCAAGCGCATCCAGGTGCCCGAGGACGTCACCGGCACCGCGCTCTTCCTTGCCAGCGCCGACAGCGACTTCATGACCGGGCAACTGCTGGTGGTGGAAGGCGGAGGGATTATTCACTAGGAGCGGTGTCCCAGACCAGCTTGAGACTCCCGCACGACTCCCCGATCTCGCCGCGCGCCCGTTCCGGCGGATAACCCAGGCAGTTGGACACGTAGCGCACGCCGTCGATGACCCGGTCGCGGTTGCGATGCTGGTGGCCATGGACATGGACGACCGAGCCCAGCGCGCGTAGCTGGGCCTCGATCCGGGTGCTGCCAGCGACCCGGCTGAAGTTGAACCGGATGGCGCGGCCGGCGCGCGCGGGCGGCGCGGCGGGCGAGCGGAACATCACCTCCCGTCTGGGGAGGAAGTGACTGAACGACAGCACCGGCGCGTCATATTCGCGACCGAGATGGGGCTCGTTCATGTCGAGGAAATAGTCCGCCACCGCCAACCGCTCCGGCCATCTGGTCAGGACCTCGTCGGCCCACATGGAGAGACTGGGGTCGTCACCCTCCCTGGGGACGTAGAGGCTTTCGGCGCCCTGCTCCGGCTTCACGTACCAGGAGAACAGCGGCACCACCCAGGCGCCGGGATCGTCCGAGCCGGAGGAGATCCGGGCCGGGGTCGTGCCGACCCCGAGGTCCGCGCACAAGCGCACGACCTTCCCGAACTTGTCCACGGAGTCTCCTGATTCGCCGCGCCGGACCCAGAGCTCGTGGTTGCCGGGTACGAAGAAGACGTGGGCAAACCTCTGGCGGAACGCTCGGAGAACATCGGTCAGCCTGGCGAGATCGTCGGTGACGTCTCCCGCCACGAGTACGGTGTCACGGCGATGGTCGCCGGCGGACAACGCCTGCACCAGCGCCATGTTCTGCGGGTAGTCCGCGTGCACGTCTGAAATGGCGAAAATACGCATGGCGGTGTCAGACCTGATCCCGTACGGTCGGTCCCTCACACCGGTTCATAGCAGTTCCGTCTTGTTATCCGTAGACGCCTTGGCTATGATCGCGCCCGGCTGACCCGTCGGGCCGGCGGCGAGAACCGTTGACCGCCGGCTTGTGTGCGTAGCGAAACTCATGAGCGAGGGAACCAATCACCGCCCGAGCGAACTGCTGGCCGCCCTGAAACGGGCCGGCGTCAGCGTCGTCGTCTCGGTTCCAGATAGCTGGATCGGGGTCTTCATGGAGAGGGTGGACGAAGATCCGGACATGACCCTGATCCGCGCCACCCACGAGGAAGAGGCCCTCTCCATCTCCTGCGGGGCGCGGCTGGGCGGCGCGCGCACGGTGCTGCTGATCCAGAACGTCGGGCTTCTGACCACCGGCGCGGGCATGGTGTGCCTGGCCCAGCGCTACCAGTTCCCGATCCTGATCCTGGCCTCGTACCGCGGGTCGGCACGGGATCCGGTCTTCTATCACCTCCCCAAGGGGCGGGCGACGGAGCCGGTGCTGCGGGCCTACGGGCTCTCCTATGCCGTGGCGGAGCCGGATCTGCCCATCGGCGCGCAGGTGGAACGGGCGGCGACCTTCGCCGAGGAGGGCTCGGCGCCCTTCGTGCTGCTGCTGGACAGCGAGGATATACGCTGGTGAGCGCGTCGACTCCGACACGGGAAGCCTACTACCGGGTGCTCGCCGAATGCGTGTCGGCCGAGACGCTGGTGGTGACCTCCCTGGGCAACGCCTCCTACGTCTGGTCGAATGTCTGCGATCGCCCGGAGAACTTCTACCTGGAAGACGCCATGGGGCTGGCACTGCCGCTGGCCCTGGGGCTGTCCGTGGCCCAGCCGCACAAGCGGGTGGTGGCGGCGGAGGGCGACGGCGGCCTGATGATGCATCTCGGGACCCTGATCACCGTGGGTTCCGTGGCTCCGCGAAACCTCACCGTGCTGCTGGTGAACAACAACATCCACGCGGCGTCCGGCGGGCAGCCGCTCACCAACACGGAACTCGACCTGGCGGCGCTGGTCCGTTCAGCCGGCATCGGCAAGGCGGAGAGCGTGGCCTCGCTCGAAGCCTTCCGTACGCTCCTGCCGCCGGCCTTGACAGAGGACGGCCCCTCCTTCCTGGTGCTGGCCACGGAACCCGACATACCGCCGGTGAAGCCGGCCTTCCCCATGAACCCGCCCGCGATGAAGCAGCGTTTCATGGATGCGATCGGGGCGCCGCGCTACGTGCCGGCCATGTTCCGCACCTGAATCCTCGCCACCGGACCGGGGACGCTCCCGGCCGCCGAAACATGTTGACAGGGTTCCGGCAAAGGCGTCTAATCGGGCCGGGCCTCGGAGGGAACCGGCGAGTTCCCGGAACTTGTGTGTTGCGGGCGCCTCTACCTTTGGTGTCCCGAGAGGAGGAACGAAGATGAAACGAAGCGGCTTGATCGGAGTGTTCTTTGTGGTGCTGGCCCTGCTGTGGGCGGCCACGGCATCCGCCCAAACGAAACTGAATATGGTGGGCTCTTGGCCGCCGGGGGTCTCTTCCGCGGCCGACGTGGGCATCCGCTACATGGAAGAGGTGAACCGGCGCGCCAAGGGCAAGGTCGTCATCAACTTCAAGGGGGCGCGGGAGGTCGTGCCGACCTTCGACCAACCCGAAGCGTTGGTGCGGGGCGTTTTCGACGTCTGGTACGGCGCCCTGAACTACTGGGCGGGCGTGGTCAAGCCGGGATACGTCACCGAGCTGTCGCCGCTGGAGCCTCCCGACGGCGGGCCGGGGAACGCCCTGCACGACTTCATGGTGAAGATGTACGAGAAGCAGGGCGTCCGCTACCTGGGCGCCTTCTCAGGCGACCGGAACACCGGCAACCATTTCATGTCCACCCAGAAGGAGGTCTCGAGCCCGGCCGACCTCAAGGGCATGAAGATCCGGGTGCCGCCGCTCACGCGCTTCTTCGTGAAGGCGGTGGGCGCGGAGCCCGTGACCCTGCCGCCCTCGGAAGTCTACCTCGCGCTGGAGAGAGGCACGGTGGAAGGGTTCACCTGGCCCTACTACGACGGCTTCACCAACTTCGGTTGGCACAAGGTTACCAAGTTCCTCATCGGCCACCCGCTGTATCGGGACGGCATCGGCATCGCGGTGAACCTGAAGAAGTGGAACAGCCTGTCCAAGGACGTTCAGCAGGCCATGCTGGATTCCGTCGCTCCGGTCCAGCGCTGGTCCGCCGGCTGGATGTCCGCGCACCAGGCCTATCAGTTGGCGGCCATGAAGAAGGCCGGCATGAAGGTCATCAAGTTCTCGGACGCCGAGGCGAAGAACTGGGCCAAGACCTCCAACGAGGCCCTGTGGGCGCACTTCAAGACCGTGATGAGCGCGGACGACTATGCCGCGGCCAGGAAGCTGATGGGATATAACTGACGGCTCACACCCCCGCATGACGGCCGGCAAGAAAATCATCCGCATCTTCGACTGGCTCCTGGATGCCGGCGCGGCGCTTTCCGGCGCCCTCTTGGTGGCCGTCATGCTCCTCACCTCCGTCAAGGTCTTCTTCCGGTACGGTCTGCGGGAGGGCCTCTTGGGGGTCGACCAGATCAGCGGCACGCTGCTCGTCTACATCGCCTTCCTGGGCGCCGCCTGGGTGCTACGGCGGGAAGAGCACGTCACCATCGACCTGCTGGTCACCCGGCTCGGAGCCGCGACCCGCCGTCGGCTGACCTGCGTCAACTCCGTTGTCGGCGCATTGATCTGCCTGGTGGTGGCTTACTACGGCACCGTCGAGGCGGTGACGTCCTGGCAGCGGGGCATCCTGATCCCCGCCGAGATCGAGATCCCCCGGGTCATCAACCTGGGCGTCATTCCGCTGGGCTGCTTTCTCCTCTCCCTCCAGTTCATGAGACGGGCCCGCCGCGCCCTCGACGACGGCGCGCCGACCGCCACTGCCGACCCTGGTGTCCTGTCTCACAAATAGCGTTATGAATCTGCGGGTCCTTTTTGCCGTCGGCTGCGTTGCTCTTCCTCGCGTGGTGCCCGCCACTGCTCGTCATCGCGCCTTGCCGACAACAAAAATGCCCTCGCAGCTTCATAACGCTATTTGTGAGACAGGACACCAGCCAATGAGGTAAGCGCCGGTGGAGTGGTGGGCCTACATGTTCTTCTTCTTCGGCGGTCTGATGGTGCTGCTGCTCATCGGACTGCCGGTGGCGTTCGCCTTCACGCTGGTGAACCTGGTCGGCGTCTACGTCTTCTGGGGCGGGTCCATAGGCCTGCAGCAGCTCGTGCTCAGCATCGACAGCTCCATCTCCACCTTCGTGCTGGTGCCCGTGCCCATGTTCATCCTCATGGGCGCGGTGATGTTCCATTCCGGCGTGGCCTACAAGATGATCGACGTGCTGGACGAATGGCTGGGGCGCATCGCCGGTAGGCTGTCGCTGCTCGCGGTGGGCGCCGGCGCGCTCTTCGCCACCCTCACCGGAGTGGCCATGGGCAGCGTGGCCATGCTGGGCTCCACCCTGGTGCCGGACATGGAGAAGCGCGGCTACAGCAAGTCCATGTCCTACGGGCCCATCCTGGCGAGCGGCAGCCTGGCGATCATGATCCCGCCCACCGCCCTGGGCGTCATCCTGGCGAGCCTGGGCAAGATCTCGGTGGGCAAGCTCCTGGTGGGCATCATCATTCCCGGCCTGATGCTGGCCGGGGTCTACGCCGCCTACATCGTCATCCGCTGCACCCTCCAACCCTCCCTGGCGCCCGCCTACGACGTGACCCCCACCCCCCTGGGGCGCCGCATCGCGGACACGTTCCGGTACGTGGTGCCGCTGGTGTCCGTGATCGTCATCGTCATCGGGACCATCTTCTTCGGCGTGGCCACCCCCACGGAGGCCGCCGCCGTCGGCGCGCTCTTCTGTTTCCTGCTGGCCATGGCCTACGGCAAACTTACGTGGACCGTGACCAAGGAAGCGGTGGGCACCACCACCTCCATCGCCGTGATGGTGCTGATCATCCTCACCGGCTCGGCAGCCTTCAGCCAGGTCCTGGCCTTCACCGGCGTCACCTCCGGGATCACCAATCTCGTTGTGGATCTGCCGGTGCACCCCATCGTCATCCTCATCCTGATGCAGGTGGTGCTGGTGTTTCTCGGCATGTTCATCGAGCAGACCTCCATCGTGCTGGTGACCATTCCCATCTACATGCCCATCGTCAACGCCCTGGGATGGGACCCGGTGTGGTTCGGCGCCATCATGCTCCTCAACCTGGAGCTGGCCACCATCTCGCCGCCCTTCGGCCTGTCGCTGTTCGTCATGAAGGGCATCGCGTCGCCCGGCACCACCATGGGCGACATCTACCGCGCGGCCCTGCCGTTCGTAGGGCTGAACCTCGTAGTCATGGCGCTCATGATCATCTTCCCGGCGCTGGTGCTGTGGCTGCCCGGCCTGATGAACTGACCGTCGCAACCACGTTCCAGGACCGCCACCCCGTCATTCCCGTCCTCCTCTGTCATTCCCGCGCAAGCGGGAATCCAGGTGCGGCGAGGCCGGCAGTTCACCGCCCATGGATTCCCGCTCCCGCGGGAATGACAATTCAAGCCTTCGGCCGCACGAAATAGCGAAACTGCGCTAAAGTTCCCGGCCCTTTCGGCGATTGATTCATATAGGCGCCGGGACGCCATGGACCCGGCATGATCCAAACGTCTTGCGCGAAGGAGGTACACAATGCGCAAAGGTTCGAGAGGCCGTCGGCCGTGGCTGTTGACCGTCGCGATATTGGGGGTGTTCCTGTGGGCCGGGTTTCCGGCGTGGGGCCAGAGCATCTTCATCAACGAGGTCCACTATGACAACCGCGGCGCGGACGCGGACGAGGGGGTGGAGGTCGCCGGTCCGGCCGGCGCCGACATGAAGGGATGGAGCCTCGTGCTGTACAACGGCAAGAACGGCAGGCCGTACCGGACCATCCCCCTGGAGGGAGTCATTCCCGACCAACAGGGAGGGTACGGGACAGTCTCGTTTCCCATCAGCCGCATCGAGAACGGCGCGCCGGACGGCATCGCGCTGATCAACCCGGACGAGGAAGTAGTTCAGTTCATGAGCTACGAGGGCGGTTTTACCGCGGCCTCGGGACCGGCCGAGGGCCTTGCGGCCACGGACATCGGTGTGCGCGAGTCCAACTCCACGGAGAACGGCCACTCGCTCCAACTCAGGGGCTCGGGCAATGCCCTGGCGGACTTCACCTGGCACGGACCCGGCCGCGCCACCCCCGGATCGGTCAACGCCGACCAGACCTTCGTGACCTCCCCCGGGGAAACCACCGGCGACGGGCGGAACACATCCGAGCCGGTGGAGGTGGTGAAGGAAAGCCGCTGAGCCGGGTTCTTGTCCGGACTTTGCCAAAGAAGCGGGCTTCCCGTCCCTGGGCGGGGAGCCCCTTCTTCACGGGCTCCACACCGCCGGTCATACCTCGTCTTGGGCCACGACCGCGCCTTTCGCGCCATTGACGCGCCGCCTTCCTTTCAGTAACGTTTGTACGTCGACACGCAGTCGACAACACACGCTCGGAAGGAACGGAGCCCATGGCAAAATTTCGCATACAGCCGCACGGCAGACTTCAGGAATGGGTGGCGGAGGAACTGGGGTATTTCAAGGACGAGGGGCTGGACTACGAGTTCGTCTTCGGCATCGTTTCGCAGCAGTCGGAGAAACCCAAGGAAGTCCGCCACGGCGCCCTCGAGGACATGAAGGAAGGACGGGCCTGCGACGTGAGCTCGGCCTGCCACTGGATGGTCAACGTGGCGGCCACGGGGCAGCACGGCCGCATGTGGGGACATGCCTACTCGGTGACGCCCTCGGGCATCTTCGTGCCGCCGGAGTCCGAGATCCGCAAGCCACGCGACCTCGCCAACGTCGAGATCGCGGTGGGCTATCACTCCGGGAGCCATTTCTCGGCCTTGCAGGCGCTGGAGCCGATCCTCGACTCTTCAGAGGTCAAGCTGCAGTTTGCCGGCCGTCCGCTGGACCGGATGTCGCGGCTGCTGGAACGCGACGTTCCGGCCGGCAACGTCTTCGGCGCGCCCATGTACGTGCTGGAGCAGCAGGGGTTCCGGAAGATCGTCGATACCACGTTCATGATCGGCTTCCTGCTGGAGCCGGACGCCGACGAAGAAGACACCCGGAAGTACTTCAACGCGCTGCAACGCGCCCAGCGCGACATCGACATGGAGCCGGAGCGCTACCGGCACTATCTCCTCAGGGAGATTCCCGAGCGCTACCACGAGCTGGTGGACGTCAGCGCCATGGGAGTCGGCGAGCGCATGGTCTTCGAGCCCTACACACGGGAAGTCTACGAGAAGACCCACCGCTGGATCGCGACGCGAAACCTTTTCGACGGCGACACACCCCTGGATGAACCCTACGAGTCGGCGGTGGTTCTGTAGCGACAGCCCTTCCAACCAACGACAGGAGGCGGTCATGGCCATCAACGCTCGACCCGTTGTTGAATCGGACGCCGACTACGCCCTCATCGACTCCGACGCCCACGTGGTGGAGACCGAACGGACGTGGGAGTTCATGGATCCGGAGGACGAGAAGTATCGCCCGGTATTGGCGGCTCACCCCACGGACCCTCACTTCCAGTGGTGGATCATCAACGGCCAAGCCCGTGGCTTCCGGTTCGTCACCCTCACCGAGGAAGAGATGGCCGAGCGGTCCCGCGAGCAGGGCCGTGACCTCGTGACCCCCATCGGCTCCCGTGAGGACGACGTGGAGCGGCGGCTGCGGCACATGGACCGCCTGGGAATCGACACCCAGGTGCTGTTCCACACGCTGTGGACCGTGCCCACCACCGACCAGCCCGAGGTGGAGCTGGCGCTGTGCAAGAGCTGGAACCGCTGGGTGGCAGACATGTGGGAAAGAGCCAAGGGGCGCTTGCGGTGGTGCACGGTGCTGCCGCTGATGAGCATGGACGCGTCCCTGGAACTCCTCAACTGGGCGCGCGACCACGGCGCGGTGGGGATCTCGATCCCGCCGATCCTGGGACGGCGGCTCGTCATCGACCCCTATTTCCATCCGCTCTGGGACGAGGCCCAGCGCCTCGACATGGTCGTCGCCACCCACATCGGCAACGGCAACCAGGACATCATCGACATCACCCGGCCGGCCTACGATCCCAACGCCTTCGGCCTCATGCGCTTCCGCCTCTTGACCGCGGGCTCGTGCGAGGGACTGATCGAGAGCCAGCTTCCGCTCAAGTACCCCGACCTCCGCTGGGCCTTTATCGAGGCCGGCTCCATGTGGCTCCCCTGGATGCTTCACGAGGCCAAGCGGCGCAGCCTGCAACGCGGCACCCCCCTGCCCGACGACGTGCTGAAGGAGTTCAACATCTTCGTCACCTGCCAGAACGACGACGAGTTCTCCTACACCCACCGGTGCGGGCCGGACAACCTCGTCATCGGCAGCGATTACGGCCACTACGACGGCTCGAGCCAGATGGACGCCCTGCGCGTCATGCAGCAACGGACCGACATCGACGAGGAGTCGAAGCGCAAGATCCTGCACGACAATCCCAAGCGGCTGTGGCGGCTGTAGGGCTACGGCGAAGACGGATTCCGGCGGGCCGTGCGGTGACGGCGGCGGACGCCGAAGGTGTTCCCTGAACACCATGGGCGTGCGAGAAGGATGGCTGGTTTCCGGGTGAACTACGACCTCGGCACTCTGCGCGGCGATGTCTTCGGCGGCATGACCTCCATGGTGGTGGCGCTGCCGGTTTCCCTTGGCTTCGGCATCGCCTCCGGGATGGGTGCGGCGGCCGGACTTTACGGCGCCATTGCGGTGGGCTTCTTCGCATCGGTGTTCGGCGGCACGCGCTCGCAGATTTCCGGTCCGACGGCGCCGATGACCGTCGCGATGGCGGCGGTTCTCACCAGCCACGCGGGCAGTCTCGCCGAAGCCCTCACGGTGGTGGTCCTGGCGGGCCTGCTGCAGGTGCTGTTGGGCGTGTCGAAGATCGGCCGCTTCGTCGCGTATACGCCCTACGTGGTCGTATCCGGCTTCATGTCCGGCATCGGCATCATCATCATGCTGATGCAGTCGCTGTCGCTGCTGGGCGCTTCGGGGGCGACAAGTGGGCCCATGGGTGCCGCACGGGCGCTTCCGGCGGCGGTGAGCAACATCGACGCCGGCGCCTTCGCCATCGGTGCGGTCACGCTTGCTGCCGGGTTTCTGTGGCCCCGCCGGTTCTCGCGTTTTGCCCCCGGCCCCCTCGTGGCGCTGGCCGCCGGAACGGTGCTGGGCATGCTCTGGTTCAGGGAGGCGCCGGTCATCGGCGCGATCCCGGTCGGCCTGCCCGGCCTGCAGTTCGAGCCGCCGTCGTTCGCCTTCCTGCTGCATGCGGTGCAACCAGCCATCATCCTCGCCCTGCTCGGGTCGGTGGACAGCCTGCTGACCTCCCTCGTGGCCGATGCGATGACCGGCAGCCGTCACGACCCGAACAGGGAGCTCGTGGGGCAGGGGATCGGCAACCTGGCTGCGGGGCTCATAGGCGCACTGCCCGGGGCAGGGGCGACCATGGGGACGGTGATCAACATTCGCTCCGGCGGATCAACGCCGGTGTCGGGCGCGGTGCGCGCGCTGGTTCTGCTCGCTCTGGTGATGGGTCTGGGGCGGTTCGTCGAGCCGATTCCGCTGGCCGCGCTGGCCGGGGTGTTGATCAAGGTCGGCTGGGATATCATCGACTGGCGCATGCTCGCCAGGCTTCATCGCCTCCGGCGCGAGCATCTCATGGTGATGCTGACGACGCTCTGCCTGACGGTGTTCGTGGACCTGATCACCGCGGTGGCCATCGGATTGATCGCCGGCGGAATGGTGCATGCACGGCGGCTGGAACGGCTGGAGCTCGACAGCGTGATATCGGTGCCGTTGCTGGACGCGAAGTTCTTCGCCGGAGACGATGCCGCGGCGCACGCCGACCCGCATGCGGCGCGGGTCGGCATGGTGGTGCTCAAGGGCACGTTGAGTGTGGCTTCTTCCCACAAGCTGGTCAGTGTGATCGGCCTGGATATCAAGGAGCACGAGGTGGTGATCTTCGACTTCTCGGACACCGTCTACATCGACGACAGCGCCGCTATGGTGGTCGGGCAGCTCCTGGAACTCGCCGGCGGATCCGGGACCGAGTGCATCGTCATGGGCCTCGGCGGGGAGGTGGCCGCGACCCTGCACAGCTTCGACATCCTCGGCGAACTGCCGGGGGGCCGGATTGTCGGAACACTGGACGAAGCGCGTCGGGTCGCAAGGGAAGTGCTAGAGGCCAATGCCGCAGCCCGAAGTGGTTTTTGCTGAGCGCGTCCTGTGTACGAACTATCGTAACCTGAGGCGGTTGAAAGGGTCGTGTGGGACGACGACATCACAGGCTTCAGGGTCCGCGTCCATCGACACGACGGAAAGTGATGTCGTTACCTCCCTGACCCGCTCCGATTGCTACCGGCTGGAACGACAGTTGCCGGGCAGGGCAAGTTTCAACCCGCCCGCGCACGCACTGGCTCAGAGGCGGACGGTTTCGATCTCCAGACCCAGAGCGTGCTTCCCGGCCAGCTCGTAGGCGACTTGGCGCGCCTGGGCATGCTGGCTGATCACGTGCAGGTCCTGGAAGTGGCGCTGGATGATGTTCCCCTCGTAGATGACCGTGGTGCCGGAGGCGTTGTAGAGCTGCTCCACCGCCTGCACCGCGACCCGGATGCAGTGGGTCGTCGCCAGCCGCAACGCCACCCGCCGGTCCAGGGTGAGCGGTCCCTCCGACGCGGCCTCGGCCCATAGTGCGCGGACGGCGTCACGCAGATAGGCCCGGCCGGACGCCAGGGCGGCCAGGGTCTGACCCACCGTCACCTGCACCGCCGGCTGGTCGCGAAGCAAGGCCTGCATGGAGTGGGGCGTCTTGGCTCCGGCCAGCTCCATGAACGCGTCCAGGCACGACCGGGCCGCCCCCAGGGCGAGGGCAGCGTCGCCGCAGGCGAACAGCAGGACGGTGGAGAGCCGGTAGAGCGGACCGGGCTCCACCACCGGGGCGCCGCGCTGGGGCACCGTGCGCTCGGCCGGCACGAAGGCGCCGTCCACCGCGAAGTCGTGGGTGCCGGTGCCGCGCATGCCGCGGACCTTCCAGGTATCCAGCACCTCCACCTCGGCCGCGGGCACGAACAGGAACTTCTGCACCGGCTCGCCGTTGTCCGGGATCCACGCCCGGGCGGCGAACCATGACGCGTGCCGGCAACCGGAGCTGAAACGATGACGCCCGGTGACCCGGTACCCGCCCGGCACCGGCACCGCCTCCGACGTGGGCATGGCGGTGTTGGCCACCACACAGCGCGGCGTGTCGGTCCAGATCTCCCGGGCGATCTCATGGGGCATGCGCGCCGCGTAGGTGGCGAAGATCGAGCACTGGTTGACCACCCACGCGGTGCTGGCGTCGGCCTGGCCGAGCTCTCCCAAAACCTCGATGTAGGACGGCAGGTCGATCTCGACGCCCTCCAGGGACCGCGGCAGCGCGAGCTTGAACAGGCCGGCGTCCGCCAGTTCGTCGAACAGCGGGCGCGGCAGCTCGCGCTCCGCCTCGATCCGGTCGGCGCAGGAACGGATCTTTGGAGCCAGCGCCTTGGCGGCCTCCAGCATGGAATGGTTCGGGGTGTCCATCAGATTCCGTAGAGCACTCTGGGGTCCGACAACCTCTCCGCCGCGTCGGGGCGGGTGCTCGCTTCCCGGCTTCAATTCAACATGAGCCGCGGAAGGGTGAGCACCAGGGCGGGGAAGACGATCATGACCGCCAGATTCAACATATCGAGGAGCACGAAGGGAAAGCAACTCTTGTAGATCTCTATCATGGGGGCGTCGGGAACGACCCCCTTGAGCACGAACAACTGAAGCCCGAAGGGCGGGGTGGTGTTGGCCACCTCCATGTTGAGGAGCATCAGGATGCCGAACCAGATGGGGTCGAAGCCGAGCTGGGCGGCCAGCGGGAAGTAGATGGGCACGGTGATCATCATGATGGAGATCTGGTCGACGAACATTCCCAGCACGAGCACGATCACCATCATGAGCACCAGGATCACCACCGGCGGCGCCTGGAACCCCGCCACCATCTCCACCAATCCCCGGCTGGCGCCCGTGAACGCCAGCACCTGACTGAAGGCATTGGACGCGAGGATGATCATGAGCACCACCACCGACACGCGCACGGTGCTCATCACCGACAGCGCTATCACCTTGAAGGTCAGGCTGCGGTACATGGCCGCCACCATGGCGGTGCTCAGCGCTCCCAGGGCCGCCGCCTCCGTGGGCGTCGCCACGCCGATGAAGATGACCCCCAGGACCATGAACACGATGAGGCTCAAGGGCGCCAGGTGCAGCAGGCCCATGACCTTCTCGCGGGCGGACACGTGCGCGACGTCGTAGATGGGCGCGGATTCGGGACGCAGCTTGGCCCGGACGATGATGTAGACCGCGTAGAGGCCGGCCATGAACAGGCCCGGGCCGATGCCGGCGATCAGGAGCTTGGCGATGGAGATCTCGGCGAGGCTGCCAAGCAAGACGCCCATGGCGGTGGGCGGGACGATGGCCGCCAGCCCGCCGGCCGCCGAAATGGGGCCCACGGACATCAGGTAGCTGTAACCCCGGCGCCGCATCTCCGGCACCAGCGTCGTTCCCAGCATGGCGGTGGTGGCCATGCTGGAGCCGCTGAGGGTGGAGAACAAGGTGCCGCCGCTCACCGCCAGGAGGCTCAGCCGCCCGGGTATGCCGCCGATCCACTTGTCCAGGGCGTCCAGGGTGCGCACCGCGAGCCCTGATCGGAACATGATCTCGCCCATCAGAATGAACAGCAGCACCGGGGCCAGCACGAAGCTCGCCAGGGTCGCGAAGGCGCTGGTGACCATGAGCCGCAGCGCCGGCAACCCGCCCATGAACAGGAAGAGCCCGCCGATGTTGATCAGGAGGAAGGCGAACGCCACCGGCGTGCCGGCCACGAAAAGGACCATCAGCACGGCGAGCATCAAGATCAGTACTTCGTACCACTCCATCTCGTGCTCAGAGGGAATCCTGGCCCACGGGAGCCGATTCGTCCGGGATCGGGTCGCCCCGGCGCAGCATCCCGACGTTGTGCCACGCCTGGCGCAGGAACTCGATGACCAGCATGGTGCTGCCGACGCAGATGGGAAGAATGAGCGGCCAGCGGTACACCCGCCACGCCTTGAGCTCGGCATGGCCGCCGAGGTAGGACTCCCAGGTCTCCCAGGCGCCTTCCCACGCCATCACCACCGCGCCCGTTGCCGCCACCAGCGATACCACGATGCCCAGGATCAGGCGCACCCTGGGCCGGAGCCGTTCCACCACCAGCTCCACGCGCGTGTGCGCATGGTCGCGCAGCACCCAGGGGGTCCCGAGGAAGGTAATGTAGACCAGCGAGTATTCGGTCAGATCCACCGCCCAGATGGTCGGGCTGTTGAAGAAGTAGCGCGCCACTATTTCGTAGAGCACGGAGAAGGTCACCGTGACCACGAGGAGCCCCGCAAAGTAAGCGAGGCCATTCAGCAGCGAGTCCCAGGCTCGCTCCAGAGTCTGCCCGAGTTGCGACATGACGAGATTCGGCTATCCCGTGTCCGGGCTGTCCGCGGCGCGTGCGGACAGCCCGGCGGGTGGTTCAGCACATGAGTTCGCCGTGAAGAGGCCCCTTATTTCTGCTCGAAACGTCGAGCCATCTCCCGGACCTGTTTGCCGTACTTCGGCGAGACCGGAACGAACTTCTTCCAGGCCGACTCGTACGCGATCTTGCGCAGGCGCTTGGCATCTTCCGGGGGAAGCTCGATGATCTGCATGCCGTGCTTGGTCACCAGGGTGTTGTGCTCCGCGTCGATGTACTTGTCGAAATGGGCCGGTCCCCACTTCTCCGTCTCGATGGCGGCCTCGGTAAGGAGCTTCTGCTGCTCCGGAGTCAGCTTGTTCCAGGTCTTCAGGTTGAAGTACAGCCAGGTGCGCACGGTCCAGAAGAAGGGCTTGATGATGCAACAGATCTGCTCGTAGAACTTGGCCCCCAGGGTTCCGATGATGGGCGAGAAGTACCCTTCGACGACGCCCCGCTCGAGGCCGGCGTAGAGGTCGGAGTACGGCATCCGGATCATCGAGGCGCCCAGCGACTCCGCGATGGGCAGATAGGTGGGAGTGCCGCGAAGCTTCATGCCCTTGAAGTCGGCAAGACCCTTCACCGGCTTCTTCGTGAAGATCGCGTAGCCCACCAGACCCGACGGCAGCCCCAGGAGCTTCACCCCGGTCCTCTCCTGCTGGATCTTGTCGAAGAAATCGATGACGCCGCCCTTGCGCATTTCGCTCACAGGGCCTTCGAAGTAGTCGAGGTAGACCCCTTCGGCCATCTTGTCCGTGAAGTAGGCGCCGGTGCTGCTCAGCACGTCCAGCGTGCCGCGCTGCACCAGGCTCAGCATCTCGAAGGCCGGCGCGATCTCGGGACCGCCCTTCCACCTCACCTCGATCTTGCCGCCGGACATCTTCTCGACCCGGCGCTTGAACTCCCAGAACCCGTCATTGAAGACGTAGTCCTTCTTCCACGCGGTGGCGCCGTTGAGCACCAGGTCCGCCGCCGGCGCCGTGGTCGCCGCGAACATGACCAAGGCGAAAACAGCGACTGAATAGCGAAGCGCTCGTCTCATAAGCCTTGCCTCCCTCGCTTCATTTTCGGCACGCTATTGGTCCTCGAGCTTCCGCGCCCTCTCCCGGATCTCCTTGCCGTACTCCGGGGAGTTGGGCAGGTACTTCTTCCACGACGACTCGTACGCCATCGTGCGGAAGCGCTTGGCCTCGTCGCCCTTCAACTCATGGATCTTGAGGCCGTGCTTGTTCACCAGCGTACTGATTTCCCCGCCGATGTAGTCATTGTAGAACCCCGTCGTCCATTGCTCGACCGCGATCATGGAGTCCGTCAGGACCTTTTGCTGCTCGGGCGTGAGTTTGTTCCACTTGTCCAGGCTGATGTACATCCACGTGCGCACGGTCCAGAAGTGCGGCTTGAGCATGCAGCAGACCTGCTCGTAGAGCTTCGTCGACAGGGTGCCGATGACCGGAGCGAAGTATCCGTCCACGACCCCCCGCTCCAGGGCGTTGTAGACATCGGGCCAAGGCACCTGGATCATGGTGGCCCCGAGGGCCTGGCCCAGGGGCAGATACGTGGGCGTGCTGCGCATCTTCAGGCCCTTGAACTGGCCGATGCTGGTCACCGGCGTCTTGGTGAAGATGGCGAACTCCACCGGCCCGGAGCTGAGCCCGAGGAGCTTCACTCCGGTCCGTTTCTGGGTGATTTCGTCAAAGAACTTGGTGACGCCGGCCTTGCGCAGGTCGCTGGTGCTCCCGACAAAGTACTCCAGGAAGACTCCCTCCGGTATCTTGGCGGAATCGTAAGCGCCGGCGCCGCCCAGGACATCCAGCACCCCTCGTTGCACCAGGCCCAACATCTCGAAAGGTGACGAGATTTCGGGACCACCCTTCCATTCCACCTTGATCTTCCCGCCGGAACGCTTCTCGACCTGGCGCGAAAACTCCCAGTACCCGGCATTGAAGATGTAGTCCTTCTTCCAGGCGGTGGCGCCCTTGAGCACCAAGTCGGCCGCCGGAGCGGTCGTCGCGATAAAAAGACCCAGAGTGAATAATACGACGATACAGCCAAGTGCCCTTCTCATGGATTCGTCCTCCCCTTCAGCGGTTCGTTGGTTTCAGCTAGTGTCGTGTCCCGCAAATTCCTGCAATAATTTTAATTTACGGGACACGACACCGGTCGTTCGCCGGCTTCAGCGGCTCTCCAGCTTCTGCGCCATCTCCCGGATCGTCTTGCCGTGCTCCGGGGACTCCGGCACGTATTTGTTCCAGGCCGACTCGTACGCCATCTTGAGAAAGCGCTTGGCCTCGTCCCCCTTGAACTCGATGACGTTTATGCCGTGCTGCTTCACCAGCGTATCGATTTCCTTGCCGATGATCCCCGAGTAGTAACCCTGGGCCCAATCTTCCGTCGCGACGATGGCGTCGGTCAGTATCTTCTGTTGTTCGGGGCTCAGCTTGTTCCAGGTCTTCACGCCGATGTACAGCCATGTGCGCACCGTCCAGAAATGGGGCGCAATCATGCAGCATACCTGCTCGTAAAGCTTCGTCTGGAGGGTGCCGATAGCCGGCGAGAAGTATCCTTCCACCACGCCGCGTTCGAGCGCCGGGTAGAGGTCCGCCCATGGTATCCGGATCATCGTCGCGCCCAGGGCCTGCCCCATGGGCAGGTAGGTGGGCGTGCTGCGCATCTTCAGGCCCTTGAAGTCGGCAATGCCCTTCACGGGCTTCTTGGTGAAGATGGCGATGCCCACCGGCCCCGAGGTCATTCCCAGCAGCTTGACGGCGGTCTTCTTCTGGCTCAGATCATCGAACCACTTGGTGATGCCCGCGTTCCGCAAGTCTGCCGGCGTGCCGATAAAGTACTCGGGAAAGACCCCTTCCATGTACTTGTCCGTATAATAGGCGGCGGAGCTGCCCAGGACATCCACAACCCCGCGCTGCACCAGACTCAACATCTCGAAGGCGGGCGCGATCTCGGGTCCGCCTTTCCACTCCACCTTGATCTTCCCGCCGGAGAGCTTCTCGACCTGGCGCGTGAACTCCCAGTAACCGGCATTGAAGACGTAATCTTTCTTCCAGGCTGTGGCGCCCTTGAGCACGAGATCCGCGGCTGGCGCCAGCGTGGCCGTGAGCAGACCTAGGGCGAGGCAAACGACGATACAGCGAAGTGCCGTCTTCATGGGTTCGTTCTCCCTTCCGTTGGTTTGCAAGGTCCGTGCCCGATGCCGGGCCAGACTAGTATCCGAGCCGAAGAGCTGTCAAGGGCAATCTGCCCACGCGGGAACGGCGGGACGGATTTGCTCCCGGACGGCGTTTCGGGGTATCGGTAGGGGCGCACATCCAAAACGGCAAACACTCGAGTTCGTGTCATACGGGCACAACCCACGCGGGAGGAAGTCATATGGGCGAAGTCGAAGAGAAGATCGGCGCGGACTATCTGCGCCTGCTAGCGGCCAGGCAACGCCTTTCAGTCATGGACAGTGAGATCAAGAAGATGATCAACAACCTCAACCTGGCCGTCAGTGTGCTGAGCGGGAAGGAGACCGGCCACTTCGGCGACGACGGCACCTACCATGTCCACAACCGCCCTAACAGCGGTATTCCCCACAGGCAGTTGACGCTGCCCACCCTCGAGGAGTTGAACAGAGTCGTGGAGTACCGAAAGCAGGCCAAGGAAGAGGTGGAGACCTTGAGCAGGCAGTTCAAGAAGCTGGAGGCGCAGCTTTGAGTCGTTGGGAACGGGGTTGGGGGAAGTGGCCAGGGACAGAATCGAACTGCCGACACGAGGATTTTCAGTCCTCTGCTCTACCGACTGAGCTACCTGGCCAGAGATAAAAAATATGGCCGAAATTACGGGGTGCGTCAACACGGGGTCCGGCTCCGACGTTTAGCGAGGTTCTTCGATGACATTGGTGCTGAGCAATGAAGAGATCGACGGGATACTGACCATGGAGATGGCGCTGGACTGTGTCGAGCGCTCGCAGCGGTCGCTGGAGGCCCAGGAAGCGGTCAACAGCCCACGGGTGGACACGCTGGCGCCCACCACCGTGGGCGAGACCAAGGGAGTCTACAGTCTCAAGGCCATGAGCGGACTCTGGCCTGACGAGGGCATGGCCGCGCTACGCATCAACAGCGACGTGCTGATATGGCCGGAGGTGGCGGGCAACGTCAGGCGCGACCGGCTGCCCTCGGCCGACGGCCGCTGGAACGGGCTCATGCTGCTCTTCAGCATGGAGACCGGCGCGCCGGTGATGATCTGCCCGGACGGCTACATCTCGCGCATGCGGGTGGGTGCCGCCAACGGACTGGCAGCCCGCTACCTGGCGCGGGAGGACGCCTCGGTCATGGCGCTGCTGGGGACCGGCTGGCAGGCCGGCGGGCAGTTGATGGCCCACTGCGCGGTGCGGCCCATCGCCGAGGTCAAGGTGTTCAGCCCCAATCCGGCGAACCGGGAGCGCTTCTGCCGGGAGCTGGCGCCGCGCGTCGAGGCCAGTCTCACGCCGGTGTCGTCCGCGGACGACGCGGTGGAGGGAGCCGACCTGATCGTTACCGGGACCAACTCCATGGAACCCGTGCATCGGCGCGAGTGGCTGCGGCCCGGCGTCCACTACAGCGCCGTCAAGGTCCAGGAGATGGACTACGATTTCCTCGACGCCATGGACCGCGTTTTCCTGTTCTCCAGGAACCCCGCCAACATTCGCCCGCAGGTCTACCGCACGCCCGCCGTCGAAACGCCGGAAGGCACCGGAGGCTGGTGGTCGGAGCGCGACACGTCGCTCTGGGAACGGATCCAGGAGTTGCCGCAGGCCATCATCGGCGCCGCCGAGGGCCGCCAATCGCGGGACCAGACCACGGCCTTCGTCAACAACGTCGGCCAGGGCCTCCAATTCGCCGCGGTGGCCCAACGTGTGTACCGAGAGGCGCTCGCGAAAGGCGTTGGCCGCACCCTGCCCACCGAGTGGTTCACCCAGGACGTGCACCCTTAAGGCAACGTGGGCCCTACCGCTCGTCCTCGTACCAGTCGTCGATGGAGAACTCCTTGCCCACGCCCCGCTCTCGGGCCAGTGCCACGGCCTTGCCGCCCAGCGCCGCGAACTGGGCGCCGAAGCCCACGTTGTTGCAGAAGAACGTGATCTCCCGGTCGTTCTCCCGCGAGCGCGCCTGTCCGGCGATCACCTCCCCCAACTCGGCATAGTCGTCCCAGGGGACGTTCTTCTCGAACGGCGCGAAGCGTGGCGCGAGGGTCTCGCGCAGCACCGGCGGAGCGAAGTTCAGTCCCTCGTTGCAGCGCCCCTCGCGCATGCTCAGCACCGTGTAGTCGGCGCGCGCGAAACAACCCTCGTCGATGTCCCGCCCGGATATCGAATCGAGATGGACGCCCGGACCGAGCCAGTCGCTGAAGAAGACCGGATCGATGGTGTTGGTGCACACGACAATGACGTCGACGTCCAGGGTCGCCGCCACCGGGTCGTCGACGGCCGCGGCGTCGAGGCGAAGACTCTGCCTTGCGTTCTCGGCGAACCGCTCCCGGTTGGCGGGAGTGGGGCTGAACACCTTGACGGATTCAAGCTCGCGGACGACTCCGAGTCCCATCAGCACGCCTTCGGCGAGCCAGCCCGAGCCGATGACGCCGACCCGGGACGCGTCCGCGCGGGCCAGGTACTCGGCGGCCACCCCGTGGGTGCCGGCGATGCGCAGCTTCTGGAGACAGGCGTCCTGGACCACCGCCTGGAGGTCGGCGGTGTCCAGGTCGAAGATCAGGTCGAAGGCGAGGAACCTGCCGTTCTTCTTGGGCACCTTGTCGTATCGCCGGTTGTCGCCGATGCGGGGCCAGCGGTGCAGGTCCGGCAGGATCCGCATGCCCACCGAGCCGAAGGTCGGAACGATGCCGTCCATGGTGCGCAGCTCCACGAAGGTGCCCGGTTCGGTGGTCTCGGCGAAGGTCTGACTCCGGGTGCGGGTAACCGCCGTGCCCGCGGCAAGCCCGCGATAGGTTTCCCGCATGACCTCCACCGCCGTCTCCGGCGAGATCAGTTCCTGCACGTCGCTGTTGGTCAATAGAATCGGCATCGTCACCTCCCGTTCCGGCCGGTCTTGTTGCGTCCGGTTTCGAAATTGCGGTATGGGTGCGTTCTCTGGTGGCATGTAACATCCCACTAGTGTCGTGTCCCATGATCGTGCCATGGCACGGTCCACTGGAGAAAGAGGAGGACCCTCCGATGATCGTAATCGACGCCGACGCGCACGTGGAAGAGTCTCCGGCGACCTTCAGCGATGACTACCTGGACCCGGCGTTCCGCAAGCGCAGACCTCAGGTGGTGAACTCGGAAGGGCGGCTCTACTGGCGTGTGGAGGACCAGATCTACCCCCGCCTGTTCGGACGCGGCTGCCACAACATGGGAACCCCGGCCCACCACGAAGGGCAACGCTCGTTCTACACCGCGTCCAAGCCGGAAAGCCTCGAGAGCATCGAGATCAGCCATCCGGAGGCCCGCCTCAAGGACATGGCCGACGAGGACCTGGGAGTACAGGTCATCTACCCGAGCTTCTTCCTGGTCCATCCCCTGGTGGACGACCCCGGCCTCGGCGCCGCCCTGTGCGGCTCCTACAACCGCTGGCTCGCAGACGCCACGGGGTCGACGGACCAGCTCCACTGGGCCGCGGTGGTGGACCTGGACAACGTCCCCGCCTCGGTGGAGCAGGTGCGCGAGGCCAAGCGCCTGGGAGCGGTGGCGGTGATGATCCTCGGCACCGTGGGCGAGCGCACCCTGGACCACCCGAGCTTCTTCCCGTTCTACGAAGCGCTGGCGGAAGAGGACCTTACGCTGGCGGTTCACGTGGGATGGTCGTGCCCGCCCCTCAGCAACATGTACGACCACCTCTACCCGGGCACCATCATCCCGTTCCTGGTGCCGCTGCTCATGGGGTTCACGGCCATGATCACCGGCGGCGTGCTGGACCGCTTCCCGACCCTGCGGGTGGCGTTCCTGGAAGCCGGCTGCCTGTGGGTCCATTTCCTCATGGACCGGCTGGAGCACCGGTTCGCCTTCACCAACCGTTTCGGCAAATCCATTCCCGAGGCCGCGCCCCGGGCCGCCGTCTCCCCGGCCGAGTACATGAGCCGCGGCAACCTCTTCCTCAGCACCGAGGTGGAGGACCCGCTGCTGCCGCAGGTGCTGGATCTCGTGGGCGACGACCGTGTCGTCTTCGGCTCCGACATGCCCCATGGCGACCGCGACCGCTTCGCGGTGCGGGAGTTCAACAAGCGGCAGGACATCAGCGAATCGGCCAAGGAGAAGATCCTCAACGCCAATCCGAAACGGCTCTACGGCATCTGACCCTCCGACACCCGGCCACGCGCCAAGACGGGGAGGTCACCATGCCCACAACACGCCTTCGTAAAGCGGAAGGTAGAGGTAGACCACCGCGACGTGCAGAAAGGCGGCGCACGCGGCGGCGGCGCTGACCGCGGCGACCCAACCGACACGCGCTTCCAACCGGTAGTACGCCAGCACCGCCAGGGGCAATCCCCAGCGGAAACCGGCGAACAGCACCAGGACGAAGAACACGGCGATCCATGCGAACGCGGCGCGGGCGCGCGCCGTGTCCTCGGCGTTCGACCCGTTATCGCCCGCGACCGCGGACCTCCAGCGCAGCACATCGCTCACCAGACCCCAAACGGCCAGCCCCAGGCCGGCGAACCCGATAAGCAGCGGGAACGTGGCGGTCTCCGGCTGCCACTCGAGCGCGGTGAGCACGATCCAGGCAAAAAGCGCGGCCACCACGCCGCCAAGCACGATCTCGCGCGCCGGTGTCATGGCCGGCCCACCCCCCGGCGCACCGCCACGAAAACCACCAGCGCCATGACCGCCATGCACCCCAGCGGAATGGGCCGGACGAGGAAGGCCGCGCCGTAGCTCGACAGGGAGATGACCAGGTTGTTCTCGGCCAGCGGACCCAGGATGAAACCCACCAGCAGCGGCGCCCGCGCCCAGTCGAACCGCATCATCAGGTAGCCCAGCACCCCGAATGCCAGCGTGAGAACGAGGGTGTAGGGATGGGGATAGGCGACGTACGCGCCGAACAGCACGAACAGCATCAGCGCCGGGATCAGCAGGTTGCTCCTGAGGAAAGCGATGCGCGCGGCCGGCCGCGTGATGGCGATGCATACGCCGGTGGCCAGCAGGTTCGAGAGCACCAGCACGATGACCATGGAGAAGCTCAGCGAGAGCTTCTCGCCCAGCATCTCCGGGCCGGGATTGATGCCGAGGATCAGGAATGCGGCCAGCAGGATGGCCGAGGTGGCGCCGCCGGGCACGCCGAACGCCAGCAACGGCACCAGCTCTCCGCCCGCCGATGAGTTGTTGGCGCTCTCGGGCGCGATCACGCCCTTGATCTCGCCCTTGCCGAAGCGCCCGCGCTCGGCGCCGTCGGTTCCCTGGACCGCCATCCCGTAGGCGTAGAATGCCGCCGCGGTGCCGCCGATGCCCGGGATGGCGCCTCCCACCACGCCCACCACCGCGCTCCGCACCACCAGCCAGCGGTTCGCCAGACACGCCCGCAGGCCCGGCCGGAACCCCTCGCCCATGTCCACGTGGGTGCGTTCGGCGATGCGCCCGCGGATGGCCAGGGACACCACCTCGGGGAGGGCGAACAGGCCCATGATGATGGGCACGGTCTGAAGCCCGTCGAGCAGGTAGTCGGAGCCGAAGGTGAACCGCGCCACCCCCAGTTGCGGATCCTGCCCGACGGTGCCCAGCCAAAGGCCCAGGGCGCCCGCCATCAGCCCCTTCACCGGCTTGACGCCGCTCAGGAAGCTGATCATGAGGATCCCCAGCACCACCAGCATGAAGCGCTCCGGCGCGGCGAAGGCCAGCACCACCGGCTGCAAGGCCGGCAGCGCGATCAGCAACACCAGCGCGCCGATGATCCCGCCCACGGCGGACACCACGAAGGCCGCGGTCAACCCGCGCGCGGCATCGCCGTTGCGCGCCATGGGGTAACCGTCCAGGATGGTGGCGGCGGCGCTGGGGCTGCCGGGCACGTTGAAGAAGAACGCCGGGAAGGTGTTGGAGGTGTGGACCGCCGACACCAGCGACAGCATGATCGCGAACGCCACGAAGGGCGACAGGCTCCAGACGAACGGGAGCAGCAGCACGATGCCGAGCACCGCATTCAGGCCCGGCACCGCGCCGAAAACGAGCCCCAGCGCAACCCCCAGCAGGATCCCGCCCAGCACCGGCAGGGTGAAGGTGGTGCCGAGGGCCTCGAGGAAGGCCTCAAAAGCCATTTCGCGGAAGTGTCCCGCGCCACCGACGCGGGACACTCATTTCAACGGGACTATTTCAGCAGGACCTTCAACCGGTCCTGTATGTCCGCGGGGAGGTTGAAGACCGAGAGGATCAGCTTCTCCGCCTCCGCGGCGTTCAACGTGTTCAGCACGAACCCCTGGTCGGTGGCGGTCTTGCGGAATTCGGGATCGGCCATCATGTCCGCCATGGCCTTCTTGAGGATGGCGGCCGGCTCCGCCGGCAGCCCCGGCGTGGTCGCGAACGGGCGGCTGGCGCTCAGGAGGCCCGAGAACGCCACCCAGGCGTCACGGTCCTTGGGGTCGGCGATGGCGTCGACGAATTTCGGGAGCGCCGCGACTTCCGCCTTGAGGGAGTCCGGAGGCGGCGCGCCGCCCATGGACAGCACCAGCTTGATGGTGCCGTCCTTGTGCATCTCGCGGGTCGCCGTATTGACCCTCACCGCGGACCCCGCCGTGGACACGCCGTCCACCTCGTTCTGCTTCATGGCCAGCGCCATGGGGTTGTAGCCCTTGTAGCCCGGTACCAGCCGGATGTTGAACTTGCCCGCCCGCTGCAGGAACTTGGGCGCCTGGGTCAGCAGCGAGCTCGGTCCCGAGGCGCCGACGCGGATGGGCTTCTTGGTGGTCTGGAAGTCCTTGATGGCGCGCTCGGGCCGATCGCTGCGAAGGGCGAAGATGTAGTGGGCCCCGCCCACGCTGCCGAGCCAGGTGAGCTTCTTGAAGTCGATGTCCTTGATGCCGCCGGTGAGGCTCCGCACCACCATGGGGCTGGTGAAATGGATCAGCGACAGGCCGTCGGGCTTGGCCTTGTAGACCGACCTCAACCCGATGACTCCGCCGGCGCCCGGTTTGTTGTTCACGATGGCGGCCGGGTTGCCGGGTATGTGTCTGGGCAGAAACTTCGCCGCCAGCCGCGACATGCGGTCGTAGGTGCCGCCGGTAGAGTAGGGACAAACGATGGTGATGGTCTTGCCGGCGTAATAGTCCGCCGCTCCCGCGAGGGAGCCGGTAAGGATCAGTGCGGCGACGGCAACGAAACACGAGAACATTGCAGGGCGCAGGTGTGTCTTCATCGAAACCTCCTGTGTGATCGTACCGGTTGAGATGAGCACAGCACTATCGCACCCTCCGGCGAACTGCAAGCGCAGGCTCACTCGCGCCTGGCCAACGCGGTTGACGCCGTCGCGTGCTTTGGAGTCGATGGGCAGCGCCGTCTGAAGACGCTGGAAAAGGGGAAGGTAGCTCTTTCAGATCAGGATCGAGCGCCCGCCCGCCTGCGGTCCAGCGGGATATAGGTGGGCCAGCCCCCGGACAGGATGGTGTCGAGGGAGCGGGTCGCCTGCCCGAACCGGATCCGGTAGATCCACATGTTGGTCAGCACCCGTTCGATGAAGATGCGGGTTTCCCGGCTGGGGATGCTTTCGATGAACAACAGCGGATCGTTCCGGTAGTCGACCCTGCGCTTCCACTCCCGCAGCTTGGCCGGACCACCGTTGTAGGCCGCCAGCGCGTAGAACAGGTTGCCGTCGACCTCGTCCCGCGAAAGCAGGTAGCGGAGGTACTTCTCTCCCAGGGTGACGTTGAGCACCGGTTCCAGCAGTTCCCGGCGCTGTGCCCCGCGGTACTTCCGGCCGGCCATGACGCCCGCCGTCCGCGGCATGAGCTGCATCAGGCCCCTGGCCCCGCGGGAGCTGCGGGCGCCGGCGCGGAAGTTGGACTCCTGCCGCATGACGGCGAACAGGAAGGCACGATCGAGGGTGTAACCGCCGTCCGGCTCCCACACCGGCAGGGGATAGAGCGCCGCGTCCACCGGAACGCCTGTGCGTTGCAGAAGACTCTCGGCGGCACGGTACGACAGGTCGGCCAAGCCCGATTCGGACGCCAGGGCCAGGATCACGAGCGCCAATTGGGGTGACATGCGGTGGGCGAACCGCCGCAACTCGGTGCCCGCCCGCACATGCTCCCCGACCTGAATCAGGGCGAGGGCGCGGCGCACGGGCCGCATTCCGAGCAAGTCGTCGAGATCCTCGGCACTGAGCTCGCGCATTCCGAAATCGAGCGGCGGCCGCTCGCCAAGGGCGGTGATGGCCAGCAGCCCGTAGAAGGTCCGCGGATGCCGCGCCGCGGCCCGCAGCATGGGGGCCACGCGCCCAGCCTCTCCGGCCTCCCGGTAGGCGCGGCTGGCCCAGTAGCCGCCGGCCGATACCAGCCACGGGGTCACCGACCTCGACTCCGCCAACGCCCGGAAGAGCTCCGCGGCATCGCGATTGTGCCCCAGCCGCCAAGCCGCCAAGCCGCCCCACCAGTACGCCAGCGGCACCTGGGCACCCGACCGCCTGATCGCCCGTCTTGCAACTTCCAGCGCCTGCTGGTCCCGATCCCAAAAGTAGTACCCTCTGGCGATCCAGGCCAGGTTCTCGTCGAAGCTCACGGCATCCAGGACACGGACATGGTGCGGCTGCTCCAGAAAACGGAGGGCCTTCGTCACGTAGCCGCCGGACACCAACTTCCGGATCTTCCCGTGAACCTGGCGGATCACCGGCCGGTGCGCGCGGGAACGGACCTCGGCCTCCGCTCCGTTCCGGCGGCGGCCATTGGCGCTCCGCAACGTCACGGGTACCGGGTCGGACTTGAGCTCGGATACCAGCACGGCCCGGGCGGGCTTTTTCGGCGACTTCCAGCCCTCGGGTTGCCGCTTCTTCGCCAGGCGGTGGACTCGCCGGGCGCCGGGATGGTCCGCGTACGCGTTCATCCAGGTCCACAGCTCGCCGTAGGATGAACGGTAGAGGGTGGGGTGCATCAAGCGCTGGAACCGGACGTGACCCATCAGCAGCGTATCCCGGATCCACTTGATAAAAGCATCGGCCTCGTTCCAGTGCCCGTCCTTCTGGAGGGCGAAGATCCTTCGGTACAGGGCGGCGTCATGCCTGGACAGCAGCCTCGGAAGATGGGCCGTACGGCGCTCCACCGCATCAGACGCGCGCAATGACGCCGTCTTGAGTGCCGCTGACATCTCCGCGGTCGCGGACCCGGTCACGAGCCAACTGCTCATGCCGAGCAGCAGAGCCGAAACCGCCGTGACTGTTACCGCGTGCCTCATCGTACCGAAATGACCGTTTCCACCGCGTTTTCCAGTGCTCAATCCAGAGCAACCGCCCTAACTACTCCATTTGTCCTCACGTTGCAAGGGTGCCGCGGGGAAAGTCTTTCTACGGGGAAACATCGTTTCGATCCAGGAAATGCGAGGACGGGTCGCTCTCATTCAAGCGTGCGCAACCGCCCCTCCACACGGGGCGCGACGACTCTCCGGGCAGTGATGTAGTCGATCACCTGGGTCGCCATCAACTTACCGGCCCGGGCGTCGATGAGCCGCCTCCGGCTTGCGAGGACCCGGTAGCCGTCGCCACCCCGGGCCATGAAGTCGTTGGTGGCAACGGTATATTTCGCGTTGGGGTCCAGAGGCACGCCGCCGCGACGGACCTCGATCACCCGCTTGCCCGCGGGCCGGCGGGGATCGTAGACCACCTCGATCCCGGAGACCTGGGGAAACCGTCCCGCGGTCTTCTCGATTCCGCTGAAACCGTTCTCGAGCGCCGTGCGCAACTCGGCGCCGGACAACTCCAGCAGCACGGTCTTGTTGCCGAACGGCAGCTCGCTCAGCACGTCCCGGCGAGTGAGGGTCGTGCCGGGCGGATAAACCCGGTCGGCGCGGATCCCGCCGCCGTTGGTCAACGCGACGTCGGCCCCCACGGCCAGGCGCATGGCGTCCGCCACCAGGTTGCCGACGGCCGTCTCCCGCGTCCGCACCATGGCCCGGCGGCTGTCGAGCTCCGTTTCGGTGGTGCCGATCTCGATGTCGAGGGCCCGCGACAACCGGGTCTGATAGGCCCGGACCGACGCGGCGAGCTCGGGGTCGGGGGTTACGCGGCCGGTATGGACGGCGCGGAAGGCCGGGCTCCAGACGAACCGCTTCCTGCCCCTGGATTCCACCTCGTCGAGGGTGAGGTCGATGACCGTGACCCAGTCCGCCTGTTGACCGGATTCGGCGAACAGCATGCGGCCGTCGTAGTCCAGACGCAGCCGGTGGTCGTCACCGCTGAGGAGCAGGTCCACGGCTTCCTGCCGGAGCAGCGCCTCGTCCTCGGCGATGTCGGTGTGGGCCAGCGCCACCACCAGGTTCGCGCCGGCCGCCCGCAGCCTCTTGGCCTGAGCGGCGGCCGTTTCCACGACCGGGGCGAAGGTGATGTTGCCGGGAAGTGACTTCACCGCGGTGCCCACGGTGGTCAGGCCGAAGATCCCCACCTTGAACCGCCCGACCTCCACCATGATGGACGCTCGCGCGCCTTCGATGATCTTGCCGTCCGGGTCGATGTTGTTTGCACCCAGGACGGGAAAGGCCGCTTCGGAGAAGCGCTGCCGGGCCACCTCCGGACCGAAATCGTACTCGTGGTTGCCGATGGCCATGGCGGTGAGCCCGACCTGGTTGAGCAGTTCGATCATGTGTGCGCCCTTGTCGATGGCGGACATCAGCGAGGGCGAGATGGCGTCGCCGGCGAAGGTCACCAGCACGTTGGCGCGGCGCGCCCGCTCGGACCGGACCACCGCGGCCAGGCGCGCGACGCCGCCCTGCCCGCGGCTTTCGCCCATGCGGTCCAGGTCGTTGAAGTGAACGATGGTAAGCTCCACAGGCTTGGCGAAGCCCGGGCTTCCGGTCAATACGACCACGGCCAGCGCCACCGCGGCCCAAGTCAACGCGAGGCGCCTTGACGTTCTTCTCATGGAAATCCTCCCTGCATTTCTCATCGCGCGATATCGTCGCTTCTTTAGGGCCTTGTTGCGAAAAAGAAACAGGATACGCGGACTCCGACGGGCTGTCCGATCGCGTATGGCGTCTACACGGTTCGGACGGATAGGTGCGCCAGGGGCCTGTCACACACGAATCTCACAATCGATTCGTGTGGACAGGCAACTAAGGCTGACCCTGTAGTTCGTCGAGGGCCCGGGATTCGTGCCAGCGCCGGCTGAGGATCAGCTTGCCTTCCCGCGATTGCCGCTTGCGGAAGCCCAGCAGGTGGAACAGCTCGAGCACGAACCAGCGGGCGATTCGCGGGTTGACCACCAGGGTGCCGGGTTTGTCCGGGAATCTTCGTACCCCCGGCAACGCCGGCAGGAGCCGCTCGACGCGCAGACGGCGCAGCCACCGGGCGACCCGCAGCCAGAACGGCCGCACCGGCCGGACCAGGAAGAAGCCGTCGGTGCCCTGTCCCTGGTAGAGCGGCATGAGGATCTGTCCGGTCTCGCCGGCGTGGATCGGTCCGCCGCGGTCACGCGCGAGGATCTGTCCGCGCTCCACGGGCTGGAAGTTGCTGAACCCGGGCCGCATGACGAACTCATCGCCTTCCCGGATCACGTGATGGTAGCGGACCTCCACCACCGGCGGGACATCGGCCTCCGCGGCCGACGTATCGTCGTCTTCCGCCGGCAGCGGCAGGTCTTCGGCACGGATGCAGCCCGCGGTCGCCAGCACCGCCCGGATGGCCGCCATGTGTATGGCCACCGCCTCCGGCGAATCGCTCTGTCCCCCCTCGAAACCCACGGCGACATGTCCCTCTTCTCCCAGGTAGTTCAGGATCGTGCTCTCCAGCCGCTCCTCCAGCCCGAGCACCACCGGAGCGCCCAGGCGGAATCCGAACCGGCGGTTCAGCAGGGTATCGCCGATGACCACGAAGGGGGTGCCCGCCGCCGAGGTGGTGTGCAGGTCGAGACAGACCACCGGCCCCCGGCGCCGCGCCAACTCCACGTCCAGGAACTCCAGCAACTCGCGCTGTTCCATCTCCTCGGAGGTCGCCTCCTCGGACGGACGGCTGTTCCGGAGCCGCGTGACGCGTTCGTGCGACCACGCGCGATTGAAGTCCTCGTCGATGTACCGGCATCCCCGGACAAGCGCCGCCCGGTTGCCGGCGAAGCCCACGAACGACCCGCGGAACGGGACCCCGGCCGAGCGCAATTCCTCGAGCACCCGCTCCAGGGCCCGCACGCCGGCCGGTTCGTTGCCGTGCATGCCGCCGATGCCGACCACGAGCGGCCCGTCGTAGTCGCCGCCGTAGCTGCCGAGCAGCCGCGGAAAACGGCGGTCCGGAGCCGGGGATTCAACCGCCATCCGCCCCGGACTCCCCGGCAAGCTGCTCCAGCAGCCGTGCCGTAAGCTGGAGGATGTCGCTCTCGGTGACGATCCCCACCAGCCGGTCCTCCTTCACCACCAGCAGATAGTCGCTCTGCGCCTCCCGCATGCGGGCCACCGCCTCGGTGACCGTGGCCTCCGGCGCGATGGTGACGGGGTCGGGCCGCATGACCTCCCGCACCGGCACCGGCTCGCCGCCGGCGTCGGGCGCGGCCGGAGCCCACTGCCGCAGGGCCTCGAAGCACGAGATCATGCCCGCCACCTTCCCTTCCTCGTCCTCCACGGGCACGTGGCGGATGCGGCGCCAGTCCATGAGCCTGATCACCAGGTCCATCGGTTCGTCCGGGTGAACCGTGATGAGGTCCGTGGTCATGAACTCCTCAATGCGGAGGGCGTGGGGCTTGCCGCCGCGGCCCTCCTCGACTTTCGCCAAAGGCCATTCGTGCACCGGCGTTCCCTCCCATTGCCGAGTGACGGTCGCCGCGGTGAGCGCGCTCAGGAGCGCATCCTGGGTGTCCGTCCCCTGCATGTCCGCGAGCGAGCGCAGCATCCAGGAGGCGCCGTTCTGGCGCGACGCCACCCGCTGCTCGATGACCCCCAGGTAGCGGTCCACGTCCGCGGAGTCGAGGCCGGCGGCGCGCAGACCCTGCCATGCCAGCGGCAACAGCTCGCGCCGGATCAGGTCGTCCGCGGGCGCGGTGGCGCCGTCCACCCAGATGAACTGCGCGCGCAGCCCCCGCTGCGCCGCCGCCAGGAAGTTGGCCTCGGCGTCATGGAAGGGCATGGTCGCGGCCAGGTCGCCGTACGCCTCCTGTCCCCCCCGGAGCATTCCCAGGAAGAAGGCGGCATTGGCCACCTCGTCCAGGATCGTCGGACCCGAGGGCAGCACCCGGTTCTCGATGCGGATATGCGCCTTGCCTTCGCCGACGCCGAAACAGGCGCGGTTCCAACGGTAGACCGTGCCGTTGTGGGTGCGCAGGGCAGGCAGCGTCGGCAATCCTCCCCGCGCCAGCACGTCCAGTGAGTCCTCGTCCAGGGAGGCCCCCAGCAGC
Organism: Deltaproteobacteria bacterium; assembly: GCA_028818755.1. Taxonomy (GTDB): domain Bacteria; phylum Desulfobacterota; class Binatia; order UBA9968; family JAJDTQ01; genus JAJDTQ01. Next base: position 1,083 of record JAPPNF010000092.1, on the reverse strand, counting down.
ACCCGGAAGCGCGCGAGGTCTTCCCGGATCAACTCGAGGATGGACTCCCGCACCCACTTCTGGCCGAAGCTCACGCGGGCGGCGCGCTCGCGCATGTGATGGCCCGCCCGGCGCGTGTCGATGGACTGCTGGAACAGCGGGATGCGGGTCTCGCGCCACAGCCGGCGGCCGAACAGGAGCGGCGAGTTGGCGGCCGCCGCCAGCAGCGGGGCGGTCACGAGCTGCGCCAGGTTGTAGCACTGGGCGAACTCCGCCGGCTCCACCTGGTAGTGCACCTGGAAGCTGGTGCATCCGGACTCCAGCATCACCGAGTCGTGCCGGATATTCAGCTCGTCGGCCCCCTTCAGACTGAACTCGTAGTCGCCGCCGCGGAGTTGGGTGAGCACCTCGTTGAGCGCTCGATAGCGGGGTCGCGGGGCCATGTGGGCCAACGCCAGGTCGGACTTGCGAAGGGTCGGCAGGATCCCTACCAGCACCACCTCGGCGCCGTGCTGGTGCGCCGCCTCCCTCAGCCGCTGCAACGTGGATTCGAGCTGCCCCTCAAGCCGGCTCAGGCAGTCGCCGCCGAACACCAGCGGGTCGAGGTTGATCTCCAGGTTGAAAAGCCCCAGCTCGGTGGTGTAGTGGGCGTCCGCCACCTGCTCCAGCAGCTCCATCGCCAGCATCGCCGGACGCCGCGCCGCGTCCACGAGAAACACTTCCTGCTCCGCCCCGATGCGGTGCACGCCGGACTCGATCATGCCGTCGTCGAGCATGAGCTCCAGCGCCTGTACGTCCCGCAGCAGGTGCGATATGAACGACCGGAGCTCGGCGGCGTCCTCGTCGCGTTGTACGTCCTGGCTTCCCACGGCGTTGGTTCCTGATTGCCGATTCGTCTCAAGCCGGCCGGCGCGATGAAGTGTTCGCAGGGGGAATACGCACGGGCGTCAGCGGGCGCCCCTACCCCGCATACGTTGACCAGCCAGAAACGAGTAGCATAGCACCGGCGCACCAGATTTGCAGGTTTACTTCCACTTATCATGATACTTCAGTAGTGTCCGACACATTTCATAGCAAAAACAGTTGGTTATGGTCGTCGGGGGT
>JAPPNF010000138.1 GCA_028818755.1 Deltaproteobacteria bacterium | reverse complement strand
CGATTCCACCGCAGGTCATGGAACCGAGCACCTTCCGACCCCCTCTCCCTCTGGGTGTGGGCCGGGGTGAGGGCGTTCGGGCGCAGCGGAGAGCCGGGCAGCCCTCACCCGGCCTTCGGCCACCCTCTCCCAGAGGGAGAGGGGTTGAATTTGGGACGGCGGGTATCGTTTGCCTGCTCCTGCTGCCGGCCGTCCTGGCCGCCGGCTGCGGCAGGAAGGGTCCGCCGCGGGTGCCCGAGCTGCTGGCGCCCGCCGCCATCGCCGACCTGACGGCCCGGGTCGAGGACCGGGGCATCCGGCTCGGATGGTCGCGTCCGCGGGTCGCGCTCGACGGCCGCAAGCTGACGGACTTGACGGCGTTCGTGGTGTTGCGCAAGAGCACGCGCGCGGACTGCCTGGAGTGCGGGAGCGGGTACGAGGAGCGGGCCGTCATCGATGTCGAGGACAAAGGCAGGTTCTTGAAGCGTTCCGAATATGATTACACGGATCGGGATCTCCGCGCCGGCACGGTGTACCGGTATCGGGTCCTGGCCCGTCTGTCGGACGGCTCCGCCAGCGGACCGTCGAACGAGGTGAGCATAGAATGGCGACCGTGAAGGATCGTTTCACGTACAGGAACGACGAGATGTATTGCGAGGACGTGCCCCTGCGGGAGATCGTCGACGCGGTGGGGACGCCGGCATACGTGTACAGCCTTGCGCAGTTGCGTGACGCCTTCCGGTCCTTCGACCAGGCCTTTGCCGCCAGCCGCCACCTGGTGTGCTTCTCGGTCAAGGCCAACTCCAACCTGGCGGTGCTGCGGGCCTTCGTGAACGAGGGGTCGGGGTTCGACATCGTCTCGGGCGGAGAACTCTTCCGGGTGCTCAAGGTCGGGGCCGACCCGGGCAAGGTGGTCTTCTCGGGGGTGGGCAAGACGCGCGAGGAAATGGAGTACGCGCTGCGCTCCGGAATCCTCATGTTCAACGTCGAATCGGAGCAGGAGATGGAGGCGCTGAACGAGGTGGCCGGGAGCATGGGGGTGACGGCCCCGGTGAGTTTTCGCATCAATCCCGACGTCGATCCGCAGACCCATCCGTACATCTCCACCGGCATGAAGAAGAGCAAGTTCGGCATCGCCATCGACCCCGCGGCCGAGGCCTACCGCCGCGCCATCGCCCTGCCCAACCTCGAGGTGGTGGGGGTGGACTGCCACATCGGCTCGCAGCTCACCTCGACGTCGCCCTTCGCGGACGCCGCCGAGCGCGTGCGCGCCTTCATCGAGGTGCTCCAGGGGGAAGGGGCGGACCTCCGCTACGTGGACCTGGGCGGCGGGCTCGGCATCCGTTACGACGACGAGGAGCCGCCCGACCCCGCTGACTACGCCAAGGCGCTCATGGAGGGGGTGCGCGGCCTGGACGTGACCTTGGTGCTGGAGCCGGGCCGGTCCATGGTGGGCAACGCCGGAATCCTGTTGACCCGGGTACTCTACCTCAAGCGCACCGAGGCCAAGAACTTCGTGGTGGTGGACGGCGCCATGAACGACTTGGTCCGCCCCTCGCTCTACGGCGCGTTCCAGGGCCTGCGCCCGGTGGACAGGCGCGAGGCCGAGCCCATGACCGCGGACGTGGTGGGCCCCATCTGCGAGAGCGGCGACTTCCTCGCCCAGGACCGCGATATCCAGCCGCCCGAACCGGGCGATCTCATGGCCGTGATGAGCGCCGGCGCCTACGGTTTCACCATGGCATCCAACTACAACACCCGGCCCAGGGCGGCGGAGGTGCTGGTGGACGGCAAGGAGTTCGCCGTGGTCCGGGAGCGCGAAACCCTGGAGGGCCTGGTGGCGGGAGAGAAGATACCGGCGATGCTGTAGGGCGGAGGAGCCATGACCGAGATCACGTTCACCAAGATGCACGGCTGCGGCAACGACTTCGTGGTGCTGGACTGCATGGAGGCGCAGCCGGCGGGCCTGGCGGACATCGCCAGGAACCTGTGCCACCGGCGCTTCGGCGTGGGCGCCGACCAGTTGCTCACCATCAAGCCGTCGGATACGGCCGACTTCAGGATGGAGATCTACAACGCCGACGGCGGCGAGGTGGAGATGTGCGGCAACGGCATCCGCTGTTTCGCCAAGTACGTCTACGAGCACGGCCTGACCAGGAAACAGGAGATCGAGGTGGACACCCTGGCCGGAATCATCCGGCCGCGGCTCAAGGGCGACCGGGTTGAGGTGGACATGGGCCGCCCGGTGCTCGAAGGCCGGGACATCCCGGTGGACGCGGACGGCCGTATCGTCGACCGTCCGCTCATGGTCGACGGGACCGAGTACACCGCCACATGCGTGTCCATGGGTAATCCTCATTGCGTCCTCTACGTCGACGACGTGGACCCGTTGGACCTGCCCCGCCTGGGTCCGCGTTTCGAACACCACGACTTCTTCCCGAACCGGGTCAATACCGAGTTCGTCCAGGTGCTCGCGCCGGACGAGGTGCGCATGCGCGTGTGGGAACGCGGCGCGGGTGAGACCTGGGCCTGCGGCACCGGCGCCAGCGCGGTGGGCGTGGCCGGCGTCTTGACCGGGAGGACCGGGAAGAAGATAACGGTACACCTGATCGGCGGGGACCTGGAGATACGGTGGGCCGACGACGACCGGGTCTACATGACCGGTCCCGCGCAGGAAGTGTTCCAGGGCAGCATCCGCGTCTGAGGTGAACACGAAGGGGGTGACGACATGTTCGCCGGATCCATGACCGCTATTGTCACGCCGTTCAAGGACGGCGGAGTGGACTACGCCTCCCTGGAGGCGCTCGTGGAGTTCCAGATCGAGCAGGGTACCCACGCCCTGGTGCCGTGCGGCTCCACCGGAGAGTCGGCAACCCTTGACCACGAGGAGCACCACGCGGTCATCGACGCGGTGGTGCGGGCGGCAAGACAGCGGGTTCCGGTCATCGCCGGAACCGGCTCCAACTCCACCCGCGAGGCCATGGACCTCACCCGCGCGGCCGAGGAATCGGGCGCCGACGGCGCGCTGCTCATCTCCCCCTACTACAACAAGCCCACCCAGGAAGGCATCTACCGCCACTACCGGGCGGTGGCCGAGCACGTGGGCATCCCGCTCATCGTCTACAACATCCCGGGCCGCACGGCCTCCAAGATGGAGCCGGAGACGCTGGCGCGATTGGCGGAGATCGGCAACATCGCCGGCGTGAAGGAAGCCACCGGATCGGTGGACCAGGCCATCGACGTCATCCGGCTGTGCGGCGACTCCCTCGCCGTCTATTCCGGCGAGGATTCGCTGGTCTACTCGCTCATGACCCTGGGCGGCAAGGGCGTCATCACCACCACCGGCAACGTGGCGCCGAGGGCAATGGCCGACCTGACGGAAGCCTGCCTGGGCGACGACTGGGCCACCGGCCGCCGCATCCAGTTCGAGTTGATGCCGCTGATCCGCTGCCTGTTCAGCGAGACCAACCCCATCCCGGTCAAGACCGCCCTGTCCCTCATGGGCAAGTGCGGCCCGGAGCTCCGGCTGCCCCTGACTCCCATGGGCGAGTCGAACCTGAAGCGGCTGAACGGCGCCATGGTCGATTACGGGTTGATTGAGCGTCCTTCCTCACAGACAGGGTCATGAATCTGCTGGTCCTTTTCGCCGTCAGCCGCGTTGCTCCTCCTCGCGTGGTACCGGCCACTGCTCGTCGTCGCGCCTTGCTGACGACGAAAAGTCCTGCGCATCTTCACAACCCTGTCTGTGAGAAAGGACGCTGGGCATGAGCACGCTGGGCCTGATCGTCTGCGGACCGGGCGGGAGGATGGGCGGCACGCTGATCCGCCTGATTGAGGACACTCCGGCCGTCACTCTCGCGGGGGCGATTGACCGGCCCGGCAGCGAGAGGCTGGGTCAGGACACCGGAGAGGTGGCCGGGGTGGGGCATTTGGGCGTCGAAATCGTCGACCGCATCGAGCCGGCGGCGGGAAAAAAGCGCGTCATCGTCGACCTCACGACTCCTGAGGCCTCGGTGGCCCATATGAAGGCGGCGGCCAAGACCGCCACTCCCATCGTCATCGGCACCACGGGATTCAACACCAGACAACTCCGGCAGGTCCGCACCCTGGCGGCCAGGACCCCTACCGTCCTCGCCCCCAACATGAGCCTCGGGGTGAACCTGCTGCTGGGCCTGGTGGGCCAGGTGGCCCGGAGCCTGGGCGACGCCTACGACGTGGAGATCGTGGAGGCGCACCACCGCTTCAAGAAGGACGCGCCGAGCGGCACCGCGCTGGCCTTGGCCCGGGCCGCGGGCGACGCCCTGGGGCGAAAGCTGGAACGGGTGGGCGTGGAGGGCCGCAGCGGGTTTGGCGAGCGGAAGACAACGGATATCGGACTCCTCTCCGTCCGGGCCGGGGATATCGCGGGCGAGCACACCGTGATGTTCGGCGGCATCGGAGAGCGGATCGAGCTGGTTCACCGCGCCCACAGCCGGGACGCTTTCGCGCGCGGCGCCATCCGCGCGGCCCAGTGGCTGGCGGACAAGGAGGCCGGCCTGTACGGCATGCGGGATGTGCTGGGGCTTGCCGTGTAGGGCTCCGGAATACCTGGAATTTCGTTTGCGGAGGTGTTTTCGGGCTCGCAGGTTGACATCCGGAATCGCTTATATTAATCACGTTTTCTATTCTCAGTGGCTTCAGAACCTCCAACATCCGACCCTGAGTCGACGGAAGCGGAAGTCGAACGGCTGGCCGAACGCATCGGCCGGTTGATCCGTTCCGTGGAGCCGGAGAAGCGGGAGGATCTGAAGGAGCTCGCCTTCTCGCTGGTCCGTGAGGAGTTGATCCGGGGCGAGGAGCCACAGCAGGCAGCGAGCGGGTCCACCCCGGCGCCGATGAATCCCCTGGGCGCCGGCGTGCTGTTTTTCGTGTTGGGGGCGGGCCTTTCATTCGTGTTCGGGCCGGTGGGGCTGGCGTTGATGGTCGGCGGCCTGTTCTTCATCGTTTGGGGGGCCGTGATAAGCTGGTTCAAGAAGAAGTAGGGACGCGATGGCTACGAGCGAGAAACGGAAAATCGAGCGGGGCATCTGGAGCCGCCGGGACTTCTTCGGCCGCCTCGGCTGGCTGGGGTTCGGGGTGTTCTCCCTGGTCTCCCTCTTCGGGTTCATGCGGTCGGCGTTTCCGAGGGTGCTCTTCAAGCCGCCTTCCGCGTTCAAGGCCGGCTTCCCGACCGACTACGCCATCGGCGAGGTGAGCGAGAAGTTCAAGAAGGACTTCCGCGTGTGGATCGTGCGCGAGGAGACGGGTTTCTACGCCATCTCCGCCATCTGTACCCATCTCGGGTGCACGCCGCGCTGGCTCTCGGCCGAGAGCAAGTTCAAGTGCCCCTGTCACGGCAGCGGCTTTTTCAAGTCGGGGCTGAACTTCGAGGGGCCGGCGCCGCGGCCGCTGGACCGCTTCGAGATCGCCGTGGCGGAGGACGGGCAGCTCGTGGTGGACAAGTCCAGGACGTTCCGCATGGCGCCGGGCGGGGAACCGGATGAGCAGCATCCCAACAGCATCCTAAAGGCTTGAGACCGACCATGATCAACCTGGAACAGATCAAGAAGGACATCGTCGAGAGCCAGGTCTGGAAGTCGATCTTCCGGCACGGCTACGAGGACACGCCGCGGAACCGCGTCTTGATGGTAACCGGCAACGTGTGGATGCACCTGCATCCCGCCAAGGTCCGCAGGCACGCGGTGCGCATGCGCTTCACCTGGTGCATGGGAGGGCTCACCTTCCTCATGTTCCTGCTCACGGTGGTCACCGGAATCTACCTGATGTTCTACTACCGGCCGGTGCCGCAGTACGCCTACGCGGACATGAAGTACCTGGAGTTCGACATGCCCTTCGGCATGCTCATGCGCAACATGCACCGCTGGGCGGCCCACGCCATGGTCATCTTCGTGTGGCTGCACATGTTTCGGGTCTTTCTCACCGGCTCCTACAAGCCGCCGCGGGAGTTCAACTGGATCGTCGGCGTGCTGCTGCTGGTGCTGACCCTGCTGCTGAGCTTTACCGGCTACCTGCTGCCGTGGGACCAGCTCGCCATCTGGGCCGTCACCGTGGGCTCCAACATGGCCCGGGCCACGCCCCTGCTGGGGCATGAAGGACCCTTTGCCGAATTCGTCGGCGCCAACCCGATCTACGACGCCCGGGCGTTCCTGTTCGGCGGCGGCGACATCGGTCCGCACACGCTGCTGCGGTTCTATATCCTCCACTGCATCTTCATCCCGCTGGTGGCCAGCCTGCTCATGGCCGTGCACTTCTGGCGCATCCGCCGGGACGGCTTCTCCGGCCCTCCGCTCTAGGCTCGCACGGGTTCATTGCTAAGGGAAAGGGTGCCATCGTATGGCTGAGGCCCAGGAAAGAAGCCGGACGATCGTCGTCGACGACAAGATTCACACGTGGCCGCACCTGGTGCGCGGCGAGTTCCTGGTGACCATCTTCGTGATGGTGGCCATGACGTTGTGGTCGCTGCTGGTGGACGCGCCGCTGGAGGAGCCGGCCAACCCGGCCCGTACCCCCAACCCCTCCAAGGCGCCGTGGTACTTCCTCGGCTTGCAGGAGATGCTGGTGTACTTCGATCCCTGGTACGCCGGGGTGGTGCTGCCGACCTTCATCATCATCGGCCTGATGGTGATTCCCTTCATCGACATCAATGCCAAGGGCAACGGCTACTACACCTTCAAGGAACGCAAGTGGGAGATCATGACCTTCTACATCGGATTCCACATCCTGTGGGTGGTCACGATCATCATCGGGACGTTCTTCCGCGGGCCGGGGTGGAACCTGTTCTGGCCCTGGCAGCGGTGGGACCCCCACAAGGTGGTGGCCCTCACCAACGTGGACCTGCCTTACATCGTGGGCCTGCGGGACTACTGGGCTCAGGCGGGCTTCGGGCTTTTCCTCGTGCTGCTCTACTACGTGGTGTCGACGTGGCTGTTCTACAAGTGGGTGGTCTGGATCAAGGGCAAGGAGTTCATGGTCCGGTGGGGCGCGGTCCGGTTTGCGATCACGTCCTTTCTGTTCATCACCATGATCGGGCTTCCGGTGAAGATGTTCCTGCGGCTGGTGTTCAACATCAAGTACATCATGGTCACGCCCTGGCTCAATATCTGATGTTCTACGTAGCAAAGCTGGTTCAGGCCCTGGGCATTGCCGCGGTGGGGTTCACGTTGTTCGTGGGCATCTTCCAGGGGATCGCCATGGCCGAGGAGATCATCATGACCCTCATCGGCGTGGCGGTGTTCTGGCTGGGGCGCGTGTTGGAAAGCAAGGCGGCTTGACGCCGATTCGGGTATATTCTCTGCGTGCTGTGAGGGAGAGTGAATGGCGGTTCGCGGCGTAGATCCTGACGAAGAAAAAAAATCCTACGGGACGGTCTTTTTCGTAGGCTCCATCCTGCTGGTTGTAGTGGCCCTGTGGTCGGTGTTCGACGACAACATCACCAGGCGGGTGTGGAAGGTGCATCAGGCGGAGTTCACCCGCACGGACTACGAGCGCGCCGCGGCGGCGCTGGCCAAGGAACAGGAGCGCCTGAACGCGGACCCGAAGTACGCGGAACTGGTGAAGCAACGCGCCGCCGAGGTGGAGAGCCTCGAGAGCGGCGAGAAGGGCGCGCGGCTCGCGGAGCTCAGGGAGCTTCAGCAGCGGGTCGAGGTCGAGTACTTCGACGCGGACCAGGAGGTCAAGTTCGTCAAGAGCGAGCTGGACGAGGCCTGGTACGAGTTCGACCACGCGGTCCAGTTGGGAGAGGACGCGGGCTCGTACCGGAGGCACATCCAGGAGCTGGAAGCGCAGCAACGCGCGCTCGAGCCGGCCCTGGAGGCCGCGCGCAAGAAGCGCGTCGACGTCAAGGCGGAGATCAGGGAGGTCCAGGGCGGCGTCAGGAAGATCGACGACCAGATCTACGCGCTGGAGGGCGACAAGCGGAAGTGGCAGCGGCAGATGGACAACGCCACCGTCACGGTGGGCCCGGAAGGGTTCCCGCAGTTCACCCTCTACAAGGTCCCCAGCATCCAGCAGGTGGTCCTCAAGGACTTCGACCGCAACAACTTCGACCAGCAGGTGGAGCGGGTGGACCGCTGCCAGTCGTGCCATATCGGCATCAACCGCTCCGGCTTCGACGACCTTCCGCAACCCCTCACGACCCACCCGAAACGCACGGTGTTTCTCAGCGATGCCGCCCATCCACCGCGCGTTTTCGGCTGCACCGTTTGCCACGAAGGACAGGGAGAGGCGGTCAACAGCCTGGCCCAGGCCCACGGCAACGTGAAGTTCTGGGAGCACCCGTTGCTGGAGGGCAACGACGTGCAGGCCAACTGCGTCACCTGTCACCTGAACGTTGCCGGCCTGGAGGGCGCCCAGGTGGTGGCGCGGGGGCAGCAGATCTTCGAGCAGGTGGGGTGCACCGGCTGCCACCTGGTGGAAGGCTACGGCGACATCCCCAAGGTCGGGCCGAGCCTGCGCAGGGTCCAGGCCAAGCTGGATCCCGCCTGGATGGTCCGGTGGATCCAGAACCCGCGCGAGTTCCGGTCACGCACCCGCATGCCGCACTTCTACTTCGAGGAGGGCGACGCGGTGGCCGCGGCCTCCTATCTCTGGGCGGCTTCGAAGAAGGACGCCGAGGAGTGGCTCAAGCAGTCTCCCATGCCCGAAGGCTACCGGCCGGACGACGCGGCAGTGGTGGAGAAGGGCAAGGAACTGGCCCGCTCGGTGGGGTGTCTGGGATGCCACGGACTCGCCGAGGGTGAGTTCACCACCCGCATCGCGGGCAAGGACCTGGTGCCGAACCTGAAGGACATCGCCGCCAAGGTGGGGCCACGCTGGACCTACCACTGGTTGCGGAATCCCAGGGCATACAATCCCGACACCCGGATGCCGAGCCTGCGGCTGTCGGACGACGAGGCGCTGGCGCTCACGGCCTACCTGATGACGCTGGGCACGAAACCCGAGCCGAATGCGGAAGTGGTGGCGCGCCTCGAGGAGCCCGCCAACGTCGCCAGGGGCGAGACGGTGGTGCGCAAGTACGGTTGCGCCGGCTGTCACGACATCCCGGGGATGGAGAAGGAATCCCGCATCGGCGTCGAGCTGACGACCTTCGGCTCCAAGCCGTTGGAGGAGCTGTTCTTCGGCAACGACACCAGCATCAAGCACACCTGGAAGGACTGGACCTTCAACAAGATCCACAACCCGAGGGTGTACGCCACCGAGCGCGTGGAGCAGTTGATGCCCCACTTCGACCTGCCGGAGGAAGACATCAAGGCCCTGCGGGTGCTGCTGCACGGCTTCGTGGAGCGGAAGGTGCCCGAGGCGTTCAAGGCCGACCACTCCGAGCGGGCGCGGCAGATCCTGGAGGGCCGCCGGCAGATCCAGGAGTACAACTGCGTCGGCTGCCACGTGATTGACGGCGAGGGCGGATACGTTCGCAAGTATTACGAGGAGAACCCGACCCTGGCGCCGCCGCCGCTCAACGGCCAGGGCGAGAAGGTTCAGGCCAACTGGATGTTCGGCTTCCTGCAGAATCCGGAGAACCCCATCCGGCCGTGGCTCAAAGTACGCATGCCGACCTTCGGCTTCGACGGTCCTCATGCGGATGTCTTCGTGAACTACTTCGCGGCCCTTTCCGAGGTCGAGATCCCTTACGTCCACGTAGACGAGGCAAAAGTGCCGGCGGGTTATCTCGAAGCCGGCCGAACGCTGTTCTCGGACGACTACTTCGAGTGCGGCAGTTGCCACGTGCGGGGCGACAAGAAGCCCGACGGGCCCGTGGAAGACTGGGCGCCGGACCTCAACCTCGCCCGCCAGCGGCTGAATCCGGACTGGATCGAGAAGTGGATCCTGGACCCGCAGAAGATCCAGCCGGGGACCAAGATGCCGTCTTTCTATCCGGGCGGACCGGAAGACATCCTCGGCGGCGACGAGAAGAAGCAGATCGAGGCGCTGACGGACTACATCATGACGCTGGGGCTGCAGCCGGCTACAACGGCCAAGGCCGAAGGGGAAGCCGCGGAGCCGGGCAAGGAAGGTGTTGAGGAAGCCAACAAACAGGGTTAACCTGAAACCAGAACCCATACGCAAAAGAGGGGAGACCGACATGAACCGCAGGTTTTCATCGCTCGTCGTACCGGCGCTCATAGTGGCCGTCACGCTGGCGCTTGGCGCCTATCAGGGGGCCGTAGCCGCCGGCGGAACCATCTCGGGCGCCGTCATGTTCAAGGGCGACGTCCCGAAGCCCAAGAAGCTCAAGGTCACCAAGGACAAGAAACGCTGTGACAAGTCGCCCAAGTTCGACGAGTCGCTGGTGGTGAAGGACGGCAAGCTGGCGAACGTGGTGGTGTACATAGCCGAAGTCAAGGGCGGCAAGAAGCTGGAGAAGAAAGGGGTCACCCTCGACCAGAACGGTTGCCTCTATCAGCCGCATGTCCTGGCCGTCGACGCCGGCGCCGATGTCACCATCCTCAACCCGGACAAGGTGCTGCACAACATCCATACCTACAGCAAGATCAACAAGCCCATGAACCGGGCGCAGCCCAAGTTCAAGAAGAAGCTGAAGGTGAAGTTCGACAAGCCGGAGATCATGGAAGTCAAGTGTGACGTCCACGGCTGGATGGGAGGCTGGATCTTTGTGGCCGGCAACCCCTACTACAGCGTCACCGGCGAGGACGGGGCCTTCAGCCTCACCGACCTGCCCGCCGGCAAGTACCAGGTCCAGATCTGGCACGAGAAGCTCGGCACGCAGACCAAGGAAGTCGAGGTCAAGGACGGGGAAACCGCCAAGCTCGACGTCGAGTTCGCGGGCTGATCCACGCCATTGCTTGAAGCAAAACGCCATGCCGGCTTGCCGGTATGGCGTTTTGTCGTTTCAGAACCGGTCACAAGGAGCGGGGAGGGTGGGCAGCGGCTACATCCCCACCCGGCTCTTGAAGAAGTTCCAGGCGCGTTCCATGTCCGGCGGCGGCAGCGCCTCCTTCTGCCGCGAGCCCGCCGCTTCCCCGGGAAGGAAACGCGGCGTCCCCACCTGCATGGCGCCGTAGAGCACCTGCGCCGCCTCCTCGAGGTAGATGGCCATCATCACCGCTTCCGGGATGGTCCTCCCCACCGTCGCCTGACCGTTCCCCTGTAGCAGCACCGCCGCCGCATCCCCCAGCGCCGCGGCCGCGCCTTCGCCCAGCTCGCGCGTGGAAATGAGGTCGATGGTCCTGAAGACCGGCACTCCGCCGCTGAAGAAGCTGCCGTGGTTGTGCACCGCGTCCAGCGGGGTGTCCGTTACCGAGAACATGTTCGCGGTCCTCGCATGGATCCGCGTGATGGCGTTGACGTCCGGCCGAGCGTTGAAGATGGCCGTGTGGAGCGCGGTCTCGAAGGACGGCGGCGCCGGCGCCTCCAGCACCTGACCCTGCAGATTCACCACCACCAGTTGTCCGGGCTGCACCAGCTCCAGGGCGATCCGTGGGGTGATCACGAACAGGTCCGAGTCCGGAATCCGCGCGCTCACGTGACCGAACCCCTGCACCAGCCCTTCCCGGCTCAGAATCCGGGAGGCCGTGATGATGTCTTCGTTGAGCTGTTCGACTCCGTCCGGCATGTTGCTTCCTTTCGATTCGGCGAATGTTGCGGGCTCCGGATGTGGCGGAAGCGGCGATGACCGGTCAGGCGGGAATTTCGTGTCTCCGCTCGGAAACGCGGAAGTGCAGCTTCTTGCTGGGCTTCATTGATGGAAGAGGATTGAACCGGAACCTGAAGTCGGCGGGCGACACCTCGATCGTGAAGTAGTGCGCGAGCATCAGCACGTTGACGGCCAATTGCAATTCCAACCACCGGGAGCCGAGACAGGTGTGCGTCCCCAGCCCGAACGGGGCGTACCCGGGATTGTGGTGTTCATTGCGCGGAGACAGATAACGGTCGATGTCGAATTTGAAGGGCTCGGGGAACACGTCGTTCATGTAATGCGCGGCTGTCTGGGCAATGAAGAGCTGTGACCCCACCGGCAGTTCGTAGTCCTCCACCACGCACGTATTCATGACGTTCCGGATGGACACCGGGACGATCGGGTAAACGCGCAGGCACTCCATGAGGAATCGGTGCGTCACGTCGATGGCGGACGGGTGGAATGACTCGGCATCCGGATCGCCGTCATTGAACAGGGCATCCGCTTCGCTCCGGATCCTCGCGTAAATCTCGGGCTGTGACGCCATGGCGTAGAGTGTGAAGCTGAACGCATCGCCGAGGTACACGCTGGCGATCAGCGCCGCTGAAAGGGCGAAACGCAGATTCGACTCAGGGACGAACTGAGGGTCGCTCGCGTGCAGGCTTAGCAGGTCATCCGCAAGGTCCCGAGCGGCCTCGGCCCGCTGGGCCGAGGTATGGAGGCTTTGGACCCGCGCCAGCAAAGTGTCGACGGCTTTGGCCCGGCGTCTCATTCCCGGGGTGCCCAGCATGAACTTGGGCAGGGCCTGCATGATGTGGGTGGTGAGCGCCCGTTCCTTGTACGTCGACAGATCGTCGAAGATGTCCTGCGATTCAACGCCCAGGAAGACCGGAGAGAGCTGCGCGTTGATCATTTTCCGGCACATGGTCGTGGCAGGCAAGGTGTCCCCGACTGTCCAATTCGCCATGTATTTTCGGACATGATCGAAGAGCTGGTCCAGTTGCCCTTCCAGTCTGCCGCGGGAATACGCCGGCGCCAGGGACTTGCGGAGCCGGAAATGATCGGCGCCGTCCAGGGAGGGCAATACGCCGTTCGCGCCGTAGATCTTCTCGAAGTCGGAAAAGTAGTCCTTGGCCCTCAGGTACATGCGCCCGCGCTTGTTGGTCCAGTGATTCGTCTCTGGCCCGGCGAGGAAGATCATGGGCTTCTTGAACGGCGGGCGGAGCTTGAACACCGGGCCGTACTCTTGCGCAATGTCCGCGAAGAGAGCCGGGATGTTGCCGTTGCGAAGATGTGAATTGAACAGCAGTTTACGCAACGGGACCGTGGGGATTTTCTTGGTGAGGTGGGAACGCCGAAGCAACGGGCCGGCCAGGTTATGGGCGACCGCCTCGGCGATGGAGCGGCCGATCAGTTCCAACTGGCAAACGACCTTGATACGCGCCTCCGACTCGTCGTCGAGTTCGAATATGAAGCGCAGGACATCGCACGTATTGAGGAGGCCGACGATGATGATGTCTCTCGGCGTGGGAATCTCGTTGTAGAAGATCACCTTCGTGATGCGCGATGTGACGAACTCGACCGCCGTGCCTTCTCCATTGCCGGTGTTGAGGTGCTCATGACCGGCAGCGTGAGAAAGCGTCCAGAAGTCGCCGTCGTGGTGCTCCAGGATCTTCAGGCCGACGAGGCGATCCAGCGTCAAGTCAATGATCGAGTCCGCCCGGGGAGCGAGCCGTTCGATCCAGTACCGCGCGTTCTGTTGAACCGGTTCCTCGGCGATCTCCTTGAGGATGGGGTCGAGGGCGGGGTCGCCCACCGCTGTTCGGTCCAGAAGAATCAGGGACCTTCGATCGGTATCGATGCGGGATGCGAGCGACAGCTCCGCGAGCACCGCTCCGATGACGGCGCAGTTCAGGTCCCAGCCGGGCACTTGGTGAAAGTAGCCGGATTCTCCGTTGAGGAGCATCAGCAGCAGCTCCTCGGGCAAGCTCAGTTGCCGGGTCGCGATGCCGTCTGTTGAGAGAGCCATTGGTCTCCCCTCCTGAAGCGAACTTTCACATTATCAAGGTTATTGTCAATTCTAGCACAGCAGGCGCGAGAGTGGTACAAATTCACTTAGATGAGGACGGAGGCCACGAACGCCCCTTTGCCTTCCCCGTTTCCCGAGGGTTGGTACTTCGTAGCAACCCGCCAAGCCGTGCTGAAGGCCGGACTTGTCCAAAAGACATGGATGGGCGAGAACGTCGTCGTGTGGTGCGGCGAGGACGGGCGCGTCTGCGTTGCCGAATCGGTTTGCCCGCACCTGGGCTCCGATCTCGGCCCTGCCGCGGGAGGACGCGTACGCGACGGCCGCCTCGTCTGCCCCTTCCACGGCTACGAATACGATGTCACCGGCCAGTGCGTCGCCACCCCCTTTGTCCCTCCACCCAGGACCGCGAAGCTGCGGGTCTTCGAAACGCGGGAAGTTCTCGGCCTGATCTTCGCCTGGTGGGGGCTCGGCGGGCGGGACCCGCAATGGAGCCTGCCCGCGGAGGCGCCGGATCAGGCGGGCTGGAGCGGCTTCGCGATCAAGACCCTCCGCTTTCCCGGCCATCCCCAGGAGACGTCGGAGAACTCGGTGGATTTCGCGCACCTGTGCTACGTCCACGGCTACGAAGACGTGAACCCCGTCCAGGAGCTGTCCGTGGACGGTCCCCGCCTCGAGAGTCGTTTCCGCTTCAAGACAAAGCGGACCATCGCCAGGGTCGCGACCCTCACCTTCGACACCTCGGTCACCACTCATGTCTTCGGGCTTGGCTACTCGTTCGTGGAAATCCGCGAGCACTCCATCGGCCTGGATGCGCGCCTGTGGGTGCTGGCGACGCCGGTGGACGGCACGCTCATCGACATGTCGTTGGTCTCGCAGGTGCAGGAAATACGGAAGCCGGCGCGGAAGATCGCAGGCCTCGGGTTCCTGCCGGTGGGATGGCGCGCCCCCATCATGAACAGGTTCATGGTGTCCCAGCAACGGCATGACGTCCTGCAGGACGTGGTAATCTGGAGCCGCAAACAATATCGATCGCGCCCGCGCCTCTCCGCTTCCGACGGCAAGATCATGCCCTTCAGGCGCTACTGCGCCCAGTTCTATGCCGACCCGTGCGGCACCGGCGGCGCCACACCTTGAGGCGCGCCGCCCGCCCCTACGCCCTCCTGAATCGCCGGCCGTACAGGATGCTCCCGTAATAGTTGAACCACCGCTTGGCAGCGAGATCGTCGAAGGGGTAATCCGCGCCGAGCTGCCTGGCGGCGGCGAGCCCGGTAACGAGACAGGTCTCCTGGCTGTTCACCAGCGTGTGGGCGCCGCAGTGCCACGTCCGTCTCCTGCCCTGAATGAAGCGAAACAGGCCGACGATCCATGCAACGTGACGCACGTCGTGGACGATGTGCTGAAACGATCGTTTCTCGAGTACCTTTCGTTCGTCGATGGGGCTATTCGGGTTGTAGGTCACCAGACACGGCTTGTCGGACCGATTGGCCCACGGTTGCTGGTTGTGCATAATGTACGTGATTTCATAGTTGTCCGGTTTCGCACCGTACTGTTCTATGTGATTGCTCCGCGTTGACAGAGGCTTCACCTCGTTGTCGGGAAGCACCGAGGCGTCGGAGTGGACGACAGCGAGGTGATGGATCTCGCTGTCATAACGTATCGACGAGAGAATATAGCGTTCGAGAAACGTGAGATGATCGAGGACCCGCAACGTCTGGTCCGCATTGCATGCGAAGACCACCTCGTCGAACGTCTCCCGGGCACCCTCAGCGTCCTCTACCGTGACACCGGACGCATCCCGGTACACCTTCCGGACGGGTCTGCCCAGGTAGATCTTGTCGCGAAAGTTCGCCGACAGGTTCTCGTATATGCGCCGTGTACCCTGGTCCCACGTCTGCATGGGGGTGGCGGTTTCGATGTCGAAGAACTCGAGATACCTCGCGAAGAGCGCCGCCGGCATGTCGAATATGTTCGTAGCCAGCACGAAGTTGATGAACATGGGTTTCAGGATCTTGTAGCGGAAGTCTCCGGAGAATCGTCCCAGGTTCAGGACCGTGCCCATGCTGATGTAGTTGAACGGGTTGAGGGCGTTCAGCAGCTTCGACCGGGAGCGGGTCAGCCACCCAACCCTATGTAAACACCCAAGGAGCCGTTGGAACCGCGTAATCTCCGATTGCAGCTGCGCCCTGATGCCGGAAGCGAAATCGTGGGCGTAAATTCCGTTGCCATACTTCACGCTGTAGCTGAATCGGGTGTCGACCAGATCGATGCCGAACCGTTCCATCAACAGCAGGATGTGCTGATACACCGACGGGATACAGGCGGTGACGGAAATGTCGAAGGGAATCGAGCCGCCGTCGTCTTGCGGCATGTCGACGGTGACGGCATTGCCGCCGATCTGTTCCTGGGCCTCGAACAGCCGGAAATCGAAACGGTCCGGGTGATGATGGAGTGCCCATGCGGCGCCAAGCCCCGAAACGCCGCCGCCCACAATGGCAATTCGTCGGGGCATTCAGGGTGATTCCCGCACAGGAAACGCCGGATCAGGTCTTCCGGTCGATGGCCATCAGCAAGGGCGGCAGGAGCAGCAAATCGAGGACCAGCGCAAAACCGAGCGTGAGAGCAACCAGGAGGCCGAGCATCCAGCTGATGGCGAATCCCGACGTCGCGAACACCAGGAAGCCCAGCACCAGCATCATGGTCGTGGTGAAGCACGCACCACCTACCGAATTGAAGCTGTAGCGCACCGCCTCGGGCGAGGAAAGCCCCTCGCGACGCGCCTTCAGATACTTGGCCATAATGTGAATCGTATCGTCGACGACGGTGCCGAAGGCGATGGCGGTGACGAGAGATCCAGCGGGCCCCACCTCGCTGTACAGGTAGCCCCAGACGCCGAAGGCCATGGCCGAGGGGATGAGGTTGGGCACGAGGCTGATGAGTCCGAAGCGCACGCTTCTGAAGATCCCGATCAGGATGAGCGAGATGAGGATCATGCCGGTGACCGTGCCCCACAGCATGCTCAGGGTGTTCCGTATGGCCAGGTGGGCGAACACGAGGCTGTAGCCCGATGCCTCGCTGGCCAAACCAGGGGCGTTGACGCGGAGCCAGTCCTGACCGCGCACCTCGAGCGCGCGCAGCTCTTCGGACTTCAGTCTGCCGAGCGTGACGGTCATGCGCGTCGCGGATTTGGCGACGTTGATGCGGTTGTTGAGGTCCATGCCGAAGGGAACCGAAAGCTCGTAGAGCAGCAGGTACTGCGCGGCGAGCCGGGAGTCTTCGGGCACCCGGTAGAAGGCCGGGTCGTCGCCGTGCATGTTCTTGTTGAGGCGCTTCATGATGTCCGTAAACACCTGGACGTGCGCGACTTCCGGCTGGGCGCGGTACCATCCGGCGAAAGCGTCCACCTTGCGCAGATAGTCGGGATCGGTGATGCCGCCGTCGCGCCCGGCGTTCAGGCTGTACTCCAGCGTTTCCACGCCGGTCAGGTTCTCGATGACGAAGTCCGTATCGCGCCGGAACTCGTAACGCTTGTCCAAATGAGTGGTCCAGTTGTCCGTCAGCTCGACGCGCGGCACGCCCGCCACCAGGGCGACCGCCACGGCGGCCACGGACCAGAGCAGGAGCGTGCGGCGCGCCACCACGAAGGCGCCGAGGCGATCGAAGAAGGCGGAACCCCCGGCGCGTGCGGCGCGCGCCCGCAACGGCAGGACCGCGAGCAACGCCGGCAGCAGCGTCATGGAATACACGTAGGCGACCAGCATGCCGACGGCCACCAGGTTGCCGAGGATCCGGAACGGCGGCGAGTCCGAGGCGTTCATGCTGAGGAACCCGATCATCGTCGTGGCCGTCGTGAGGAACACCGGCCAGGCATTGTCCCGCAGCGATTCGGCGATGGCCGCGTCCCGGTCCAGACCCTGGCCCATGCCGGAGTTGGCGGTCCCGATGATGTGGACCGAGTCGCAGATGGCGAGGGTCATGATGATGAGAGGAATGCCGGAGTTGGCGGCGTTGAGCACCAGCCCGGTCCAGCCGATGACGCCCATGGTCGAGGCGACCACGAAAATGAGCAGGGTGATGATGCACAGCGTGCCGAACAGGGAGCGCAGGAGGAACGCGCCGACGACCACGATGACGAAGAAGGCGGCGGGCGCGAGAATCCCCATGTCGTCCTGGGCCGCTTCCGTCAGGACCTGGTTCACGAAGACGTTGCCGGTCACGTGATAGGCGATGTCCGGATGGGCTGCCTGGGCCTTGGCCAGGAGGCCGCGGAGATAGTGGTAAGTCTGTATCTCGGCGGCGTCCGAGTGCTCGGGCAAGGTGAAGCTGATCACCAGTCCGGCAACGCGCCCGTCGCGGGAGACGAGACGGCCGGCGACACTGGGCTCGCCAAGCGCGATCTTCCTGATCCGCGCGAGGTCTTCATCGCTCAGCGATGCCGCGTCTTCCACCAGCCGCTCGACGTTCAGGTCGTCCTCGATCGCCTCGCTGTGGTTGTAGTTGACAAGGGAGTCGACCCGGCTGGACCAGGGCACCTCCCACGCGGCCTCGGTCAAGTCCTCGATGGCCACCAGCGCCTCGCGGGTGAATACCGACCCGCCCTTGGGCGCCACCGCGATCACCGCCGCATTGGTGGCGGTGTAGGTATCCTCCAGGGCGTCGAACGCGACGAGCTGAGGATTGTCCTCGTCGAGCATGTCGCGCCAGTCGTTGGAGATGTTGAGGAACTGGACGCCGGCCGTCATGACCAGCATGACCGCTACGGACGCCAGGAGGACCAGCCATCGGTAGCGCAGCAGGAACGCGGCGTAGCGGTCCGGAGACAGGGAGGTCATGCTTTCGTTGTCGGGCAGTTTTCGAGCGCTTCTGCGTTCACGTCGCTGCAATTAACACGTCAGACTCACCGGCGTCAAATCAAGCCTTTGTTCAACGAGGCCGCGGGCTTCGGCCGACTTTCTAGATTTTCTATTCTAAAACACGATGTTACTTGAGGCTTGTTTGATTGAATGCCACGTCGCAGGCTTCGTGCCGTACACGGCGGTGGAGTCATGACTACACCATGCAACTAGGCAGACTATTCAACTCGCTCAAGCATGCACCCCGCGGGGCGGACATCGCCCGACGCAGGAGAACTTTCGACGGCTGGATCGACGGAGAGGCGGAGACCGGCGGCGCAGGCGCGCGCGACCATACCGAAACGGTGAAAGGCTACTATGACCTTTGCAGTGACCTCATGGTCTTCGGCTGGGGTGAATCCCTGCACTTCGCGCCCCTGACGCCGCGGGAGAGTCTGGAGGAATCCGTCATCAGGCATCAGCGCTTGATGATCGCCAAGCTGGAGTTGCGGCAGGGCATGACGGTGGTCGATGTCGGCTGCGGGATCGGCGGCCCGCTGCGTCGGGTTGTGCGTGAGGCCGGTGTCAAGGTTGTGGGGATCAACAACAGCGCAACTCAGCTTGCAAGGGCCAGGACGCTGACCGGTGAAGCAGGGCTCGACCACATGGTCGATTACGTAGAGTGCAGTTTCATGGACATGGGCGCGATCGAAGACAATACGTTCGACAGGGGCTATGCCATCGAGTCGACGTGCCATGCGCCGGACAAGCAACGTGCGTTCGCGGAGATATTCCGCATCCTGAAACCCGGAGCCCTGTTTTGGGGCCAGGAGATGTGCCTGACGGACAAGTTCGATCCGGACGACAGCCGGCACCGGACCATCAAGCAGGGTCTCATGCGTCACGTTGCTCTGCAGGATATCGCGACCATGGGCGAGGTCGATCGCTCGCTTGAGGCGGCGGGATTCCATGTCATCGAGGGAATCGACCGAAACGTCAAGGAGGGGCCGTCCACACCATGGTATCAGCCCATGGAGAATCGTCGGGGGACGTTGAGGAGTGTTTTCTACAGGGCTCCGTGGGGCCGCAAGGCGATCTTCGCGATCTTGAAGCTGACCGAGGCGCTGCGGCTCTTTCCGGAAGGTTCCGCGGAAATATGCCGGTTCCTGGATCAGACCGCGGCCGCCTATGTCGCGGGCGGTAGATCCGGGGTCTTCACACCGTTGTATTGCTTCCTTGCTCGCAAACCCCTTTGAAAGGACGCTGCGCCCGGCCCGTGAACCGCGTGAGATCCCGGCCTTCGCCGAGTCGTTCCGGCGGTATCCACACGCCCCCCTCGCTTGCCCCACGACACCAAATGCGGTAGGGGATTCAACGCGTTCCCACGCTGCCGGAAGATGCCGTGGACGTGTACCCGGGAGTAGACCGTTGAGTGGAAACCAACATAGCCGCAGGATGTCGGGAGGCCACGCCGTCGCGTGGTCGCTACGCAACGAAGGGGTGCGCCACGCCTTCTCGGTGCCGGGCGAGAGCTACATCGCCCTGCTGGACGGGTTGAGGGACGTCCCCGAGATTACCCTCATCACCAACCGGCACGAGGGCAGCGCCTGCCTCATGGCCGAGGCCTACGGCAAGACCACGCGCACGCCGGGCGTGTGCATCGTCACCCGCGGTCCCGGCGCCACCAACGCGAGCATCGGAGTGCACCTCGCCAGGTACGACTCGACGCCGCTGATCCTGCTCATCGGCCAGGTGGCCAGATCCCACCGGGGCAAGGAGTCCGGCCAGGAGATCGACTACACGCATTTCTTCGGCAGCATCGCCAAGTGGGTCATCGAGATCAACGACCCGCGCGAGGTGCCGCGCATCATGGCGCGTGCTTTCCACGTGGCGCGCTCGGGCCGGCCGGGCCCGGTGGTTGTTTCGCTTCCCAGGGACATGCTCGAGGAAGAGGCGGACATCACCATGGTGGATCCTTACCCCGAGGTCCGTCCGAGCCCGGACCCGGAGCTGATCCGGGAGATGGTGGAACGCGTCAACCGGGCCGGGAACCCGGTGTTGCTGGCGGGTTCCGGCGTCCAGTACGCGCGTGGCCGTGAGGAACTCGTGGCCTTCGCCGAGAAGTTTCAACTGCCGGTAGTGAGCGCGTTCAAGCGCCAGGACGTTTTCCCCAACACCCATCCGCACTACGTGGGCAATCTCGGGAGCCGCAACAATCACGCCAAACAGATCGTGCACGACGATGCCGATCTGCTGCTGATCGTCGGCTGCCGGTTCAACCAGCAGGTTTCCGGCAACTATACGCTGCCGCACCCGGGGCTGGCGACCATCCAGATCGACGCCGACGCCGGCAACATCGGCCAGAACTTCAGCCCGGACCTGGCCGTGCTGGCGGATCCGCGCAAGGCCCTGGCGGCGGCGCTGGAGTCCGACGGCGCCGGCCCCAACGAGGCCCGTGCCGCCTGGATCGCCGACTATCACAACCGGCAGCGGCGCTATGCCACCCCGCCCGAGCGCCCCACGGGCGCTGTCTCCATGGAACGGGTCATGGCGGATATCAAGGCGAACGTCCCGGCGGATACCATCCACACCCACGACGCCGGGAGCTTCGGCGGCTGGGTGCAGCGTTACATCGAGTTCGATCACGCCGATTCCTACATCGTCCCCAACCTGGGCAGCATGGGCCCGGCCGTGCCCGCCGCGGTTGCCGCCAGGCTGGCCCATCCGGAACGGACCGTCATTGCCCACGTTGGCGATGGCGGCTTCCTGATGACGGGACAGGAAATCGCCACCGCGCGCCAGTACGGGGTGAAGATCATCGTGATCGTGTACGCGAACGGCTCGTACGGCACCATCCGCATGGACCAGGAGGCCCAGTATCCCGGCAGGAACTACGGCACGGACCTGGTCAACCCCGACTTCGCCGCCCTGGGCAACGGCTACGGCGCCCTGGGGATCAAGGTCAGCCGGGACGACGAGTTCCTGCCGGCGCTGAAGCAGGCTCTGGCAGCCTCCGGTCCCGCGCTCATCGAGGTGCTGACGGACCTGGAGTACGTATCCCCCACCACGACCCTGACGGAAGCGGCCGCCTCCCGGAGCGTGGCAGCGACCTGAAGACCCTCACCCCAACCCTCTCTCAGGGGGAGAGGGAGTCAGAGGTGCGATTCGACGAAGACGATGGTAGCTCAAGCCCCTCTCCCTCTGGGAGAGGGTGGCCGGAGGCCGGGTGAGGGCTCCCCGAAGGACCTGCCTCCCCGCCGTCGGCGTCCTGTTTGCATCACTCGCGGTTCAGCTCCGCGATGTAGTCCCGCAGCCCTGCTTCCAGCTTGTACTCCGGAGCGTAACCCAGCTCGTCCCGTGCCCGGCTGATGTCCATTTGCGGCCGCTTGGGCGTGAGGGTGCCCCGGCGCAGGCGGATGTCGGGGAAGATCGCATGGAGCGCGGCCTCGACGTCCTCCAAGGTGGTGAGGGCGCCGCTGCCGAGGTTGTACACGTCGTGGGACAGCGGCGCGGTGTGGACCGCCCGGGCGATGCCGTCGGCAAGGTCCTTGACGTAGACGAAGTCCACGGTCTCGTAGGCGTTGAGCACCGCTTCCTCTCCAGCCATGGCGGCCCAGACGGCCTCCTGCACCGCCACCCCCGGCCCACCGGCCACCGCCCGGTATCCGTACACCCCGGCGAAGCGCAGCATCACGAGCTCGAAGGCCTGCTTGGCGGCGAAGGTCCTGAGCACGTGCTCGCACGCCAGCTTGGAGGCGTTGTAGACGCGGCCGCGGCCGTCCACCGGAGAGTCTTCCCGAAGCAGCTCTCCTGGGTCGGCGTCCTGGTACACCGCCTGGGTACTCGCATGCACCAGCCGCCGCACGCCCGCGAGCCGGACCGCCTCCGCGACGTTCAAGGTGGCCACCAGGTTGACCTGGAAGCCGCCGTAGACGTTGGGGATGTTGGACTCGCCCACGGATGCGGCCAGGTGGATGACGCACTCGGGCTTTACCGTCAGAAAGGCGTCCATCAGCGCCGCCAGGTCGCAGATGTCGCCGCGTATCAGCGGCAGGTCCTTGCCGGTGACGTGCCGGATGTAGTCCGGCTTCGCCACCACGTCGAAGAACGTGACCTCATCCCCGCGTGAACTCAGTTCCGCAGCCACGTGGGAGCCGATAAGGCCAGCCCCGGTAATCAACACACGCATGATTTTCTCCTTCTGTCGGGCTCGTCGGCCTTCATTGCGGCACAGCCAACGAAACTCAGAAAACCGTCATTCCCGCGAAAGCGGGAATCCAGGGGGATGGGGATACCCGCCCCCGATCGAGGTCGAGGGCACGCTTTCCAGGGGAGGATGTGTCTGGGCGCATTGGCTGCCAAGCCTCGACGACTCTATACCACAAACGACCGGCCGGTCCATGTACCCGCATCCGGTCGGCGATGCCGGTTTCCATCCGTTACGAACCCTGTTACCCGTGACAGGTGGTCACGCCGGTTTCAGCACATCATGCACACGCATCGGGACGGATCTACTACGGCTGGTACATCGTCGCCGTCGGTTTCATCGCCAACGTCGCCTCCTCGTTCGCCCTTGCCAGCACCCTGAGCATTTTCCTCAAACCGATGACACTGGATCTGGGAGTGTCCCGCGGCGTCTTCTCGCTGCTGCGGTCGGGCGAGGGTGTCATCGGCGCTTTCATGGCGCCCTTCGTCGGTCCGCTGGTGGACCGGCACGGCAGCCGGTGGCTCGTGGCCGGGGGTGCGGTGGTGGCCGCCGTGGGCTATTTCATCCTCAGCCAGGTCGAGGTCTTCTGGCAGTTCGTCCTGGTGCGCTGGACTTTCGTGACGGTGGGCGACGGCTTGCTGGGCTACATGGTCATCAACGTCATGATCGCCCGGTGGTTCGTCCGGAAACGCGGCCGGGCCATCGCCGTCTCCAGCATGGGCATCGGCTTCGCGAAGATCGTCATGCCGGTCCTGGTGGTGCCCCTGCTGGCCTGGCTGGGCTGGCGCCACACCTGGGCCGTGTTCGGCGTGTTGACCCTGGTGCTGATCGTCGCCCCGGCCCTCTTCTACATCCGGCGGTCACCCGAAGACATGGAGCTCAATCCGGACGGCTTGGATCCCGTGGCCGTGACAGAGGGAAAAACGCCACGGCCGCAGCCGTACGCCGCGAGCGAGGCCCGCATCTGGAGCCGGAAGGCGGGCCTGCGGACCCGGGCCTTCTGGTTGATCGTGGCGGTTTTCGGCGTGTCCGCGGTCGGCGTCACCGGCGTCAATCTGCACGTGTTCGCCTATGTCACCGACCTCGGCTATTCGGATCTGCGTGCCGTGGGCGCCCTGAGCGTCATTGCTTCCACCCAGCTCGGCTCGCCGATCGTCTGGGGCCTGATCGCGGACCGCGTGGACGTGCGCTGGAGCACTCTGGCCAAGTTCGTGATTCAGGCCGCCGGTCTGACCGTGGCCATCACCTCCGGCTCCCTGACCCTCGTCTATGTCGGGTTCTTCTTTTACGGGGTGGGGCTCGGTGGTAACATGGTGTTGCAGGACGTCGTGTGGGCGCGGATCTTCGGGCGTCTGTCGATGGGCAGGATCCGGGGCCTGGGGATTCTCATGACCCACAGTTTCGCGGCCCTGGGGCCGCCGTTCTTCGGCTTTCTCTTCGACTGGACGGGCAGCTACACGGTTCCTTTCACTATCTTCGCCGTGACGCTCGTGATCTCAGGTTTCCTGAGCCTGTTCATCGTGGCCCCGCCCCGGGCGAGTAGCGCGTAACCGGAGCTGACTCGCAAATTCTGTATGGGAGCACTGCATGGTCATCGACGCTCACACCCACATCGTCCCCGAACACTTCCCTCCGGTGGGAGACCGCGCCGCGGGCGACCGCTGGCCGTCCATGGACCACACCGGGCCGGAGACGGCCAACGTCATGATCGCCGGCCGGAACTTCCGCACGGTGGTGGACCGTTGCTGGTCGGTGCCTCGGCGTATGCGGGAGATGGCGGCGCCGGACTACGCGGTGGACCGGCAGGTGCTGTCGCCCATGCCGGAGCTGCTGGCCTACCGGCTGGAGCCGAGGGACGGACTGGACCTGGCGCGCCATCTGAACGAGGTGCTGATGCGCATGGTGGACGAGGCGCCGGACCGCTTCTACGCGCTGGGCTCGGTGCCGCTCCAGGACGTGGAGCTTGCCACGGCGGAGCTGGAGCGGGTCAAGTCCCTGGGCCTCCACGGCCTGGAGCTGCTCAGCAACGTCAACGGCAGGAGCCTGGGCGAGCCCGAGTTCCTGCCCTTCTTCAAGGCCGCCGAGGAGCTGGACGTGCCCATCTTCGTGCATGCCCAGCACGTTACCTTCATGGACCGGGTGACGGGTCCGCCGTTCATCGAGAACATCGTGGCGTTCCCGCTGGAAGGAGCGCTGGGCATCGCCAGCATGATCACCGGCGGCCTCATGGAGGCCTGCCCGGGGCTCAAGCTGCTGTTCAGCCACGGCGGCGGCACCTTCACCCAGCTCCTGCCGCGCCTTGAGAACGCCTGGCACAAGAACCCCAACTTCCAGGCGCTCATGCCGAGGAAGCCCTCCGAGTACGCCCGCATGTTCTTCTACGACGACGTCTTCTTCGACAACCGTACGGTGCGCTACCTCATCGACACCGTGGGCGCGAGCCAGGTGGTCATCGGCTCCGACTATCCGTTCATGTTCCGGGACCAGTCGCCGGAGGACGAATTCGACGAGCTGGGGCTCACCGCCGAGGAACGGGAACGGGTGTCGTCCGAGAACTGCTTGCGGTTCCTGGGGCTCGGGGGTTGACGATGACGGGCTTGCGGCCCGTGCCGGACAACGACGTGCACCAGCAAAGGGGGGGGGTCGGATATGAACTATCTCGTTCGTGGCAAATTCGTGGTCACCATGGCAGTGGACGGCTCTCCCGGCGTCATCCGCAACGGCGCCGTGGCGGTGTCGGGCCGGGACATCGTCGAGGTGGGACGGTATCAGGACCTGAAGACATCCTACGCTACCGCCACCGGGGTGGGCTCCTCGCGTCACTGGGTCATTCCGGGCTTCGTCAACGCGCACCAGCACGGCAAGGGGCTCACGGACTTCCAGTTGGGCGGCAGGGACGACTGTTTCGAGATCTCCCGGTTCGCGGCGGCCGAGCCCCGCGCCGGGCTCGATCCCTACCTCGACCTGCTCTACGCCTGCAAGACCATGATCGAGGCGGGCATCACCACGTGCCTGCACTACAACTCCAGCCGGTCGCCCGAGACCTACGACGCCGACGTGGACGAACGGCTGCGGGCCTACCGGGTTGCGGGCATGCGCGTGTCCTTCGGTCTGGACGTCCGCGACCGCAATCACATCGTGTACGGCGACGACCAGTTCCTGGCGTCGCTGCCGCCCGCGCTGCGGGAGCAGGCCGTGGAGCGCCACGGCAGGTCTCGTACGGCGGCGCCGGACGACTATTTCCGGACCGCACGGCGGCTCGCCGACTCCATGGACGCTGACCGCGACCGCGCGCGCCTGTTCCTGACGCCGGCCGGCCCTCAGTGGTGCACCGAGGATCTCCTGCGCGCCATCCGCCGGGAGGCCAGCGAGCGCGGGCTGGGCATCCAGATCCACGTGCTCGAGACCAAGTACCAGCGCTCGTACTTCCTGCGGGAATACGGCAGGAGCGCGGTGCAGTGGCTCGCCGGACTCGACTTCCTGGCGCCGGACGTAAGCCTGGCTCACGGCGTGTGGCTCAACCGCGAGGACACCCGCACCACCACCGCCAAGGGCGCCGCGGTGGTGCACAACCCCAGCTCCAACCTGCGCCTGCGCAGCGGCATCGCCCCGCTGACGGAGTTTCACGCCGCGGGGGTGCGGCTGGGCATGGGGCTTGACAGCAGTCCGTTCAACGACCGTCCCGACATGTTCCAGGAGATGCGCCTCGCGGCCAACCTGCAGCGCATTCCCGGGGCCGGCCCGGGGCTCGTGCCGCTGGATGCCATCTTCCGGGCGGCAACCGCGAGTGGGACGGATGTCCTCGGCTGGGGCGCCCATTGCGGCACCCTGGAACCCGGCAAGCGCGCGGACTTGGTGCTGGTGGACTCGCAGCCCATCGCGGAGCCGTACCTCGCAAGACACCAAACGCCCGTCGACGCCATGATCTACCGGGGCGGGGCAGGGGCTGTGGACACCGTCATGGTGGACGGCGAGATCCTCTATCGCGGCGGGAAGCACGTACGGCTCGACGAGAAGGCGTTGCTCAAGGAAATCAAGCAGAAGATCACGCCGGCGTCGCCCGGGAAGGCGCGCGGACTGGACGCGCGCCTTGCGGGGCGCGTGAGGGATTTCCTGGAGTCGGGTGAAGAGTACCCCGTCGACCCGTTCTACAAGTTCAACGACGCGGGCTGAGCTTGGTCTCCGCGTCACGAATACGCATTCCCATCTTGGGAGCGTATCCGTGTGCAGGACACTACACCGGAAAGGAGCGGCGCATGTTCGGCTACCGCGCCAGAATCGGCTACATCTCACCCTCCATCATCGAGTTGAACGCCTATGACTTCTACCGCATCGTGCCGGACGGCGTGGGCTTCATCGGGGTGGCGTGCATGGTGGGCGGCTGGAAGGAAGAGGCCTACAAGGAAGCGCTCAAGCAGGTGGAGGCCTGCGCGCACGAGCTCAAGCGGCGCTCCTGCGATTTCATCATCCACGGCGGCTCGCCCCTGGTGCTGAGCCAGGGCAAGGGGTTCGAGACGAAGCTGATCGACCAGCTCGAGACCATCACCGGGGTGCCCTGCACCACCAGCATCGTCGCCGCCCTGGACGCGTTCCGGGACCTTTCTGTGTCGCGTCTGGCCGTGGTCGACCCGTATCCTCCCGATCTCAACGAGAAGGTGGTGAGCTATCTCAAGGCATGGGGGTTCGAGGCGCGCTCGCTGGTTTCCCTGACGACGGAATTCACCACCTCGAGCGCCGTCTCGGTGGCGGACATCTACCAGGCCGCCAAGCGCGCGGTGAGGGAAGCGGACAACCCCGACGCCATCTACATCCCCTGCGCCAACTTCCCGGTGGTGGACGTCATCGAGGACATCGAGACCGACCTCGGGCTGCCGGTCATCGCCAACATGACCTCGCAGCTATACGTCGCCTTCAAGGCCATCAGCATGCGCGAGAAGATCGACGGCTACGGCCGGCTCATGCGCCTGCTGGGTAGCAGCTAGGGGCACGTGCCGCCCCCTCCGTCATTCCCGCGAAAGCGGGAATCCAGGGGCGGAGAGGGAGCCCGGGGCCGGCTTGACGCCAGCAATACCCACGGGCTATCTGATGACCACGGAGGAACAGGACCATGATCAAGGGCATCGTCATTCCGGTGATCACACCGTTCGAGCATGACGGAACGGTGGACGAGCCGATGCTCCGGAAGCTCGTGGACTTCTATGTCGGCGCGGAGGTCCAGGGCCTGTTCATGTTGGGCTCCTCCGGGCAGGGTCCGGCCATGTCCATGGCCGAGCGCAAGCGCACGGCCGAGATCGCCGTCGACCAGAACGCCGGGCGCGCGCCCCTGATCGTTCACGTGGGGACCGCGGACGCCGAGAGCACGGTGGAGCTCGCGCGGCACGCCGCGGAGCAGGGCGTCGACGGCATCGGCGTGATTCCGCCGTACTACTACTCGGACCATTCCGAGTACGAGCTCATGGCCCATTTCCGCGCGGTGGCGGATGCCGTGCCGCTGCCCATCTTCATCTACGAGAACCCCAAGTACTCGGGCATCTCCATCGCGCCGCCTTTCGCCCAGCGCATGAAGGAGGAGATCCCTACCATCCGCGGCATCAAGGTGGCCTACGGCGCCGGCGCCATGCTGGACTACGTGCGGCTGTTCCCGCCGGACGTGTCGGTGTTCACCGGCAACGCGGACATCTTCGGGCTGGTGCCCTTCGGCGTCGCGGGAATGATCAACCCGCCCACGAGTTGCATCCCCGAGCTGTGCGTCGAGCTGTGGCGCGCGCTGGAGCGGGAGGACTACCATCAGGCGGTGCAACTGCAGCGGCGGGTCAACGACGTTACCGCCGTCATCATCGGACTGATCAAGCGCCACGGCCGGGCCGTGGTGGCCGAGATGTATCGCATGCGCGGCTTCGCCATCAAGCGGTTCCCGAAGTGGGAGACGAAGCCGCTGCCGCCGGAGGCGCGGGACTCGGTGCATCGCGAATTGAGCCGCGGCGGCTTCCTGGACTGACGCCATACCGCGGATACGCTATCAGGGTTTCTGCGTGGACACCTTCAGAAGCACAAACAAGGACATCCCGCGGGTGGGACGCGGCACGCCGGGCGGCGAGTGGCTGCGGCGCTACTGGCTCGCGGTTGGCACGGAGCAGGAGCTGCACGACGTCCCCCGGGCGGTGCGGGTGTTGGGGGAGGACTTGGTGCTGTTCAGGGACCTCACGGGGCAGCTGGGCCTCATCGGGCGAGACTGCTCCCACCGCGGCTCGTCCCTGGA
Organism: Deltaproteobacteria bacterium; assembly: GCA_028818755.1. GTDB lineage: Bacteria > Desulfobacterota > Binatia > UBA9968 > JAJDTQ01 > JAJDTQ01. The sequence continues at coordinate 23,261 of JAPPNF010000138.1, read as the reverse complement.
GTACGGCGACGTCGAGGAGCGCGGCATCCGCTGCCCCTATCACGGCTGGCTCTACGACGTGGCGGGCAACTGCCTGGAACAGCCGTCCGAGCCGACGGAGACCGCCTTCTGCGCCAAGGTGAAGCATCCGGCCTATCCCGTTAGGACGCTCGGAGGATTGATCTTCGCCTACATGGGGCCGGACCCCGCCGATCCCCCGCCCCTGCCCAACTACTCGCCGCTGGTGGACCACGGCGGGCAGCGGCTGGTGGAGAGCACCCGCCACTTCGACTACAACTGGTTCAACTTCTACGAGAACAGCGCCGATCCCTGCCACGTCTGGATCCTTCACAGCCGCAGCGCCTACGGCGAGCAGACCTGGGGAGGCGAGTTCTTCAGCGCCAAGAGCCCGCCGGACTACGAGCCGGTGGAGACCCCCTACGGAATGAAGATGGTCATGTCCAAGCCGGGTCCCGCGGAAGGCACCGAGTTCGTCGACGAGATGAGCCTGGGGCTGCCGAGCATCCTCCAGGTGGGCGACACCGAGTTCGTTCACGCGCGGGTGGAGCCGGAGGTGCTGGAGAAGGTGGGCTCCAACTACGAACATTTCATGTTCCTCACGCCCAACGACGACGACCACTTCATGCTGTTCACCGTCGACTACTACACCGGCCCCGATCCGGACATCTTCGAGCGGCTGGGGCGGATGCGGAAGCGTGAGACTCCCAAGGGAGAGGTCAAGCCCTACGACAAGCGGCCGCTCATGCCCTTCCGCGGCAACATCCGGCAGGAGGACATCGTCACCCAGGGCACCCAACGTCTGCTGGGGGAGCGCGAGGAGCGCCTGGGCACCTCCGACCGCGGCATCATCATGCTGCGCCGCATGATCCGCGACGCCATCGACGCCGTGGCCGCGGGCAGGGAGCCCAAGGCGTTGCGGCTTGAGGAGGACGCGGAGGGTCTGGTCAAGCTGGACTCCTTCGTGGGGGTGAGGACCGCTGAACCGCGAGACTGATTGGCCGTCTGTCCTGAGCCCTTCGACAAGCCTGTCCTGAGCTTGTCGAGGGGTCAGGACAGGCGTAGCGTCGCGAAGTCGAAGGACAGCATACTTTCTCGGACAAGACACCAGATATGCCTAAAGTAGTGGTTACCGGCGGCAGCGGCCGCCTTGGACAGCAAGCGATCGGCCACCTTCTCGAGCGCGGCTACGAGGCCCTGAGCCTGGACATCGTGCCGCCGCCGAAGAAGCAGTGCGACTCCTGGATCTGTGACCTGCGCCGCTCGGGCGATCTCTACGAGGCCTTCAGGGGCGCAGGGGCCGTTGTCCACCTCGGCGCGTACCAGGCTCCCAACCTGGCGCCGGACTGCGAGACCTTCAGCAACAACGTCACCGCAACATACAACGTGCTAAAGGCCGCAGTGGACCTGGGCGTCCCGCGCGTCGTCTGCGCTTCGAGCATCGCCGCCTACGGCTTCCTCTACGCCCACAGTATATGGGAGCCCGACTATTTGCCCCTGGACGAGGCCTACCCGTGCCGGCCCCAGGACCCCTACGCCCTCTCCAAGGTGTTCGGCGAGCAACTGGCTGACTCGGTCACGCGGTACAGCGACATCACGGTGGTGAGCCTGCGGTTCAGCGGCGTGAACTTCGACCCCGCCTACCGCGCGCTGCCGGAGCGCTGGGCCGACCCCGGCGCCAGGATGGGAACGTTCTGGAGCTACGTGGACGCGCGGGACGCCGCCGTCGCGTGCCGGTTGGCGCTGGAGACCCCGCTTTCCGGGCACGAGGTCTTCAACATCGCCGCGGCCACGAGCCGTTATCTCGAACCCACCGGGGAATTGGTGCGAAGATACATCCCCGGCACCAGGATCAAGGAAGGTTATTCAGGACACTGGGGCGGCCTCGACGTCACCAAGGCGGCGGAGGTGCTGGGTTTCGAGGCCGCCCACGTCTGGCGGGACTACCTGAACTCGGACGGCACCCCCAAAACCCCCTCTCCCACCGGGAGAGGGTCGGGGTGAGGGGGCTCCGTCAAGCCAGCGCCACCGTGTCCACTTCAACCAGCGCCCCTTTGGGCAGGCCCGCAACCGCCACCGTGGTGCGGGCGGGCTTGGCGGATCCCAGGTAACCCTCGTAGATGGCGTTGACGGCGCCGAAATCGGCCATGTCGTTCAGGTAGATGGTCGTCTTGACGACTTGGCCCCACGAGCTGCCCGCCGCTTCCAGAACGGCGGTGACGTTGTCGAGCACCCGGCGCGCCTGCTCTTCGATGCCGCCGGCGACGAGCTCGCCGGTTGCCGGTTCCAGCCCGATCTGTCCCGCGGTGTACACGAAGCCGTTGGCCTTGATAGCTTGCTCATAAGGGCCGATGGCGTTTGGCGCCTTGTCGGTATGAATCACTTCCATGGACAGGGTCTCTCCTTGGCGTTTGTTGGAACTACCGGATATCTACTAGATATAGGCAGATGACGTTAGACTTCCAGCGGGATATTTGAGCCATGAGACTGATGACCGCCCACAAGATCCTCATAGGCACGTCCATCGCCTTCTTCATCTTCTTCAGCGGGTGGGAGCTGACGAACTACCTGAGCGCCGGCACAGGCTGGGCCCTGGTGCGGAGCGTGCTGTACCTCGGCGTGGCCGCGGGCTTCGCCGTGTATTTCAGGTCCCTCAAGAACAAGGTGCTGTAAGGTGGCCGCGGACCCCGACTCCTTCCTCGTTCCGGTCAGCGAGGAAGATATACGCCGCGAGCGCCGCAAGGCCCGCGAGCTGCGCAACAGCCAGTGGTGGAAGAACCGGACCAGCAAGGGGGTGTGCGCCCACTGCGGCGGGAAGTTTCCGCCCGGGGAGCTGACTATGGACCATCTCGTTCCGGTCATCCGCGGCGGCAAGAGCACCAGAGGCAACGTCGTCCCGAGTTGCAAGCCGTGCAACAGCGCCAGGACGCACAGCCTGCCGTTCTGATTCCACGGCCGTTACGGTCCGCTACTTGGGCGTATAGTCGCCGCGTAGCAGCATCTGCACTTTCGCGTTGAGACCGCGTCCACCCGCGGGCGACGAGAGCGTTTCCGCCTAGTGTGGTGTCTGGTCAATTCGCAGCATAATATGCGGAGGATTTTTTGTCGTCGGCAAGGCGCGATGACGAGCAGTGGCGGGTACCACGCGAGGAAGAGCAACGCAGCCGACGGCGAAAAAGACCCGCAGATTATGTTGCGAATTAACCAGACACCACACTAGGTGCCTGTCGGATTCCGCTTCGCTAATCCGACCTACGCTTCTGACTGACGGCCCAGCCGCACCGACAGGTCCGGGCGGCGTATGAAGATCTGCCTGGTGTCCGCGCGTTCGGTGAGGGACTTGATCAGCCCCACGAGGTCGCCGCCGTTCCGGGGCCGGGCAGGCGCCTGCTGCATGGCGCGCACGTCGTCCTCGGAGGTGAAGTAGCGCAGCAGCAGCTCGTCGTCGGACACGCCTGGGCCACCGATCTTCTCCCGCAGCTCCTCGACGGTCGTGTCCGGCGGCCGCCAGCCGGCCAGTTCCTTGGCCCGGGGCCGGTCCAGGATGCGGTCGCGCACGTCCGGGTCCATGGACGAGCATTCCTCCTCGCCCCACACGCCCATGGCGTACTGGATCACCTCGTCGGTGACCTGCTCGTAACGCTTGCCCAGGATCACGTTGATGGCGCACTGGCTGCCGACGAACTGGGAGTACGGCGTGACCATGATCGGATAGCCGAACTCTTCCCGCACCCGGCAGGCCTCGTCCAGCACCTCGCCGAGCCGGTCGCCCATGCCGATGTTGGCGAGCTGGTGCCGCAGGTTGGAGATCATGCCGCCGGGCACTTGGTGTTCGAAGTGATACGCGTCATAGTGGAGCGGCTCGCCGATTGGGAAGCCCTCTTCCTTCGCCACCCGGGTGAAATGCTCGGACACGGGCCTGAGGCCCTCCTCGTCGATGACCGGGGTGTAGCCCAGGGCGCGGGCGTTGCGAGTGATGTTGAAGAGCGACGGGTTGGACGACCCGTCCGACAGGGGCGGCAGCGCCGCGTTGATGATGGGGATGCCGGCCTCGATGGCGTCGAGGGTGCACAGCGGTCCGAGGCCGCTGTTGCAGTGAGTGTGGAACTCCACCGGGACGCCGGCGGCGTTCTCCAGCACCACCGGGGCTAGCGAGCGGGTGCGGTCCGGCGTCAACAGCCCGCCCGGGTCCTTGAGGCAGATGCGCTTCACCGGCAGCTTCACGGCCTCGCGGGCGCGCTCCGCGTAATACTCGTCAGTGTGCTTGGGCGAGATGGAAAAGATCAGGTTGACGATGGTGTCGAGGCCGGCCTCGGCGGCGGTACGGACCTGATCGGCCCACACCGCCGGCGTGTTGGAGGGGTCGGAGGTCCGCGCCTCGCTGATGCCGTTGGCCGCCAGCCGTTCGAGCCAGAGCTGCTGTATCGCCGGCGGGGTGTGCTGGAAGGCGGCCATGTAGCGATTGCGGATGAGCCGCAGCGGCGTGTTGGGGATCTTCTCCTTGACCCGCCGTATGCGCGCCCACGGATCGTCCTTCAGCTCCCGGACGCACTTCTTGAAAAAGGCCGAGGCGATGATCTCCATGCCCAAAAAGCCGGCCTCGTCCATTTGCGAGGCCACCGGCAGGATCATGTCGGTGCGAATACTCATGGCCCACAGGCTGGACGGGCCATCCCTAAGCGTGGTGTCGACGAAGTGGATCTCTTTCATGGCGGGGAGCATATAAAATTCGCGAATGATACGGAACCCGGCGGGCGGCGGCCGGCCTCGGGAAGCCCGGGAAGGGACGCCGCGGCCCCGCATCCGCCGTCACGTTGTGGATCGGCAACGGACGTGTTAGTTCACCAAGACAGGGCCGAAACCGTCGCGTCGGACCATCGCGTTCCCATCGGCCCGAACCCTCGCCTTCAACGCCTCCTCACGAGGCGCCGACGAGCATGACAGCAAGCGAATCGAGCAAGAAGCGATGGCTCGCGGGGACCGCGGCCGTCCTGCTGCTGGCCGTGGCGGCCTTCGGCGTCTGGGTGTGGTCGTCGCTGGGCTACATCACCACCGACGACGCCCGGGTCAAGGCCGACATCGTCACCATCAGCACCGACGTGCCCGGCAGGATCAACGCACTCCCCAGGGAAGAGGGCGACGCGGTGGAGCCCGGCCATATCATGGCGGTGCTGGACAAGCGCGAGGTCCTGATCCGCATCGAGCAGCACAAGGCCGCGCTGGAGCACGCCCGCAGCCTGCTGATGCAGGCTGAGCGGGAGCTTCGCCACGCGGCCGACGAGCGGAGGCGCGAGATCAAGGAAGCCGAGCGGCTGGCCAAGAAGGCGCGGGTGCGGGAAGCCGAGGCGGAGTTGCAGGAGCTCCAGTTGCGGCTGGGGCTGATGACGCTGCGCAGTCCGGTGAAGGGCGTGGTGGTGAAGAAGAATGCCCACAAGGGAGAGTTCGTGCAGGCCGGCCAGCCCGTCTACATGGTGGTGGACTCCAGCCGCTACTGGGTGGAAGCCAACGTGGATGAGACCCAGATCCGCTTCGTCAAGCCCGGCAACAGCGCCACGGTGAGGCTGGATTCGTATCCCGGCGTCGAGTTCGAGGGCAAGGTCGTGGACGTGGGCGGCGCCACCACTTCCGAGTTCTCGCTGTTCTCGCCGCAAAAGCTCACCGGCGTGTTCATCAAGTCTACGCAGAAGCTGCCGGTGAAGATCGCGGTGGAGAACACCGACGGCATCCTCCGGGTGGGCATGCTCGCGGTGGTTCGGATCGCGAAGCCGGAATCCGGCGAGGACGGACTCCAGGCCAGCGGGCGCCCCGGGAGTTTGTCTGAGTAGTCAAATACAACCCCTCTCCCTCTGGGAGAGGGTGGCCGAAGGCCGGGTGAGGGCCTAACAAGCCATGACTCCCGCGCCGCCTCCCGTCCAGACATACGACCCCGCCCGCAAGTGGCCCGTCACCATCACCCTGTCGCTGGGGATGATCAGCGTCGGGCTCGGCATCACGGGCGTCGACACCGCCATCCCGGCGATGATGTCGTCGCTGGGCACCTCGCTGCACCGGATCCAGTGGGTGCTGATCGCGTTCATGATCACCCGCACCGTGCTGATTCCCTGCGTTGGCTGGCTGGGACAGCGCATCGGCGACCGCAACCTCTTCATCCTGAGCGCCGCCACCTTCGGCGCGGGCTCGTTCCTGTGCTCCATCGCCTGGGACGTCAACTCGCTGATCTTCTTCCGCATCATCCAGGGCATGGGGGTGGGGCCGCTCATCGGCGTGTCCATGTCCATCATGTACGAGGCCTTTCCGCGGAACGAGCGCGGGCTCGCCATGGGGCTGTTCATGACCGGCTGGTCGCTGGGGCCGTTCTTCGGACCGCCGGCGGGCGGCTATCTGGCCCAGTACATAAGCTGGCGGACGATCTTCTACCTGCCGCTCCCGACCCTGATTTTCGCCGTCATGGCGGCGGTGGTCATCCTTCCCCGGCGGTCCTCGTCCCACAAGCCCTCCGCCTTCGACCTGCTCGGATTCCTGACCCTCACCGGCGGGCTCGTGGTCATGCTCCTGGGCCTCACCCAGGGCCAGGAGGAGGGCTGGACCAGCCAGCGGATCCTGTCCCTGTTCGGAACCGCCGCCCTGCTCATCGCGGTCTTCATCATCGCCGAGCTCCGGGCCGAGCACCCCTATGTCCAGATCCGCTACTTCAAGGACCTCAACTTCAGCATCTCGAGCATGATCGTGCTGATCCGGGTCATGGGGTTCCGCGGCACCAGCTTCATCTTGAATCTGTTCCTGCAGAAGGCGCTCTTCTACCCGCCCCTGCAGGCCGGCATCTTCATGCTTCCCGCCGCCGTCGCAGTGGGCATCGTGTCGCCCTTCGCCGGCATGCTGTCGGACCGGTTCGGACCCAGGATCCTGCTGGTGACGGGGCTCGTGCTGCTCACGGTGACGCTCTTCAGCCTGGCCAACGTCACCATCTGGACCGGCGTGGGTGTGATCTACTTCCTGGTGATACTCAAGAGCATCGGCCAGTCCACCATCAACGCGCCGCTCAACTCCATCGCCTTGGGCGCCCTGCCCGAGGGCGAGTCGCGCATGGGCAGCGGCATCCTGGGCCTCGCCCGCGGGTTGGGCGAAGCCTTCGGCATCGCCACCCTGAGCTTCCTCCTGGAGCGCCACATCTTCTACAAGGTCGAGGCCATGACCCCCGGGCTAGGCGCCCGCCTGACGGAAAACCTGCGCGACGATGTCATGCTCCAGATCCACGCCCTGCTCCAGCACGCCGGCCAGTTCGGCATCGGCCTGGAACAACGCGCCGAGTCCCTGCTGGGATTCAGCCTGCTGAGCGAGGGAGTGACCCTCGCCTACCACCAGCTCTTCATGATGATCGGCCTGATGTACCTGGGTTTGATCGTGATGGTGTGGTTCCTCAAGACCCGGAGGGCGCCTGAGCGACCCGCGCCGGTGGCAGCGCCGATAGAGACGGCGGGAGCGACGACTTCCACACCCGGTTGACGCTACCTATCCAGAACCGTGGCCAAGCGGGCAAGCGCATCGTCGATGATGTGTTCGGGGACGGTTTCGACGAACTTCCCCTTCCGCGCTGATAGGTCAAGGGTGCGGGGCTGATCGCAACGGATCACGCCGGTGGTTCGAGTACCTGCGCCCTCGAGAGAAACGGCGAAGCCGCGTCTGCGTGCGAAGCCTCCACCCGTGGTGATGGGCAAGACGACCGGCGTCCCGGTCAGGTCGTTGAAAGGTGCGGGAGAAACGATCAGTACCGGGCGGGTGCCCTGCTGTTCATGGCCGGCAGTGGGGTCGAGGCTGACGAGCCAGATGTCACCCCGCTTCACTACAGCAGCTCTTTGCCCACCGGCTTGGCTTCAAGCCAAGCGCGATCCTCGGGAGAAGGGGTTTCGTTTTCGTCGCACTGGGCCAGCAGCTCATCAAGCGAGTAGCGTGGTCGCGCCTTGGGCTCGATGACCAGGCGTCCCTTCTCCACGTCGATATCCACCTTGGCCCCGATGCGGAGATTCAGGAGGTCGAGGAGGGCCGGAGGGACCGCGAGCATGATGGAACCGCCGACCTTGCGCAGGTTTGTAGTATGCATGGCACCCTCCAGTATTATACATTCGTATAACCGAGGTCCATCTGCAATGCAAGTCCGAAGGGTCGGCCTAGAAGGACCCGCTCCCACCCGTCACTGCACATCTCTAGCCGGGTCCTCCTCTTTCACCGTGGTGGTGTAGCGCACGCCGTCGGGTACGGGGACAGCCTGGTACACCGTGGTACCGTCCTTGCCCTCGGTGCGTTGGCTTGCATCGACCGCGACGAAGGCCGTGTAGTCGGACATCAGACCGTAACTCAACGCGGTCTTCTTAATCGATCCGGCCAGCTCGTTGTGTGGATCGGCGGTCCAGGCCTGACGGTCCGCGAGGTCGGCGATTCGAAGCCGGGCCCACACGTTGGGTATGAACTTGTGGGCGTCTTCATTGGCACTCCGGGCCACGACATATTCGACTGGCCGGCCGCCGGCCCGGCCCCGCACCACCGGCTCGGCAGGCTCGCCCGTGAACTTGCCGGTGACGACGACGGCCCGGCCGACGAAGAGATCGGGCAGGCGTTGCGGATAGGTGTCGGTCACCTTCATCGTTCCCCAGTCGATCTTGACGTCCGTCAGCACGGGGCGGCTGATGCGGTTGAAGAAATATCGCATCACTTGCGCGCCCGAATCGTCCAGTCCGAGGTATGCGGCGGCCCCGCGTCCCACCTTGGCCATGCGGTTCAGGAGATAGTGGTTGACCGAAGAACCCACTCCGAAGCTGAAGATCCGCGACTCCCCGATCGACTTGTGGATCGCGTCGAGGATCTCGACCTCGTTGCCGATGTAGCCGTCGGTCATGAAGGTCACGAAGCGCAGGCGTTTGGAGTCGTGAGGGAAATGGAGCGCGGCGCGAATGCCTTCGATCATGCGCGTGCCGCCGCCGCCCTGGAGCTGTCGAACATAGCGCTTGGCGCGGGCGATGTTTTCCGGGGTGGCCGGAACCGGGTCGGGCCCGAACCGGCTGGCGTTGTTGGAGAAGCGGATGATCTGAAAGGTGTCTCCGGGACCGAGCAGGTCGAGGGCCGCGAGAACGGCGGCCTTGGCTTGCGCGATGGGCTCGCCGTTCATGGAGCCCGAGCAGTCCAGCACGAAGACCATCTCCATGGGATGCCTCGGCGCGCTCTCCAGGTGCTCGGGCGGATACAGCACCAGGGTGAAGTAGCCCTGTCCTTTCTTCCGATCCACGTAGGTCAGGAGGTTCGTCTTTACGCGTCCGCCCGCCACCTTGAACTTGAGGACGAAGTCCCTGTTGGGAATCGTCGCCTGGTCGGCAAGGCTGATGGTCGCGGTCTCCGGACCCGTGCGGGTCTCGTCGATGCGATGGCTGGACTCGATGGCTTCGATGGGCACGCCGGTGTTGAGCTTGACCGTTATGCCGATGTCGTGGCCGGAACGCTCCTCGGGACGCAGGTAGCGTACTCCGGTGCCGGTCGAGACCGGCTGGACGTGGGAACGCGGCAACGCATGCACCGGGTCCTTGGAGCCGGGCGGGTTGTAACGGGGGCCGACGACCGTGGGGAGCACGAACGTGTACCAGCCGTCACGGTACGCCAGGGAGTGGAAGTAACGGATATTGACGTCGATGCGTTTGCCGGGCTCGATGTTGGCGACCTTCTGCTCGAAGATGTTGGGGCGGTGCTGGGTGAGCAAGCTGGCCCGATAGCCCTGCGCCCGCGCCTCCCGGTAGATGCGCTCGGCCTCTTCCTTCTCCCGCAGGATGCCGCGGATGCGGCGCTCGCCGATGGTCATGACGAACTCGCTCACCGCCGCCTTCTCCGGCAACGGGAACATGTAGACCGCTTCGATCTTCTCGTCGAAGGGGTTCTCGAACTGTTGGGTGACGTCCACCGTCCCCACGTAGCCGGTGATGGCCGCCTGGACCTCTGTGCGCTTGAGAGGGAGCGGCACCTTCGTCTTTTCCTCGTCGCCGGCGGGACGGGCCGCCATCAGCGCGCCCGAACCCGGCTGGTCCGGCTTCGCCGCCTCAGCCGCGGGTGTCGCGGGCCGGGGCGTCGCGATGATCCAGAGCTCTTCGCCCACCGTCAAAGGCCCGGCCGCCGCAACCCCCGTCCGAGCCATTCGAAGCCGGAGTCCTTTCCCGCGCACGATGGACTGGGGCGACAGCATCAAGCTCTGCAACCGCCCCCGCCCCGGACCGCCTCGACCCGCTTGCACCGCCGGCACCGGAGCCTCCGCCACCGCGGCACCACCGGACGGGCTGGACGGAGGCGCCTGAGAGACTTCCGCGCTCTCCGGCTTTTCGTGAGACACGGGGCCGGCCGTACGCACCTCCTCCGCCGCATCGTCCCCGAGCGAGCATGCCCCCGCGATCAGGAGCAGGCACAGCGCCGTGCCGGTCATCAAACCGCTGCCGATATCGAGTTTTCTCATGCGCGCTATCTCCTTGACTGAACGCTAAGGTGCATCGAGGCCCGGATGGGTTCGCCCCGGGCATTGCCCGCCGTGACCAGACGGAGGACGTAGTCGGGCTCGGAGCCGCCCGTGAGGCGAACGTGCACGGTGGCGATGCGGAACTTGCCCGCCGGCAGCTCGGCCGCTGGCCGCAAGGTGAAATCCGCGACGATGATGCGGTCGGCGCGCCCGTCGTTGACGGCCTTGCGGTCGTAGTAGGGAGCCCTGGCGAACGCCGGGCTGTCGCCGTTCTCCACGCCCACCACGCGCATCCGGCCGGCTGCTTCCGACAACTCGAACTGCCACGCGGCCACGGGCTCGGCGGATTCCAGGTGGATGTCGAGGGCCGCGAACCGGACCTTGGTTTCGTCCGCGCGGGACAAGCCGGGCCATGCGGCGGTCCACAGGACCAAGCAGAGCAGGTACATGGAGCGCCAACCGGTCATAGCCTCTCCGCCGTACCGTCCAACGCCACGACGCTCATGGCCAGTGCATCGATCTCGGTCTGCGTGGTCGATGGGCCGTCCGTCCGCGCCATGCGCGGCACGGAATCCGTCTTCGCCCGTGTGGCCGGCACCGAACCTTCGTGCGCCATCCGTGCCAAGGCGAACGCGTCCAGGATGTCCACCGCACCGGAGCCGTCGATATCGTTGGGAACGGGGACAACATTGGCGACCCGGATGGGTTCCATCGGGGTCTGCGTCCGCCAGAAGAGCACGCCCACCAGGAGGCTCGCGGCCAGACTCCCGGCCATGGCCCAGCGAAGCCCGGCCGCACGCGCTCGCCTCGGCCGCTGCCCGAAATGAGCCCTGGCGGCCTCGGCCACGCGCCGGTCCGCGTCCGGCGACACAAGGGCCACGGCCTTGTCGACGCGCTTGAGGCCCTGGATCAACTCGTCGGGCAGGTCGACGTCTTCTTCACCGGACCGGATGGTTCTGTCGTCATCGGACTGCATGGTTCCATCCGGTTAAGCGCACGCGGGCGCCGAAAGGTTCACGGCCGGCCGAAATCCTTGATCTCGGGACTGTTCCGAAGATCCCTGACCGCGAGATGCAGCCGGGACTTCACCGTGCCCAGCGGGATGGAAAGGGTGTCCGCGATGTCCTGAAGGGACATGTCGTCGACGAAACGCAGCAGCAGCACCTCCCGACGCTCCGGCGACAACCGGGACAGGGCCGACGACAGCCGCGCCGGATCGCGTTCCAGCGGATCGGTCGCGCCTGGCGCCGGCAGCCGGTCGGGATCGAACTCCGTGGAATCGTCCAGGTGCTCGCGCCGCCGCAAGAAGGAAAGGGTCAGGTTCTTGGCCACGGGGTAGAGCAGTGATCGGAGCTGCGCAGTCAGCACCAGCCCTTCACCCGCGGGGGGAAACTTCTTCAGCAGGTAGAGGAACGTCTCCTGCAGCACATCGACGGCCGCCTCCCGGTCGGCGCCGAACCGCAAGGCCACCCGCGTGACGTAGTCGCGGTGCCGGCGATAGAGCGTCTCGAAAGCCTGGACCGCGTCATCGCGGTCGCCGCGGTTGCATAGCTCCACCAACTCCCTGTCGCTGCGTCGGTCCAACGGCTGTGACATGGAGCGTCCAATATAGGGCTTCCCCGGTGGCAGGAAAAATTCCGACTCGCCGTCACTTACGGAAACCCGACTTGCCGGCCATCCAGAGACCCACTTGACGCAAGCGCCGGAACCACGGATAGAAGAAGCGCGCCCGTTCGGAACTGGACCCCACCCATCGCGTAAGCATATTGACCAACCCGGGTTCGACGGCCAGGGAACTGAGCGCCTCCATGGCCTCGGCCCCTTGGTAGCGCCGGCTCTGCAGCACGAGGATCATGCCGTCCTCGAGGTCGCATCCGTCCCGCCGCAACTCATCCACGAGGTCAGGGACGTTTCTGCCGTCGATGAACCGCAACCGCCTTCCGTCCGAGGTCCGGAAGCGGGACTTCCGCGCATACGTGCGACAGTAGATGCATTCGCCGTCGTAGAGGACGAAGTCGTTCTGTGAGGATTCAACGAGGGGTTTTCGCGCACGTGGTTTGATGCAGTCACTCACTCTCCTTCCAGCCCCACCTCTCAGCACAGTATCGAACCCATGTTGGCCCTTGTGGTCGTCTATTTCGACAACGCTCGCAGAACCTCGCGGTCATCGTGCATTATCTCATCGGCCAGCGCGATCTGGCGACCTGATTCTGGGTCGTCGAGGGCCACGCTGAGCCTGCCAGCCCGCTTTCGACCTGTCTGACGAATTACGATCTCCACATCACGCCCCAAGGCCGTCAGCAGACGTAGCAGGCGCTCCATGGAATACTCACGAAAATCTCCCCGCAGAAGCCGTGAAACGTCGGGCTGAGACAGTCCAAGCAATTTCGCCGCTTCGACCTGCTTGAGGCCACGCCGGCGAATGACCTCTTCGATGCGACTCACGAGTTCTGCCTTCAAGAGGTGTGCGTCCGCCTCAGGATGCCCGAGATCCCTGAACACGTTGCCGCTGCTCCGTTCGATCCTGGTCTCTTTCCTGTCCATTGAGCTATCCTTCGCCGTAGACGCGGCTGTAGTGTTGTTCCGCCGCCTTCAACCTGCGTTTGACCAAATCGATTTCTGGCCTGGGTGTCTCCGCGCCCCGTTTGGACTTCTTCTGGAAAGCGTGGAGCACATACACGGCCAACTTGAACCGAACTGTATAGACTGCCCTGTAGGTATCCCCATCATATCTTGACACTACCTCCAGAACACTGGAACCCAAGCCTCTCAGCGGTTTGGCGTCGCGGTGCTTGAAGCCGAGTTGCGCTTGGTACAATGCAAAGCCGACGCGATCCTTCACCGGATCAGGAAACTTCTTGAGATCCTCCTTACTCGAGCCAACCCATTCGACAGGTTTCAACGTAGTGCCTACCATACAGGAATATAGTGGTTTCGCTATATTCTCGCAAGCACCACGACATTGATGCCGTCTTGACCGACCTTGCCGGTCAGCTTATGATTTTCTCATGTCGAAGCGCACTTTTTCCCGTCGCGCCGCCTTGATCGGCGCGGCGGCAGCGGGTGTCACGGCTCTGTCCTGTCTGGCTCGAACCCGGGCCACGCTGCTGGGCTATCCCTTTTCGGGTCCAGCCGCCGACCGCTCCCTCGGACTCGCTCCACCGCTTGCCTGCACGCGCGCCATACCCGAGCTGACCGATGGACCGTTCTACACCCCGGGGACGCCGCTCAGGACCAATTTGCGGGAACCGGGCACGAACGGCCGACCGCTGGTGGTGCAGGGGCTCGTGCTCTCGCCGGACTGCCGTCCCATCGGCGGCGCCGTGGTCGACATCTGGCATTCCGACGAGCACGGCCGCTACGACAATTCCGGGTTCCGGTACCGCGGCCATCAATACACCGACGACGCCGGGGCGTTCCGTTTCGAGACCATCCGGCCCGTACGTTATACGGGACGGACGCCGCATATCCACGTCAAGGTCCAGGGCCCGGCCACGCGCCTGCTCACGACCCAGCTCTACTTTCCCGACGTGCCCGACGAGAACGCCCGGGACAACATCTTTCATGACGACCTGTTGCTGGACCTGAGCCGCACTCCGCAAGGCTGGCTCGGGCGCTTCGACTTCGTGCTCGCACCGGGCTGATTTCAACCGCTCGCGCAACGAATCCACTGCCCGAACCACGGACCCCCGGTTTCGCCACTCCCGGTCCGCCCACGCTCACGGCCTGACGTAACGAAACTCCAGCGTGGTGCAGCCTTCCTCGGTCCGGTAGGGACCGTGCTTCATTCCCGGGGGACGGCAGGCGTACATGCCCTGCTTGAGATACAGGTCGCCGTCCCACTGGCTCCCCTGCACGATGTACACCTCCTCCCAGAAATCGTGGACAAAGGTCTCCGTGCTCGCGCAGCCGGGATCCACCTTGAGCATCCGGGTGACGAACCCGATGTCCGGGTCCTCGGTCAGTATCCTCTGATAGTGACCCGGCGGCGCGCCCTCCACCGGCACCCAGGGCAGGTCATCCACCGGAAAAAACTCGAGCTCTGGCTTGGGCATGGCGAACCTCCTTCATTCGTCTAGTGTGGTGTCTGGTTAATTCGCAGCATAATATGCGGAGGATTTTTTGTCGTCGGCAAGGCGCGATGACGAGCAGTGGCGGGCACCACGCGAGGAAGAGCAACGCAGCCGACGGCGAAAAAGACCCGCAGATTATGCTGCGAATTAACCAGACACCACACTAGTTCCTATGCATCGACGGCTATCCTATCATACGACGTGTGGAGCGTGGCACGAGACTGACATTCACCATCGCCGTCTTCTGCCTGGCGCAATCCCTGGCGCAGATCGGCGCCATGGCCTTCGCGGCGCTCCTGCCGGCGTTCTTCGCGGAGTGGTCCCTCAGCCACGCGGAGGCGGGCTGGCTCTCCGGCATCATGTTCGGTGCCTACGCCGCGGCGGTGCCGATCCTGCTGCCCCTGACGGACCGTATCGAGGCGCGCAAGGTCTACCTGTGCGCGGTCTCCACCACCATGTTGTCCCATCTCGGCATGGCCTTCTTCGCGGACGGCTTCTGGACCGCCCTGGTCTTTCGCGCGTTGAACGGCATCGGCTGGGCCGGCACGTACATGGTGGGGCTCAAGGCGTTGTCCGACCAGGTGGAGGGGCCGGCGCAATCGCGCGCCGTGGCCGTTCATGGCGCCAGCACCGGGATCAGCAGCTCTTTCTCCTTCGTCATCGCCGGCGTGGCGGCGGCGCACTTCGGCTGGCAGGCCGCGTTCATGGTCGGAGCGGGCGGGGCTTTCGGTGCGCTGCTCGTGGCCGTGACGCTGTTCCCCGCGGGTCCGCGCCGGGAGAGACCGGCTGCGACGGTGCGGCTCGTGGACCTCAAGCCGGTGCTGCGCAACGCCTCGGTCATGGCCTATGCGCTGGGCTACTGTGCGCACACCTGGGAGATGTTCGTCATGCGCTCCTGGGTCGTGACTTTCCTGACCTTCGCGGCAGCACAAGGCGGCGGTGCGCCGAATTTCCTGGTTCCGACGATGGTGGCGACCCTGGCAAGCCTGCTCGGCACGGTTTCCAGCGTCCTCGGCAACGAGATGGCGCGGCGCATGGGGCGCAAGCGCTGGATCCTGCTCGTCTTCGCGGCATCCATGGCGCTGGCGCTGCTGGTCGGGTTCACGGCAGGGATGGGATACGGCGCGGCCGCTACCGTCTGCCTCCTCTACAACGCGGCAATCTACGCGGATTCCTCATCGCTCACCGCCGGCACGGTCGGCAACGCCGACCCGGAGAGGCGCGGCGCCGCGTTGACCGTGCACGCGATGCTGGGCTACGGGGGTGGCTTCGTGGGGCCGCTGGCGATGGGCCTGATCCTGCACGTGCTCGGCGGCGAAAGCGTGTTCAACTGGGGCATCGGCTTCGGCCACATCGCCGTCGTGCTGCTGGTAGGGCCGCTGGCGATCCGGATCCTCAAGCCTCGCGACCTGCCTGGCGACCGGCCCGGCGCGGACTAGACTGCTGCGTCGATCAGGTGAATCGGCGCAAGGAACTGGCGAGCCCAACGAGGGAAAGACTGTAGATGAGCCATTTTGACGGATCGAAATTGTACCACTGAGGGCCGTTCCGATAGTCACTTTGATACCTGTGGTGATAGTTGTGGTAGCCCTCTCCGAAGGTGACGAGCGAAACCCACCAACTGTCACGACTGGAATCGGCTGCTCCGTGAGGTTGAGAACCCCACAGGTGGCAAATGGAGTTGATGCAAAACGTGGAGTTCAAGACAAAAAAGGTCCGCCCGACTCCGGCGAGCAGGAAACACCCCAGCCCCCCAAACCAGCCGTCGTACAGAAAACCCACCACGAAGGGTAGCGCCAGGCCGGATAGGACGATGGGGATGTAGTAACGATGTTGCCACATCACGACGGCGTCCTGTTTCAGCTTGCGGGCAAATTTGTCGTCTTTATGGGGGTCGCTCCAGAACAGCCAACCGCAATGACTATGCCAGAATCCTCGCTTGGCACTGTAAGGATCTTCTTCCTGGTCGCACCGGGCATGATGGCGGATATGATCCGCTGTCCATCTGAAGCCTGAATTTTGTAGAGCCCATCCTCCTGCGATCAAGAGAAGGCCCTTCACCCAATCGGTGCAGGCAAAACTTCGGTGGGCCAGCAAGCGGTGGTACCCCACGGTAATGCCGAGTCCCGTGATGACGTAGAGCACCACGAACATGGCCCAATCGACCCAGGAATAACCATAAAAATACGCGTAGGCCGGCAACCCGACGACCGCACCGCCCACGACGCTGGAAAACAACGTAAGGTTCAAACGATTAAGGGTTCGCGGTCGCATTCAATACTTCCTCTTCCTCTCTCCTGATCTAGTCGCCTGCCCGGTCCATTGTTTACCACAAGTCTCCGCATGGATCACGTGAACCCATGGTCCATTGGCGCCAATCCCTTCCTCTACCCGTCGTCCACGATGCTGCCGCGCTCGATGACGAAGGTCCGGTCCAGCAGGCGGGCGATGTGGACGTCGTTGGACTCGGCCACGAGCACCGAGGCGCCTTCCTTCTTGAGGTCGTCGAGGATTTCCACCATGCGCTGGGCGAAGATCGGGGCGATACCTTCGCCGGGCTCGTCCAGCAACAGCAGCCGCGTACCGCACATGAGCGCCCGGGCGAAGGCCACGAACTTCTGCTGGCCGCCGGATAGAGAGGTGGCGCCCCGGTGGCGGAACTCTTCGACCTCGGGCATGAGGCCGTAGATCCATCGCAGGCGTTCCAGGGTGTTTTCCGCGCCGGTGGCCCACACGGGCAGCAGGATGTTCTCCTCGGCGGTCAACTCGGGCACCAAACGGCGGTCCTCGGGCATGAAGCCGATGCCCATGTGGGCGCGGCGATGGGCCGGGACGGCGACGAGGTCCACGTCGCCCAGTTGCACCCTGCCGCGCCCGATGGACAGCGCGCCCATGACGGCGCGCATGAAGGTGGTCTTGCCGGCGCCGTTGCGGCCGATGAGGCCGCACATGGACCCCGACGGCACGTTGAGATGGACCCCGCGGAGAATCTGGGTGGCGCCGATGCTAACGTCGAGATCACTGACCGCGAGGGTATCCTCTACGGACGACGAACGTTGCGGCGTCGCCGCCGATGCCTCCGCCCCGGCCGCAGGCTCTTGGCCCAGCACGTATTCCCGCACTCCTTCGTCCCGCATAGCCTGCGCGGTGGGCGCATCGCAGATGATCTCGCCCTGGTAGAAGGCGAGCACGCGGGCCACGTAGCGCTCGACGATCTCCATGTCGTGCTCAATGAACAGCACGGTGGTGCGCTCTTCCCTCAGCGCCTGCATGAGGATGTCCATGATGGCGAACTTCTCCTCCGCGCTGATGCCGCTGGTGGGCTCGTCCAGCATGAGCAGCTTCGGCTTGCGCACCGTGGCCATGGCGATGTCCAGCAGCTTGCGAATGCCCTGGGGCAGCGCGGAGCCGATGACGTCGCGGTATTCCGAGATCTGGTAGCGCGCGAGATGGGCTTCAACCCGGCCCGCCCGTTCTTCTTCCATAAGCGGCGTCAGGAGACCCGCCCCTTCCTCCTCGGCAACGCCGTAGGCCATCATCAGGTTATCGAAGGCGGTCTCGGACAGGAACACCTGGGGGACCTGGAAGGAGCGGCACAGGCCCATGCGCGCGATGGCCCGCACCGAGAGGCCGAGGATGTCGCGGCCCATGAATTCCACGGTACCGCCGCCCGGCGGAAGATGGCCGGTGACGAGGTTGACGAAGGTGGTCTTGCCGGCGCCGTTGGCGCCGATGACGCCGATGGTCTCGCCTTCCTCCACGACCACGTTGATATCGTGGGCGGCCACCACCGCGCCGAAGGACTTCTCCAGATCGTGGACTTCCAGGACCGCGGACATGGCCGGCTATGCCTCTTCCTTCCCGGCCCGGAGCCCCGCGCCCGCCGCTCTCCGGCCGCGCCATCGGTCCACCAAGGACCACAGGCCGTTGGGCAGGAACATGATGATGGCGAGCAGCGTCCCGCCCATGATGAGCTGCCATATCTCCGGGAACTTGTCGAAGGCGTAGGTACGGATGAGCTCGTAAATCAACGCGCCGATGAAGGGCGCGGTGACGTTTCCGGTGCCGCTGAGGATGGCAATGAAGACGAAGTCGCCCGACACCGGCCAATACACCATGGAATCCGGGTCCACGTGGCCGATGGTGAGGGCGGCGATGGCGCCGCCGAAACCGCCAAGGAGTCCGGAGACGACGAACTTGGCGTGGACCGCCCGTTCCCCGGAGTAGCCCAGATAACCCAGCCGGATCTCGTTCTCGCGCACCGCCGTGGTCATGTTGCCCAGGGTGGAGCGCAAGTAGAGGTGCACCAGCACCGCCACCCCCCAGGTCAGGATGACCGCGAACACGAACAGCGCGGTCTTGTTCTCCGCTCCCAGCGGTGCGTACCAGAGGTAGGTCGTCGTCTCCAGGCTGATGCCATCGGTGGATCCCAGCTCCTCGAGCTTGGCCAGTACGCCGTAGAGGATCATGGAGAACGCCATGTTCAACAGCGCGAAGAAGATGCCGCGGTACTGCCGCAGCAGGAACCCCAGGCCGTACGCGAGCAGCCCCGCCGTCACCACCCCGCAGGCGATGGTGAGGAAGGCATCGGTGATGCCCAGGTACCGGCTCATCAGCCCCACGGTGTAGGCGCCGAAGCCGAAGTAGAGCGCGTGGCCGAAAGAGATCAGCCCGCAACGCCACAGCACCAGGAGACCCAGCGCCACCGATCCCCGGGCCAGGGAAAGGGTAAGGATGGAACGGAACCAGTCCGGCACCACGAAGTTGAGGAGCAGCAGCGCGACGAGGCCGATGGTCAGGCCCCAGAGTGTCTTGTCCTGGCGCCAGGTCATATGGTCCTCGGCTTGGCGGGCGCGAACAGCCCCTGGGGCCGGACGATGAGCACCGCGGCCATGATCAGGTAAATGACGAACAACTCCAGGGCCGGCTCCTGGTGCACCGCGAACGCCCGCGCAACGCCCACGATCACCGAGCCGATGAGGGCGCCGGGAATGCTGCCCATGCCGCCGATGACCACCACGGCGAACGCCAGCACGATCACCTCCACTCCGATGCCGGGCTGGACCGAGATCGCCGGCGCTTGGTAGGCGCCGCCCAGGGCCCCCAGGAACGAGCCCAGCATGAAGGTCAACAGGAAGATCCGGTTGACGTTGATCCCCATGGCCTGGGCCAGTTCCCGGTCATAGATCACCGCCAGCAGAAGCTTGCCGAACTGGGTCCGGTTGAGCCCGTACCACAGCACCGCGGCCACCACGGCCGACAAGAGCACCATGGACAGGCTGTAGTTGTCGAAGGGAAGCCCGGCGATCTCCGTCGAGCCCAGCAGCCCGAGGGGCTCCGGCGCGAGATAGGGATCGGTGCCCCAGATCAGCAGCAGCACGTCCTCGAGCACCAGGAACGCCGCGAAGGTCGCCAGCACGATGATGTGCTCGTCCTCGTGATAGAGATGGCGGAGCAGGCCGCGCTCGATGATGACGCCGAAGAGCACGCCGAGGAAGAGCGCGGCGAACAGCATCACCGCGAAGGCGCCGAACTGGGGCCAGTCCACCTGGAAGTAGAGGATCAGCAGCGTGGCCGTGAGATAGGCGCCGAAGGCGTAGAGCGCGCCGTGGGTGACATTGAGGAGCTTCTGGACCCCGCAGATGACGGTCAGGCCCACGGCTACCATGAACAGGTACGAACCGTAGACGAGTCCGTCGACGAGGATGATGAGTAGAAGCTCGAAATCCAACGGTTCCCCCGTGCGCGGGAATGGATGAGAATAGCCCCGGGCACCGCCATTTCGGCGCCCGGGGCACGAATACACTTAGACTGGAACGCCGGTCAGTCGCACTTGGCGCCCTTCATGCCGCCCTTGACCCAGTCCGCGGCATTGACCCCTTCCGGCGGGTTCACGCACTCGGCCTTGAACTCCACCACGTCCTTGACCACGATCTCGCCCTTGGCATCGTCCCACTCGGCATAGCCCCAGCGGTCCGAGGTGACCGCCTGGTGCCCCTTGCCGATGGACATCTTGACCTTGGCGGCGAGGATGTCGAAGGTGGCGTGCTCCAGCGCCTTGATCACCTGGTCGGTGGACGGGAACTTGCCGCCGTTGGCCTTCATGGCCGTGTCGTAGGCGTACTTTGCCGCCACGATGCCATCGGCGTAGTGATAGGCCGGCGACGAAGGCGGCTGCTTGTACGCCTTGCGGTACTCGCTCCGGAACCACTTGTTGAGCGGGGTGTCGATACCCTCCGCGTACAATCCGTAGGGACCGCGGGCGAGCTGTCCCGGCGGGAACTTCTTGCCGATCCGGTGGGCCGTTATTTCGCCTACCGTGAAAACGAACGTCTTGCGCTTGAACAGTCCCCTGGCTTTGCCCTGGGCGATCAAGGCCTCGATGTCGCCGCCCCAGAAGCTCGAGTGCACCACCTTCTGCCTGGCTCTGAGCAGCACCGAGATCTCGGTGCCGTACTGGCCGGAGAACAGCTTGGGGAACTGCTGCTTCTTGGCCGGCCTGAGTTCCGGCGCCAGGGTCTGCACGCCCAGGTTGAAATCGCGCCAGGCATCCTGGCCCCAGGCGTAGTTCTGGTTGATGCCCATGTAGCCGTCCTTGGCCTCGTTCCGGAGCTTCTTGACGACGTAGTGCGCGGCGCCCACGTTGCCCGCGGTGCTATGGTTGATGATGCGGAAGAGGTACTTCGGCTCCTTCACCAGCTCCTCGAAGACGCGCGGCGTGCCGCATACCGTCAGCAGAGTCAGGACCCGAAGCTCCTCCACCACCCGGGCGATGGCGGCGCAGCTCCCGGAGGAGACATAGCCGACCACGACATCCACGCCCTCCTTCTGCACCTTGTTGCGCAGCTCCGTCACCTGCTTGGTGCCGCCGCCCGACTCGTCGTAGACCACGAGATCGATCTTGCGGCCGGCCAGCCCGACGCTGTTGTAGGGCGCCGGCAGGGTCCCTTCGTTGATGGCGCGGACCACCAGCTCCACGCCGTTCTTGGATGCGGTGCCGTAAGTCGGCGCGCCGCCGCCGGTAAGGAACGTCGGAACCGCCACCTTGACGGTCTGCGCCGAGGCGGCAGCCGCCGCCAGCAACACCGCTAGAGCCGCGGCCAACGCCATGAATTTGGTACGAGGTATTGCGCTCATGTCAGCCTCCCATGTCTGTGATCGCCGCCGGCCATGCGGCCGCGGCAGACCGGGCACCGTTGAGCACGCCGCGGCATGGGTCCGCTCGCGGCGTGCTGATGATTGGGCTATACGGTATAGCGCAAGTCACGCCAAAGCAAGCCCAAAGGATCGGGGCGGAACGCAGTCGCCGTCATGGAGGACTTCGGACATGGCCAGGAACATGACTCAACGAGGCAAGGTCGATCTGGAAGGTCTACACGCCCCGGAGGTGCAGGCGATGAAGGGAATCCAGCCGCCGGCCGACATGCCCTTCCGTATCGGCAACATGAGTCACGCCGTGCTGGTGGTCCGGGACATCGACGCCTCCGTCCGGTTCTACACCCAGGTGCTCGGCTTCAAGGTTTCCGACGTCTACCCGGAGAGCATGGTGCCGGGCCGGATGGTGTTCATGCGCTTCAATGAAGACCATCACGGGCTCGGCGTCATCGGCCAGGCAGGCGAGGCTTCCGTTGGACGGGAACTGCACCACCTGGCGTTCGAGGTCCCCACCCTCGACGATGTCTTCCGTGCCAGGGAGCATCTCGAGAAGCACGGCGTGCCCATCGATTTCCACGGCCGCCGTCGCGCCGGCTGTCAGGTGTCGGTGGAGTTCCGCGACCCCGACGGCCACAGCCTGGAGATTTTCTGGGGGCTCGACAAAGTGGACTGGGACGGCGAGGCGCGCCCGCCCGAGGAGTGGGCGCCCCGGCCTTCGCTGGAAGAAGCGCTCGACGAAGCGCCGCCGGGGCAAGACACGACCCTCGCCGATCCGGGCTTGCGCCGGCACTAGTCTTCAAGCCACTTGACCGACGGCCACGGTTACGCGGGCGATTGGCGGGCAGTCGCCGCCACGCCCGCCTCTTCATCACCCGGGTT
This sequence comes from Deltaproteobacteria bacterium, assembly GCA_028818755.1. GTDB lineage: Bacteria > Desulfobacterota > Binatia > UBA9968 > JAJDTQ01 > JAJDTQ01. The sequence continues at coordinate 674 of JAPPNF010000138.1, read as the reverse complement.
GACGATAAAAGCCTCGCCGCGCGAGAAGAAGTCGCGGACCAGGGCAACGAACCTTTCCGGCTGGTCCACCTCGATGTTGTGGCCGGCGTCGTAGACGTAGACCAGCTTGGCATGGGGGATTTCGCGCGCCAGGAGCTGGCCGCTCTCGGGCGGCATCATGCCGTCTTTCGTTCCCTGCAGGACCAGCGTCTGCTGCTCGATCTCGGGCAACCGCGCAACGAGCGCCTCGTCGAGTCCGACGGACTTGTGGTAGTAGTCCGCCCACCCACGGCTCTCGGCAAGCTGTTCCGGAGTCTTCTCGCCCGGAGGGATGCGCTCCGGGTGCGCGAACATCCTGCTGCGCATCTCTTCCGGACTGCCCGCCGGTTTCTGCGGGATATGCGGCGGGCGGAAGCCCGACGGGCACTGGAGCACCGCTGAGCTGATCTTCTCGGGATTGCGCACGGTCACCCACGCCGACAGGAACCCGCCGAACGACTGGCCGATGAGGTCGCAGGGCCCGCCGATCACCGAGTCCACGAACTCGCCGGCGAGACCGGCAAGCGCCGGCATGGTGTCGACGCCCTCATGGGCCGGGGTCCCGTCGAACCCGGGGGCCACCATCATGTGAATCCGGTGATCGCGCGACAGCTCGTCCAGCGCGTAGGTGAAGCGGATGCCGCCCGCGCTGTGCA
>JAPPNF010000099.1 GCA_028818755.1 Deltaproteobacteria bacterium | reverse complement strand
TCTCCGAAGTCACCATATTGGGAGCTATGTTGAGCTCAACATAGCTCCCAGGTCCGCGGACACGGGAAGGCGCGCTCCTTGGACTGCGGGTCGAACCGGTGCAGGAGGTCGGGCTCGTACGTGATGAAGAACAACACCTCGGGCGCAATGCCGTTGGCCGCGCCCCAGTTGCACCAGTCGTCTGCGTCGACGCGGATCTCGAGGTGGACGAAACGTGAAGCCAGAGGCGTCGGCATGCGGTGCACGACGCCGCGGTCCGTCTCCCGGTTGCCGCAGGCGATCAGCGACGCGCCCTCGGGTAGCTCGTACTCCCCGATCTTGCGGTCGCGCACCAGTTGATAAAGCGCGGCCTGGACCATCGGGACCGCGGACGGCAACTCCTCGAGGTTGATGAGCCAGCGGCCGGGATCGTGGGACGGCGGCAGGAAGTCGGGCGTGGCCCAGCGCGTGCGGTCCGAGCTGTCGCGCCAGGGGATGCCGCGAAGATCGACGGGGTCGAGAAGCAGCGCCCGGACGTCGACGTAGTGGCGGTTGGCGGCCGCGGCAACCTGCTGGGCGATCTCGCTTTTCGCCGCCCCGGGCGGCCCCCAGACCATGGCCGGCTGGCGTGCCTCGACCAGGAGGGCGAGCACCGGGGCCAGTTCGCTTGGGCGCAACATGTAGTCCGCAGAAATCTTCTCTGGAAGGGACATGGGCAACCTCCGTGTGGCAGGAAATCGGAGCGGCGCGGACACCCTCGGGACCGTCCGGCCGCGCCTCGTCGGCCGCCAGCCTCCGGCTCTTCGTCCGGTTGGAACGCCCAGGGCGGATCGCCGAGGGTTTTGCGGCAAGGCAGGAGCCGGTAGCGCAGCGGCGGATGTCGGGCGGTAAGATGGCGAGGGAAGGAAAGCGTTGCCGGTTGCGGAGACGTAGCGTCAGGGGGTGGTCGTGAGCGGTTCGACGGGGAATATCGAGGCGACCGTCGGGGAGACGATACAAGCGGACTGGGATACTTCAGATAGATGGAGTAGGCGCTGTGGGCAAAGATGTCGTGAGAAATCAGGGTCGCGGTCCGCGTTGCTCAACAGAAACCGGTTCTTGACATAGCTTTGGTACAAAGTAAGCCAATATCCGAAGGCTTCCGCTGCGAGGGCTCTGCGCAGCTGGTTGACTGTGGCGAAGACCGCCCGGATTGTGTCGGTTGGACGCGATGAGGTTCGCATGCGAAACGCCGACATGGCGCATGGAGACGAACGGCATGGAACTTGAACGCCTGGAGCACCGTATTGAACGGGCCCTCGGCCAGACGCGGTTCCGGAATGTCAGGGGTCAGGGTTTCGATGCGAGCGTGATGCGCGAACTCTATGCCGGGAAGCGTCATCGCGACTACCGGCTTTCCGGTGCCGAGTCTGTCAGCGTGCGCGAAAGCGAGCTCGCTGCTCTGGTCTCGGCGATTGCTCCAATGCTTGCGCGCTATCGGGCGTCCGACACGGGCTTGGTCGGCAACGGTCTCTACAGGCTGATGGGATCGTTGGCTTCTCCTCGGCTGCCCTCGGTCGAAGACTACGCTCGGATACTTGTCTTGGCGTCGGCCCGCATTGGGCCGAGACGTACGGCGGCAGCATTTTCCGGCTGGATCGCTGGGCAACCTATTCCGGTCTGGCAGTGTTTTCTGCTCAAGGGGGCGATTAACGACGGACGGATATCGCCTAGGGACGGGCTAGCCCTGGAAACGCTGTCGGGTAACGGCGAAGAGTTTCCCAGATCCCTTTATGTCCAACTGGATGCCGGAGACATCAAGCACGAGCAGTATGGGCGGCGGGCGATGCTGTCGCTTGAACACGAGGTCGGACCGGCACTGTATTCCCCCGATGCGGAAGAGAAGGGGTTTCCTGAGAGTTTTCCACGGCCGGAAATCAGGAATAGGGAACTGTCGTGGGTGTCCGCGGCGGGTGTCTGCCGGGCAATGTCGCTCGAAATCAACAACAACGTGGATTGGTTCCGAAGCTGGTGGGACTACGGAGACATTGACGCATTCTTCCTCAACCCAGGCCATGGCATGTCGTTGCGGGAGACGAGCAGCGGGTCGCCGCAGTTGATCTCGGACGAGCAACTGACGCGATGCCTGGAAATTGACGAACGACTGAAGGGGTTCTCGGCGCTGGACGTCGCCATATCCAGGTGGAGGAGATCGAAACGGGGTGGAACGCTCGAGGAACGGCTTGTGGAACTGCGAGTCGCTCTGGAATCGGCGCTGCTGGCGGGCGACTCGGGGAACGTCGCGGAAATGCAGTTTCGTATCGCGACCAGAGGCGCATGGCTCCTTGGGGAAACCTATGAAGAGCGCAAGGCCTGCTTCGATACCCTCCGGAAGGCGTACGGGCTGGCATCGAGCGTCCTGCATGGCAGGAGCCTCAAGGTGAAGAACCGGGAGGAGGATGCCGGCACGGTCAGCAGGGCGCAGGATCTCTGCCGGGTAGCCATACTGCACATGGTGAGGGAGGGAGCGCTTCCGAACTGGGACGAAGTCGTCTTGGGCCGGGGACATTGATTTGAGCCGTGAGGCGCTGGATTGGGCACATGGGCCGAATATCGGAGCGGATGACGCGAAGGAATAGGATGGTGTCGCCGCCGAGTCCCGGGAGAGGGAACCCTTCGCGGGCGGCGACAAGGCAGAGCAGCAGGCCAAGGTGAAAGATCGATGACGGGTCTGAGCATCCTCTACGCAAGCGAGGCCGCTGAAGAACGGGACTGGGCAGCGGTTCCCGACCGTGACAGGACGGGGCGGCTGCGCGAGGTGTACTGGGCGCGCCGCGCCGAATCGAAGTTGGGCCGGAAGCCGGTCGTGAACGCGACCCTGAATTGGCGGTCGGACCGCACCGGGATCGGCAGAAAGAGCGACGATCCGGGCGACGGGTTCATCTATCTTGTCAGCATGGCGCCGCGCGTCGAGGACCGGTTCGAGTGGCTGGAGGTGACCGAGGTGTTCACGACCGTGCCGGCGTCGCAGCTCGAAGGGGCGATGCGGGCGTGGAACGGCATCCCCGACAGGCGGCCGGTGGATTTCGAAGAGTTCCGAAGGGGGCTGAGACGGGGACGCCCTTCAAGGATTGAACAGCGTAGGGCCGCGGATCGGGTGATCGCGCAGGTCGAGAAGAAGTTGGCCAAGGCTTCGTACCATGAACTGTTGGAAAAGTATGGCTACGGGACGCTGGTGGTAGGGATGCCGCTCTGGTTTGCGGTTCCACCCAACGACCCCTTCCGCGCGGAGAACGCGCTCGACGATTTCGTGACGCGGACGGCTCTAGGGCTGGAGGAGATCAAGCAAAGGGTGCTGCGAAGACGGGAGTGCCCCTTCGGGCACATCGTCGTGATATGGGATACGACCCCGGAGGCGTTGCGTGAATGGCGCGAGGGAAGGTCGGTGCAGTACGAGGATGCGGCCAATGCGAGCCTTGCGAACCCCACGGGCACGTGGTTGTGGGAGGCACTCTCGGACGGGCTGGAGGAAGGGATATCGAAATTGGGGATCCAGGAGAGCGAGGCGCCGTCGATGAGCCTACACCTGGACGTGAGGACGCAGAAGAAGGCGGCGGGCAAGGGACCCTACCCCGAACTCGTCGAGGCTCTTGGGGAGGTCCTGCACGAAGGTGACGAGTACGCTGTGGGACGATGGGCAACGTTGAAAGTGAAGGTTGCCCTGACGCTCTGCAAGCTGCTCTGTTTCATGAGAATACACGGGGTGGAGGGGTTGGAAAGGTGGGTCGCGCGGAAGCTATCGGTGTCGCACGCATGGAAGACGAGGACGACACGGGGCAAGGCGCGCCGGTTCTATCGCGAAAGCAGGCGAAGAGGTCGTACTTTTGGGCGGGGTTGACCGGAAAGGGAGAGGGCGCACGTGAGCGACAGTAGGGGGCAGGCGCTCGGAAGGAGCGGCGCATGAGCCTGGAGGAATTCGACACTGGCGGCTGGATCGAGCGGGTGGCGGCGGCTCTTGCCAGGCTGGCGCATGTGCAGGGGGAATACCTTGAGGAGTATTGGCGGCACAATCCGCGCGAGCATATCGTGGTCGATGGGCGGGACGAGGCGCCGTTTCCGCTCGAGGATGTGGCCTGTCTCTACGCCGACGTTCGGTACAGCAAGGTCTTGGGCAGGGAAGCGCATTACGAGCCTTTGCGCGCGGTGCTTGATCCCGTGCGCCATGCCTTGCTGTCCCACCCTGTACTCGAGCGGGTCGCGGTCGTGGGCCGGACCGTCGGCGAGAACGACTTCTGGATGCGGATACTGAATTCCGGCATGTCGATCTCCGCGTCAGTGCTGATTGCCGGGCTGATGGCCCGGGCCGCGGAGCTGTCCGGCGATCGTTTCCGGGCGGCGACGCGCGAACTGGACGCATTCCTCTCGCCTGCCCGAGATGGAGAATCGGTCGGCGTGTTGGGCCCTCTCGACGAGGGTTGCGACACTTTGCTGTTCTATGGACTGACCGTGACCGAAAGGATCGACTTCGGCGACGGCACGGCGATTCTTCCTTGCGGGGAGGCTCGCCGGTTCGTGGAGGAGGAGCTGCTGAACGAACTCGCTCCAGGAGGCGCCCGCTTCCACGGCTGGCGGCCGGTTGGGGCGATCGTCCGGCCGTTCCGTTGGCGGCCGGTGTTTCGTCGGCGGGGTAGTGTGAACGAACCGATAACGGAGCCCCCAGGAGCGTTTTTCTCGGAGGCGCGGACATTCCTGGATCTGATTGCCGTGAGCCACGCGGAGCCGGTGCTGCCGCTCGCGACGATTTCCAATTGCATCGACCGGTCGGGCGGCCGTCTCCTGGGTTGCGGGAAACACGGTCCGGGTTTCTACCAGAAGTGGCCGGCGGATGGTCTTGACGGGTTCGCAGAGCGTCCGATGCTGAAGCCGGCAGCGCTGGGGGAGGCGCGAGAGGCCTTCGAGGCGCGGGAAAGCGCACAATTCAAGAGGTTGGCCCCGATCATTAGCCGTTTGGCGGAGGCGCTGGGCCGTCATGGACGGTTCGCGGATGAAGTCAGGACCGTGGACGTCGCGATTGCGCTGGAACGTATGTACGAACTGCCGAGGCGGAGAAAGTCCTTGAAGTTGGCGAACAGGGTGTCCGGCTTTCTCGGCGCCGATGCGAAGGACCGGCAAAGGGTGCGGGAGACCGTCAGGCGGTTCTATGACGCCCGTTCGGACATTGTTCACAGCGGGCCGCAGGGCGCGTCTTCGTTCAGGAATGGAGCGGCCTTCGTCACGGGCTTCGATCTCGCCCGGAAGTCGCTGTTCAAGCTCCTTCGCGAGGGGGCTCCCGAAGATTGGGATGAGCTGGAGATTGCAGACGACTGAAGGGTCGGCGCGTCGGCCTTTGGTACCAACTCGTTAGCGTGTATATGAGGCTAAAGGAAGCGACCTCTACCGGCACAATTGTGCTGCAGGTCATGAATCCGCACTTCTGCGAGCCCGGCCCGCCTGCGAACCACGACTCACGGTTGTCCTTGAGGTATTCGGGAAGTCAATCTTTCTCGGTGGAAGGGTGGCGCCAGTGTAAGCGATACGAGCGCCCCACCTTCCTTTGCGGGAGGCGATGATGGATGCTGTG
>JAPPNF010000012.1 GCA_028818755.1 Deltaproteobacteria bacterium | reverse complement strand
AAAGGGGACATCTCTGCTTTGTCAAAAGGGGACATTTTGGCTTTGGTTTGACAGCCGATATCAAGACTGGGAGCGCGCTCTCGCGCCTGGACGGGATCCTCCCCGGGGCCACTGGCGGGTCCTGGGAGTCTCGCGCCGGCTGCCCGCCACCGGCGAGACGTTTGTTCTCTGGGACGGCAACGGGCTCGTGGTCAACCTGGTACGTCCGAATCTGACGTACATCTATGGCATTCTTCCTTAACAGCGGTCTCGAATGAAGGAAACGGAGGGAATGCCATGCCATGCGCGCAGGCCCGAGGGAATGTCTTGAAGAGGGACTTCTTTCGCTCGTGCGGAATGCGATCACGGCGCGCCGCAAGATCGAGTTCGACTATCTTTCCCGGGGAACGGGACGACGAAGACGACGGCGGGTGCGGCCTTATGGAGTGCTCTACGGCAACCGCGCGTTCCTGGTGGGGCGAACGAATCGGGGAAAGGACCCCATGCTCTGGCGGCTCGCCAACGTGACTCAAGCCAGTGTCACTGAGGAAACATTCGAGCGCGATCCGGCTTTCGACCTGCGGGGCTATGCGGAGCGTTCATTCGGCACCTTCCAGGAGAATCCACTCGATGTGGCGCTTCGTTTCGATGCTGACGCAGCACCGGACGCCACGGCATTTCAGTTCCATCCAAGCCAGACTATCACTGAGAACAGCGACGGTTCACTGGAGGTGCGTTTTTTCGCGGGAGGCATGGAGGAAATCTGTTGGCATCTCGTGACCTGGGAAAAAGCGTGACAATCTTGAAGCCGTCCAGCCTACGCTACCGGCTGGCAGATTTGTGCGCTCCGCTTGCCGCGCACCATCTATAGTATAGGGAGGGAGAAGGAAGCAATGCCGAACTGTTGGGCCATGCGCACAAGTCGGGAGGAGGAGGGGCACAGAACGTTCTTGCTTCGCGAAATGAGGGAGGGACGGCTCCGCCAAGGTTGGGGATATGACGAGAGTCAGGATCTCCGCTGCATCGAAGATCTGAGGGCTCAGGGCGGTGACTTAACAGAGATTCAGAAGAGGACCGCTAGGCACTGGCGGATGGGAAACGGCCAAGGGGACGACTACATGCAGGTCGATGACCTTGTCGCGGTTCTCAACGTGCCGGAAGACGGACTCTTCACGATCTGCCGGATTGCGGGCGATTACTATTTCGAGATCGCCGAGGAGTTCGAAGATTTCGGGCACGTGCGACCGGTCGAGGTACTGACGCCCAATGGCGTCTCCAACCACAACTCCCTGGTTGACGCGGGGCTTCGCCGAAGTTTTCGAGCGCAGGCGCGATTGTGGAACATCGAGAGACACTGTGCTTGCCTGGATCAGATCCTCCAAGCCGGGCTTGCGCCAGAGGAATTAACCCACGGCTCCACACCCGAGGGACGTGTCGAGAGCGTCGTCTCGGAGCTGATTACGGAACCGCTAGGCCTCATGGCGGAACGGCTTGGGCAGGCTCTCCCCCGCAGTGTGCGGGCTGAAGAGTTGGAACCGGTGCTGCAGTTGGCCTTGAAGTCCCTGTTCTCAGTGTCCGTCGACAAGACTGGCGGGCCAGGAGAGCGCGGCGCTGATATCGAGATCGTAATTCCAAATCCGTTCGAAGAGAACGGAGACTTTATCGTGCCGGTGCAGGTTAAGGACTACGAGGGCGAAGTCGGCGCCGAGGTCGCCGACCAACTCGAAGAAGCCTTTGATTCGCGCAGCGAGTACGGTCGAGTGATCGCGGTCGTCCTGCTCGTCTCCGATGCGGTCGCGTCTGAGGCTCTGAAGGAGCGAATGCGGGAGCTTACGAGTCAGCATGGCGTGCCGTTCGTCTTTTGCGGCCGTGATCTGTTCCTACGGCTCCTTGCCCGCGGGTTTCTGAGGCGGTCGTGAGCCGTACCATCCGGCAATGCATCGACGGGGCGGAGTCTGCTGAGTCGCCAATCGAGGACCTCCCGGCCATCTCGAAGCATGCGCCCACGGTTGTCAAGGCCCGTCGTCTGAGTTCGCGTGAACGGTTAGACCCTTTGCTTCCAAGCAACGGCCGGCAGAACCTCGGTAAACGCGGTTCGACAATGATCGTCGGCTCTCGGCTGGGTCGGAGAGCGCGGGGACGCGTATACCGTGCTCGCCCAAGTGCCAATGTGTTGGACACTGCACCCTCGACTACAGGACCACACACTCGGGTGATTTCTTGCGTCTGGGCTACTGCGGGTTGGGCCAGTCTGTCATCGATAACGTCCCTGCCTCGGCCCCGATGTCTTGGCCGACGGCATTCCAGAAATCACGCCAGAACAGATTCACGAGGCGGGGAATCTCCTCGGAATCCGCAAGCGAGTAACTGGGGAAACGCGTTGATTCCAAGTCTAACCTCCAGGGCTGCGGCGACACATGCGTTCCTACGCTTATGGTCCTGTCGCTGGTCGAGATTATCTCCACGTCCAGAGCATACTCCGCCGTCGGAGCCTGCGCCTGTCTCCTGACGCAATCCGCCCAAACGAGCAGGTTGGCAAACGCTTCAACCGGCAGGTCCGCCGGCAAAGGGACCTCCTTGTCATATGCCTCGCGAACCGAAACGAAACCCAACTCGATCAGTCCGTCGCAGTGCAGTTCCCGATAGCCGTCGCGGTACCGTTTCGTATCATATTGCAACTCCGCGCGTGCCGCGCGCAATCTTGGTTGCCAGTAAACGGGAATGTCGAAGTGTCCAGCCAGCCTGCGCTCAGGAGACGACTTGTACCGCTGCACGACCGTGTGCCACGGTTCGTCGAATTCCCGGGCCAACCTTCCATCGCGGAAGACGCGGTCCATCCGGACGTCGTCGCCAACCGGCGCCCCGGTCAACCGGACGCCAAAGGCATCCTCCGGGGTGTGGAGTCGCTCGAATTGCCGCTGGAAGAGTTCCGCCCGCGCGGCAAGCCTCCGGCCCAGCCACTCAAGCCCTCTCGATACGTTCAACGTCATGTCCTGGATTTCCCGCATCGTCATCGCTTCACACCGGTCGGACCGCCGCACCGGACACAGTCGAGTGGTTGTGACGCGATGCGGGGCCAGCCGCGACCTGTTCACGCGGCACAACACAACCCCGTCATCGCCGTTCATCGGTACCGCAATGACTTCAATCTGCGACAATTGCGGTTCGACGCAGTCGCGGAACACCAGTTCCAGGCGTTTCGCCAACTCCGCGCACCTGGGAATCGGCAAGATGCCCGACGCAACCGCCGGTTTCGTGTCGGATTCCCGGACGCCAAGCACTAGCACGCCGCCGTGAGCGTTTGAGAACGCCACAACCTCTTCCAATATCCCGGTCTTCGCGCGGTCTCCAATCGAATCCCTCCCGTTCATCCAAGGATCACCTGTCGGCCCTTTGGCCGGCAGCGTCTCCTTGAATTCAATCTGTTCGCCTTCCGGAACCTCCAACTCTATCAACCTCTGGATATCGTGAATGTTGATTTGATCCGCAGGTTTCGACAGCACTTCAATCATCGCCCCATTCCTCTTGGCCGGCTTTTGGGCAGTTCTCGCCATCACCCGGACGATGCGAGGACCGCCATCCGCCAGAACACGGGCCCGGGATGTTCCAAACCCTCCGGAAGAAGGCTGGTCTTCCGCAGCAGCGGCGCATCCCCAGGGCCATTCCGTTCAGCCGGTGGGCGCCTACCAACCCGCCGGTTTGACTATCTCCGTTCCCGGCAGCGTATCGGGAAACTGCGCCGCCCGCAGCATCGAGGGACGGATGTGGCGTACGTGGCTCGCGGCGTTCCGCAACTGTGAAGCGATCTGCCACCGGCCCGGACAGGCGACGAAGATCGGGCGTTTCAACTCTCCGGTGACCATCCGGATGGGCACCACCAAGTCCGTGTCGTTCGACACGACCACTGCCGCATCGAACAGGTCCTTCCACGCGTCGTTCAGCAGGTGGGCCGCAAGATTGACGTCCGAGCCCTTCTCCTCCATGGTGTGGAACTCCGCGATTACGGCGTCCGGGATGGGTATCCTCATCCCGCGACCGCCTCCCTCGCGTTCCCCGCGTTTGTCGGGATAGACGCCCACCGGCAGTGTTTGGGGCCGCTCCCCGAGCACCCGGTGATCGCCTTCGGGCAGCGTGACCGGCCGAGGCGCATCGATCCGTCTGCCGGCGACCGGGAGGTTGGCGAGGGGACGCCACGCGGTCTTGGCCAGGAAACGCCCGTAGTGGATTTCAACTTCAGGCAGGGTGACGAGCGCATTCAGGTAAAGCTGCTGGCGAGCCGGTGCCTGTGGATCGAGCTTCCCGGAAACACGCGCGGTGAAGTAGCGGAGCCGGTCGATCGTGCACTCGCGGGGAAGCAGGAGAGCCGTTAGCTTGACCGGGTCGAGCCACCTGAAGGGTGTCCCTTTGAGGGCCCCGTAGTACAGGTTGAAGCCATCGACATAGACCCTCGTTCTCATGCGTGTCCCGAAAAAAGCAAGGGCCGCTCTCTTGGAGCAGCCCTTGAGCCGACAGCACGCTGCCAGCGGGTAATTGCGATAACCTTACAACCATTCCGCCCAGCCCACAAGCGGATGTCCGGATGGGTGATGCCGTGGGTTTCAAATCCTCCCCTACACCTACGCGGGCGGACGCCGGTCCCGCAGGACCTGTTGCTGGACGTCGAGGATCCGTTCGATGCCTTTCCGCGCCAGGTGGATCAATTGATCGAGGACCGCCGGGCTGAAGGGCTGCTTCTCGGCGGTGCCCTGCACCTCCACGAACTTCCCCGACCCGGTCATCACGAAGTTCATGTCCACCTCGGCGTGGTTGTCCTCCCCGGCGTCCAGGTCGAGCAACGCCTGCCCGTCCACCACCCCCGCGCTCACCGCGGCCACGCTGTCCCTGAGCAGGCCCTCGGGCACGCTCTTGTCGGCCACCCAACGCTCCAGCGCGCAGGCCAGGGCCACGTAGGCCCCGGTGATGGAGGCGGTGCGGGTCCCGCCGTCCGCCTGGATGACGTCGCAGTCGAGCCACACCGTGCGCTCGCCCAGACGGTCGAGGTCCGCCACCGAGCGCAGGCTGCGGCCGATCAACCGCTGGATTTCATGGGTACGGCCGCCCACCTTGCCGCGGGCAGCCTCCCTGGGTATGCGCGTCGGCGACGACGACGGCAGCATGCCGTATTCCGCGGTGATCCAGCCCTTTCCGGACTTGCGCAGGAACGGCGGCACCCGGTCCTCGAGCTTGGCGGTGCAGATGACCCGGGTGTCGCCCATTTCGATCAAGGCCGAGCCGTCGGCGTGCTTGATGAAACCCGGCGTGATGTCGATGGGACGGAGGTCCTCGCCGCCGCGTCCGTTCGTTCGCATGTCCAGTGTTCCGTCCTCCCCGCGGCAGCGGGCCGTGGCACGGGCGGGTTTGAAACCCGCCGCTACAGATGGAAGACCACGGTCTTGAGCTCGGTCATCTCCTCGATGGCGTAACGCGGCCCTTCCTTGCCGAAACCGGATTCCTTGAGACCGCCGTACGGCATCACGTCGGCGCGCCACTGCGGCCCCCAGTTGACGTGCAGGTTGCCGGACTCGACCTCACGGGCGAAGCGCATGGCCCAGCCGATGTTCTCGGTGAAGATCCCCGCGGAAAGGCCGTAGACCGTGTCGTTGGCCAGCGCGATGGCCTCGTCGATGGACTCGAAGGGCGTGACCCCGACCGCCGGCCCGAAGAGTTCGTCGCGGGCGATGCGCATGTCGCGGGAGACGTCCGCCACCACGGTCGGCGCGTAGACCGCGCCGTCGCGGGAACCGCCGGCCAGCAGCCGGGCGCCTTCGCCCACGGCCTCGTTCACCCACTGCTCGACCCGGACGGCTTCGCTCTCCTTGATCATCGGCCCCACCTGGGTGGCGGTGTCGAGCTGGCTGCCGGTGGCCAAGGCTTCCACCTTGGGGGCCAGCACTCCGAGAAAGTCCGCGTACACCCGGCGGTCCGCCAACACGCGCTGGGTGGAGATGCAGACCTGCCCCGAGTTGGCGTAACCGGTGGCGGCAACGGCCGCGGCCACCTTGTCCAGGTCCGCGTCCGGCATGACGATCACCGGGCAGTTGGAGCCCAGCTCCATGGTGACCTTCTTGATGCCCGCCATGCGGCAGATGTTCTCTCCGACCTCGCGGCTGCCCGTGAAGGTGATCTTGCGGACGCGGCCGTCGGATACCAGCGGATCGCCGATCTCGCTGCCCGAACCGGTGAGGCACTGGACGCCCTCGGGGGGGACCCCGGCCTCGAGCAGGATCTCCGTGAGCTTGAGCCCCGACAGCGGGGTGTCCGAGGCCGGCTTGATGATCACCGAGTTGCCGCCGGCGATGGCCGGACCCACCTTGTGGCACAGGAGGTTGAGCGGGAAGTTGAAAGGGCCGATGGCCACCACGACGCCGCAGGGGACGCGCAGCGTGAACGCCAGCTTGCCCGCTCCCGCGGGGTCCGCGTCCAACGGCACCGTCTCGCCGTGGACCCGCTTGGCCTCTTCGGCCGAAGCGGTCATGGTCTCCACCGCCCGGCGCACTTCTCCCTTCCCCTCGGCGAGGATCTTGCCCTCCTCGCTCGAGATGAGCGTGCCGAGCTCGTCCACCCGCTCCGCCATGAGCGCCGCCGCCCGGGTCAGCACGCGCCATCTCTCGTGGGCGGTCATGCGCGCCATGACGGCGGCGCCGCGTTCGGCGAACGCAAGCGCGCGCTCGACGTCGTCGGGACCGGCCTTCGGCACGTTGTCGATCACGGAGTGGTCGTACGGGTTGCCGACGTCCTGCATCCTGGGCCGATCGACCCACTCTCCGGCGAGAAACATCTTCATGGCCGCTCACACTCCTTTGTTCGCTAGGCCCTCACCCGGCCTTCGGCCACCCTCTCCCAGAGGGAGAGGGGTTGTATTTGATGACTCGGACAGGGGCCTGGGGCGGGGAGAGACCCGGGCCCCTACACCAGGTCCCGGATCGGTTCCAGCACCGTTTCCGAGATGCCCTGCATCATGGCGGAAAGACGCGGTTGCTTCAACGTCCCGATGGCGGTCAGGGCCGCCTGCCGGCGGGCGTGCATCTCCTTCACCGCGAAGGACAGCGACCCGAGCCGCTCGAACAATCCCGCGACCCGCTCCACGTCGGCGGACGACGTCGCCGCCCGCTCCTTGTCCAGCACCTCCAGCAGCCACCCGGCGTCGTCCGGCGCGGCGTTTTCCAGCGCGTGAACCGCCAGGACGCTGCGCTTCCCCTCCGCGATGTCGCTGCCGCGCTGGTCGCGGCCCTTGTCGCCGTAAAGATCCAGCACATCGTCCTGGATCTGGAACAGGATGCCGAGGTGCCGCGCGCCCTCGGTCAATCCCTCGACGACAGCCGGCTCCCGCCCGAGCATCTCGGCGCTGCCCGCCATGCCCAGCACGAAGAAACGGGCGGTCTTGGCTTCGATCATGTCGAGGTATTGCTCCATCGAGGGCCGGGCGCTCGCGCGCAGCGCGAACTCCTGCTCCTGCCCGTCGATGACTCTCAGCGTCTCGGTCAGCATCCGCCGCGCGAGGGCCTCCCGCCGCTCGCCGTCCACCGGCGCGCGCTGCGCCAGCAACAGCGTGAAGTAGAACATGGCGTCACCGAGATTGATGGCGCGGGCCACGCCGAACCGGTGCCATACCGTCTCCCGTCCCCTGCGCGCCTCGTCGCCGTCCTGCACGTCATCGTGGACCAGCGTCGCGTTGTGCAGCATCTCGCAGGCCGCGCCCATGGCCACGGCCTTGGCCGGATCTTCACCAAGACAATCCGCCACCAGCAGCGGGAGCAGCGCGCGCAGCCGCTTGCCGCCCGTCTCGAAATGGTAGCGGCACATCTCGGCCAGTCCCGACCGCGCCAGCTCCGCTTCGCGGAGTACGTCGTCAAGGAGGAAGAGGACCTCGGGCAGATAGCGTCCGCGGAGTTCTTCGAGGTGCGTCAGGAAGGCCTGCTTCGCCGCCGTCGCCGACGGGTCCCCGGCGTCCGGGCGCCCGGTGGGACCGCCGCGCGTGTCCTTCCCACTTTCGGCGCCGGTTGACATGCTCCTGCTTGCCCTTGCGAGGAAGAAGGGTGAAGGAAGCGGGATCTCAGCGCAGCTTCATGCCGAACGCGACGGGTCCCTTGTCGCCGGCTCGCGTCTGAAACTGCACGCTGTCGCCCTCGCCGAAATCCTCGAACTGGACCCGGGGGGCGCCGCTGCCGCGATGGAAGAAGACGTCGTCGCCGCCGTCGTCCGGTTCGATGAATCCGAATCCCTTGTCTCTCAGGATCTTCTTGATGGTTCCCGTCACCCGGTTCACTCCAATTCCCGGACTCGGTGGCCGGCAGCACTGTCCGATCGGTTGGCACACGACCATCCGGTCCGCTCTTATCTGGCCCGTTCTTAATGCGGCCGGGACCGGGAGTCAAGAAGCCCGTGCGCCAATGATACCTCCACGCTTTGTTTTAATCGCCGATGTGGTATGGGTCATTGAAGATGCCCCGTATGTTGCGTGTCATGGATCTGGGCCGGCTCGACTACCAGGCCGCGCTCGCCGTTCAGGAACGGGTCCTCGAAACCAAGACCCGCGAGCCCGCGGACGACTGCCTGATACTGGTGGAGCATCCACACGTGATCACCACCGGCCGGAGGGAAGCGGGCGCCCACATCCTCGACCCCGGCGACGTCCCGGTCCACGCCACCAGCCGCGGCGGCGACGTGACCTACCACGGCCCCGGGCAACTGGTAGCGTATCCGATCATCGATCTCAGGTCGAAGCTGCGCCGGGCCGTCCACCGTTACCTGGACCGACTCGAGCGGGTCATCATCGACGTCCTGGGATCCTTCGGCCTGGAGGGCGTACGCCGCCCGCCCTTCACCGGCGTCTGGATCGGCGACCGGAAGATATGCGCCATCGGCGTCGCCGTCAGGCGCGGCGTCACATTTCACGGCGCGGCCCTCAACGTGGCCCCCGACATGAGCTACTTCCGCAGGATCGTTCCCTGCGGCCTGGACTGGGCCCGGATCACCTCAATGGAGCGGGAGACCGGGAAGTCGATCGAAACGGAGGAGGTAAAGTCCCTTCTCGTACGGGGCTTTTGCGGGACCTTCGAGTATGATGGATTCGTGCGGGGCGGAGACGCGGCCATGCCCGCGGACACGGCCGGCGTCCAAACAGACTAGTGTGGTGTCTGGTTAATTCGGAGCATAATCTGCGGGTCTTTTTCGCCGTCGGCTGCGTTGCTCTTCCTCGCGTGGTACCCGCCACTGCTCGTCATCGCGCCTTGCCGACGACAAAAAATCCTCCGCAGATTATGCTCCGAATTAACCAGACACCACACTAGCGGTTATTTCTGAAACCAGTCGGCGTTGATCTGGGTGTATTCCTGCCATTTTTCGGGGACCGCCGCCTCCTCGAAAATGGCCTCCACGGGGCACACCGGCTCGCAGGCGCCGCAGTCGATGCACTCCTCCGGATCGATATAGAGCATGTTCTCCTTCTCGAATGTCTCGGGGTCGTTCTTGGTCGGGTGGATGCAATCGACAGGGCAAACATCGACGCAAGCCGTGTCCTTGACGTCGACACAAGGCTCCGCAATCACGTAGGTCATTCACTTCCTCCTGGAGATTCTAGTGTGCCCGACCACGAACAGGCTACAATTTTTTCGCTAACAAATAGGCCGGTTCAAGTCAAGTACGCGTCCTGGTGTCGTGTCCCGCAAATTCCAACTCATCCAGGAATTTACGGGACACGACACTAGCCGGCGCCCCCTCCCGCGGCTTCCTTGGCGTTGCCTCGGGGACGCTTTCGGGGCGGCGCGTGGGTGGCGGTGCCGTAGAACATCTCGGCGCATTCCATGAGGGTCTCGGAGAGGGTCGGGTGCGGGTGGACGGACTCGGCCAGGTCCCTGGCGGTGGCGCCCACCTCGATGGCCAGGACGCCCTCGCCGATCAGCTCGCCGGCGCCGGCGCCGGTGATGCCCACGCCCAGGATACGCTCCGTCTCGGGCTCGACGATCAACTTGGTCAGGCCTTCGGGGCGGTCGAGGGTGAGGGCTCTTCCGGAGACGCCCCAGGGAAGCTTCACGATCTCCACCGGAATGTCCCCGGACTTGGCCTCCTGCTCGGTAAGGCCGCACCACGCCACCTCCGGTTCGGTGAAGACCACCGCCGGGATCACCACGTCGGCGATGGTGCTGGACTCGCCGGCGATGACCTCCACCGCCACACGAGCCTCCTTGGTGGCCCGGTGCGCCAGCAAGGCGCCGCCGTTGGCGTCGCCGATGGCATAGATGGCCGGGTCGCCGGTCTGTTGCTGATCGTTGCACTCGATGAAGCCGTTGGCGCCGATCCTGACCCCGGTGTTCTCCAGCCCCAGGTCCTCGTAGCTGGGGGTCCGGCCCACGCTCACCAGCACGCGGTCGTAGGTTTCCTCGCGCCTGGCGCCGCCGACCTCCATGGCCACCTTGATCTTCCTGCCGCTGGTGGCCATGCGCAACACCTTGGTCTTGAGGCGGACCTCCTTGAACAGCGACTCGGCGACCTTGGCCACGGGCCGCACGAGGTCCGCGTCCACCCCCGACAACAAGTGATTCAACGCTTCCACCAGGACGATCTCGCTCCCCAGCCGGGCGTAGACCATCCCCAGCTCCATGCCGATGTAGCCGCCCCCCACCACCAGCAGCCGGCCCGGGATGTCCTCGAGCTCAAGCGCCTCGGTGGAGGTCATGATGCGCCGGTTGCCCAGATCGAAGGCCGCCGGCATGGCCGGCTTGGACCCCACCGCGATGATGGCCTTGTCGTAGTTGACGAACTGTTGTCCCTCGGCGGTCTCCACCCGCAGGGTATGGGAGTCCTCGAAGTGCCCGCGGCCGTGGAGCCGCTGCACGCCCCTCCGCGAGCACAGCCCGTCCAGGCCCTTGGCCAGCTTTTCGATGACGGCTCCCTTCCACTGCCGCAGCTTCTCGAGCTTCACCTTGGGCTTGCCGAAGGCGACGCCGCGCGCTTCCGACAGCGCCGCCTCGTCGATGACGTGGGTGGCGTGGAGGAGGGCCTTGGACGGGATGCAGCCGCGGTTGAGACAGACTCCGCCCAGGCGTTCGTCCCGCTCCACCAGGAGCACGCGTTTCCCCATGTCGGCGGCATAGAACGCCGCGGCATAGCCGCCGGGTCCCGCGCCGACGACGACGATTTCCGTTTTGATGGGTTCCACGGTCCTCCCAGACCCTCACCCGGCCTTCGGCCACCCTCTCCCGGGGGGAGAGGGGTTGTGTTTGACTACTTGCACAGACTCCTCGCTCGCAAGCGCGCTCATGAAACAGGCCACTTGATGTCCGCTTCGGGATAGTCCTCCAGACAGCGCACGATCTCGCGCAGGAAACGCGCTCCGTCGGCGCCGTCGATCACCCGGTGGTCATAGGAGAGCGCCAGCGGAAGGACCATCCGCAACGCCACCTTCCTGTCCCGCACCATCGGGCGTTGGACACCCCGCCCCATGCCCAGGACCGCCACCTGCGGGCTGTTCACGATAGGCGTGAAGTAGGAACCGCCGATGCTTCCGAGGTTCGAGATGGTGAACGTCGCCCCCTGCATCTCGTCCGCGGACAGCTTGCGCTGCCGGGTCCTCTCCGCCAGCTCGTCCAGCTCGATGGACAGGCTCAGCAGGTCTTTCTTGTCCGCATCGCGGATAACCGGCGCGATCAGTCCCGCCTCGGTGTCCACCGCCACTCCGATGTGGACATAGTCGCGGGTGACGATCTCCAGGGCCTCGTAGTCGATGCTGGTCTTGAACGCCGGGTACTTGTCCAGGGCCGAAACCGCCGCCTTGATGGCGAAAGACGTCACCGTAAGCCGCGCCCCGGCCTTCTCGTAGGCCTTGGCGTAACGTTTGCGGAGCTCCATCAGGCCGGTGATGTCGGCGTCGTCGAACTGCGTCACGTGGGGCACGGTGGTCCAGGAACTGGTCATCCGCTGCGCGATGGTGCGCCGGAGCGGCGACATCCTCTCGCGCTTGGTGGGGCCCCACGTGGCGAGGTCCAGGGTCTGGAAGACGTCGACCGCCGGCTCCGCCGCCGGAGCGGCGGGCTTGAGCGCCAGTTGCTGCAGCCCCTGAATGTAGCTCCGGACGTCCGCCATGACGATGCGGCCGCCGCGCTGGCTGCCCTTCACGCGGGTGAGATCGATGCCCAGCTCCCGGGCAATCTTTCGCACCGTGGGCGAGGCCGCCGGCGGCGCACCGCTGCCGGAGACGTGGACCTGGGCCTCCCGGGGAACTTCAGGCGGAGCGGCCGGGGCCGCCGGCTCCGCGGCGGGAGGCGGCGGCGGAGGCGCGGCCGCCCTGGCAGCCCCGTCCTCGTCGATGGTGACGAGCACCTGGCCCACCGACACCACCTGCCCCACCTCCACGTGAATCCGCCCCACCGTGCCGCTTCCGGTGGAAGGAATGGGGGCTACCGCCTTCTCGTTCTCGAGCTCCAGAAGGGTCTGGTCCACCTGGACCGGATCTCCTTCCGCCACCAGGATGTTGACGACGGTACCGGAGTCCGCCCCTTCGGCGAGTTTGGGAAGCGTTACATCCATGTCGGGTCAGGACCGTCAAATGGCCATTTCGGGGTGGGACTTGCCCGGACTGAAACGGAGCTCGCGCATGGCCCGTTCCACGACCGCCTTCCTGATCAAGCCCTTGCGGCACAGGGAGTGGAGCGTCGCCACCACCACCGACTCGGCATCCACCTCGAAGTAACGGCGCAGCCTGGGCCGGGTGTCGCTGCGGCCGAAGCCGTCCGTCCCCAGCGTCACCAGTCCGCCCGGCACCCACGGCGCGATCTGATCCGGCACGATCTTCATGTAGTCGGACACCGCCACGAACACCCCCTCCTCCGGCTCCAGCAACGATTCCACGTAGGACTTGCGCGGCTTCTCCCCGGGATGCATCAGGTTCCAGCGCCGGGCCTGCTGGGCCTCGCGGCGCAGCAGGTTGTAGCTCGTGGCGCTCCAGACGTCGGCGCCGACGCCGTAGCGGCTCGCGAGGATCTCCTGGGCGCGAAGCGCCTCGAACAGCAGCGGCCCGCTGCCGAGCAGGTGCGCGCGGTGCTTGTGACCGGCGTCCGCGGCCTTGAACTTGTAGAGCCCCTTGAGGATGCCCTGCTCGACCCCCGGCGGCATCGCCGGCATCTCGTGGTTCTCGTTGTAGAGCGTGAGGTAGTAGAAGACGTCCTCGCGGCGCTGGTACATGCGCCTGAGCCCTTCCCGGACGATGACGGCGATCTCGTACGCGAACGCCGCGTCGTAGGTGAGCAGGGCCGGGACCGTGCTCGCCAGGAGGTGGCTGTGGCCGTCGGCGTGCTGGAGCCCTTCCCCGTTCAGGGTGGTGCGCCCGGCGGTGGCGCCGAGCAGGAAACCCCGGGCCTTGCTGTCCGCCGCAGCCCACATGAGATCGCCGATGCGCTGGAAGCCGAACATCGAGTAGAACGTGTAGAAGGGGATCATGGGCTTGCCGTAGTTGGCGTCGGCCGTCCCCGCGGCAATGAACGAGGACATGGCGCCGGCCTCGCTGATGCCCTCCTCTAGGAGCTGCCCGTCCCGCGCCTCCTGGTAGAACAGCAGCGTCTCCCGGTCCACGGGCTCGTAGAGCTGGCCCTTGGGCGAGTAGATGCCCACCTGGCGAAACAGCGTGTCCATGCCGAAGGTGCGGGCCTCGTCCGGGATGATCGGCACGATGTTCCTGCCGACGTTCGGATCCCGCAACAGCTTGCTCAGGAGCCGCGCGAACGCCATGGTGGTGGAGACGCGGGTCTCCGAAGAGCCCTTGTGGAACTCCTCGTAGGCCGTCTCCCCGGGCAGTCGGAGCGCCGGCGTCTTGCGCGCCCGCCGGGGCAGGAAGCCCCCGAGGCTCTCGCGCCGTTCCAGCAGGTAGCGGGTCTCCTCGCTCTCGAGGGGAGGGCGGTAGAACGGCGTCTCCACCACCTCCTCGTCCGACAGGGGCACGCCGAACCGCGAGCGGAAGTCGCGAAGCTCCTTCTCGTTGAGGGCCTTCTGCTGGTGCGTGATGTTGCGCCCCTCGCCCGCCTCGCCGAGGCCGTAGCCCTTCACGGTCTTGGCCAGGATCACCGTGGGCGTCCCCTCGTGGCTGATGGCCGCGCTGTAGGCGGCGTACACCTTCTGGGGATCGTGACCGCCCCGGGCCAGCCTGCGGATCTGGTCGTCGCTCAGGTGGTTCACCATCTCGAGCAACTCGGGATGAGTGCCGAAGAAGTGCTTCCGGGTGTAGCTGCCCGGGGCCACCGAATACTTCTGGTAGTCCCCGTCCACCGCCTTCTCCATGCGCTCCAACAGCAGCCCCCTGGTGTCCGCCTCCAGCAACGGGTCCCAGTCCGAGCCCCAGATCACCTTGATGACGTTCCAGCCCGCGCCCCGGAACAGCGACTCCAGCTCCTGGATGATCTTGCCGTTGCCGCGCACCGGCCCGTCCAGCCGCTGCAGGTTGCAGTTGACCACCCAGACGAGGTTGTCGAGGTTCTCCCGCGAGGCCAGGGAAAGCGCCCCGGTGGATTCCGGCTCGTCGGTTTCGCCGTCGCCCAGGAAGCACCACACCCGCGGCTCCCGCGACAACAGGCCCCGGGCTGTCAGGTAGCGGGCGAAGCG
The DNA here is from genome assembly GCA_028818755.1 of Deltaproteobacteria bacterium. Lineage (GTDB taxonomy): Bacteria > Desulfobacterota > Binatia > UBA9968 > JAJDTQ01 > JAJDTQ01. The sequence continues at coordinate 39,648 of JAPPNF010000012.1, read as the reverse complement.
CGCCTGGTAGATGGACATGATGGGCGCCAGCCCCATGGACACGGAGGGGAACTGCCAGAAATCGGGCATCAGGTGAGGGTGGGGATAGGAAGGCAATCCACCCCCCTTGGCCAGCTCCTGCCTGAAGAGGTGCAGCTTGCGCGCGCTGAGGCGGTGCTCCACGTAGGCGCGGGCATAGTTGCCCGGCGACGCGTGGCCCTGGAAATAGACCAAGTCGCCCGGCGCTTCGCCGTCACCGCCCCGGAAGAAGTGGTTGAAGCCCACCTCGTAGAGGTTCGCCGCCGAGGCGTACGTGGAGATATGGCCGCCGATGCCCGAGTGCAGCCGGTTGGCCTTCACCACCATGGCCATGGCGTTCCAGCGGACGTAGCTCTTGACCTGCCGCTCGATGCGGCGGTCACCGGGATAGCGGGGCTCGTCTTCCCGCGCGATGGTGTTGACGTAGGGTGTGTTGAGGGCGGAATCGTCGCGCTGCCGGTCCCGGATGCGCGCCACCAGTTGCGCCAGAAGGAAGTCCACCTGCTCGGGACCCTTCTTCCGGACCACGTCTCCGAGGAGGCTTTCCAGCGAGTCGAGCCACCTGTCGTTCTGCGCCGCGTCGCGCCCGGACCCCTCCGTGCCCGCGACCGGCTCGGACCCGGTGCGGACCTCGCCCTCCGTCACGGAATAGGCAGGGGGTGTCAACTCCTTGGCGCTCATGACCTTCCAGGGATATTACAAAATCGTTTGCGTAAGCAACACGTGCCGGGCAACATATTCACCGCCGCCCGCGCGTGTCAAGCCCTTTCGGATCGGCGCGTTTCGCGTGCCGAAAGCCGCTCGCCGGACGCCCGCCCGACACCGGTTCCGATGCAGTGCCTCGACCTCACGCTACCGAGCCCCGAAGCCAACCTGGCCTGTGACGAGGCGCTGCTGGATCACTGCGAGGAGACGCAGGACGGCGAGATTCTCCGGTTCTGGGAGTCCCCCGAACCCTTCGTGGTGCTCGGCCTGGCCAGCCGGCGCGACCGTGAGGTCGACGCGGCCGCGTGCGCGGCCCGGGGCATTCCCATCCTGCGGCGATGCAGCGGCGGCGGCACGGTAGTCCAGGGGCCCGGCTGCCTGAGCTACTCGCTGGTCCTGCGCATCGACGGCAACCCTCCGCTGGAACGCATCGACTCCACCAACGCCTTCGTCATGGAACGCCACCGGCGGTTGCTGGCGGAGGCCACCGGCCTTCCGGTGCGGCGCGAAGGCGTTACCGACCTGACGGTGGGACGGCGGAAATTCTCCGGCAACGCGCAACGCCGGCGGCGCCGGTTCCTGTTGTTCCACGGCACCTTCCTGCTGGATTTCCCGATCCCGCTGATGGAAGAGATCCTCCCCTATCCTCCCAGGACGCCGCGCTACCGCCGGCGCCGCCGCCACGGCGCCTTCCTCACCAACCTGCGGCAGCCCGCCGCGCATATCAAGGCGCTCCTGTCCGGTTGCTGGAACGCCGGCGGCGGCTTCGAGGTTCCGGACGCCGCCATCGCGTCGCTGGTGGAGCGGAAGTACTCCGCGCGGAGCTGGAACGAGCGGTGTTAGAAGGGGCGACCGGCGGTCGCCCTTCAAGGCTCGCCGGCATACAGGGGCGATTGAGGGGCGATTGGCTCGCCCGTCACACGAGAGTCAGCCAGCCGCTGAAGCGTTCGGCGCGGCCCCGGATGACATCGAAGAAGGCCTGCTGCAGGTCGAGGGTTACCGGTCCCGGCTTGCCCTCGCCGATGGCCCGGTCGTCGACTTCCCGGATGGGGGTGACCTCGGCGGCGGTGCCGGTGAGAAAGGCCTCGTCGGCAATGTAGAGGGCGTCCCGGGCAAAGCGCTCCTCGTTGACCCGATACCCTTTCTCCCGGGCCAGCTCGATGACGCTGGCGCGGTTGATGCCGGGTAGGATCGAGGTCACGGGCGCGGTCCTCAACTCCCCGTCCTTTACGATGAAGAGGTTTTCGCCGCTGGCCTCCGAGACGCACCCCTCGGGGTCCAGCATGATGGCTTCGTCGTACCCGGCAAGCTTCACCTCGTGCTTGGCCAGCACCGAGTTCACGTAGTTGCCGGAGATCTTGCTGTTGGTCATCATCACGTTCACGTGATGCCGCGTGTAGGAAGACACCTTGGCGCGGATCCCCTGCTTGAGCCCCTCGTCGCCGAGGTAGGCCCCCCAAGCCCACGCCGCCACGATCACCCGCACGGGATTGTTGAGCGCGTAAAGTCCCATCTCTCCATCGCCCAGAAACGCCAGCGGCCGGATGTAGCACTCCTTAAGCCGGTTGACCCGGATCACCTCGAGGACCGCGTCGGTCATCTCCTCGGCGCTGTACGGCAGGGGGCAGCCGAGGATGTGCCCCGAGTTCCGGAAACGCTGGATGTGCTCGGGCAGCCGGAACACCGCCGACCGCTCTCCGTCCAGCGAGTAGCAGCGGATCCCCTCGAAGTACGCGGTGCCGTAGTGGAGCGCGTGACTCATGACGTGGAACCGGGCGTCATCCCAGTCCACCATCTCGCCGTCCATCCAAATCTTTTCGCTCCTCACAGACATCGAGACTCTCCGGCTCGCGCAGCGTTTCCGTTACGTCCGCTTACGCATCAGAACGACAAAAGGCCACCACGCCAACGCCATGGTGGCCGCCACAAGCCTACATTTCTTCAGATTCCGTGTGGAATGTCAATCTTTGGAGCCGAGGTCGTGAAGCTCCGGCGCGCACGGGAAAACGATGATGTTGGCGGGTCGCACCGTGACCCTCACCCGGGTGTCGGCGGCAAGAGCGCGGGTGGACGGCTGGCTGCTGCGGATCTGTGCTCCGGACGGCAGGGTTAGATGGTAGATGTTTTCGGCCCCTCTAAACTGCCGGCGCGTCACCAGCCCCTCGCCGTCGGCGCATGCTTCGATCCCCACCTCGTCGGGCCGGACCAGGAGATCGACCTTGGCGCCGGCAGGCCATCCGGAGTCGTTGGAAAACTTTCCCACCTCGGTCTCGATACCGTCCCGCACGACACCCGCGACGAAGTCAGACTGGCCGACGAACTCGGCGACGAAACGCGTTTCAGGCTGCCGGTACAACACCTCGGGCTCCGAAAGCTGCTCCAGCACGCCGTGGTTGAGAACTCCCACCCGATCGGCCACCGCCAGGGCCTCTTCCTGGTCGTGGGTCACCATGACGGCGCTGGTTTCCGACGCCCGCAGGATCCGCAGCAACTCCTCCCGCATCTCGGCCCTCATGTCGAAATCGAGGTTGCTGAAGGGCTCGTCGAGCAGCAGCACGAGAGGATTCGGCGCCAGCGCTCGGGCCAGCGCGACGCGCTGCTGCTGCCCCCCGGAGATCTCGTGGGGATAACGCCGGGCCAGCTCCTCCATACCCACCACGTCGAGCACCCGCAGGGCCGCCTCGGTCCGCGACTTCCGTGTCCCGTTCCGAAGCCCGAACATGACGTTGTCCAGCAGCGTCAGGTGCGGGAAAAGAGCGTAGTCCTGGAAGACCATGCCGATGCGCCGTTCCTCGGGCTCGATCCACATGCCGTCGCCGGACAACGGGGCCCCGTTGAGCAGGATCCTGCCGCCGTCGGGCCGGTCGAAGCCCGCGATCAGACGCAACGTCGTGGTCTTGCCCGAGCCGCTCGGGCCCAGGAGCGCCAGAATCTCGCGTTGCCTCAGCGTGAAGCTCAGTCCGGAAACCGCCGCGGAATCACCGGGAGCATGGGTCTTCGTGACATCTTCGAGGGTAATGAGACCGGTAGCGTCCATGGGCCTCACGCTTCCCGCACGGCGGCGGGGTGGTCCCCCTCGCCCGTCTCCAGGCACCAGCGCTCCAGGTCCCGCAGCGAACGCTCGGCCATGAGCTCCTTCTTGCGCCTGCCCCTGGCCTTGACGGGCAGATTGGGGAAGAGCCCGAAGTTGACGTTCATGGGCTGGAAGGCTTCCCGGCCGGTATCGGTAATGTAGCGGAGCAACGAACCGAGGGCGGTGGTGCCGGGCGGGGTCACCGGGTTCTCCCCCAGCGCCAGGCGGCCCGCGTTGATTCCCGCCAGAAGCCCGGACGCGGCCGATTCGATATAACCCTCGACGCCGGTGATCTGCCCGGCGAAGAAGAGCCGCGGCGCTCCGCGCCATTGCAGCGTGGGCAGGAGGTGCCGGGGCGCGTTGATGAAAGTGTTGCGGTGCAGGCTGCCGTAACGCACGAACACCGCATTGGCCAGCCCCGGTATCAGCGAGAAGACCCGTTTCTGCTCCGGGTAGGTCATCTTGGTCTGGAAGCCCACGAGGTTATAAAGCGTTCCCTCATGGTTTTCCTGTCGCAACTGCACCACGGCGTAAGGCCTCTGGCCGGAAGCGGGATCGACGAGCCCGGTGGGCCTCATCGGGCCGAACGCCAGCGTCTCGCGCCCGCGCCGGGCCATCTCCTCGATGGGAAGGCAGCCTTCGAAGAACCGTTCGAAGCTGCGCACCGGCACCTTCTCCGCTTCCACCACCGCATCCACCAGCCGGTAGTAGTCCGCCTGGGTCAAGGGCAGGTTCAGGTAGTCGCCGGGCCTCTCGTCGTAGCGCGACGCCCGAAAGGCCACCGCCGTGTCCACCGACTCCGCGGTGAGCACCGGCGAGATGGCGTCGTAGTAGTAGAGGTGCTCCGTCCCCAGAAGCTCTCCGATGCGCTCCGAGAGGGGCTGTGCCGTCAGCGGGCCGGTGGCCAGGATGGTCAGGCCGGACGGGACCTCTTCCAGTTCCCGGCGGATCAGCCGCAGGCCCGGCAGCGCCGCCACCTGCTCGGAGACGGCCCGGGCGAAGCGCGTGCGGTCCACCGCCAGGGCGGAGCCCGCGGGCACCTGATGGGCCTCGCCCAGGGAGATGATCAGGGAGCCCATGCGCCGCATCTCTTCCTTCAGCAACCCCGCCCCGGTGGTCAGGGACCGCGACCGGAAAGAGTTGCTGCACACGAGCTCGGCGAGATCGCCGGTGGCGTGGGCCGCGGTCCCGGTGACCGGCCTCATCTCGTACAGGTCCACCGGCACTCCCCGCCTGGCGAGCTGCCATGCGGCCTCGCAGCCGGCGAGACCGCCGCCGACGACCGTCACACGCTCCGTGGTTTCACCCATCACTCACCAAGAAAACACGAAGGGGCGACAGACTGAAGCTCTGCCGCCCCCACCACAGGGTCTGTTCACGCTTCCCCCTTGTCAGGATGCGACGTCGGGGTTGTTGTCCCGCCGGGTAAATCCCTCGAACAGTCCTTCGAGCCGCGCCATCCGTTCTCTCAGGTCGGCGATATCACGCTTCATGGATCGAAGATCGGGAAGAATCAGCCCGGCCAAGGCGATGCCGGTTCCAAAGATGGCGACGAGGATATAGGTCTCCGACGACGCGTCAATCATGGCTTCCTCCACTAGGTTATCCATACCACAAGGGTACGGCGAACGTAAGACACCAAAGGCGGCAAAGGCCTCTCCACGGGCTCACCGGTTGCCGGTCCCGGCGGTTCCCAAGGCATATCTTTGTCCCGGCAACTGTTTAAGCAGGCCCTGCAGCTCCATTTCCAAGAGCATCTGCGAGACCTGCTGCGGCGAAAGGCCGGTTCGTTCGATGACATCGTCCACCTGCAGCGGTCCAGCCTCGAGGTCACGCAGGATTTCGCCAGCCGCTCCTCCGAGCAGGGAGCTTCCGTCCGGCTGCATAGCGGTCTCCGGCGAAGAATCGCACGGAGGGGACGGCGCCGCCGCCAGTTGCGGCGCGATCTCCTCGATGATGTCGGCCACGTTCTCCACGAGCTTGGCTCCCTGGCGGATCAGGCGGTGGGGTCCACGGCTGCGGCTCGATCCCGCCGGGCCGGGCACCGCGAAGACCTCGCGGCCCTGCTCCAGCGCCCACCGCGCCGTGATCAGTGACCCGCTCCGCTCGGTGGCTTCCACCACCACCACGCCCAGCGAGAGGCCGCTGATGATGCGGTTGCGGGCGGGGAAATGGTGCGGCAGCGGGGCCGTCCCCATGGGGTGCTCGGAAAGCACGGCGCCGCCGGCCTCGACACGGCGGCAGAGGTCACGGTGTTCCGGCGGATAGGGCACGTCCACTCCCGAGCCGAGCACCGCCACGGTCCCGCCGCCCTGAAACAGCGCCGTTTCATGCGCCTCGCCGTCGATGCCCCGGGCCAGGCCGCTGACCACGGCGACGCCCGTGGCGGCCAGTCCCCGGCACAGGAGACGGGTCATCTCGCGTCCGTATTCGCTCGGCGCCCGGGTGCCCACGACGGCCACCGCCGCGCGCGAGGCGACTTCCAACGATCCCCGGGCGTAGAGCACCGGCGGCGGGTCCGGTACGGCGCGCAGGCGTTCCGGGTAGGACGGGTCGGTGTAACCCACCAGCCGGGCGCCGGCCGCCCGCACCCGGCGCATCTCGTCCGCCAGGAGGTCCCAGGCGGAAAAGGCCAGGATGCCGTCGATGGCCGCACGGTTCAGTCCCGGGACCCGGGACAACGCCGCGCGGCCGTCGAAGAAAGCATCGACTGGATCGGCGAAGTGGTCCGCGATGCGCCGGAAGCCCACGCACCCGAGCCCCGGCACCCGGCCGAAAGCCAGCCAGGCAAGGTCTCGCCGGGTCTCACCCGGCATCCTGTTGCTTCTCCCTGCCGGCCCGCGGCCGCAAGGTCAGGCGCAACGGCGTGTGATCGAGCCCCAACTCCGCGCGCAGCGCCTTGACCAGGTAGCGGCGGTAGCCCGCGCCGATGCCTTCCGGATAGTTGACGAAGAGCGTGAAGGTGGGCGGCTGCACGTCGGTCTGGGTGCCGTAGTAGAACTTCACGGCGCGTCCCCGGAACTGCGGCGGGGAGTGCCGCTCGGCGAGCCGCCGCAGCGCCCGATTGAGCGCCGGGGTCTTGATCCATCTGCGCTGGGCGTCGCCCACCCGCACCACCGTGTCCATAAGCCTCTTCATCCCCGAGCCTTCCAGGGCCGATAAAGAAACTATCGGCACATGGTCGGCAAACGGTAGCCGGCGGTGCAGAAAATCCTGGTACACCTGAAGGCTCAGACGGTCCGTATCCAGCAGGTCCCACTTGTTGATGCCCAGGACCATGGCCTTGCCGCGCTGGAAACCATAGGACATGACCTGTGCGTCCTGGTCCGTCACTCCCTCCGAGCCGTCCAGCAGGTGAATGACCACGTCGCCGGCGTCCACCGAGCGCAACGCGCGGCTCACGCTGTAGCGTTCCACCGGGTCCACCACCCGGGCCTTGCGCCGGATGCCCGCCGTGTCGGTAAGGCGGCAGGGAGTCCCGCGCCAGGTGAAGTCCGCCTGGAGCGCGTCGCGGGTGGTGCCGGGCCGCGAGTCCACCAGCGAGCGGTCGTAGCCCACCAGCCGGTTGACCAGCGTCGACTTGCCCACGTTGGGCCGGCCCACCACGGCCAGCGCCAGCGGTTCGGCGGACTCGCGGTCCCCCTTCCGGTCATGGGGAAGCGCGTCCACCACCTCCTGCATGAGGTCCGCGACCCCCAGCCCGTGCTCAGCCGAAAGCGGGAACAGCCGCTCCACGCCGAGCCGATAGAAGTCGTAGAGGTCGCTCTCGCGGGGCCCGGTGTCCAACTTGTTGACCGCGTAGAAGACCGGCTTGGGAGTCTGCCGCAACAGCTCCGCGGCGGCCGTGTCCAGCGGCGTGGGCCCGGTGCGTCCGTCCAGGAGAAAGACGATGACGTCGGCCTCGTCCACGGCCGTGAGGGTCTGCTGCAGGATCCGCCCCTTGAGCCCGTCGCGCTCGTCCGGCTCCAGGCCGCCGGTGTCCACCAGCATGAAGCGGTGCCGCCGCCACGACACCTGGTTGTAGTTCCGGTCGCGGGTCACCCCCGGCTGGTTGTCCACGATGGCGCGCCGGGCCCGACTCAGGCGGTTGAACAGCGTCGACTTGCCCACGTTGGGGCGGCCCACGATGGCCACCAGCGGCATGTTCTCGGAAGTGCTCATGATCGGAGATAGATACGGAAACGACGCCGACGCCCGCCAACGTCGTTGCCTCACAAGTCCTGACAGGGGTCCCGTTACAAGCCGAAGGCCGCCAGGCTCCGGGGGTCCCGGCTCCACCCGGGGGTGGCCTTGACGGCCAGCTCCAGGTAAACGCGGCATCCCAGCAGGCGCTCCAGGTCTTCCCGCGCCGCGCTGCCGATTTCCTTCAGCGCCGCGCCGTGCTTGCCGATGAGGATCGGCTTGTGGCTGTCCCGTTCGGTGTGAATGGTCGCGGCGATGACCACCAGGGCGCCGCCGTTCTTCTCCTCGAAGCTCTGGACCGACACCGCCGTGCCGTAGGGGATCTCCTGGCGGGTGCGCAGGAAGACCTTCTCGCGGACGATTTCCGCGGCGATGAACCGCTCCGTCTGGTCGGTCAGCTCATCCTCCGGAAAGTAGCGGGGACCGGCCGGGAGACGCCCGAGGACCCCCTCCACCAGCAGCGGGACGTTCTCCCCGGTGCGGGCGCTGATGGGCAATATCTCGCGGTCGGGCAGCAGCTCCGCCAGGCGCGCCATGACCGGCAGCAGCCGCCCCTTGGACACCGCGTCGATCTTGTTCAGCGCGATCACGGTCTCGTGCCCGCTGCCGGCGAGGATCCCGGCGATGTCCTCGTCGTCCGCCCTCAGGCCGCCACGCCCGTCCACCACCCAGACCACCGCCTCCACGTCGCCCAGTGAACGCTTGGCCACGTCCACCATGCGCCGATTCAGGAGCGACCGCGCCCGGTGGATCCCCGGCGTGTCCAACAGCAGGATCTGCCCCCCCGGCACCGTCTTGATGCCCATGATCCGGTTCCGGGTGGTCTGGGGCCTGGGAGAGACGATGGCGATCTTCTCCCCCAGCAACTGGTTCAGCAGCGTGGACTTGCCCACGTTGGGCCGCCCCAGGATCGCGACGAAACCCGAGCGGAAATCCTCCGGGACAGGCGCTTCCTCCTGCTCCCCGCGCGTGGACTCGGTTGCGGCCATCGATCCATTATGGCACGGGCGGAGGGCAGCGCAAGGTGGACGGGCCGGGCCGGGTCACCCCGCCCGGCGCACGTGGATGAAGGTGCGGAGCGCCAGGTCCAGGAGGAATACCCCCAGGGCGGCGGCGGCCAGCGTCCACCAGATCCCACGGGCGGAGCCCGCGGCGTCGGGGTCGGCGGTAAAGAGACGCTCGATGTCCTCGGCCAGGGTCTCCGGCCGCAGCATCGTGCCGCCGGTCTCCCGGGCCAGCCGCTCCAGCAGCTCGGTGTTGGCGTCCATCTCCCGGTACTCCCGCGAGAAGGGCACGATGAAGGGGACCGTGAGAGCCACCGGAGGGACGCCGGCGGGTCCCGACGGCTGCTTCACGGTGAGCAGGTTGATACCCCGGCGCGGAGTGGCGAAGCTCGTGCGGTAGCGTCCCGGAGCCACCTGCCGGAAGGCTCCCTCCTCCAGGGTCTCGTCGGCCCGGGTCAGCAATCCCTGCAGCTTCAGGTGGTTCACCGGCCGCCCCGCGGCCGAGAAGAGGTCCACCACCGCGTCCATGACCTCGCCTTCCCTCACGAAGTCGGTCCGCAGCCGGTGGTCGGAGACGCTCCGGACAGCCAGGCGCGCCGTCTGCGCGGCCCACCGGGAAAACTCCGGCCAGCGCACCCAGTGCCGCCCCCAACGGCCGGAGACGTCCGACGTGAACGCGTAAACCCGGCCCAGGCCGTAGCGCCACGACACCAGCAACGGGTCCTCGCCGGCCAGCAGATGGACCTCCGCCCCGGGCTTGACGTGCGTCAGCACGTAGCCCAGGATCGGCGGCAACGGCCCGCCCGCAAGTCCGCGCATGGGCCCCGCGGGCCCGGCGATGCTGGGGGTCAGGGTCTTCTCCACCAGCAGGTCCCGGGAGATCAGCAGCGTTTCGGTGGTGAAAATCTGCGGTATGGTCCGCGGGTCCACCGTGGCGTAGCTCCTGCCGCTGCCGCTGCGGGCGAGCTGGGTCATGAGACGGCGGTCGGCATCGCCGCCGATGGACACCGTGGACACGGTGATGCGTTCCTGGGCCATGCGGGTCACCTGCTCCAGCAGGTCTTCCTTCTCGGTTAGGCCGTCGGACAGCACCAGCACGTGCTTGATGGCGGCCTCCTTGGCAGCCAGCACCCGGCGCCCTTCCACCATGGCCTTGCGGAGATCGGTGCCGCCGTCGGAGGTGAGGCTGGCGATGTCCTCGGCGATGTCCTCGGCGCCGCCCGCCGCGCGGAACGGCACCACCCACTCCCAGTTGGAGTCGAACGCCAGGATGCCCACCTCGTCGGCGGGGTTGAGCAGCTCCGCCGATGCCATGGTGGCTGCCTTGGCCAGATCCAGCTTGGTGGTCCCGTAGGGGCCGCTGCCCATGCTGCCGGACTTGTCCACCACGAAGAGCAGCGTCACGTGCGGCAGCTCCATGCGCGCCGGCGGGCGCATCTCCACCGGCAACGTCCGCTCCAGCGGCGTCCGGTAGTAGCCCCCCGCGCCGTAGCTGCGGGTCCCCCCCAGCACGATGAGGCCGCCGCCGAGGTCGCGCACGAACCGCTCGACGCGTTCCATCTTCACCTGCGCGAGCTGGTAGGCGGGGACGTTGTCCAGGATCAGCAGGTCGAAGCCCGACAGCTCGGGCAGCGTGAGGTTGGCCCACGCCGGGGTCTTCTCCACCACATCGTACCCCTGCACCCGCAGGGCCTCGGCCATGAAGCGCCGTGAAGCGTCGGCGTCATGGAGGTAGAGGACCCGGGAAGGTCCCTTGACGCTGACGATGCCCTGCAGCAGGTTGTTCTCAGCCAGGACGTCGGCGGCCGCCTCCACCATCAGCTCGTAGGTGTGGGTGCCGCGGCGCTCCACGCTGTCGGTGAAGCTGAGCCAGTTGGCGCCGGGCGTCAGCTCCCGGTCGATGGAGCGGATGACGCGTCCGTCGCGCAGCAGCGTCACCGCCGCCGAGGACGCCCGCGCGCTGGTGACGGCGGCCTTGATCTCGAAGGTCTCGCCGCTGTCCACCACCGAGGGGACGGTGAGCTCGGACAGGTAGACCTCGTTCCGGCCCTCCGCGAGGCTCACGGGATACGACCACACCGCGACTCCATGGGATCGCAGCATGTGCAGCACCCGCTCCACCGAGCCGCGGTTCTCGTTGGCGTCGGAGATGAGCAGGATGCGGTTCTCGCGTCCCTCGCTGAGCTCGCCCAGGGCGCCCTGAAGCGCGGCGCCGAGGTCGGTGGCGTCGCGCTCCGGCGGCGGCGCCAGCTCGCTCACGGGAAGCTCATAGGTGGGCAGGAACTCCCACTGCGGGCGGCGGGCGAAGGAAAACATGCCGAGCCGTACCTTCGGACCCACCAGCGCCTGAGCCTGCTCCAGGACGTCCGAGGCGCGGTCCCGGGCCTCCTCGCCGACGCTGTGGGAAAGGTCGACGGCCATGACCACGTCCAGCTCCGGGTCCTCGGCGAGAATCCGCGGGTTCACCAGGGCCACCACCAGCACCGCCATGGCGGGCACCCGCAGCCACAGGGGAAGGAGCGACCGGCGGGTCCGGCAGACCACAACGCTTTCCGCCAACAGCAGCGCCAGCGCCAGCACCAGCAGCGCCGGCCAGAGGTCGAAGCGCACTCCCGGACCGCTCTCCACCGCCCGCGGCGCGGAGGCCGTCGCATCCGCCTGGTAGGACGGACGGATGCGGGACTCCTGCTCGCTGAACAGGTTCACCGCGAACTCGCCTTCCCCACGCTCGCCCTGGAAACGGTAGAAACCCACCTGCCCGGTGTCGGCGTAGGTGCCGGCGCGTTCCCGGACACGAACCGGGCTGCTCTCCCCGGAGGGGTCCACGAACACCAGCCGCTCCTCGTCCACGCCCACGTCCGCCACGAAGGGCAGGCCCGCCGCCACCTGGCTGGCGGGGAACTCCCGGGCGGTAGGCCGGAACCAGGAAAAGGCGTTGCGCATCAGCAACGGGAACGACACCCGGAACGGCAGGTCGGACTGGGTCAGATCGAAGGCGAACACCAGGGCCTTGAGATCGCCGGATTCCACCGCGTGGATCAGCGGCCCGCGCCCGGACTCGGCCAGGGAGACGCCGCCGCCGTCCCCGACCAGCTCCAGCGCATCCTGGACGTAGAGCCCGTCCAGGCTCACACCCTTGGCCAGCGGGTGGTCGGAACCGGTGGAAACCAGCACCGGCCGCCGTGTCCGCCCGGCGACGCGCAGGGGCAGGCCCTCGGCTACGGTACGGATGAGAATGAAGTTGCCGCGGGCGAGGGGCGGAGCCGGCACCCGATCCAGCATCACCACGTCGTAGGCCGCCACCTGCTCGGTCACGCGGTCCACCGGGATGCGGTCGATGCGCGCCAGGGTGACGTGGGGAAAGTACCGCAGCAGGCGTTCCAGGAACGGGTTGCCGGGACCCACGTACAGAACCCGCGTGGGGCGCTCGTCGGGAAAGGCCAGGAAGGCGCGGTTGTCGGTCTCCAGGTCGTCGTCAATGGCCAGCAGCGCGGTGGCGCGCCCGCGCAAGGGGCCGGGGATGCCGTAGATCAGCACCTCCCGGGCGAACGGCTCCAGGGACAGGAGCGCCCGGCTCACCACCCGGTCCGAGACCGTGACGATCAGGGGCGCGTGCACGGGCCGTTCGGTGAAGTTCTGCACCACCACCATGGCCTCGTACTCGTCGGCCTCGCCGGCCACCCTGCGGAACTGGAACCCCAGGATTCCGACGTTGTCCGCCCCGCCCCGCACCTGCACGAGCTCCAGGTAGGACGCCGACAGCGGCAGCTCCTCAATGTCCTTGAAGGCGCCGTCGGTGATCACCACCACCCGATGCGGCCCCTGGCGCTTGAGGAACGTGTGCGCCAGCAGCACCGCCTCCTTCACCGGTGCCTCGGCGTCGGTGGCGGCCAGTCCCTCCGCCGCCTGCCGGAGCCTGGCGCGATCCCGGGTGAAGGGCTGCACCACCTCGGGGGCGGCGCCGGCGGCGATGATCATCATCCGGTCGCGGCCTCCCAGTCCGTCGATCCGGCTCAGAAGCTCGTCGCGCGCAGCGCTCCAGCGCGAACCCGACTCCCCCGCCGCCTTCATGCTGGCGCTCACGTCCATCACCACCACCAGGTCGCGGCCGCCGCCGCCCACGCCCAGGAGCGCCGGCCCGGCCAGCGCGATGATGACCGCGACGGCGGCCAGGAGCTGCAGGATCAGCGGCAGGTTCCGGCGCCAGAGCCAGCCCAGGCGCCGCCCGATGGGCCTCTCCCGCAGCACCTTCTCCAGCAGGAAGAGCGCGGTGACGGGCACCCGGGGGCCCCGCGGCCTGAGGCTGTTGAGCAGCAGGATGAGCGGGACGGCTCCCAGCAGGAAGAGAAAGGCCGCGGGAAAGAGCCACAGCATCGGATGCTATCCTGTTGCCCTGTTAGCCCACGCTCGAGGAAGAAGGAGCGGGAGCGCGATTCAAACCCGCCCGCGACGGCTCCACGTCGTCGGCAGAGGCGGGCTCGTGCATGAGGTAACGCAGCACGAAGTCGTCGAAGGGGACGTCGCTGGTGGTGCGCCGGTAGTCCATCTGCCGGCCCTCGCAGAAGCGCTCCGCGCCGGCGAAGAAGTCCTCCGCTTCCCGGTGGAACCGGTCCGCCAGGTCCCGGTCGACAAAGACGCGGCGCTCCCGGCCGGTCTCGACGTCCACCAGCGACACGTCGCCCCCCGGGTCCAGCCGCGTCTCGCCGTCCTTGAGCACGTGGACGAGCAGCACGTCGTGCCGCTTCCGCGCCAGCTCTTCCAGGGCGGCGCGGCATCCGGACGCGTCCAGCAGGTCGCTGAACAGCACCACCAGCCCGGGCCGGGGATAGAGCCGCGTGAAGGTCTTCACCGAGGTCTCCAGGTCGGTGCGGCCGGCGCACGACAGCTCCGCGAGGAAGTTGAACAGGGAGAGTAGCTGGCGGCGCGCCCGCGCCGGCGGCAACTGCGCGGTCAGGTCCTCGGCCAGGCCCGCCGCCCCCACCCGGTCGTGGGTCTTGAGGCCGATGTACCCCAAGGCCGCGGCGACGTTCTTGGCGAAGTCGATCTTGGCGGGCGAGCCTTCCGCCATGGACAGGCTGGTGTCCATCAAGAGGTAGACCGTGATCTCCTCCTCGGCGGTGAACACCTTGAGCAGCAGCCTCTCCAGACGGCCGTAGACGTTCCAGTCGACGTAGCGCAGGTCGTCGCCGCGGCTGTACTTGCGGTAGTCGGAGAACTCCAGGCTGAAGCCCTTGCGGACCGTGGGATGCTCCCCCCGCGCGATGCCCCAGCTCAAGCGCTTGGCCACCAGCCGCAGCTTGTCCAGCCGGGCCAGGAAGTCCGGCTCCAGGAAACGGTGCGCGTCGGCCTCGGCCATCAGGGCTGCACCTCCGGCACCTGCTCCACCACCTCATCCAGGACCCTTTCCGGGGCGATGCCGGAAGCCTCGGCGGCGAGATTGAGAAGCAGCCGGTGACGCAGGCTCGGCATGAGGTCGCGGCGGATGTCCTCGAACGACACGTTGGGCCGGCCGGAAAGCAGCGCCCGGGCCTTGGCCGCAAGGATCAGCGCCTGCAGACCCCGGGGGCTGGCGCCGTACTGCACGTACTTCCGCGCCAGCTCGGTGCTGTGATCGGTCTCCGAATGAGTCGCCATCACCAGCCTGACGGCGTAGTCCCGCACCGGACCGGCCAGCGGCACCGCCCGTACCGCCTCGCGCATCTCCAGCACCGACTCCGCCGCCAACACCTTGGCCAGCCCGCCGGAAGGCGCGGCGGTGGTCAACTCCGCGATCCGTCCCATCTCGTCGTAGGAGGGGTAGCGGACGACGAGCTTGAAGAAGAAACGGTCCACCTGCGCCTCCGGGAGCGGATAGGTGCCCTCCATCTCGATGGGGTTCTGGGTGGCCAGGACCATGAACGGGCTGGGGATTGCGTGCGCCGCTCCGCCGGCGGTAACGCTCTGGTCCTGCATCGCCTCCAGCAGCGCGGACTGGGTCTTGGGAGTGGCCCGGTTGATCTCGTCCGCCAGCACGATGTTGGCGAACACCGGACCCGCCTCGAACTCGAACACCTTGCGCCCCGAGGCGTCCTCGTTGACCACGTTGGTGCCGGTGATGTCCGCCGGCATGAGGTCGGGGGTAAACTGGATGCGCGAAAAGCTCAGGTCCATGAGCTCTCCGAGCGAGCGCACCATCAAGGTCTTGCCCAGGCCGGGAACGCCCTCCAGCAGACAATGGCCGCCGCACACCAGCGCGATGAAGATGCCTTCGATGAGCTCCTCGTGGCCCACCACCGCCTTGCGCATCTCGCCCCTGACTTCCTCGAACGCGTGCTGCGCGCTCTCCATGCGGTGCCGGACCCCGTCGGTCGATGCTTCCGATGTCAGTGCCATAACACTCCCATGAACCCTTGTCGGCCGGCGCTTCCGCGCGGCCGCGTGCGGGTTTGAAACCCGCCCCTACACACGTCCCGCGCGCGGCGCGGACTTACGACTCGGGCGCCCCTCGCGTCACCCCCAGGGACAGGAAATACTGCTTGATGGTTTCCTTGAACTCGGCCGGGATCTCCTCGGAGGAAAGCTCCGCCTCCACCTGCCGGCGGTACCGGACCACCACCTCCTCTTCGCTCACGGTGCTGTCGCCCGCCCGCGCCTCGCCCCTGAAACCGAATCCCCTACTCTTGCCCGGGCCCAGCAGCCCTTCCAGGTGCGTACGCACGCGCGCCTGGAACCCCGGGTCAAAGGGCTCCTCCCCTCCCTTGCCGGGCTCGTTTCCCGGTTGCCGCCCCGCCGGCGGCGAGTCCTCCGCGGACCCCTCGGGGCGCCCGGGCCGGGTCGCCTCCGCCATGGACTCATCCGACTCGTCCCCGAGCAGCAACTCGGTGAGGAACTGCCGGGTGCCCTCCAGCGAGCGGCGGTCCTGCTCCTGCCTGGCGTCCCGCTCCAACCGGTCGAGGAACTCCTGCACTTGCTGCTCGCTCATGTCCTCGGAGGCGCCCGGCCGCTGGTCGAGGGAAGACAGCCCCAGGGACTCCAGCAGGTCGCTTCTGCTCTTCCCCTGAAACGCCTCCCCGGTCCTGCCGGCCTCCGAACGCCGCAGGTGTTCCCGCAACCGCTCCAGGGCCTTGTCGGAGAGCGCCGGCCACTCAAGACCCGACCTGGCGGGCCATGACCGGGTCATGTCCTCCAGCACGTCCACCATGGCCGCCACCGACGCCTCCAGCCGCGACTTCTCGGGGCCGGCCTCGCCCAGTTGCCGCTCGGCCATCTCGCGCAAGGCGTCGGCCATGCGCCGGCTCTCGGCGAGGTCCTGTTCCCGAGCCTGCCGTTCCAGCTCCCGGGCATGCTCCTCGATCGCCTGGGCCATGAGCGACGGCGCCGACGCCGCCTGAGGAGCGCCGCCCGGCGGCAGCCACAACCCTGCCGCGGCCAACAGCACCAGGAGCGGTCCGGCCAGCGCATGCCAGGTGAACCGGCGCCGGCAAAGCGGCGGCAGCGCCACCGCCGCGACCTTCTCCCCCGCTTCCTCCACTACCAGGGACTCCTCCGGACCGACCCGTCCTTCCGGCCGCTCCTCTGACCGGGACAGTATCTCCCACGCCGTCAGCACCCGCTCCTTGAGCTCCAGTCCGTCATCCACCTGCTTGAGCGAGCGGACGAACGCCTGCTCCCGCCACGGACGCAGCAGGAACACCGCCGCCGCGACCGCCGCGAACACCAACGGCGCGAACCACAGGAGGCCGGCGTCCACGGCCGCCAGGGCCCGCGCCAGCACCACGCAGGCGGCCGCCAACGCGGTGTAGAAGAGGCTCTCCCACAGCAGGCGCTCGCGCCGCTTGCGGCGCTCCCAGCGGCGCAGGCCGGCCAGCTTCTCCTTCAGGACCGCTCCCGGATCGTTCACGAATAGCCTCTCTGGATGCGTTTCAGGCCCCGCGCCAGGAACCCCAGGCCCAAGGCGAAAACCAGCCCCTGGAAGGCCCAGTGCACGAGGGCCGGGGGCCACGCCGGACCCCACGGCGGGGCCATGTCCAGCGTGCCGAGATGATAGAGCAGAAACGCCACCGGATTCAACGTCTGGGCCCACGCCCCGAACGCGCCGGAGATCAGGAAGAAGCAGACGAAGATCCAGCGAATGAAGACCCGGCGGCTGTCCGCCTTGCGCTCCCAGAAGGCCAGGCCGACGAGGCCCCAGATTCCATAGCCCACGGCATACAGGAAGAGCATGGGCAGGGTGGACGCCATGTCGTCCAGAGGCGCCCGGGCGATGGCGCCCGACCACGCCAGCAGCGGCGCCGCAAGGCCGAGGAGGATGAGCCCGTGGACCGCCAGGACGGAGAGCAACCCGGAGGCCACGGCGAAGACGCCGAGACGCTCCTCTTCGAGCCAGTGCCGCAGCGGCGAGAAGCGCCAAGCGAGGAACTCGAGACCGGCGAACCGAAGCGTCAGGTAGACGATCAGCAGCAGCGCGGCCACCACGGAGAACTTGAAAAGGAACGCTGGGCCGATCCAGAACCGCGCCTCGGCCGCCGGCAGCACCAGCGCCAGCACCTGAAGCGTGCCGAGGATGGCCACGTACAGCAGGTAGGTCATGCAGGCCTGGCCCTCGTCCCAATAGACCGTCACGGCTTCCCGGAAAACCGGATTCGTCCACGGCCTCACAGGTCCTCCTCCTCCCCGCCCAACGGGATCGCCACGCGAAACAGCTTGAAGTGATGAGTCGCCACGCGGGGGTCCTCCACCCGCAACTCCGCGTCCTCTCCCCGTATCCAGCCGATGACGAAGGCCGTCTTGGGATCGGCGTCGCCGTCCGGGAATACCGAGCGCCGAAGCAGAACCTGACGCACCTTCTCGTCAAACCAGACGTCCTCGGGCTGCGGTTCCTCCCTCTCCGCCTCCTCACCGGCGCCGCGGACCTCCGGCAGCTCGCGCCGCAGGCGGCCCCCCGGCGGAACGTCTCCCAACCTGTAGCCGCGCCCGCCGATCAGCAGCCAGCACTCGGTAAGGCTGCCGGTGCCGCGGTTGGCGATGGCGATGCGGTAGGTCCGGCGCGAATGCTCCCACTCGATGGCGACCGGCGAAGGCCGGACGGCGCGAAGCCGGAACAGCGCCGTGTTCCATTCCTCGAGGGGAACGTGAACGAGGTTGCGCGGGCGCCCCTCCCGCAGCACCAGCGATGCCTCCGCTTCGCCGCCGGGCGCCGGCACCAGGTCGAGCTGGGTCAGGTCGCGGCCGAGGCTGAAGGAAAAATCCTTGTGGCGGGTCGCGAACAGGCCCACGTTGGAGTGCACCGGCGCCACATCCGACCACAGCGTCCCGTCCACCACCGTGGAAGAGATCAGGATTCCATCCGGTGTGTGGCCGCCCCGGTCGAAGTACCAGTAGCCGGCGAGCGCCCAGGCCAGCGCAAGCCCCGCCGGCGCCAGGGTCAACGCGCGCCGGCGGGCGCCGTCGGCCTTCCAGTAACGGAACCACAGCAGCAGCGAGCCGGCGTAGAGAGCCAGCGCCAGAAGCAGGGACAGCATCGGGGAACGGAGGCTGGAGAAGCCGAAGTCCTGGAGCAGCCCGATGAACAACTGCAGGTTCCAGGCCGTCCACGGCTCCGTGTGCCGGGGAGGAGGCGCTCCCAGGGCCTCCCCGAAGAGCGCCGCAAGGCCCGTCCAATCCGATACCGGCGGCCTGCCCACATCCAGCGCCAGATAGATCACCCTGCCCTCGCCGTGGGACTTCTCCACGAGGACGGGCGTGCCGCCCTCCGCCAGCAGGACGCGGCCGTCGGCGGTGGCCGCGGCGTCCTGAACGAGGACGTCCTCGAGCACGCCGCCGAACTGGGTCGACAGCTCCGGCAGGGCGTCCAGTCGCTTCAGGCCGGCCACCCTGACGGGCAGCAACGCGGCGGTGGCCGGATCCTGATACAGGGCGAAGTGGGCGCCGCCCAGCACCACCAGGATCCCGCCCGCGGATAGCCAGTGTGTCAGCGCGCCCCGCTGTGTCCTGGACAACCCGCGCAGGGACTGCTCGTAGAGCATGACGCTCCAGACGCCGCCGAAAGCTCTGGCGTCTTCCGGAAGATCGCCCAGGGCCACGGAGACGACCGGCACCGGGGTCTGGTAGGAAAGCGGGATGGCGGGTGCGACGTTGCTCCGGGTGAGCAGGAGAATCAGCGGCTGGCCGGTGAAGCGGCCGCGCAGGCTGACCGCGGTTTCATGCTTTCGGCCGCCGCCGGTGAAACGCAGGACCAGCGGTTGCGCCACCGAGTCCGGATCGACGGTGACGTAGACGACCTTGCGCGCATGGGTGGAGAGAAAGACGTCGCGGCGCTGGATGAACGAGTACGGCTCCATGCCCCGGGTGGGGCCGCCGCGGGCCTCCACGACCTCCAGGACGCCGCGGACGGCCACCCCGGAGTTGACCAGCTCGATGCGCACCGGCAAGGGCTCGCCAAGCCGGAAGATGCCCCCGAAACCCGGCTGCGCCCGAATCGACACCTCGGCCAGCGCATGAGCGGAAACGACGAGCGCCAGGACCGCGAGAACCGCCGCCCAGCCCGTTGGCCCCAAGCCCTTCGGCAAGCTCGGGACAGGCCATACCGAAGCGCCGGCGAAACGAAGTGGAAGGAAGCTATTCGATGAAAGAGACGTCCAGTACCTCGAAGTTCCGCACGCCCGCGGGGGTGCGTACTTCCACCAGGTCACCCACTCGGCGGCCGATCAGGGAACGCGCCACCGGGGAACCCAGGGAGATCCGCCCTTCCCTGGGCTCCGCCTCGTGCTCGCCGACTATCTTGTAGATGACGTTCTCGTCGGTGTCGTCGTCCACCAGCTCGACGGTGGCGCCGAATACGATCTTGTCGCCGGAGAGCTTGGATACGTCGATGACCTGAGCCCGCGCGATCTTGTCCTCGATCTCGCGAATCTGGACATCGAGCAGGGACTGGCGATCCTTGGCGGCGTGAAACTCCGCGTTCTCCGACAGGTCGCCGTGGGCCCGGGCTTCCTCGATGTCGCGAACATTCTTGGGACGCTCAACGGATTTGAGGCGCTGGAGATCTTCCAGCAATTGCTGATGCCCCTGCGCCGTCATCGGCACGGGGCCGTCATTGTCTGCCATCAAACTGCACCTCTGAAAAATATCCGGGCAAGCCGAGTTGCCTCCGCCTGCCCGTGGAATTCAACCGGTGGGAAGTGTAACACCGGGCGGCGAGAAAGCAAAGTTTGGGGATCACGGGTCAAGGCCCCCGGGGACGCCGGAGCGCGGAGGGACGGGAGCCCGGATCAGGCTGCCGGACACCGGAGGGCGGAGGGACAGGAGCCCGGGCCAAGCCCCCGGGACGCCGGAGGGCGGACCCAACGTCGTCCCGGGGGCTTGGCCCGGGCTCCTGACGTGGCGGTCGGAGGTCATCCCGGGTTGACTCGGAATCTCTAGAGGGGAGGGGAAAGATGCCGCAGAGGACGCTGGTCGAAGTCGAGGACGAAATGACGGAATGGGCTGTTGGTTCAGGTGTCGCGCGGGGGGTTGGGCCAGGAGCGTTTGCCGGGGCCGAAGACGTGGCAGGCGGTGCCGTGGCCGCCGAGGGAGAAGTCGAGCTCGGGTTCCACCTCGGTGCAGACCTGCTCGCGGAACGGGCAGCGGGGGTGGAAGTTGCACCCGGTCGGGGGGTTGACGGGGCTGGGGACGTCGCCTTCCAGCACCATGCGATCCTTCTTGGGGTTGGGGTCGGGCATGGGGACGGCGGACAGCAGGGCGCGGGTGTAGGGGTGGCGGGCGTCGGTGTAGATGGCCGCGCTGGGGGCGATCTCGACGATCTTGCCGAGGTACATGATGGCCACCCGGTGGCTCACGTGTTCGACCACCCGGAGATCGTGGGAGATGAAGAAGAACGTGAGGCTCATGCTCTCCTGCAGCTCCTGCAGGAGATTGATGATCTGGGCCTGGATCGACACGTCCAGCGACGACACCGGCTCGTCCGCGACGATGAACTTGGGCGACACGGCCAAGGCTCGGGCGATGCCGATGCGCTGGCGTTGGCCGCCGCTGAACTCGTGCGGGTAGCGGTCGTAGTGGTCGTCGCGCAGGCCGACCTTGTCGAGCAGCGCCATGACCTGCTCCTTGCGGTCGCCGCCGGACGCCATGCGATGGATCTTGAGGCCCTCGCCGATGATCTCGCCGACCCTCATGCGGGGATTCAGCGAGGCGTAGGGGTCCTGGAAGATGATCTGCATGCGCCTGCGCAGGTCGCGCATCTCGGCGCTGGAGATCCTCATGATGTCCTTGTCCTCGAACAGGATCTCGCCGTCGGTGGGCTCGATGAGCCGGAGGATCGTGCGGCCCAGCGTCGACTTGCCGCAGCCGGACTCGCCCACCACGCCGAGGGTCTCCCCATCCTCCACCGTCAGGCTGACGCCGTCCACGGCCTTGACGTCACCCCTGCGCCGGGCGAGCAGTCCTTCCTCCACCGGGAAGTACTTCTTCAGGTTTTTGATTTCGAGCAAGCTCATGAGATCGATGGTCCTGTCGACGACGCTGCGCTTCGAAGATCCCTTACGCTTCGAAGACCCTACGCTAATTGGTCCGGTAGCACGCCACCCACTGGTTGCGGCCCTTTTCCTCCAGAGTGGGCTCATGGCCCTCGCAGATTCCCGTCGCCTTGAAGCAGCGGTCCCGGAAGCGGCACCCGCTGGGCAGGTCCAGCGGACTCGGCACGACGCCCGGGATGGCGTCGAGACGCCGCTTGCTGGTGCCGCTGGGCAGCGAGTTCAGCAGGCCGATGGTGTACGGGTGCAGGGGCTTGCTGAAGATCACCTCGGGCTTGGCGCGCTCGACCATCCGGCCGGCGTACATGATGGCCACCTCGTCCGCCTGCTCCGCCACCACCCCGAGGTCGTGGGTGATGAGCAGCAAGGCCATGCCGAGCTGGTCCTGGAGCTCGCCCATCAGCTCCAGGATCTGGGCCTGGATGGTCACGTCGAGGGCGGTCGTCGGCTCGTCGGCGATGAGAAGGCTCGGGTTGCACGACAGCGCCATGGCGATCATCACGCGCTGACGCATGCCGCCGCTCATCTGGTGCGGGTAGTCGTTGACCCGGATCTCCGGATCGGCGATCTTCACCAGCCGAAGCATCTCGACGGCTTTCTCCTTGGCCTCCCGGCGCGTGACCTTCTGGTGGAGGCGGATGGCCTCCATGATCTGGTCGCCGACGGTGAACACCGGGTTCAACGAGGTCATGGGCTCCTGGAACACCATGGAGATCTCGTTGCCGCGGATCTGCCGCATCTCCTCGTCCGGCAGCTTCAGGAGGTCCTGCCCGCGATAGAGGACCTCGCCTTCCGCCACCCGTCCGGGCGGGTTGGGGATCAGCCGCATGACGGAAAGGGCCGTCACGCTCTTGCCGCAGCCCGACTCGCCCACGAGCCCCAAGGTCTTGCCCGCCTCGATGGTGAGGTTCAGTCCGTCCACGGCCGGAAACTCGCCGTCGGAGGTCACGAACGAGGTGTGGAGATTCTTGATTTCGAGCAGTGTCGCCATGCCCCGCGGCCGCTCCCTGCCTAACACGCCTATCGGACCCGCACGCGCGCAATGTACCAAAAAACGGCAGGGGTGCAAACGAAATCGGAGTCGGCCAGACCGGCCGCGACTTCCTTGATAGGCCGGATGAATCCTGTTAGACGCGAACCCTGGTGTCCCGTCTCACGAATGGATGCCAGGGCCTCACGCTCCCGCTAGTGTCCTGTCCGGTTAGTTCGCATGATAATATGCGGAGGATTTTCGTTGTCGGCAAGGCGCGATGACGAGTGGGGGCGACCGCAGGTCGCCCCAGGGCGGGCACCACGCGAGGAAGAGCAACGCAGCCGACGGCGAAAAAGACCCGCAGATTATTATGCGAACTAACCGGACAGGACACTAGCCATGGAAGCGCCTGACCACACCCGGAATACGGACGCGCTCATCGAGCAGTTGGCCGCCGCCGTGCACGCCCGCCGCATGACGGTGCCGGCCATTCTTTTCCTCGAAGCCCACAAGCCGCTGACTTCGCTGTTCCATACGGCGGCCGTGATGAGCTTGCCGATGATGCTGCCGCTGTTCGGAGCAAGAGCGCGGGA
This sequence comes from Deltaproteobacteria bacterium, assembly GCA_028818755.1. Classification (GTDB taxonomy): domain Bacteria; phylum Desulfobacterota; class Binatia; order UBA9968; family JAJDTQ01; genus JAJDTQ01. The sequence continues at coordinate 16,591 of JAPPNF010000012.1, read as the reverse complement.
GCTGCCGGCATTCCTGCAGTCGCGCGACAACGTCGAGCGCTTGATCCGGCGCATCGAGGAACTCGCGGAAGGCGGAGAACGCTGATGCCCGGCTTCGAGAACGCCACCCCCGGCGTGCTGGTGATCATGGCGCTGATGATCGGCCCGGTGCTCTACTACATCCGCGTGGCGCGGCGACGGCGGGATCTGTACGTGCGGCGCTTGGCCGGAGTGGACGCCGTCGACGAGGCCGCCGGCCGATCGGCGGAGTTGGGGCGGCCCCTCTCCTTCTGCACCGGCATCACCAACGTGAGCCCGGTGCTGTACGCCTGCCTCGGGGTGCTCTACTACGTGGCGCGGAAGGCGGCGCGGTACAAGTCGCGCCTGCTGCTGCCGCAGAACAACCCCGAGGTCATGGCCATCGCCGAGGACGTGCTGCGGGACGCCTACCGCGCCGAGGGGCGGTCGGCCCAGTTCGACCCGCGCAACATCCGCTTCCTGTCCGAGGAGCAGTTCGCCTTCGCGGCGGGCTACATCGGCCTGGTGCAGCGGGAGCGGGTGGCCGGGGCCTTTCTCTTCGGCCATTTCGCCGCCGAGTCGCTGATCCTGGCGGAGGCGGGCCAGCAGGCGGGGGCCATGCAGGTGGGGGCCTCGGTGAGTCCCGAGCAGGTGGCGTTCTTCATCGCTTCCTGCGACTACACCCTCATCGGTGAGGAGCTGTTCGCGGCCTCGGCCTATCTCACCCGTGAGCCTATCCAGCTCGGCAGCCTCTACGGTCAGGACCGCGCCAAGCTCTTCCTCTTGCTCATGATCGTGGCCGGGGTGGGCATCGCCACGGCGAATTCGGTCTGGCCGGAGCTCAATCTCACCAACCTGGACGCGCTGCTGCACCTCGGCTGGAGTCTGGGCCCGTGAACGTCCGGACGGGGCTCATCAAGATCGTCACCTTCCTCGGCGGGGTCTACTTCTTCCTGGAGTTCGTGCTCCCGGGCGCCTTGTTCGGGGTGAAGATCGACGCCTACCACGACCAGATATCCAACGGCTTCATCACCGTCGGGGCCATGGCCGCGGGGCTGGGGCTCATCAACCTGCTGATGCAGCACGGCTCGCGGATCGTCTTCCGGCGCAGGGAATGGGTCTACAGCGCCGCGCTCCTCACCGGCCTGGCGATCATGATCGTGGTCACCTACAACGACTGGTCCGGCACCCGCCGGGTGGCCGAGGAGGTGGCGGAGATCACCCGGCTGGCGGATTTCGCCGAGCGCATCCGGTCGGACCGCGAGCAGCGGGTGGAAGGCGTGCTGCCCGTGGCGGAACGCAACCGTGCGTTGCGAGAGGCGGCGGAGCGCGTGCTGGCGCGCGTCGAAAGCGAGAGCCAGGGTTTCGATCTCGACCGCTTCGGCGCCGGGAGCATCGACCGGGGACTGGCCCGGAGATACCTGGCGGAGGCGGGCGCCGGCGCCGGCGCCGTCCGCGCCGCCCTCGAGACGGTAACCGCGACGGGCGCGGACCTGGCCCCCAACACCGCCGCGGCGAGGGCGCTGAGGGGCGTCGCCGACTCCTGGCGCAACCTCCGCAACCTCGAATACGAATACTCCACGCCGAAGCATGTCTACCGGCTGCTCTTCGAGGGTTTGTTCGTATCGCTGGGGTCGGCCATGTTCTCGCTCCTCGGTTTCTACATCGCGGCCGCGGCCTACCGCGCCTTCAGGGTGCGCTCGGCCGAGTCCTCGCTGATGATGATCGCGGCCGTGCTCGTCATGCTCGGACAGATTCCCTTCGGCGTGTGGATCTGGTCGGGCCTGCCGGACGTCAGGCTGTGGCTCCTGGAGGTCCCCAACTCCGCGGCGTTCCGCGCCATCACCATCGGCGCCGGCGTGGCGGGGCTGGTGATGGCGTTCCGCATGTGGTTCTCCATCGAATCGGAATCCTTCGACGGGGAGGGGTCGTAGCCGTGAACCTCGCTCGGCTGGACCGCCGCTGGATCTACCTGCTGGTATTCCTCGCCCTGAGCGTGCCCATCCTCACCCAGTACACGGTGCAGCCCGCCCGCATGAACGACGCCGAACGGTTCTTCGAGGTGGTGGAGGGCATCGAGGCCGCCCCCGGCCGGTATGCCTTCGTGGCGATGGATTTCGGCCCCAGCACCAAGGGCGAGAACCAGCCCCAGGCGCGCGCGGTGGTCGAGCATCTGATGCGCAAGCGCATCCCGGTGATCCTGTTCTCGCTCTACTACCTGGCCGAGCCGTTTCTCAAATCGGTTCCCGAGGAAGTCGCGCGGCAGCTCGAGCGCGAGCACCCGGGCGAGACCTGGGAATACGGCCGCGACTGGATCAACCTCGGCTACCGGCCGGGGGCCGGCGTCCTCATCCAGGCCATCCCCAAGTCCGAGAACCTGGCCGAGCTGTTCGAGAAGGACGCCCGCGGCAACCGCATATCCGAGCTGCCCGCCTTCAGCGGGCTGCGCACCCTGCGGCAAATCGCCTTCCTCGCCGAGTTCACGGGGCTGGTGGGGGTCTTCGACAACTACGTCCAGTACTTCACCAGCAAGGACTACACGCCGGCGTTCGGCCACGGCTGCACCTCCATCACCATCCCGGAGGCGTTCATCTACCTCGACTCGGGGCAGATCCAGGGGCTGCTGGGCGGGCTGGCGGGGGCGGCATGGTACTCCGAGATGCTGCGGCAACGCTACCCCGAACGGCCGGTGGACGAATCGCTGATGCTCAACACCGGCCTGGGAGTGGCCCAGCTCGTGGTCATCGCCTTCATCGTGCTGGGCAACCTGGCCGGTCTGCTGCGTCCTCGCGGTTCGCGTCCTTCGACTTCGCTTCGCTACGCTCAGGACGAACGGGGGGAGGGGTCGGGACGAGAGGGAGAATCCAGACAGGCGAAAGGACACGGACGGGACGTCGAGCCATGACGAGCCTGGACACCTGGCACGCGGCCACCGTGCTCCTGGGAGGCATCGGGACGCTGGCGATCTTCAGCTTCCTGATCAGGGAGAACCCGTTCTTCCGCCTGTTCGAGCACCTCTTCATCGGCATCGCCGCGGGCTTCGGCCTCGTGCTGGGCATCAAGAACTTCCTCTGGCCGAAGGTGCTGGTGCCCATGCTCGGCCTGGACATCGTCACCTATCCCGACGGCAGCCTCTCCCACGAGTACGACCCGCGCCTTCTGCTCTACCTGCTGCCCATGCTGTTCGGCCTCCTCTACTACTTCATCTACTCGCAACGGTACGGGTGGCTGGCCAAGCTGGTGATCGGCTTCTCCCTGGGCATGAGCGGCGGACTCGCCTTCAAGGGGTTCTTCAACCAGATCATGCCCCAGGTGGCGAGCAGCTTCCGGCCCCTGGCGGTGTTCACGGACGGCGCCCTGGCTTGGGGGCCCAGCCTGGAGAACGCGTTCTTCATCTTCACGCTGCTGGCGGTCATGTACTACTTCTTCTTCTCTTTCCGGCACGGGAACCGGGCGGCCAACGGCTTCTCCCTCTCCGGCCGCTGGCTCCTGATGGTGTGCTTCGGCGCCTTCTTCGGCTCCACGGTGATGGCGCGCACCGCGCTGCTGGTGGAGCGCGTCCAGTTCCTGCTCATCGACTGGTACGGCACGGTGGCCAACCTGGTTGCATGAAGACCGATCCCGCAACGCTCCGGACCGTCCTGGTCACCGACTGCGGCTCCACGACCACCAAGGCGCTGCTGTTCCAGAAGACCGCCGAGGGCTGGCGCCAGACGTATCGGGGCGAGGCTCCCACCACCGTGGAGCAGCCGGTGGCGGACGTGACGGCGGGAGCGCTGAACGCCTTCGCCGAGGTCGAGGAGGTGAGCGGCCATGCAATCCTGGCGCCGGATGGGGCTCGGGACGGCGCGGCCCTGTTTGTCGAATCCTCCGACGACGCCGCGCGCGGCATCGACCTCTATCTCTCCACCAGCTCCGCCGGCGGCGGGTTGCAGATGACGGTGGCGGGCGTGGTGCGGCAGATGAGCGCGGAATCCGCGGAGCGGGCGGCCCTGAGCGCCGGCGCCATCGTGATGGACGCCATCTCCGCCGACGACGGCCGCGAGGACCACGAGCGCATCCAGCGGCTGCGCCACCTGCGACCGGACATCGTGCTGCTGACCGGCGGCGTCGACGGCGGCTCCCAGGAGCACGTCGTGGAGATGGCCGAGACCCTGGTGGCGGCCTCGCCGCGGCCCCGGTTCGGCGATTCGCTGCGCCTTCCGGTGATATACGCCGGCAACAGCGACGCCACCGAAGACGTCCGGCGCATACTCGAAAAGACCGCGCAGGTGGCGGTGGTGGACAACGTCCGCCCGACCCTGGAAGCGGAGAATCTCTCGCCCGCGCGGGAAGCCATCCACGAGTTCTTCCTCGCCCACGTCATGAGCCACTCGCCGGGGTATGACAAGCTCCTGCGGTGGACGCCGGTGCCGGTGATGCCCACGCCCGCGGCCGTGGGCGACATGGTGCGCGACTACGCCGAGGCCGCCGGCCAGGCGGTGCTGTGCGTCGACATCGGCGGCGCCACCACCGACGTCTTCAGCGTCTTCGAGAACCGCCGGGGCGAGCCCGTGTTCAACCGCACGGTGAGCGCCAACCTGGGCATGAGCTACTCGGTGGCCAACGTCCTCATCGAGGCGGGAGTGGAGTCCATCCGGCGTTGGCTGCCGTACGAGATAGAGCCGCCGGCGCTCCGCGACCGGTTGCGCAACAAGATGATCCGGCCGACCTCGATCCCGCAAACGCTGGAGGACTTGTGGCTGGAACAGGCGGTATGCCGGGAGGCGCTGCGCCTGGCGCTCTTCCATCACCGCTCCCTGGCGGTGGGGCTCAGCGGCGTGCAGCAGCAGCGCGGCATCGCCGACATCTTTTCGCAGACCGCGAGCCGCGCGGACCTGGTGGACATGATGCGCCTCGACCTGGTCATCGGCTCCGGCGGCGTCCTGAGCCACGCCCCGGACCGCATGAGCGCCGCGCTCATGATCCTGGAGGGCTTCGAGCTGCAAGGCTTCACGCAGATCGCCGTGGACTCCATCTTCATGATGCCGCACCTGGGAGTCCTCGCCTCGGTCCATCCCGACGCCGCCCGGGAGATCTTCCTGCACGACTGTCTCGTGAGCGTAGCCCATGCCGTGGTTCCCGTATTCCCGCGCAAGCGTCCGGCCGAGTCGGTGCTGGCGCACGTTTCCGTGGACGGCAGATCCGCGGGAACCATTACCGCCGGCAGGGTCGGCCACATCGAGCTGGAACCCGGCGCCGCCGTGCGCCTCACCGTCGAGCCCGCGGGCAGGAGCATCGACGTGGGCGCGGGTGCCGGCGCGACCCTGGAACGGGAACTCACCGCCGGGCTTTGCGGCGTGGTCCTGGACGGCCGCAACCGCCCGCTGCGGACTCCGGCCTCCACGGAGGAGCAGATCGTGGAACGCGACGCCGTGATGGCGGAACTGGGGCTGGCGGTATCATGACCCAGGCGTTGACACCCGCGCTTCAGGTGCTGGCCGGCACGGTGGTGCGCAAGACGCGCGAGCTTCCGGTGCCCGGCCGGATCCTGTGCGAGCGCGGCGATGCCGTGACCCCGGACGTTGTCGTGGCGCGGGCCGAACTGCCGGGCGACCTGCAGATCCTGCGGATTCCGGAGACTCTGGGAATCGAGCCCTTCGAGGCCGTCAAGGGCCTCAAGGCGGACGAAGGCGACGCCGTCGCCGCGGGCGACCTGTTGTGCGAGCACGTGGGCCTCTTCGGGCTGTTCCGGTCGCGCTACCAGGCGCCCGTGGACGGAACCGTGGAGTTCGTATCCCGGCGCACCGGGCACGTGGGAGTGCGGTTGGAGCCCCATGCCATCGAGCTGCGGGCCTACGTGCAGGGCACGGTGGTGGACACAGACCCCGGCAAGTCCGTGACCGTCGAGAGCCGTGGAGCCTTCATCCAGGGGATCTTCGGGGTCGGCGGTGAGCGCTACGGTACCATCCGGATGGTCGAGGGCGGTCCCGATACCCTTCTGGGTCCGGCAAAAATCCCTTCCGACGCCGAGGGGCAGGTGCTCGTGGGCGGCACCCGGCCGACCCTGGAAGCCCTGCTGCAGGCCGCCGACACCGGGGCGGCGGGCCTGATCGTGGGGTCCATCGACGACTACGCGCTGACCGGCTACCTCGGGTACGACCTCGGCATGGCCGTCACCGGCCACGAGGAAGTCCCCATGACCGTCATCGTCACCGAGGGCTTCGGCTGGCTGCCGCTGGCCGAGCGCACCCACGCCCTGTTCCGGAGCCTCGAAGGGCGCGCCGCCTCCATCAACGGCGCCACCCAGGTGCGTGCGGGCGCCGTGCGCCCGGAGATCATCGTCGCCCGGGAGGACGCCGGCTCCGTGGAGCGGGACCCGGCGGCCGGGCTGCGAGTCGGCGCGTCCGTACGCATCATCCGGGACCCCCACTTCGGCGCCGCCGCCGAGGTCGTCGCGCTGCCCGCGGAACCCCGGGCCATCGCCACCGGCGCCCGCGCCCGCGTCCTGGAAGCCCGGCTCGCCAACGGCGACCTCGTCATCGTCCCCCGCGCCAACGTCGAATTGCTGTGATCTTGCAATGGCCTCTGACGGCCAGCATATTGTAGTTTGGGCTTGGTGCTCTCCGACTCCCTCTCCCTTTGGGAGAGGGCTGGGGTGAGGGCTCCGGCCACAACGTCGACAGCCATAGTCCCCCTCTCCCTTTGGGAGAGGGCTGGGGTGAGGGCTCTCGTAAAGCCAGGATTGCCGAGCAGCCCTCACCCGGCCTTCGGCCACCCTCTCCCAAAGGGAGAGGGGTTGGATTGGGACGAAACGAGGCCACCCTCTCCTAGAGGGAGAGGGGTTGGGTTTGGGACTGGCCGCCGAGGGAGGTTCCATGCGATCGAGTCGGATCTGGGGGTTGGTGCTATCGGCGCTGGCGCTGGCCGCCACGGCAGGTTTCGCCGCTTCGAGCGACCAGGGCCGCACGAGCCACGGCATCGCCATGCACGGCGATCTCAAGTACGCGCCCGACTTCAAGCACTTCGACTACGTGAACCCGAACGCGCCCAAGGGCGGCGCCGTGCGGCTCGCGGCCATCGGCACCTACGACAGCTTCAATCCCTTCATCGTCAAAGGCAGCCCGGCGGCGGGCATCGGCGGCATCTACGAGACCCTGATGGCCGCGTCCGCGGACGAGCCCTTCAGCGAATACGGTCTGCTGGCCGAGAGCATCACCGTGCCCGAGGACCGCTCGTGGGTGCAGTTCAGGCTGCGGCCCGAAGCGCGCTGGCACGACGGCAAGCCGGTGACCGCTGATGACGTCATCTGGACCTTCGAAACCCTGCTGACCAAGGCCGTCCCCTTCTACCGCGGGTACTACGGCGACGTGAAGAAGGTGGACAAGCTCGACGAGCGCACCGTGCGGTTTACCTTCGGGGGCGGCACCAACCGCGAACTGCCGCTGATCCTCGGGCAACTGGTGGTGCTGCCGAAGCACTACTGGGAAACAAGAGACTTCTCCAAGACGACCCTGGAGCCGCCCCTGGGCAGCGGCGCGTACAGGATCGGCGCCTTCGAGCCCGGCCGCTTCGTGGAGTACGAGCGGGTGGACGGCTACTGGGGGAAGGATCTCCCGGTGAACGTCGGCCGCGACAACTTCGACCGCATGCGCTACGACTACTACCGCGACGGCACGGTGTCGGTGGAAGCGTTCAAGGCCGGCGAGTACGACTTCCGGTACGAGAACAGCTCCAAGAACTGGGCCACGGCCTACGATTTCCCGGCCCTGAAGCAGGGCCTGGTCAAGAAGGAGGAGATCCCCCACGACCGCTCCACCGGCATGCAGGCGTTCGCGTTGAACACCCGCCGGCCGCTGTTCCAGGACCGGAAGGTACGGCAGGCGCTGGCCTACGCGTTCGACTTCGAATGGTCCAACCGCACGCTGTTCTACGGACAGTACCAACGCAACCGCAGCTACTTCGACAACTCGGAGCTGGCCGCCACCGGGCTGCCGAGCCCCGCGGAAGTAGCGATCCTGGAGCCGTATCGCGGCCGGGTGCCCGAGGAGGTCTTCACCAGGGAATACAATCCGCCTGCCACCGACGGCTCGGGCCGCATACGCGCCAACCTCCGGGAGGGGTCCAATCTCTTGCGCGCGGCGGGCTGGGGCATCGACAAGACCAGCCGCAAGCTCACCCACAAGGCCAGCGGGCGGACCATGGAGTTCGAGATCCTGCTGGTGAGCCCGCTGTTCGAGCGCATCGTCCTGCCCTTCAAGAAGAACCTGGCGCGGCTCGGCATCTCCGCCACCGTACGGACCGTGGACACCGCGCAGTACCGCCGCCGGCTGGACGACTTCGACTTCGACGTGGTCATCGGGAGCTGGGGCCAATCCCTGTCCCCGGGGAACGAGCAGCGCGACTTCTGGGGTTCGGACTTCGCCGACAGGCGCGGAAGCCGGAACCTCATGGGCATCAAGGACCCGGTGGTGGACAAGCTGATCGAGGGCGTGGTCCACGCCCCCGACCGCAAGAGCCTGGTGAACCACGTGCGCGCCCTGGACCGCGTGCTCCAGTGGGGCCACTGGGTGATACCCCAATGGCACATCCCCTACGACCGCCTGGTGCACTGGGACCGCTTCGGCCGTCCCGAGGTCACCCCCACGCAGGGTGTGCAGTTCGACGCCTGGTGGGTCGACGCCAGGAAGGCGGAGGAGCTCGAGGCGAAGCGCAAGGGCGGTTAGTGTCCCGCGACACATGTAGTTCATGTTCGCCTACATCATACGCCGGCTGCTGCTGATCGTTCCGACGCTGTTCGGCATCATGGTGCTGAACTTCGTGATCATCCACTCGGCGCCGGGCGGGCCGGTGGAGCAGCTCCTGGCGAAGCTCCAGCAGACCGACGTGTCGGCCACCGAGCGGTTCAGCGGCGGCGGCGACCAGCGGGAGGTGGAGGCTTCCAAGCAGCAATCGCGGGATGCCGGCGGCGGCACCGTCGGCACGTACCGCGGCGCCCGCGGCATCGATCCCGAGTTCATCAAGGAGATCGAGCGCCAGTTCGGCTTCGACAAGCCCGCCCACGAGCGCTTCTTCCTCATGATGGGGAACTTCCTGCGCTTCGACTTCGGCGACAGCTTCTTCCGCGACCGCTCGGTGGTGCAACTGGTGCTGGACAAGCTGCCGGTGTCCATCTCCCTGGGACTCTGGACCACGCTGCTGGTGTACCTGGTCTCGATTCCCCTCGGCGTCGCCAAGGCGGTGCGCGACGGCTCGCGCTTCGACGTGTGGTCTTCCGGGGCGGTGATCGTCGGCAACGCGGTGCCGGGGTTCCTGTTCGCCATCCTGCTGATCGTGCTGTTCGCCGGCGGCCGCTATCTCGACTGGTTCCCCTTGCGCGGCCTGGTATCGGACAACTGGAGCGATCTCGGCTTCTGGCAACGCATCGCCGATTACTTCTGGCACATCACGCTGCCGGTGCTGTCCATGGTCATCGGCGGATTCGCCGGCCTCACCATGCTCACCAAGAACTCGTTCCTGGACCAGATCAACCAGCAGTACGTCATGACCGCGCGGGCCAAGGGGCTGAACGAGCGCCGGGTGCTCTACCGCCACGTGTTCCGGAACGCCATGCTCATCGTCATCGCCGGCTTTCCCGGCGCCTTCGTCGGCATCCTGTTCACCGGCGCGCTGCTCACCGAGGTGATCTTTTCGCTGGACGGCGTCGGCCTGCTGGGATTCGAAGCGGCCATCAACCGCGACTACCCGGTGATGTTCGGCACGCTGTACTTCTTCACCCTGCTGGGCCTGGCGATGAAGCTGGTGGAGGACCTCACCTACGTGGTGGTGGACCCGCGCATCGACTTCGAGAGCCGGGAGACCTGACCTAGTGTGGTGTCTGGTTAATTCGCACAATAATCTGCGGGTCTTTTTCGCCGTCGGCTGCGTTGCTCTTCCTCGCGTGGTGCCCGCCCTGGGGCGACCTACGGTCGCCCCCACTCGTCATCGCGCCTTGCCGACGACGAAAAATCCTCCGCATATTATTGCGCGAATTAGCCAGACACCACACTAGACCCCGGATCCGCGCATGACTCCGCTCAACCGAAGACGCCTGGACAACTTTCGCGCCAACCGGCGCGGGTACTGGTCGCTCGTGATCTTCAGCGCGCTGCTGTTCGTGAGCCTGTTCGCCGAGTTCATCGCCAACGACCGACCGCTGCTGGTGCGCTACGACGGGGCGTTCTACGTGCCGGTGCTGGTGGACTATCCGGAAACGGAGTTCGGCGGCTTCCTGGAGTCCGATACCGACTACAGCGACCCCGAGGTCGCGGCGCTCATCGAGGAGCGCGGCTGGATCCTGTGGCCTCCCATCCGCTACAGCTACGACACCATCGCCTTCGACCTGCCGACGCCCGCGCCGTCGCCGCCGAGCCTGCGGAACTGGCTCGGCACCGACGACCAGGCGCGCGACGTCACCGCCCGGCTGATCTACGGATTCCGCATCTCGGTACTGTTCGGCCTGATCCTCACCCTGGTGAGCTCGGTGGTCGGCGTCGCCGCGGGCGCCGTCCAGGGCTACTTCGGCGGCTGGCTCGACCTCCTCTTCCAGCGCTTCATCGAGATGTGGTCGGGGCTGCCGACCCTTTACCTGCTGATCATCCTGGCCAGCGTGGTGACCCCGAGCTTCTGGTGGCTGCTGGCGTTCATGCTGCTGTTTAGCTGGATGGCGCTGGTGGGCGTGGTGCGGGCCGAGTTCCTGCGCGCGCGCAACCTCGACTACGTGCGGGCGGCGCGGGCGCTGGGAGTGGGCAACCCGCGCATCATCGCCCGCCACGTGCTGCCCAACGCCATGGTGGCGGCGCTGACTTTCCTTCCGTTCATCACCAGCGGCGCGGTGGTCACGCTTACCGCCCTGGACTTCCTGGGCTTCGGCCTGCCGCCGGGGTCCGCCTCCCTGGGCGAGTTGCTCAAGCAGGGGAAGGACAACCTGCAGGCGCCCTGGCTCGGTTTCTCCGCCTTCCTGATCATCGCGGTCATGCTGAGCCTGCTCGTGTTCATCGGCGAGGCCGTGCGCGACGCCTTCGACCCGCGCAAGACCTTCGCGCCCGAAGCCGGCGCAGAAGACGAGGCGGCCGCGACCGTGCCGGACAACGAGGGGAACGCCGGAGCCGGACCGGGATCCGGCACGGCGCTGGTGGCCATCGAAGACCTGGCGGTTCGCTTCGGCGCCGGGGCGGGAGCGGTGGAGGCCGTGGACGGAGTCTCCCTCACCATCCGCCGGGGCGAGACCGTGGCCCTGGTGGGAGAAAGCGGCTCGGGCAAATCGGCCACCGCGTTGTCGATCCTGCAGTTGCTGCCCTACCCCGCCGCCAGCCATCCGCGCGGCAGCATCCGCTTCCAGGGCACGGAGCTGCTGGGCGCCGACCCCCAGACCCTCCAGGGCATCCGCGGCGACCGTATCGCCATGATCTTCCAGGAGCCGATGACGTCACTGAACCCGCTCCACACCATCGAGCGCCAGATCGGCGAGACCCTGAAGCTGCACAAGGGCCTTGACGGGGCGGCGGCCGCCGCGCGCACGGTGGAACTGCTGCGGCTGGTCGGCATCGAGGATCCCGAGCGCCGGCTCGGCTCCTACCCGCACGAGCTGTCCGGCGGACAGCGGCAGCGGGTGATGATCGCCATGGCCCTGGCCAACGAGCCGGACCTGCTCATCGCGGACGAGCCCACCACCGCCCTGGACGTGACCATCCAGGCGCAACTGCTGGCGCTGCTGGTGAGCCTGCAACGACGGCTGGGCATGGCGATCCTGTTCATCACCCACGACATGGGCATCGTGCGCAGGCTGGCCGACCGGCTGTGCATCATGCAACAGGGGAAGATCGTCGAGGCCGGGGAAACCGCCGAGGTGATGGAGCGGCCCCGGCACCCGTACACCCGGCATCTGCTGGCGGCGACGCCCAAGGGGGGGCCCGCACCGGGCGACACGGGTGACGAACCTCTGGTGGCGTGCGAGGACCTCAAGGTCTGGTATCCGGTGAAGGCGGGCATCCTGCGGCGCACGGTGGATTACATACGCGCCGTGGACGGTATCTCGGTGGAGCTTCGGGAAGGGCGCACGGTGGGGGTGGTGGGCGAGAGCGGCTCGGGCAAGACCACGCTGGGGCTGGCGCTGCTACGGCTGGTGGGCAGCAACGGTCCGATCCGTTACGACCGCCGCGACATCCAGGGCCTGCGCTCCCGGACCCTGCGGCCGCTGCGGCGGGACATGCAGGTGGTCTTCCAGGATCCCTACGGATCGCTGAACCCGCGGCTGTCCGTGGCCCAGATCATCGAGGAAGGCCTGGTGGTCCACGGCCTCGGCCGCACCCCGGAGGAGCGCGAAGAGCTGATCGTGGAGGCCTTGCGGGAAGTGGAACTCGAACCCGAAGCGCGCCACCGCTATCCCCACGAGTTCTCCGGCGGACAGCGCCAGCGCATCGCCATCGCCCGGGCCATGGTGCTGAAACCGCGCTTCGTGGTGCTGGACGAGCCCACCTCCGCCCTCGACGTGTCGGTGCAGGCGCAGATCGTCACGTTGCTGCGCAGGCTCCAGGAGCAGCACGGCTGCGCCTACCTGTTCATCAGCCACGACCTCAAGGTGGTGCGCGCCATGAGCCACCACGTCCTGGTGGTGCACCGCGGGGTCGTGGTGGAGCAGGGGCCGGCCGCGGCTATCTTCGAGACCCCTCGTCACGAATACACCCGGGAACTGGTGTCGGCGGCCCTCGAAGGCCCTCACCCGGCCTTCGGCCACCCTCTCCCAGAGGGAGAGGGGAAGGATTGGCCCTCTCCCTCTGGGAGAGGGTCGGGGTGAGGGCGCCAGCCACAACGTCGACAGCCATAGTCCCCCTCTCCCTCTGGGAGAGGGCTGGGGTGAGGGTCCTGTCCGGTCAACCGGTGGGCGACGGCAATGGCACCCTGACGACGCCCTCGGGCAGTTCCTGGACGAAATGCGACTCCGGCAGGGTGACGTTGAGCTCCGGGCTGTCGTAGCGAATCTCGTAGGACCGTTTGAGCGGCGGGGTTTCCAACCTGATCTTCAAGGGGAAGCGCCCCGCCGGCGTATCGGAATAATCCTCGAAGGTCGCGATGTACCAGGGATTCCCCGACGGGCTCAGGCGTTGCCAGCGGATCGGCGCCGCCCCGTCGGCGTCGAAAGTGAGGATGTCGGTGGTGCCGTCCGCGCGGACGCGCCGCAACTCGCGCGCTCCGACGTTCCAGGCAGCCTTGGGATCCACCGGGGGAAGGCCCAGCATCAGGGCGACCATCTCATCCAGCTCCAGCAGTATCTGGGTGGCGCGGTACAGGCTCGCGCGGGAAGTCCGGGCACGATAGTATCGCGCTTCCGAGGGGAGGAACCCGGTAACCATACCCTCATCCACCGTGAGGACCAGCGCCGCGCCGACCACGGAGAACGCTTCCAGCCGTAGTCGGTGGGGCCTGCGCACCAGTACCGCGGCGTCGAACCTGCCTCTTTTGCCGCCCGCCTCGTAGCGGATCCTGGCCAGGCTCCGCAGCGACTGGAACGAGTCGCTCCGCTCGGAGAGGACCATGGGGAGACGAGGGTTCGGCGCCGGCGCGGGCTCGGCGACGGGGGCGGGTTCCCGAACCGAGCATCCCGCCAGCAGAACCGCAACGCCCAGCGAGGCAACGACCGCAATGATTCGTCTGCGCCGCAACGCCTTCAGATCCCTCGTTCGAGCTCCGCGATCTTGGACCGGATCCGCTCCACCTGCTCGTCCTCGTCGGCGGCCTTGAGCGCGTCGCGATAGCTCCGCAAGGCTTTCACCGGCTTGCCGTCCTTGAGATACGCGTCGCCCAAGTGTTCGATGATGACGGGATCGTCCACCACCAGGTGGACCGCCCTCTCCAACTCCTCGATGGCGCGCCGGTAGTCGCCCTTCTGGTAGTACACCCAGCCCAGGCTGTCGATATAGAAACCGTCATTGGGCGCGATCTCCAGCGCGCGGAGGATGAGACGTTCCGCCTGGTCGAGCTCCACGCCCATTTCGGCGTAGGTATAACCCAGATAGTTCAGCGCGGCCGCGTAGTCCGGGTTCAGCTCGATGGCCTTGCGCATGTATTCGATGGTCTTGTCCTTGTCCTTGCTCTCGTCGTACAGCGCCCCCAACGCGAAGTGCACGCGGTCGCTTTCCGGATCCAGCTCCACGACCTTGTGCATGGCCTTTATGGCGTTGGGATAGTCCTTGGCCTGACGGTAGATCTCGGCCAGAAAGCGGAACAGCTCCTTGCGCCGCCGGTCGCCCTTGTCGAGAGCGGCGCGGACGGCGGCCACCGCCTCGGAATACTTCTCCTGCTTCTCAAAGAGCGAGGCGAGCTGCACCCGAGAATCGACGAAGTACTCGCTCTCCGCAGGAATGCGCTGGAACTGCGTCGCGGCGCCAAGAGAATCGTCGAGCCGGCTGTACGTCAGGCCCAGGAAAAACCGCACCCGCTGGTCTTCGGGCCGTTCCGCGAGGGCCAGGTTGAACTCCGTCACCGCTTCCTCGAGGCTGCCGAGCTCGTAGTGGACCAGCGCCACCTTCATCCGGGCCGCGCCGGGGGCCGCTTCCCGGGAGCGCAGGCGTTTGAACTCGGCGCGGGCGTCCGCCAGATCCCGCCCGCCCGAACGGAGGGCCTCGAGGCGCTGGCCGGCCCACTCGTTGCGCGGGTCGGCCTGGAGCACCTTTTCGTAGGCCTCCAACGCGGCACTGCGACGGCCGCGAAACTCGCGCACCAGCGCCAACTCCGTCAGCACGGGCGTGGACGACGGGTGCAGCTTGACGGCGGCCTCGTAGCTCTTTTCCGCGTCGGCCAGCTCGCGCGACTCGGCGAGCGTCCGGCCGAGGTAGTAGTGGCCGAGCGGCGACGCGGGATTGCGCCGTGCATAGCGCTCCAGGTGCTCCCGCGCCGGCTGGTATTGCTCCTGGTCGAGATAGATCGCCCCCAGGTAGAGCAGTGTCTGGGCATCGTCCGGATCACTCTCGAGCAGCGTCCGGTACTCGCGGATGGCGTCCGATACCTTGCCCGCGCCGCTGTAGAGCCCGGCCAGCAACCGGCGGCTTTCCCGGTCGCCGTCGTCGAGCCGCACCGCCGCCTCCGCCTCGCCCAGGGCGCGGTCGATCTCGCCAAGGCCGAGATACGACTTGGCCAGGCGTGCGCGCAGGAAGGCGCTGGAAGGATCGTGTTCGACGGCCGCCTTGTATTGCTCGTGGGCCGCGCGGGAGTCGCCGGAGAGAAGGTCCACGCGGGCCCTCAGATAGTGGTACATCGACCGGGCGGCCGGCGGGACCTCGACCGTCTCTTCCTGGGCAAAGGGAGCGGGCGACGACTCGGGAACCGGCTCCACGGTACCGCAACCCGTGAGAAACAGTAGAAAAACGATTCCCCAACAAAGACGCCACATGGTAATTTCCAGACCAGATATGCCAAAAAATAGCTATCACAGGCACCGGAAGCGGTCAACGAAGAACGCCCCCGCGGACCTTGCCGCGGCGGTGGAAAAAATACGCGGCGACAACGTCTCGGGTTCCCAGGCCATCACCCGGCGCGCCGCGGCGCTGGTGGAAGACTGGCTTGCCGGCGTCTCGTCCGAGGCGCGCGATGCCGAAGGGGCCCGCCGCGCGCGACGCGACATCGAAGACCGGCTTCCGGAACTGGCGGCGGCGCTCATCAACGCCCACCCGGCCATGGCGCCGCTGTACAACCTTTTCGATTCATTGCTGCTGTGCATGGACGAAACCGCTCCCGGGGAAGACGCATGCGCCCGGCTGGCGCGGACGGCGGCCGCTTTCGTGGAAGGGATGGACGAGCACAACCAGGCCATCGCCCGCCACTTCAGCGAAGTCATCGACAACGACGCCGCGATCTTCACCCATTCCGCGGGCTCCACCGTGCGCGCCGCCCTGCTCCACAGCGTGCAGGCGGGCCGCCGCGTCACCGTCCACTGCACCGAGTCGCGCCCGCTCTGTGAAGGGACCGCGCTGGCGCAAGATCTTGCCCGGGCCGGCATCGCCACCACCCTGACCGCCGACAGCCTCGCGTTCTCGCTCCTGCGGCAGGCCCGGGACCCTGTGCTGGCGGCCGGAGCGGACGCCATCACCGCCGACGGCGTCATCAACAAGGCCGGAACCCTGGGCTTGGCCACAGCGGCCCGGAGCTGGGGCATTCCTTTCTACGTGCTCGCCGGGAGCGAGAAGTTCCTGCCGGCCGTATCGCCGGACGCCCTCCGACAGGAGCGGCCCGCCGCGGAAATCCTCGCCCGCGCCTCCGCGGGACTGCGTGTGGTCAACCGCTATTTCGACCTGACGCCCCTCGACTGCGTCACCGGCATCGTCACCGAACGAGGCATCGTGACAGCGCGGGAATCAGCCCGCGAACTCGCCGGAATGGAGATCCGCTCTCGCCTGACCGGCGCCGCGCGCCGGGTTTGAATACCCGCCCTGCGTATGCGAATTATTCGAAATGACCACTGGTGGGGGGGGGGGGGGGGGGGGGGGGATAAGGAGGGGGGGGGGGGGTGTGGGGGGGGGCGGGGGCGCGGCGGCGGCGGGGGGGGGGGGGGGGGGGGGGGGGGGGGGGGGGGGGGGGGGGG
>JAPPNF010000072.1:2644-54545 GCA_028818755.1 Deltaproteobacteria bacterium | reverse complement strand
CCCCCCCCGCCCCCCGCCCCCCCCCCCCCCCCCCCCCCCCCCCCCCCCCCCCCCGCTTCTCCAGGGTGGAACCATGAGCCTGATCGTCTCGGAAGTCTATGATGCGCTGATCGAAGCCGGCACTTCCGCGGACAAGGCCAGGGCTGCCGCCGCCGCAATCCCCGTCGTCGAGCGCTTGGCCACCAAGGAAGACATTACCGAGGTACGGCAGGACATAGCCAGACTGGAAGCCAGACTGGACAAGAAGATCGCGGTGCTCAATCTAGCGGTCTTCAGCTTCGGCCCGGCCATGCTGGCCCTGCTTGTCAAGCTGGTGTTCTTCCCGTAGGCCCGATTGCCAAGGGTCGTCCCAAGGTCACTCCTGACACGCCGTCCTTTTGACTTCGTTTCCGAGGTTTCCCATGCCGTATGCCGATTCCGATGGGGTGCGCATCTACTACGAGGTGTCCGGGGAAGGGATGCCCTTCGTCTGGGTGCACGCCAACCCGTTCGATCACAACCTTCTCATGTACCAGGTGGCGCATTTCTCGACCTACTTCAGGGTGATCTCGCTGGACATCCGCGGCTACGGCAGGTCCGACAAGCCGGAGACGCCGTTCTCCCTGGGGGACATGGCGGGAGACGTGCTCGCCGTGTGTGAGGCCGAAGGCGTGCGCGAGGCGGTCATCGGCGGCGTGAGCGTGGGCTCGGGCATCGCGCTGCTGCTGGGGCTGGACCATCCGGAGATGTTCCGTGCAGTGATCCTGGTGGGCGGAAGCAGCGGCGGGGGAGGGCGCACCGGCGACCGCATCCAGGGCTACACGGACGACGTGACGACCTATCACGGGAAGCACATCAGGGAGCTGGTGGCGCCGGGTTTCGAGAGCACCCGGCTGGGCAGGTACCTGCTGGACATCTTCCTCGAACGCAACCCGTGGTTGTCGGGGGAGTCCATCGCGCAGATCTTCCGCGCCCGCGCCGGCACCGACATGACGCCGCGCCTCTCCGGGATGAAGGTGCCCACCCTGGTCATCAACGGCGAACACGACATGTCGCTGGAGGGCGGCAGGAAGACCGCCGCCTTGACCCCCGGAGCGGTGCACAAGGTGCTGCCGGGCACGGGCCACGCCTGCTGCATCGAGGACCCCGCGGGATTCGATGCCTTCGTCGTGGAATTCCTGCGGGACAACGGTTTGATGGAGTAGCGTTCTCGGTCCGTATATCCGGAAGGTACCTGGAAGCAGCGCGTTGCACTTCGCTTCGGGGAGCCTTCGGTGCCGCCCCGCGGGACGGCTATCGGGCCTGGGCTCCGGTCTTGAGCCGCGCGTCCCAGCGTTTTCCCGCTGCCGCCACGCAACGCTCCACGTCCTCCGCCAGCAGCAGGCGCAAATGCTGGAGGGCCGTCGCCGCCTTCCGCACCGCGTCCAGGTACGTCCCCCTGGACGGGTAACGGGCCGCGATGGAGGGTCGCGGGTCGCCTTGCGCCGCCCGCTCTTCCTCCGTCTGCGCGAAGGCGAGGGTGCTGCCGACGATGCCCGCCATGACCTCCGAATCGCGCCGCAGGTTCCAGCCCAAGTAGGTGGCCAGGGGTGCGGTTACCTCCGGCACCCGCACGCCGGCGCCCTCGTTGCCGTCGGCGTCCACCGCGGGCACCAGCACCGGATACTCGCGAGTCTTGTCCTCCAGCGGCGGTTCCCGGGAGATGACCCCGTCGGCGAAGTCCGGTCCGCGGTCCAGGTAGTACAGCGCGTGAGGGTCGGCGCAGGCGCTCCCGGGGACGGCGGGGAATCCCTTGCGGAAGTCGGCGCCGGTGACGAGGTCGCCGCCGGACCGCGTCGGTATCCGGCTGTCGGGGGGCGGTGTACCGTCGGTGGTCCATTCGTCCAGGGCGCTCAGCAACGCGCGCAGCACCGGATTGGCCGGCAACGGGTTGAGCGGGTATCGCGGTACGCCGCCTTCCAGCGCGGCGGCCGCGTCGTTGTGCTGCAGCGACGACAGCAGGTAGACCCGGACGTTCTCGTGCCCCGGCAGGTCGTTGCCGCGGGGGTCGGTGTGCACTAGCGAACCGCGTCGCTGCCAGTACTCGGTGGCGGTCTGGGTGTGGATGACGAGAGGGTCGGTTTCGGGCCGTTTCAGGATCGCGTCCTGCTCTCCGGTGAACGGGTCTTCGGTGCGGCCGTAGGCGAAGGGGAACTCCTCGGACGGATAGAGATGATCCTCGTGCTGGCGCGGATAGCGGTCGGGCTGGGCGAAACGGTAGTTGAGCTTGAGCCGCCCGCCGCCGGCCACGTGGGAGAACACGCCGTCGAAGATGCGCCCGCCGTTGTCCGAGACGTTGAATCCCTCGTAGACGAACCCCCGCAGGAAGCGGCCGCTTTGGGAACGCCCCCAGGCGTAGGTTCTCTCGACGCCCGGCGACTTTTCACGTAGCGGATTGGCTTGCCCCGCGGCATCCTCGTCGCCGTTCCGCAGGAAGTCGATGAGGTCCCGCACCCCGGCGAAGCCGAGCCCCAGAACCAGAGGATCCTTCGCGGTGTAGATGATCTCGTAGATCCAACCGGGCCGGAAGCCCTCCGCAAGGTGGCAGTTCGTGGCCGACGGCCAGACGTTGCCGCCGGCATCCACGTTGGCGAATTGCCAGTCGCCGGCCGGAACGGGCTCGCGCGGGTCCTGGTCCAGCCGCCGGCAGGTGAGGGTGGCCGCCGCCGTATCCAGGTCCACGGACGGACAGGGCCGTATGTAGTCGTGTCCGCCCAGGGACACGGTCGTCACTCCGGGCTCCTCGATGATGAACTCGGCCCGGAAGGGCCCGGTGACCGGACCGTCGGGCCGGGTGGCGACGGGCAACTCCATGGTCAGGCGCCCGTCCCCCGGCAGCAGGTCTCCCTGCCACCCGCACCACACCACCGTGTAGCCCCGGCGCATGAGGAACCCGTGGCCGGCGTCCGCCGCCGTGCGCGGGTCGTTGTTGGGCGGGGCGTCGTTGAAGAATTGGAGCGCGCGCTTGTTGCCGCGGTTGTTGACGTCGTAGAGCAGCCGGCGGTTGCCGCGGGCCATGTCCACGGGCTTGATGATGAAGAACTCGGTCGAGTACTCCACGAGGCCGCGGTCGCCGGCGGGCGCCCGCGACAGGTCCACGATGTGCGAGTTGGCGGGCAGGCTCGGGTCGATGGCGAAGCGCGCCCGTCCGCTGATCCGTTCGTATGCGCCCACCGGTCCGAAGTCGGCTCCTTCGGCGAACGGTGCGCGGTCCTCGACGACCAGGGTGATGCTCATCGGTACCTCACGAATCCCAGTTGTCCTCGCCCCGATAGCACTTGGCCAGGATCTGCATCGGGTTCAGCGGATGTTTCCCGGTGGCCTGCTCGATCTGGATGGCGGCCAGCGGACAGTCGGAGCATGCCACCGCGGCGTCCGCCTCCTCGATTCCCCGGAATGCCTGGCGTCCCCAGCGCATGGAGGCCTCGAAGTTCTCCCGCTTCATGGCCCAGGTGCCGTCGTGTCCGGAGCAGGCCTGGATCATCGTGACCTCGGTGTCCGGCAGCAGTGACAGCAGGGCGCTGGTCCTGTTGCCGAGCCGCTGGGCGCGCAGGTGGCACGGCATGTGGTAGGCGACCTTGCCGGGGCCGGTCTTGAAGTCCCGGTTGAGCTTGCCCTCGGCATGGAGCGAGGCCAGGAACGCGGTGGGGTCGGTGGTGTGCTCGGCCACGTTACGGGCCTCCGGGGTCCCCAGCAGGCGAGGATACTCGTCGCGCAGGGTCATGGAGCAGGTGGGGTTGGTGGCGACGATGGTCCGGCCCTCCTCGACGAACGGGGTCAACAGCTCGACGTTCCGCCGCGCCTGGGCCACGGCCTTGTCCATGTCGCCGTTGTGCCAGGACGGCATGCCGCAGCACTCCCGGTAGGCGAAGGCCACGTCGACGCCGTTCCGGGCCATGACCTCCAGCGTGTCGAGTCCGATGCCCGGCTCGTTGTAGTTGACGAAACAAGTGGCGAAGTAGGCTACCTTCGCCACCGGCTCGCCCTCGGGCTCCCGGCGCGCGGAGCGGAACCGGGAGGCGAAGGTCTTCCACGCGAACGGCGGCAGCTTCTTGTCCTTGTGGATGCCCAAGGCGCCCTGCATGAACAGCCGGTGGACGCGGTTCTCGTTGCCCCAGTTGGCCATGGGCGCGGTGGCGGAGCCGAGCTTGCCCACCAGGTCGGGGCTTCCCAGCATCCGGTCGGTGAAGGACACACCGTGCTTCTTCACGTGCTGGGCCTTGGCCCGGGCCATGAGGCGCGGAAAGTCGATGGCCCAGTCGTGGTCGCCCGGGGTGTAGGGGCAGTTGATGTTGCAGAGCTTGCACTGGAAGCACAGGTCCACCACCTCGTCCACGTCCTCGGCCTTGAGCTTGGAGGAGTCCACTTCCGCGAACTCCTCCTCGGTGCAGTACGAGTCGATGGCGTCGAACAGCTTCGGGAAGCTGCCGCAGAACTTCACGCACAGCCGGCACTCGGCGCACAGGTGGAAGACCCGCTCGACCTCGGAGCGCAGGTCCTTCTCGTCCCAGAACCGGGAGTCGGTGAGATCGTAGGCGGGCGCGGCGTCGGGTATCTTCTTCATTTCGACTCCAGTGCGTGCGAGTCCTTGCTCCGCCGGAAGAGCAGCAAGGAGAACCACCGGTTCGGGTCGGTCCAGTGGCCCAGGCTCTCGAGCCCGAAGGAGCGGAGCTGCACCTGCAGGTCGTCGGGGTCGAACTTGCGGCTGGTCTCCACCAGGATCCCTTCGCCCTTCTCCCAGACGAACGACGCGGAGTGCCGCGGAAAGTCCACGCGGTGGGTTTCGGTGGCGATCCCGACCATCTCCACCCGGGTCCGTTCCGGGCTGTAGCCGCTCCGGTAGGCGATCAGCTCCGGCCGGAAGCCGGCGCCGGTGGCGCGCGTGACGTTGGTGAAGGCGTTGAGAACGAAGGCGGCGGTGACGCCGCGGGCGTCGTCGTAGGCGGGCTCGATGATCTTGGGATCCTTGATCCGGTCCACCCCGAGCAGGAGGTAGTCGTCGGGCCCCATGTGTTCGCACAGGTGCGTGAAGAAGTGCAGCATGTCGGTGGGGGTGAAGTTTCCGATGGTGCTGCCCAGGAACACCACGAGCTTGGGGATGTCCCGGGTGATGCTGGTGATGGCGTCCTCGAAACGGGCTTCGAGCCCGGTGAACGCGAGCTCGGGGAACAGCTCCTCGGCCATGCTCCTGGAGGCCATGAGCGCGGTGGCGCTGACGTCTACCGCGGCGAAGGTGCCGCGGCCGCGAGCCCGGCTCAGCGCCTTGAGCAGGTGGATGGTCTTCTTGGAGAAGCCCGCGCCGAGTTCCACGATGCATTCCACCGGCGCCAGGCCCATCAGCGCGCCGGCCTCGCGCTCGAGGATCGCTGCCTCGGTGCGGGTGGGGTAGTACTCGGGCAGCTCGCAGATCTCCTCGAACAGGAGCGACCCTCGCTCGTCGTACAGGTGGCAGGGCTCCAGCCACCGGGGGCGGTCGAACAGAGTCCTGACCATGCTGGCGGCCGTATCGTCGGCGCCGCGGCCCCTGGGGGTCAGTATCGCCGGAGCCGTGACGCTCCAGTCCGGCCGGTCGCGGGCGGAGAGGATGGGTGCGGGTTCGGAGCTCATCCGGTCCAATATAGAGAACGGCCGGGATTTGTCCACCGGGCCCGTGACAGCCGCGGACGCGGGAAGACCGGACAGGACGCCATTCCTGCTTGCTCGGACGGGACACTACGAGCCGGTTTCGGCGCACGACGGGCAGCG
The DNA here is from genome assembly GCA_028818755.1 of Deltaproteobacteria bacterium. Lineage (GTDB taxonomy): Bacteria > Desulfobacterota > Binatia > UBA9968 > JAJDTQ01 > JAJDTQ01. The sequence continues at coordinate 48,782 of JAPPNF010000072.1, read as the reverse complement.
CGCCAGGCTGGACGGCTGTGTGGCCGGAACGTCGCCGTACAGGGTCCGGTAGGCCTGGTAGTTCCGCAGCACGGCCTTCACGTACCGGCGTGTCTCCCGGTAGGAGATCCGCTCGATGAACACCAGGTCGTCGGCGGACCCGAGGTTCCGAGTCCAGCGTCCCACCGCCTCCTTGCCGGCATTGTAGGCCGCCAGCGCCTTGGCCCGGCTTTGGCTGTAGTGTTCGAGAAGCCCCTTGAGGTGATGCGCGCCGAGCCGGACGTTCAGTTCCGGATCGAACAGATCGGGCGCCTCGGGCTCGGGCAATCCCATGAGCGACGCTTCGGTGCGCGCGGTTTCGTGAAGCATCTGCATGAGCCCCAGCGCATTGGCGGACGACACGGCTCGCGGTTTGAACATGCTCTCCTGACGCATGAGCGACAGCACCAGGTATGGGTCCAGGCCGTTCTTCCTCGCGTGCCGCCGTACGCTGTCCCAGTGGGCAAGGGGATACCGCAGCCTCAATGTTTCCAGGGACGTCGGCGATCGTTCCGCCAGGGAGAGGCTGCGGTGGTGGGCGTGGGTGCGCGCGTACTCGCGCATGAGCAGCAAGTTGAGTCCGGCGCTGCGTTTCGCGTGCCGGCGGACCCGGTCCAGCTCGGGATGCGCGAGCTGATGCAGCCCCAGTCGCGTCAGCGCGCGGGCACGGGCGAGGTGGAGCCTCGCCCGTGCGCCCAGGCGCGGGGCGGCGGCTTCCGGCGGGGTGTCCCCGGGCGGCGGCGGGTCGGGAAGGGCCACGCCCATGCGGGCGAGCCGCCGGGACGCCAGGATCCCGTAGTAGGAATCCCGCTCCTTCCCGACCACGCGCCGGTACAGCCGTTCGGCGGCGGCGCCGTCCTTCAGTATTTCGGCGGCGCGGGCCTCCCAGAAGGCGGCGGCCGGCCTGTAGGTGTTGCGCCTGCGGGCCAGTTCACGGAACGCGGCCCTGGCCGCCCGGTAGTCGGACCGCAGGTAGTGGATCCACGCCACGCGCCACGCGGCGTCGTTGCGGAAACGGCTGAAGCGATGCTCCTTGGCGAAGAGGAGCCGGTAGGTGCGGACCGCCGCGTCCCATTGCCCCATGGATTCGTGGATGCGGCCGATCACGTAGACCGCGAAGCGCCGCCGGATGTGCCCCGGATGTCTTTTCCGGAACTCGCGCAAGGTTGCCAGGGCCCCGGCGTTGTCGTCGCGGTTCCACTGGATGGTGGCGATGCGGGTAAGCGCGGTCCCGGCGCGGTCGCGTCGTGGATAGTGCCGGACGTAGCGGCGCAGGACCTGCTCCTCCTCGTCCCGCAGCCGCATCTTCCGGTACACCTCGGCCAGCCCCTCCAGCGACAGGCGCCGGAACTTGGTTTCCCGCAGGACGCGCCGGTAGAGGGCGGCGGCCGCGGCGTAGTCCCGCTCCCGCCGGAGCAGCCGGGCTTCACGCAGCATGGCGTCGCCGCCGCGGAGACCGAGACTCTTCGGGTGTTCCCGGCGAAGCTCGCGCACCCGTTCCCGGGCGCGGCGGCCCCAATCGGAGCGGGGCCCCCGCCGGCGCGCTTCCTGGTGGAAGGTGTAGGCCTCGCGGTCCTTGCCCAACCCCTCGTGGGCCTGGCCGAGGTAGTAGGCGGCGCGCGCCCGGGCCGTCCTTCCGGACTTCTTCTTGAGCGCGGCGGCGCGGCGGATGGCCGCCTGATAGCCCTTCCGGGCCAGATCCGACTCGATCAGCGCGAACGAGGCTTCCTCCGCCCAGATGCTCTTGGGGTGCGCTTTTCTCAGCCTTTGGAAGTGGTCTCGTGCGGCGTCGTGTCTTCCCGCCCGCAGGACGATCCGCCCGAGATAGTAGCGGGCGTAGTCTCCCAGGACCAGTGTGGTGTCGGCCAGAGCGCTCCGGAACAGCCTCTCGGCGCCGGCGTGGTCGCCCTCGGAGTAGTGATGGTAGGCGCGCGCGAACTGTGTCTCGGCCACCGTCAGAGCGTGCGCCGGAATCGACGACAGGCCGACCAGAAGGACCCAGACACCACAGGCAAGCTTGTTCATGACTGCATGGGGACGCGGTTGCGTTGGAGTGTAACAGGCGGCGGGCCGTAGGGTAAGGACCGGAGGCCCGGAACGGACCTCTCCCGCCGCATGGCCCTTCGCACGGTTCCGCCGTGCCCCCGGTCCTGTGGTATAGTGGGACACGACACTAAGGACGTGGTGGCCTCATGGTCGAAATCGCTGGGAATTGCAGACGGGTGATGGATGCGATCGCCGATGCCGCGGAGCGGAGCGGCAGGGACCCGCGGCGGGTCAGGCTGCTCGCCGCCACCAAGACCCAGCCCGCGGAGGCGGTGCGCGCCGCGGTCGAAGCCGGCGTGAGCCTGTTGGGAGAGAACTACGTTCAAGAGGCCCAGGCCAAGAAGGATCTCGTCGGCGGCAATGCCGAGTGGCATCTGATCGGGCATCTGCAGAGGAACAAGGCGCGGGCGGCGGTGGGCCTTTTCTCGCTCATCCAGTCGCTGGACAGTGCCCGGCTGGCGCGGATCCTGGACCGGGAGGCGCAGGGACAGGATCGGGACGTCGGCGTGCTGGTGGAAGTCAACCTCGGCGGCGAGGCGTCCAAGACGGGAGTGGCCGAGGAGGGTCTGGTGCCGCTCCTGCGCGAAGTGTCCGGCCTTTCCCGCGTCAGGGTGAGGGGGCTGATGGTCGTGCCGCCGCTGGCCGCGGACCCGGAAGCGAGCCGCCCCTACTTCCGCAGGCTTCGCGAGCTCCGCGATTCCGTGAACGAGCTCGGCCTGGCCGACGTCGCGCTGGAGGAGCTGTCCATGGGAATGACTCACGACTACCACATAGCCGTGGCCGAAGGGTCGACGCTCGTAAGGGTCGGCACCGCGCTGTTCGGCCCCAGGAGCGTGCCCGCGTAGGCCGCGACGAGGTCTCGGAACATGTTTGTTGCAGGAAACTTTCTGGGGGCCCTGGCGGGGCTCCTCGATACCGTTCTTACGCTCTACGTCTGGATCATCGTCGGCCGCGCGGTGATCTCCTGGGTCAACGCCGATCCCTACAACCCCATCGTGCGCATGCTGTGCAACCTCACCGATCCGGTTCTGGATCGGCTCAGGCAGGCGCTTCCCATGTCCTTCGGCGGCATCGACATGTCTCCGATCGTGGCCATCTTCATCGTCTGGTTCCTGCGCGCCTTCTTCGTGACGTCGCTCTACGATCTCGCCCGCGCGGTCAACTAGTCGGGGGTGGGTGTGCGGATACCCTCACCCCAACCCTCTCCCGGAGGGAGAGGGGGTCGTTCGCTCTCCCTGTGGGAGAGAAGGGGGGCTTGGGAGGATTGTGGTGCGAGGAGGGGGACTTGAACCCCCACGCCATTGCTGGCACTAGCCCCTCAAGCTAGCGCGTCTGCCTATTCCGCCATCCTCGCACGTCAGGGTGAGTGTGCTTCAGGGAGAAGCCGGCGCCGGCTTCTCCGGACTCTGCGCTGCCGGCGCGTCACCGGTCTGGGCGCTCGGCGTCACCGTGTCGAAGATACTCGTAACCGGTCCCCGCTCGGTGAAGTAGCCCAGGGTCAGGCAGGTCAGCATGAACACGACGGCCATTCCAGTGGTCAGGCGGGTCAGGAAGTTGCCCGCTCCGCTGCTGCCGAACACGGTCGTGCTCGAGCCCCCGCCGAAGGCGGCGCCCATGTCGGTGCCCTTGCCGGTTTGCAGCAGCACCACGACGATGAGGCCGAGGGAAACCAGGATGTGAACCGTTGTCACCAGGATGATCATGCGCCTGCTGTCCGTTAGCCTTCCCGTTCGGAGAACGCGCCTACGATAGCCGCGAAGCTTCGATGCTCCAGGCTTGCGCCCCCCACGAGCGTTCCATCGACTTCCGGGACACGAGCCAGATCGGGCGCGTTCGCGGGATTCACGCTGCCACCGTAGAGGATGGGGATGCGCGCCGCCTCGGAGGGTCCGAACCTTCGTTTGAGCGCCCGCCGGATCCAGCCGTGGGCTTCCATCACCTGCGTCGGGGTCGCGTTTTTTCCCGTGCCGATGGCCCAGACCGGCTCGTAAGCCACCGCCAGAGAACCACTAACACTTTTCGGCACGCTCTTCAATGCGCCCGACAGTTGCGCGGAGAGGGTCCGCCACGTGCGTCCGCCGCCGCGCTGCTCCAAGGTCTCGCCGATACAGAGAACCGGCTTGAGGGAGGCGTCGAGGGCGGCGGCGACCTTGCGTCCGGACTCGGCATTGGTTTCGCCGAAGAGCCGGCGGCGCTCGGAATGGCCCACGATCACATGGCTGCAACCCGCGTCCCGCAGCATGTCCGCTCCCACCTCGCCGGTGAACGCGCCTTGAGGCTGCCAGTGGAGGTTCTGGGCGCAGAGGAGCAGGCGGCTCCCCTCTACGGCCTGCCGCACGACCTCCAGCGAGGTCAACGGCGGCGCCAGCACCACCTCGACGGCGGCGAAACGGTTGTTCAGGAGGCGCCGGACGCCGCGCGCCAGGGCGCGGGCCTCGGCGCGGCTCCCATGCATCTTCCAGTTGGCTATGACCGTGCGCTTTGCCATGGTCGCTAGACCATCAGGGCCCGGACGCCGGGAAGCGTCTTGCCTTCGAGAAACTCCAGCGCGGCTCCGCCTCCGGTGGACAGGTGGGTCATGGCGTCGGCGGCTCCGGCAAGCCGCACGGCCGCCACCGTGTCTCCGCCGGCGATGACCGTGGTGGCGCCCGAAGCCGCCAGCGCCCGGGCCACCGAAACGGTTCCGTGATGGAACGGTTCCCGTTCGAAGAGCCCGAGGGGGCCGTTCCATAGCGCCATGGCCGCGCCGTTCAGTTTGTCCGCGAAAAGGGCGGCGGTCTTCGGGCCGATATCGAGCCCCATGCGGTCTTCGGGGATGCTTGCGTCGGGGGTCACGTCATGGGCGCCGGCGTCCGTGTCCCCGGCGACCACGTGATCCACCGGCAGGACCAGCGGGACTCCGGATCGCTCCGCCTCGTTCATGATGTCCCCGGCGAGGCCAAGGGAGTCCCTTTCCAGCAGGGACCGTCCGACGGCTACGCCGCGGGCTTTCAGGAAAGTGTACGCCATGGCGCCGCCCACCATGACGACGTCCATCCGCGGAACCAGGTTCTTGAGGATGCCGATCTTGTCGGAAACCTTGGCGCCTCCCAGAATGGCGGCCACGGGCCGCTCCGGCGCGCTCAGGACACGGGACAGGTATTCGACCTCCTCGCGGAACAGGAACCCCGCCCCCTTTTGCCGGAAGTGGCCTACCATGCCTTCGGTCGACGCGTGGGCGCGGTGCGCGGCGCCGAAGGCCTCGCTCACGTAGACGTCCGCCAGGTCCGCAAGCGATCGCGCGAACGCCGGGTCGTTGGCCTCTTCGCCCGGGTGGAACCGGAGGTTCTCCAGCAGTACGACCTTCCCCGGCTCCAGTCCCTTCACCAGCCGCCGGACCTCCGGGCCGATGCAGTCGGGAGCCAGTTGCACCCCGAGGGACAGGCTGCGCTCGAGGTGATGGCGCACGGGCGCGAGGCTCCACCGGGAGTCGGAACTCCCGCCGGGCCGGCCCAGATGGGACGCGATGACGAGCCCGGCAGCCTTTTCGAGCAGGAAGCGGATCGTCGGAAGCGCGCTGTCGATGCGATGCGCCTCGGTGATGACTCCGCCGTCCAGAGGCACGTTGAAGTCCGCCCGCAGGAAGACGGTTTTGCCCTCCAGGGGCAGCTCTGAAACGTTGCGGAGCATGAGTTCGTCGGGCGAGGCCAATTGACTAGGTACTGCGATTAAAATAAAATCTCAAGATGGCAGGGGTTTGATGCCGTACTTCTCGATCTACCAGCTAGTGGTTCAGCCCGACTAACATGGGTATGCAGCAACAAGGCATCCTCGACTTGGTCTTGGGAGCAGGTCCGGTTGTCCAATTGGTGCTGTACCTGCTGATCCTCTTCTCGGTGGTGAGTTGGGGCGTCATCCTCTTCAAGTACAGGCACGTACGCGAGGCGAAGGTCCAGTCGGCCCGCTTCATCGAGATCTTCTGGGAGAGCCGCAACCTGGCCTCGATACACGAAGCCAGCCAGGAACTGGAAGCCAGCCCGGTGGCGCATGTCTTCGTCGCCGGGTACGAGGAACTGCTCCGGGTCTCGCGCCGAAACGTCGTGGAGCAGGAGGGGCTCACCACCGACCTGAGCGGGGTGGACAACGTGGCTCGGGCCATGAAGCGCGCCGCCAACGTGGAGCTGACGAAGCTGGAACAGACGCTGACCTTCCTGGCGACGACTTCCGGCTCGACGCCGTTCATCGGCCTCTTCGGCACGGTGTGGGGCATCATGAACGCGTTCCGCGGGCTCAGCGTCACCCGGTCGTCGACGATCCAGGCGGTGGCGCCGGGAATCGCCGAGGCGCTCATCGCCACCGCGGCAGGGCTGGTGGCGGCGATCCCCGCGTTGATCGCCTACAACCACTTCCTTCAGGAGATCCGGGTGCTGACCACGGACATGGAGAATTTCACTCAGGAGTTTCTCAACATTGCGGAGCGTCACTTCACGAAGAAGTAATGGGCGGGTGCCTGTAACCTACCGAGAGGGCTGAACGATGGCGGCTGAGGTCAGCCAGGGGCAGGACAAGTTGCCGTTGTCCAACATCAACGTCACGCCTTTCGTGGACGTGATGCTGGTGTTGCTGGTTATCTTCATGGTGACCGCGCCGATCATTCAGCAGGGCGTCGAGGTCAACCTGCCGCAAGCCAAGGCGAGCCCCGTGGTCGGCGAGGCGTCGCCCCTGATCGTCACCGTCAAGGCGGATGGCAGCGTCTATCTGAACGACAACGAGATGACCCCGGCCGAGCTCGGATCGAAGCTGCGCGCCAACCGGAGACTGGATCCCGACAAGCCTGTCTACCTGAGGGCGGACCGCGACGTCCGTTACGGGGTGGTGGTCGCCACCATCAGCGAGATCAAGGGGGCCGGCATCGAAAAGCTCGGCATGATGGCGGAGCCCTTGCCGGATCAGTGAAGGGTGTTCCCGGGAGACTCGGACAGCCCATGCTGCGAGACCTATTTCGAACTTTGCGAGACGTCCTTCCCGGCAAGGGGGGCCCTTGGCGCGGGTTCGGGGGATCGGGCGCCAATCGGCTGAGATGGTGGGTCTGTTTCTCCGGCGCTCTCCACCTGGTGCTCATTCTGACGCTGCTGGTGGTGCCGGCGAGCACCGCGCGCCGGGAGCTTCCCATTCCCGTGTACACGGTGGATCTGGTGGCGGGAAGCATGCCGGCGCCTCGGCCCGAACCCCCAAGCCCCAAGCGGCAAGAGGCGAAACCGGCCCCGCCGGCGCCGCTCCCTCCGCTCGACGAAGACCCGCTGGACGAGGTCGCCGTCGAACCGGCCGTCCCGGAACCGCCCAAGACCGTCGAGGCTCCCAAGAAGATCCCCCCGCCGCCAAAGGCGAAGGAGCAGGTGAAGAAGCCGCCCGAGAAGCCGAAGCAAAAGGTTGTCGAGCGGAAGAAGCCGGCCAAGCCGAAGAAGAAAGTTGTCAAGCGGAAGAAACCCGTCAAGCCCAAGAAGGTCGTCAAGCGAAAGAAGCCCGCCCGCAAGAGTCCCAAGAAACTCGTCAAGAAGACCTCCAAGGCGCCGAAACCGAAGCGTAAGGCGGGCAAGGACCCGCAACTGGTCCGAAGACTGAAGGAAAGGCGAATAGGTGACGCCTTGGCCACGGCCAAGGAGCGGGCCCGGTTGCAGCGTGAGGCCCGGGCCAAACAGAATGCGGCCGGTTCCGGAACTGCGGGCGGCGGCCTGGGCAGGGGCGGCGGCATCGTCAGGGCAATGGAGTTCGTAATCTACCGCAACGACATGCTCGACCGGATCAAGGAGCGGTGGACGTGGATCGGCAAGCGCACGGACCTCGAGGTGACCGTGGGGTTTGGTGTGAACGTCGATGGGACGATTTTCGGGCTCAAGTTGCTGAAGACCTCGGGGGATCGCTCCTACGACGAATCGGTGGTCCGGGCCGTGCGGCGGGCGAGCCCGTTGTCGCGGCCTCCGGCCCGTTACGCGCGAGAGTTCGCGGAGGTCGAGCTGACCTTCCGGCCCGATTCCGCGGATGGCTAGTCGGACGGGACATTAGCGGCGCATAGCCACGGGGTACTCGACGTGAGCGAAGGGGATTCTTGGACCATGGGAGGACGGAACATACCGTCACCGCGGCAGCGTGCGGGCGGAGCGGCTTCCGGCAACGGCCGGCGTCGAGCGACCGCGTGGATCGTCACCGGAATGATGCTTTGCTGGCTGTTACCGGCGACGGTTCAGGCACAGATCAGAGGTGTGATCGTCGGTCCGGGCGCCGAGCGTTACCGCATGGCGGTTTCTCCGCTCAAGAACCTTGGAATCCCCAACGACGTCGAGCGTCTTTCCGAGCGCATCGCCGACGTGATCGCGGACGACATGGACCGGTCCGGCTGGTTCAGCATCATCGACCGGTCCGCCTACATCGAGCATCCCCAACGGACCGGGATCCGGCTCGGCGAATTCGACTATCGGGACTGGGCGACCATCGGAGCCGAAGGGCTCGTCAAGGGCGGCTTCAGGATCGATGGCGACCAGGTGAGGTTCGAATTCTGGCTGCACGACGTATTCCGTCAGGCGCCGATCCTGGGAAAGACATACAGGGGCAGCCTCCGCGACGCGCGGCGCATGGCGCACAGATTCGTCGACGAGATCATCCTGAGGCTCACCGGCGTCCGCGGCCCGTTCGATACCAGGATCGCCTATGTGTCCACCGGCAGGGACCGGTTCAAGGAGATATACGTCTCGCATCTGGACGGGACCGACAAGAAGAAGGTCACCAACAACCGCACTATCAATCTGTTCCCGTCCTGGACCCCGGACGGCAAGGGACTCGTCTTTCTCTCCTTCAAGACGGGCAAGCCGCAGGTGCTCGGACTCGACCTCGACACCAACCGGGAGACGCCGATCTCCACCGGCAACGGCTTGAGCCTGCGCGGCCGGTGGTCGCCGGACGGGCGGTATCTGGCCACGCCGTTGGAGCGGCAGGGCAATCAGGACCTCTACCTGTTGAACCGCGATGGCCACATCGTGGAGCGGCTTACGAGGAACGCCAGCATCGATATCTCTCCCACCTGGTCGCCGGACGGACGAAGGGTAGCCTTCGTGTCCGACCGCCATGGATCCCCGCAGATCTACATCGTGGAGCTCGCCACCGGGAAGATCCGGCGGCTGACGTTCAAGGGCAACTACAACCAGTCGCCCGATTGGTCGCCCGCCGGCGAGTTGATCGCCTTCACGGGAAGGGCGAACGGCGTCATGAACATATTCACGATTCGCGCGGACGGCAGCGAGCATCGCATGATCACAGCCAACCGCCATAACGACGAAGATCCGTCGTGGTCGCCGGATGGCCGGTTTATCGCCTTTACCTCGGACCGCACCGGTTCCCGTCGAATCTATACGATGCGCAGGGATGGCGAGAGCCAACGACGTTTGACAGGCTCCACGGCAGATGATACACATCCGTCGTGGTCACCTCGGCTACCGTGAGCCCCATTCGGGCATACCCTTGTTCCTTTGACCTATCCTTGTCGAGTCGTTCCAACCCAGCGTTGGGGAAGGTAAGAAAGTAAACGGATGATGAGAAAAGCGTTTGTCCTGCTGTCTTGTTCCCTGTCTCTCGTGTTGCTCGTTTCGTGCGTGGCGCCGCCCGAGCCGGGCGAGCAGGCGACGGACCCGTCGGCCACGGCGGGCAGTCCCGCCCAGGGCAACATCACGGAGGGCACCCTGTCGCAGGACGCCGGCCAGCCGGGCGAAATCAAGACTACCGGCACGGACAGCCTCACCGCCCATCAGGAGGGCACGCTTCCGGAAGAGGGTGCGCTGGCGGACGTCCTCTTCGACTTTGACCGCTCCGAGCTGGGGGATGCGGCCCGCGACGTGCTGCAACGCAACTCCGACTGGATCAAGCAGAACCCTGGCGTGTCGATCGAGATCGAAGGTCATGCGGACAACAGGGGCACCAACGAATACAATCTTGCCTTGGGTGCCCGAAGGGCTCAGGCGGTCAAGGACTATCTCGTTACGCTGGGAAATGCTCCGGATCGCCTTACTACCATCAGTTACGGTGAGGAACTCCCGGTCTGTGGAGTGAACTCGGAGGAGTGTTGGGGCAAGAACCGGCGTGCGCATTTCGTCGTTCGGACTCAAAAGCCGTCCTCGTAGAGAGTTCCGCTCGCTCGGACAGGCTACCCGCGGCCTGTACCGTACAGGCTGTTAGCTATTCGCCCGCCGGTTCCCCGTTCGCGGGAGGGCTAATGTCGATGCGAATCATTGCCTGGACCATGTCGGCCGTCGTCATGCTGGTTTCAGCCTGGGGCTGCACCGTGGAATATCGCGCCGCGCCCGTTCCCTACGACCGGGCGCCGTTGACGGAGCGCGAGTGGGCCGTGCTGAACGGTTTGAAGGAGGAGCTCGACAAGACTCGCAAGCAGTTGGCGGATACCCGCGCCGAGGTCGACTCCATGCGCAGCCGTTTGAACGCGGCCGAGGGAGCGGTGGAGGAAATCAGGAGCGGAGCGGGTCCGGGAGTTGGCGCGGGAAACATGCGGGAGCTTCAGGGCAGGCTGGCGGCCCTCGAAACGGAGGTGAAGAGCCAGCGGGAATTGCTCAAGGTGCGGGAGGATGAGCTGCGGCTGCTGCGCGACGCCGTCTTGAAGACCGGCGAGGCGCCCGCGGATACCGCGGCCAGGGAACCGGCGACGGCCGCCACCCAGACGGCGGTGGCCAAACCGACAGCGGCCCAGGACGCGGCGGCGATAGCGCAGCGTGACTACGAGGACGCGTGGAAATGGTTGCGCAAGAAGGACGATCGCGGCGCCATCGACTACAGCGGCGCCATCGAACAGTTCAAGAAGTTCCTTGAGAAGCATCCGGACAGCAATCTGGCGGACAATGCGCAGTACTGGATCGGTGAAAGTTATTATGCTCTCCAGAATTTCGACCAGGCCATCGTGGAATTCGACCTGGTACGCAAGGACTATCCCAAGAGCGACAAGGTCCCCGCGGCATGGCTCAAGATAGGCTACTCGTTTGCCGAGCTGGGGAATCGTGTCGATGCACGGCTCTTTCTCCAGGAAGTCATCAGTCGGTTCCCGCAATCCAAGGAAGCCGAAAAGGCGCAAGACAAGATTCGATCCCTGGATACCTGATCCCGACCACGTGAATCCTTGCGCGAGAGTGAAGGACGGGTTCCTGCCCCGCTCCTGCCAAGCTCGCGCGGGCAGCTTCCAAGAACAAGATGCGGATTCTGCGGCACGTCAAGCGCCCCCTCGTTCGTTCCGTCATGACCATCGGAAACTTCGACGGAGTGCATCTGGGGCACCAGGACCTGTTGCGCCGCGTGATCGAAGATGCGCGGTCGCATGGAGGATCCGCCGTGGTCCTGACGTTCGAACCCCATCCGGCGAAGATCCTCGCGCCGCAATTCGCGCCGCGACTGATCCTGGCGCGCAAGGACAAGCTGGCGCTCCTGGGGCACGCCGGCGTCGACTGCGTCGTGATTCAGCGATTCACGCCGGGCTTTTGCGCGTTGTCGCCGCGCGACTTCGTGGAACGGTATCTGGTCCGCCTCGGCGTGGAGCGGCTGTGGGTGGGAGAAGACTTCCGCTTCGGCAAGAACAGGGCCGGCACGGTCAAGGATCTCATGGCCTGGGGACCTGCCGCGGGGATGGATGTCGAGGTCATCGAGGTCGTGGCGGATTCGGATCACGCCGTCAGCAGCAGCCGGATCCGCGCGTTGCTGGAAGAGGGCAGGGTGGATGTCGCACGGCGGCAGCTCGGACGTTGCCATTTCGTTTCGGGGTCCGTCGTCAAGGGTCATCAACGGGGCCGGGAACTCGGCTTCCCTACGGCGAATATACGCAGCAGGACCGAAGTGGTGCCGGCCAACGGTATCTATGCCACGTGGGTTGAGACCGGTGGGCGCCGGTTGCACAGCGTCACCAGCGTCGGAGTGAACCCTACCTTCGGTTCGGGTCCGAGAACCATCGAGACCTACATACTGGACTTCGACGAGGACCTGTACGGCCGCCGGCTGCAGGTATCGTTCGTGGAACGGCTTCGGGAGGAACGGAAGTTTCCGTCGGTGGAAGGGCTCGTGCAACAGATCGAAGAGGATATCGTCCACGCCCGCCGGGTGTTGAGCCGTGACGTGTCCGAGAACCCGGCCGAGGCGTGCTTGACAAAGTCGCCGGCATCACCTAGTATCTAGGCTGCTGGCCACGTGCCGTAACCCAGTCGTTTCTGATCCAATCCGTTTTTATCAATCATTGCTACCAATCGATCCGGGTTCCTGCTTTGCAGTCGCTACCTGTCCAATTTCGACAGGCCGCCGACAGCGTGATTGAAAGGAAGTTTTATGGCTAATGTACGAACGCGCTCCGCAGCAGAAGGCGAGACCAAGAGCGAAACGGCTCCAAACCATCGCAGGGGCCGCGCCGCTCCGACGGCCGAGCCCGTGCATCAGAACGGCTTGAACCTGAGCTCGCTCAAGAGCAAGAAGATCGCCGAGCTGGCCAACATCGGCAAGGGTTTCAGCATCGAGAGCGCGGCGAACATGCGGCGGCAGGATCTCATTTTCGCCATCCTGCAGGCGCAAACCGAGAAGAACGGCTATGTCTATGGCGAGGGCGTGCTGGAAACCCTGCCCGACGGCTTCGGCTTTCTGAGGGCGCCGGATTACAACTACCTCCCGGGCCCGGACGACATCTACGTGTCTCCCAGCCAGATCCGGCGTTTCGGCTTGCGCACCGGTGACATCATCTCCGGCCAGATCCGGCCTCCCAAGGACGGCGAGCGGTATTTCGCCCTCCTCAAGGTAGAGACCATCAACAACGGCGACCCGGACAACGTCCGGGACAAGATCCTCTTCGACAACCTGACCCCGCTGTATCCCGACAAGCGCATCACGCTGGAGCACCAGGCGGACGAGTACACGACACGCTTCATCGACTTGCTGACGCCCATCGGCATGGGGCAGCGCGGCCTGGTGGTGGCGGCGCCGCGGACCGGCAAGACCATGATGTTGCAGAACATCGCCAAGGCCATTGCCCACAATCATCCGGACGCGGTCCTCATAGTCCTGCTCATCGACGAGCGGCCGGAAGAGGTCACCGACATGCAGCGTTCGGTGATCGGCGAGGTGGTCAGCTCCACCTTCGACGAGCCGGCGACGCGCCACGTGCAGGTGGCCGAGATGGTGATCGAGAAGGCCAAACGCCTGGTGGAGCACGGCAAGGACGTCATCATCCTGCTCGACAGCATTACCCGGCTGGCCCGGGCCTATAACACGGTGGTGCCGCCCAGCGGCAAGATCCTCTCCGGCGGTGTCGACTCCAACGCGCTGCACAAGCCCAAGAAGTTCTTCGGCGCGGCGCGGAACATCGAGGACGGCGGCAGCCTCACGATCATCGCCACGGCCCTGATCGACACCGGGAGCCGCATGGACGAGGTGATCTTCGAGGAGTTCAAGGGAACCGGCAACATGGAGATCAACCTGGACCGGCGGCTGATGGACAAGCGCGTGTTCCCCGCCGTGGACATCAACAAGTCCGGCACGCGCAAGGAAGAGCTGCTGATCCCCAAGGAGGACCTGAACCGCATCTGGATCCTCCGCAAGGTGCTGTCGCAGCTCAGCGTCGTCGAGGCCATGGAGTTCCTCCTCGACAAGCTACACGGCACCAAGAACAACAAGGAATTCCTGGAGTCCATGAACACGTAGGGATCTCCCGGAGTTCCCTTGCGTGGCGGTGCCAATTTTGCTAATAGCCGATCGTTGCTTTCTTCCATTCCCGGTAGCGCACAACGAGCAAGATCCCCAGTGTCGCGACACTAAGTATGAAAGACAGGACAAGAGGATGGCGAGCTACGTAAAATTCGAGGTTCTGGCGTTATGACGGACGTATCCATGAAGCAGCTGCTGGAAGCCGGTGTCCACTTCGGACACCAGACCAGTCGCTGGAATCCCAAGATGAAGCCCTACATTTTCGGGGCGCGCAACGGGATTCACATCATCGACCTGCAGCAGACCGTGAGGATGGTCAAGGACGTCTGCGCCCATGTTCGGGACCTGATCATGGGCGGGGGCCACGTTCTGTTCGTGGGAACCAAGAAGCAGGCGCAGGACTCGGTTCGCGAAGAGGCGGAACGCTGCGGCATGTCCTATGTCCATCATCGTTGGCTGGGAGGCACGCTGACCAACTTCCAGACCGTTCGCCAGAGCATCGACCGGCTCAAGAAGCTCGAGGAGATGGCCAACGATCCGAAGATCGTCGAGGCGCTGACCAAGAAGGAAATGCTCTCGCACAGCCGGGAACGGGCCAAGCTGGAGCGCGCCCTCGGAGGGATCAAGGACATAAAGAAGCTGCCGGACGCCGTATTCATCATCGACCCCGGGCAGGAAGCCATCGCGGTGCGCGAGGCGCGGAAGCTCGGCATCAAGGTGATCGCCATCATCGACACGGATTGCGACCCGGACCTGGTGGACTACAAGATCCCCGGCAATGACGATGCGATTCGTGCCATCCGGCTTTTCTGCAGCCTCATGGCCGAAGCCGTCAACGAAGGCAAGGCGTTGTGCGACCAGGCGAAGATGGAGGCGGAAGCCGCGCAGGCCGAGGCCGCTTCGGAAGAGGAGCCGGCCGGGGAGGGTTCGGAGACGGTAGCGCCGGAACCCGCGGAGGCGGCAGCCGAGCCGGAGGCGGGGGCCGCGCCGGCAACCGTAGCGGCACCGGAACCGGCAGCAGCGCCGGAACCCGTAGCGGAGCCGGCCGCCGCACCGGAGGCCAAGGCGGCGCCGTCAACGGCAGGAGAAGCCGCGGCGGAACCGGCGACGGCAGCGGCACCGGCGGTATCGGAACAGACCAAGGCGCCGGAGTCCGGTGAGGAAGATTCCGAAGGAGAGAAATCCACGGACGCGCCGACCGTGGCGGGGAGTTGAGCGGGCATGGCCATCGATGCGAGTCTAGTCAAACAGTTGCGGGACAAAACGGGCGCTGGGTTCATGGACTGCAAGAAGGCCCTGGTCGAGTGCGAGGGCGACTTCGAGAAGTCCGTGGATCACCTGAGGGCGAAGGGGCTGGCGCTGGCGGCGCGCAAGTCCGAGCGTGAGGCCAGCGAGGGCCTGGTCGGCGCCTACATCCACGGCGGCAACAAGATCGGCGTCCTCCTGGAGGTAAACTGCGAGACCGACTTCGTGGCCCGCACCGAAGAATTCCAGGCTCTGGTGAAGGACCTTTCCATGCAGATCGCGGCCGCCAGCCCGCGTTACGTCCGGCGCGAGGAGGTCGACGAGGAAGAGATGGAGCGGGAGAAGGCGATCTACCGGCAGCAGGCGGAAGAGTTGAAAAAGCCCGAGCCGGTGCTCGCCAAGATCGTCGACGGCAAGATGGAGCGTTTCTACGAGGAGGCCTGTCTCATGGAGCAGGCTTTCATCAAGGAGCCCACCCGCCGGGTCGGGGACCTGGTACAGGACGCCGTCGCCCGTCTGGGCGAGAACATCCGGGTCAGGCGCTTCGTCCGCTATACCGTCGGCGAGGGGATGAAGGAGTAGGACCCCACCGAATGACCGCCGTCGAGTTGAGATACAAGCGAGTCATTCTGAAGATCACAGGGGAGGTTCTCGCGGGAGAGCGTCAGTACGGCATCGATCCGGCCACCGTCACGCGGTTCGTGGAGGAGATTCGCGAGGTCCACGAACTTGGCTGTGAGATCGCTCTGGTCATCGGCGGCGGCAACATCCTGCGCGGCGCCGAGGCCAGTGACCACGGCATCGACCGGGCCAGCGCCGACTACATGGGCATGCTGGCCACGGTCATCAACAGCATCGCCCTCCAGGACGCACTCGAAAAGATCGGCGTCTCGACCCGGGTCATGTCGGCCATCGAGATGCGCCAGGTGGCGGAGCTGTACATCCGCCGGCGCGCGGTGCGGCACCTGGAGAAGGGCCGCGTCGTCATCTTCGCGGGCGGAACCGGCAATCCCTATTTCACCACGGACACGACGGCGAGCCTGCGGGCCATGGAGGTGGGCGCCGAGGTGATTCTGAAGGCCACCAAGGTTCGCGGCGTCTACGACACGGATCCGCTGAAGAATCACGGCGCGAAGCTCTTCCGGGAGCTGACCCACATGGAGGTGCTGAGCAAGGAGCTCAAGGTGATGGACGCCACCGCCATCTCGCTGTGCATGGACAACAAACTTCCCATCATCGTCTTCAACGTCATGGAGCGGGGCAACATCCGCAAGGTGGTCAGCGGTCAGCCCATCGGCACCCTGGTGGGCGTCGGCGACGGGTGACACGACACTTGCCCATAGGTGTAAGATGGACGACGCCTTCTACAGCGATTTCGAGGAAGAGTTGGCGAAGACCCTGGCGGCCATGCGCCGGGAACTGGGACGCGTGCGCACCGGCCGGGCTTCGGCCGCCCTGTTCGAAGGGGTGACGGTCGAATACTACGGCACCCAGACACCGCTGAACCAGATCGCCACCATCGCGATCCCGGAGCCCCGGCTGGTGACGATTCAGGCCTACGATCCCAACGCCATCGCCAACATCGAGAGATCGATCCTGAAGGCCGACCTTGGCCTCACTCCGTCCAATGACGGCAAATTGATCCGGGTGCCGATACCGGAGCTCAGCGGCGAGCGGCGCAAGGAGCTCGTGAAACAGGTACGCAAGACCGCGGAAGACTTCCGTGTCTCCGTGCGAAATCACCGGCGCGACGCCATCGACGGGTTGAAGGAGATGCAGAAGGACAAGGAGATCACCGAGGACGAGGTGAAGCAGGGCCAGGATCGCGTCCAGAAGATTACCGCGGAGTTCGTTGGCAGGGTAGACGGTTTCCTCAAGGCGAAGGAAGAGGAGATCATGGAGGTTTAGTGGCCTTCCTTTCAATCTTTCCGGAATGGAGCTCTACGGGCTAGAAAAAAACCGGTTGCCCGCCCATGTCGCGATCATCATGGACGGCAATGGACGCTGGGCCAGGCTCCGGGGCAAGAGCCGCATCGAGGGTCACCGCGAAGGAACGGCGTCGGTCCGGACCACGGTGGAGTTGAGCCGCAACCTCGGCATTCGCTACCTGTCGCTCTACGCATTTTCATCCGAGAACTGGAACCGGCCGCACGACGAGGTCGAGGGGCTGATGGGCCTCCTGGAGAACTACCTGGAGGTCGAGCAGGAGCGCATGATGCGCGAAGGGGTCCGCCTCGTGGCCATCGGCGACCGCAAACGCCTGCCCGTTTCCGTGCGCCGGGTCCTCGACCGCAACATCAGCCTTACCCGCAACAATACCGCCCTTACGGTGATTCTCGCCCTCAGCTACAGCGGCCGCGGCGACATCGTCAAGACCGTCCGGGACATCGCCCGGAAGGTGAAGGCAGGGCAGTGCGAGCTCGCGGACATCGACGAGTCCATGATTGCCGCCAACACGGAGACCGGACCCATTCCAGATCCGGACCTCTTGATCCGCACCAGCGGGGAGATGCGCATCAGCAACTTCTTCCTTTGGCAGATACCCTACACCGAGCTGTACATCACGCCCACTCTCTGGCCCGACTTCTCGGAGCAGCAGTACGTCAAGGCGCTGCTGGAATTTCAGCGCCGGAAACGCCGGTTCGGCAAGACGGACGAGCAACTGTTGCAGGGTTGAGATGCGCACCCGGGTACTGACCGCGCTGGCCGGGATCCCCATCGTCGTCGGGATCATCGTCGTGGACAGCGTCTGGCTTTTCTCGGCGTTCATCGAGGTACTTACCCTCGTCGCGCTCCACGAATACTTCCGCATGGCCTTTCCGGACCACGGCGGGGTGCGCGCGACGGGCATCGCGGCCGGCATGCTGCTGTCCCTGACCCTCGTGGTGCCCGGACTGTCGGGCTATTTCCCGCTCATCGTGGCGGGCCTGTTCACGGTGTTCCTCTTCACCGGCGGCGCGGTCGAGGAACGCTACCGCCGGCTCGGTCTGGCGCTGGCCGGCGCCGTCTACCTGGGCTACCTGTTCCCGCATTTCGCGCTGCTCTACCGCAGCGGGTACGAGTGGGTGCTCTGGGTGCTGTTCGTCGTCTTCTCGGCCGACAGCGCCGGCTACTTCGCCGGTGTGGCCCTGGGCCGAAGAAAGTTGTATCCTTCAGTCAGCCCGGGAAAGACTGTCGAAGGGTCCGTGGCCGCCACTGTGGCGGGCGTGGCGGCCGGATGGCTGTCGGGCTGGTGGCTGCTGGGCTTGCCATCGGGTGTGGTGTTGATTTTTTCGCTCGCCATCGTCCTCATCGCTCAAGTGGGCGACCTGTTCGAATCGCTGCTCAAGCGGGGCTTCGCGGCCAAGGACTCGGGCGGTATCCTTCCCGGCCACGGCGGCCTGATGGACCGGCTGGACAGCCTCATCTTTCCGGGAGTCCTGAGCACCTACTGCCTGCGGTTCTTGTCATCATGAAATCCATCGTCATTCTCGGATCCACCGGAACCATCGGGGTCAATGCCCTGGACGTGATCCGGACTTTCAGGCGGCGGTTCAAGGTCGGCGGGCTGGTGGCCGGGCGCAACCTGGAGTTGCTGGCGCGCCAGGTCGCCGAGTTCGCCCCGCGCATCGTCAGCGTCAAGGAGCCCGAAGACGTCGATGCCCTGCGCAAGCTCATCGGCCGCCGCAGGGTGGAGATCGTCCACGGCGAGGAAGGAGCGGTGGCCACGGCCACCGAGCCCACCGCGGACTTCGTGCTGGCCGCCATTGTCGGCGGCGCGGGACTCGTGCCGACCTTCGCCGCGGTGCAGGCGGGCAAGGACGTGGGGCTCGCCAACAAGGAGGCCCTGGTCATGTCCGGCGAGCTCTTCGTGCGCGAGGCCAGGAAGCGGCGGGTGCGGCTCTTGCCGGTGGACAGCGAGCACAGCGCGGTGTTCCAATGCCTCGAGGGGAACCGGCGTACGGACGTCGACAAGATCATCCTGACCGCGTCCGGAGGGCCGTTCCTGCGGACGCCGCTGCGGGAGCTGCGGCGCGCGACCATCGGCCAGGCGCTGCAACATCCCACCTGGAAGATGGGTCCAAAGATCACCATCGATTCCGCCACCATGATGAACAAAGGATTGGAGGTGATCGAGGCCCGTTGGTTGTTCGGCGTGCCCGCCGAGAGCGTGGAGGTGATGATCCACCCCCAGAGCATCGTCCACTCCATGGTGCGTTACCGTGACGGCGCGGTCATGGCGCAGCTCGGCATACCGGACATGCGCATTCCCATCGCCTACGCGCTTTCCTATCCCGAGCGGCTCGATTCCGGGCTGGCGCCGCTGAACCTGCCCAGGGAGGGGGAGCTGACCTTCCTGAAAGTGGAGAGCCGGCGCTATCCGGCGCTGGACATCGCCTACGGAGCGCTGGCCAAGGGCGGCACGGTTCCGCCCGTTCTGAACGCCGCCAACGAGGTGGCGGTGGCCGCCTTCCTGGACGGCCGGGTCGGTTTTCGCCAGATCCATGAGATCAGCCGCAAGACCATCGAGGCCCATGTGCCCGTCAAGCCGAGAACCCTGACGCAGGTCCTCGAGGCCGATCGATGGGCCAGAGGGTTCGCCGGGGAGCTCGTTCAGCACAACGGATCGGCAAGGTGATCGACGTCGTCTACATGATCGTCGCCGCCGTGGTCGCCTTCGGCGTGCTGGTGTTCCTTCACGAGCTGGGCCACTTCCTCGTGGCCAAGAAGGCCGGCGTGGGGGTCTTGACCTTCTCCATCGGCTTCGGCCCGAAGGTATGGATCCGGCGGCGCGGCGAAACCGAATACTGCGTGAGCGCGTTTCCGCTGGGAGGATACGTCAAGATGGTGGGCGAGGATCCCGGCGAGGAGGTCGACTCCGAGGACCGGGACCGGTCCTTCGCGCATCGGGGCCTAGCCGCCCGCACGGCCATCGTGGCGGCCGGGCCGGGTGCGAATTTCCTGCTTGCCATGGCGGTGTTCCTCTGCGTGTTCCTGATTTTCGGCATTCCCTACCGCACCGCCGAGATCGGCGGCGTCAAGCCCGGCTCACCGGCGGCCGGCGCCGGCCTCGAGGCTGGAGACCGGGTGGTCGTGGTGGGCGACCGTGCCATCCGTTCCTGGGACGAGCTGGCTGGCGAGGTCAGGGCCAGCCAGGGCCGCCCGCTGGACCTGGGCGTGGTCCGCGGCGACCGGGAATTCGCGGTCGCGCTGCGCGCCGTCAGGGGAGAGACGCAGACTCTTCTCGGCGAGTCCGAGGAGACCTGGCTGATCGGCATTCAGAGCGCCGGAACCGTGGAAGTGGAGAGGGGCAATCCGCTGACGGCGGGCTGGCTGGCGGTGACCCGGACGGTGGAGCTCTCGCTACTGACGGTGGAGGTCCTGGTCAAGATGGTGGTCGGAAGGGTCGATACGGCGAATCTCGGCGGCCCCCTGATGATTGCCCAGTTGGCGGGACAGCAGGCCCAGCGGGGGCTGGCGGACTACCTCTTTCTGTTGGCGTTGCTGAGCATCAACCTCGGCGTCCTGAACCTGCTGCCGATCCCGATGCTGGACGGCGGACACCTGCTGTTCTTCCTGATCGAAGCCGTGCGCGGGAAGCCCCTCGACGTCCGGCAGCGGGAGCGGGCGCAGCAGATGGGGCTGGTGGTGCTGCTCTTCGTCATGGTCTACGCGTTCTACAACGACCTGGCGCGGATCTTCGGCAGCTGATGAAGGTACTCGGACTCGACACGTCGACGGCGTTGCTGAGCGCCGCGGTCGTGGACGGCGGCGAACTCGCGGCCGAATGCGTCCGGGAATCGATGCAGGCGGGGGACCGCCGGCCCGGCCGGTCGAACCACGCCGAGGGGTTGCTCCCGCTCATCGACGAGGTGCTCCAACGCGCCGGCACCGACTTCTCGAGCCTCTCCCTGGTGGGGGTCGCCGTCGGACCCGGTTCGTTCACTGGGTTGAGGATCGGCATCAGCACGGCCAAGGGCCTGGTCTACGGTTCGGATACGCCGGTGGTCGGGGTGCGCACCCTGGAAGCCGCGGCGTACCGGGTGCCCGGGGCGGACGGCACGACTCTCGTATGCCCGATGCTGGACGCGCGCAAGGGCGAGGTCTACGGCGCCCTCTACCGCCGCACGGCGGCGGCGTTCGAATGCCTGATCGAGGATTGCCTGGAGGCGCCGGAGTCCATGGTCCGGCGGATGGGCGCGCTGGCCAAGGACCCGTGCATCTTTGTCGGCCCCGGCGCGCTGGCTTACGCGGAAGTGATCGAGCGGTACGCCGGCGGCGACGCCCGGGTGACCGCGGGAGCGGAGTTCCCGTGCACCGCCTTTGCCGTCGCCAGCATCGCCGGAGAGAAGTACCGCACGGCCCCGGCGATCGCGGCCGAGCCGCTGAGCCCCCACTACATACGTCCTCCGGACGCCGTGGCCAAGAGTCCTGCGGCCTCCTAGTGTCCTGTCCGACTACTCGGACAGGCTCCCAGCGCCCGCCCGGAGCGGTGCGTGTGTACGACAGACAAGTGAAGCCGCAGCGGCCAGTTCGGGCCTATGTTGCTCCTATCCGCCAAACCGTCACGCCACCCTGGGCGTCGAGCGCGGCAAGCGCGCGCCCGTCCGGCCGCCAGTACAGTCCCGCCCCTATGTCCGCCAAAACCGCGGACCCGATACGACGGCCTTTTCCATTCCTCTTGAGCGACCACACCACTACTGCGCCATCCCGTGCCGCCGAGGCCAGGCGCATCCCGCGGCGAGCGAAGGCGAGGGTTGTGACAGGTTGAGCATGACGTTTTAGAACGCCGGGCCGCGTGCCTTCGGGACCACGTCCTCGGAAGCTCCAGACCGTCACCGCGTCGCCTCCGCCGGTGGCCAGGAGGGTGGCCGTGTCATCGAAGGCCAGGGCCGACGGTTTGGCGGGATATCCGGACATCATGGAGTCGTGCCCCGTGGAGCGACGCCAGAAGTGCACCGAGTTGTCCTGGCTGCCGCAGGCCACGATATCCCCGTCCGGGCTCAGTACCATCGACACCAGGGAGCCCTGCCACTCCAGCTTCTGGCGAAGCTCCCCGGTGGGCACGTCGAAGAACGCCACTCGACAGTAACAGGCCGTCGCCAGCTCCCCCGCGCTGGACCAGGCGATGGCGCTGACGGTGCTGGGATGATCATCGGATCGCCAGGCTTCTCCGCCGTCCGCGCCATACGCGCGAACCTGCCGGGAGCAGGAGGCCGCCAGCCATTGGCCGTCCGGCGACCACGCCACGTTCTCCACCCAACCGCTGCCGACGTCGATGGCCTGTTTTACCTGACCTTCGGCGGCATTCCAGACAAGGACTCGTCCGTCCTGGCCAGCCGTAGCGAACGTGGTTCCGCTTGGGTGGATCGCCATCGCGAGCACGCCGCCGTCATGAGCCCCCTGCCGCGTCCAGGCGCTTGTGCCGGACTTGCCGTCGAACGCGTAGACGCCACCCGCGGCGTCACCGACCGCCAGGGCCTCGCCGCAGAGGGTCCAGCCCCCGGCGATGGCGTAGTCGCCCACCGCCGCGGACCAGCCCCGGCGAAGAACACCCCTCGGGTTGTCGACACTCAACTCAGGCATGCCTCGAATCCCTGCCGCATGCTCTGCTCATCGAGGTTGCGGCCGATGAAGACGAGCTGGTTGCGCCGGGGCGAGTCTCCCCATGGACGATCCGGCTGGCCGTCAAAGAGCATGTGAACCCCCTGGAAGACGAAGCGACGCGACTCACCCGCGATGCTGATGAAGCCCTTCATTCGGAAGATGTCCACGCCGCGCTCACGGAGCAGTTCGCCAAGCCAGGCGTTGAGCTTTTCGGGATCGACGTCGCCGTCCAGCTCGATCGCCATCGAGCCCACCTCGTCGTCGTGCTCGTGCTGTGCGACCCAGGTGCGCTCGACCTCTGGCCCGATTGGCGCTCCTTCCGCGTTCGTCAGTTGGAGATCGAACTCTTCCGCGGTGTGCTGGGTGTAGAGGCCGACCCGCGCCGGCGTATCGACCTCCAGGAAGAACGACTTGCGCCCCGGGGAATCGAGCGGGAGGTTCACGTGCTTACCGACAGGAATCTTTTCCCCCGGGCGAACGAGATCCGCGGGTTCGGCGTACCGCCGCACACACCACTCCGCACTCTCACGGAGGGCGGCGTCATCCGTGCCCTGGCCGGACACGACGACGAGCGACATCGCCGGATCAGGTCCATCGGCGAGGCCGAGTTCGTAGCGGCCGGTATCGAGCGCATAGACTCCGGTCCATTCGAACGGATACTCCGGCTCGAGGAAGGTGGGACGACGCTCGAGCACCTGGTCCAGGTCGAAGGCGCCGAGGTTGAGTACCGTGTCGACGGGGACGTTCGCCCGCTCGCTGCGCACGACTCGCGCCATTCGGTTCATGTCCCGGAGCCGAGCTTCGAGCCTGTCGAGCGCCTCGTCGCTGACGAGGTCCGTCTTGTTCAGAACGAGGACGTCCGCGAACGCGACTTGCTCCGTGCTCTCGTCGCTTCGCCCGAGCTGCTGCTCGATGTGGGCGGCATCGACGAGCGTGACGATCCCGTCAAGCGAGAACTCCGCGCGAATCTCGTCGTCCATGAAGAAGGTCTGAGCGACCGGGCCGGGATCGGCGAGCCCCGTGGTCTCCACCAGCACATAGTCGAACTTGTCGCGGCGCTTCATGAGATTGCCGAGCACGCGGATCAGGTCTCCGCGCACCGTGCAGCAGATGCAGCCGTTCGACATCTCGAAGACCTCTTCGTCAGCGTCGATGACGAGCGCCTGATCGATGCCGACCTCCCCGTACTCGTTCTCGATCACGGCAATGCGCTTGCCGTGCTCCTCGCTCAGGATCCGGTTGAGCAGGGTCGTCTTGCCGGAGCCGAGGAAGCCGGTGAGGATGGAAACAGGTACTTTTTGCGGCGTGTTCATGTCTGGTTCTCCTGCAGCAGAGGTGCGAGTATGGGAAGTTGGACGTCGAACCCCCACGCCTTGCAGACCTGGACCAGGTCTTCGGCGTCAACGGCGTCCGTGGTTTTGTGAAGCTTGTGTTGCAGCGGCGGGGCATCGGGCCGAAGCAGACCAACCACGGTCTCGATGGGCGGACAGCCCTCTTCGAGACATGCCAGCTCGGTGACCGTAACCGTCGTGCCATCGGGGAGGCTCAGCGCTGCGCGCAACGCCTCCTTGATATGTCGAACCCGTTCGCGATTCGGGCTACGCGGTGATGTGTTGATCAACATGTTCGTTCTTCTCCCTGCGACACGACGCCCGCTCAGTTCTTGAAGGCCTTGACGATTTCGCTCGCGTTGTGGCGGAACATGTCGAGATAGGTCGACGCCGGACCGCTGGTGCCGGACAGCGAGTCCGAGTAGAGCGTACCGCCAATGACGGCCTCGGCTTCACGGGCGAGTTGCTGCAACAGGCGAGCGTCGGTGATGTTGTCGACGAACAATGTGCGGATGCCCTCATCGCGCATCTGGCGAATAAGAGCGGCCACTTCGCCCGCAGACGGCTCGTCTTCGGTGCTGAGACCGACCGGGGCATGAAAGCCGATGCCGTAGGCGTGCCCAAAGTACCGGAACGCGTCGTGCGAGGTGATCACCTTGCGCCGTTCCGCGGGGACGGCGTCGAGCCGGCTGCGGATGTCCCGATCCAGCGTCACCAGTTCGCGATCGTAAGCTTCGGCACGGCGGCGGTAGTTGTCGGCACGAGCCGTGTCGGCCGCGGCAAGCGCACGAGCGATATTGATGACATAGAGGCGACCGTTGACGAGATCCTGCCAGGCGTGAGGGTCGAACTCGTCCCCGTGGTGGCCATGTCCGCGATCTCCATGCCCGTGATCCTCTTCCGCTCTCAGCAAAGCAATTCCTTCGCTGGCCACGACAACCGGCCCCTTGTAGCCGGATGCCTTGACGAGCCGGTCGATCCAGCCTTCGAAGCCAAGGCCGTTGACGAGGACGAGGTCCGCCCGGGCCAGCGCGCGCGCATCGGCCGGAGTCGGTTCGTAGACGTGGGCATCACCGTCCGGCCCGACCAGCGTGGTGAGGGCGACGTGCTCCCCGCCGACATTCTTCACCATGTCTCCGAGAACGGTGAAGGTGGCAACGACCCTGAGCTTGTCCGCTGCCCAGGACGGAGACGTCGCGGCGACGGCGAGGGTGGCCAGCGTGACTAGCGCGGCAAGAATCAAGCGGCGTGAAAGGCGATGCATGGCTTGGGTCCTCCTTTGCGATTCAGGCTTCGAGATGGCGGCGCGGCAGGAACCGCGCCCACAGGCTGCCGCGCGGACCCGCGACAACCGAGACGATGTAGACGCCCCCGGCGACCAGGATGATGGCCGGTCCGGACGGAAGGTTTACGTGGTAAGAGAGCAGCAGCCCCGCATACGCGGAAGCGAAGGCGATGGCGCTGCTTGTGGCCGCGAGTGTCGCAACTTCGCCGGCCCAGAATCTCGCGGCCGCGGCCGGGAGCATCATCAAACCCACCGCCATCAGCGTACCGAGCGCGTGGAACCCGGCGACGAGGTTCATGACGACCAACACCAGAAACACGAAGTGAACCGCCGCGCCGGGGCCGCCCACGGCGCGCAGGAAGCCGGGATCGAAGCACTCGACGATCAATCCGCGTCCGATGACGGCCAGGATGAAAAGAGTCAGCGTCGCGATCGAGACAATCAGCAGCAGGGAGGCATCGTCGACGGCGAGAATGGTCCCGAACAGGACATGCATGAGATCGACGTTGCTGCCGTGCGTGGAGACAATGAGCACCCCAAGCGCCAGCGAAATGAGGTAGAAGGCGGCAAAGCTGGCATCCTCGCGCTGAGGCGTCACACGCGCCACGAGACCGGACAGCCCCGCCACGACGAGGCCCGCGATGAAGCCGCCGAAGCTCATGACAACGAGCGAGAGCCCGGCGATCATGAAGCCAATGGCCGCACCCGGCAGCACGGCGTGGCTCAAGGCATCCCCGACGAGGCTCATGCGGCGCAGAACAAGGAGAGTGCCCGCCGGGCCGCAGCCGAGGCTGAGCGCCAGGCAGGCCGCCAGCGCCCTGCGCATGAACCCGAACTCGATGAAGGGCTGGATCAGAGCGGCATGGATGTCCATCAGGCAACGCCTCGCCAGCAGACCTCGGCACGGTCATCCCACGCCTCTGCCATCTGTCGCGCCCGGAAGAGATGTTCCGCCCGCAGAACCTCGGTAGTCGCCCCCCAGCCAATGGGTTCCCGGGCCATCAGCAGGGTGTCGGGAAAACTCTCTCGTACCTGGTCGAGGTCATGCAGCACGGCGATAATCGTTCGTCCTTCGCCATGCCATCTCACCACTACCCTCAGAAGGTCGGCCGTGGTCCTGGCGTCGATTGCCGTGAAGGGCTCGTCGAGCAGAATGACAGGACAGTCTTGCAACAGCATGCGGGCAAACAAGACCCGTTGAAACTGCCCCGCCGACAAGGAGGCAATCGGCCGTCGACCGAAGTCATCGAGACCTACGGCCACCAGCGCTTCCTCGGCTTGCCGCCGCAGGGTACGCGTGAGCGGGCGGAACAGGCCGGTCGTCCGCCAGTGACCCAGCAACACCGTCTCGATCACCGAAATCGGGAAACTGCGGTCGATCTCTGCCTGCTGGGGCAGATAGGCGATATCGCCCTGGCGCAGACCGTTGCGTTCCAAGTGGCCTTCAAGAGGCGCCAGGAGCCCGATCAGTCCCTTGAGCAGGGTGCTCTTGCCTGATCCATTGGGGCCGACCAGCGCCGTCAACGAACCGGTTGCGAAGCTGCCGGTCAGGTGATGCACGGCCGGATGGCGGTCGTATCCCAGGGTGACGTCGTGGAGGGAAAAGGCGGCTGTCATGGCAGCCATCCCATCGCCCAGGCCGCGGCGACCCACAGCAGGGTCGCGAGGGTACCTGCCCAAACAAGTTGAACGGCCACGCCGCTGCCCAGAGGCGAGACGGCGCGTCCAAACCGCGTCTCTCCCGCGGATCCATTGATTCTGATTGTCCTACGCATTGATGGGAAAAACCGGCAGTCGCCGCACAGTTCCTCCTTCTGATCTCGATATTATTGATAATCTATTATCAATAAGGAAGTTTTGTCAAGCACCCCAACGACGGTCGGGTGAGCGACAGAAAATGAGGCTGTGGAGGGAAGGAGCGGTGCCCGCTCATTGACAAAAATCCGGCCGTTGGATAAATTTTACCGCTTGCCCAAACCAACGATCAGGAGGTCGTCCAATGGAGGAGAGAGAGGAACGAATGATTGCCTCTGTCTTGGATAAGGACCCGGAACTGCGTAAATACTATGAAGAACACCTCGAATACGAGAAGCGGTTGGTGGACCTGCATGACAGAGGCTATTTGTCGCCCGAAGAGGAGATGGAGAAGAAGCGCATCCAGAAGCTGAAGCTCGTCGGCAAGGACAAGATCATGCAGATTCTCGACAAGTACAAGTCGGCGAGCTGAGGCGGGCCGGGGAGAGCCAGGGAGAAAGCCATGAAGTTGAACGGGTCGGAAATATTTGTGGAGTCGCTCAAGCGCGAGGGAGTGAAGACGATCTTCGGCATTCCCGGCGGAGTGGTCCTCAAGCTGTTTGACGTCCTGCACCAGCAGAAAGACGTCGAGGTTATCCTGACCCGGCACGAGCAGGGCGCGATCCACATGGCGGAAGGCTATGGCAAGGCCACCGGCAAGGCGGGTGTCGCGCTGGTGACGTCGGGTCCGGGCATGACCAACATCGTCACGGGCCTCCAGGACGCCATGATGGACTCGGTCCCGCTGGTGGCATTCACCGGGCAGGTCCCCACCAACCTCATCGGCAACGACGCGTTCCAGGAAGCCGACAACATCGGCATCAGCCGCCCCTGCACCAAGCACAACGTCCTGGTGAAGGATGTCGCCGATCTCGCGGCCACCATCAAGGAAGCCTTCTACATAGCGAACACCGGCCGTCCCGGCCCGGTGCTGGTGGACATCCCCAAGGACGTGAGCACCGAGTCCGCCGAGTTCCGTTATCCCGACAAGGTCGACATCCGCGGCTACCGCCCCACGGTGACCGGCAACCGCTTTCAGATCAAGCAGGCGGCCAACGAGATCATGAAGGCCAAGCGGCCGGTCATCTACGTCGGCGGCGGCGCGATCTTCTCCGGCGCGGCCAGCGAGGTCCGGGAGTTCGCGGAGCTGACGCAGATCCCGTTGACCATGACGGTCATGGGACTGGGGGCCTTTCCCGGGACCCATCCGCTCTGCATGGGCATGCTCGGCATGCACGGCACCTACTGCGCCAACATGGCCATGCACGAGGCCGACCTGTTGATCGCCGTGGGCGCGCGGTTCGACGACCGCGTGACCGGCAAGCTGTCGGAGTTCTCGCCCCGGGCCCGTGTCATCCATATCGACATCGACCCCACCTCCATCAAGAAGAACGTCCATGCCCACATCCCCATCGTCGGCGACGTCAAGACGGTGCTGCGGGAACTGGTGGGCGTGCTGAGCTCCATGGACGGCAATCCGGCCAGCGTCAAGGCGCAACGGAAACCGTGGCAAAAGCAGGTGAACGAGTGGTCCGCGCAGCATCCGCTCGCCTACCAGCAGGAAGGCAAGAAGGAAACCAAGCCGCAGTACGTCATCGAGAAGGCCTACGAGCTTACCAAGCACAAGGCCATCGTCGTCACCGACGTGGGTCAGCACCAGATGTGGGCGGCGCAGTTTTTCCGGGGCGCCACCCAGCGCACCTTCCTCACCTCGGGCGGGCTCGGCACCATGGGCTTCGGGTTCCCGGCGGCCATCGGCGCGCAGAAGGCGTACCCCAACAAGACCGTGCTCTGCATCACCAGCGAGGGCAGCTTCCAGATGAACCTGCAGGAACTGGCGGTGGCGGCGATCTACAAGCTGCCGGTCAAGATCATCCTGCTCAACAACCAGTTCCACGGCATGGTGCGGCAGTGGCAGGACCTGTTCTACGAGGGGCGCTACGCTTCCAGCGACCTCGGCGCCACCCCGGATTTCGTCAAGCTCGCGGAAGCCTATGGTATCCTCGGTCTCCACTCAGACGGTCCCTCGGACGTGGAGTCGGTGTTGAAGGAGGGACTCAAGCACAAGGGTCCGGTGTTGATGAACTTCGCCATCGACCGGTTCGAGAACTGTTATCCGATGATCCCGGCCGGCGGGGCGCATCACGAGATGGTGCTGGAAGACCCGCCGCACATGAAGACCGCGCGCAAGGGCTCGCGGAAAAAGGGAGAGGATGTGGACGCCGTCCTGCCGGCGTAAGGGTTTGGCGGATGGAACACATCATCTCGGTTCTGGTCGAAAACAAGGCGGGTGTGCTCGCGCGCGTGGCCGGGCTGTTCAGCGCCCGGAACTACAACATCGAGAGCCTTTCGGTGGCGCCCACCCCGGATTCCACCATCTCCATGATCACGATCGTGACCTCCGGTGACGAGGTCATCATCGAGCAGATCATGAAGCAGCTCAACAAGGTCATCGAGGTTCTCAAGGTCGTCGACCTGACCGAAGAGGACCATATCGACCGGGAAACGGCGCTCGTCAAGATCCAGGCCAAGCAGGCGAACCGGGACGAGGCCATTCGCATCGCGCAGATCTTCCGCGCCAATATCGTCGACTCGACGCCCCAGACGTACACCATCGAGGTGTCGGGAGATTCCGCCAAGATCCAGGCGGTGATCAATCTGCTGAAACCCATGGGCATCAAGGAGATCGTCCGCACCGGCCGGATCGCCATCGCACGCGAGTCCGCGTAGCGCTGCACGGGAATCCGCGTGAGCCCTCACCCGGCCTTCGGCCACCCTCTCCCAGAGGGAGAGGGGAAAGAAATACTTCTCTCCCAAAGGGAGAGCAGATGCCCCCCTCTCCCTCTGGGAGAGGGTTGGGGTGAGGGAGCCTCGGAGCAAGCGCCGCCGATCAGCTTTATACCGGGAGGTTTATCATGCAAGTCTACTATGACCAGGACGCGGATCTGAGCCGGATTCGCGACCGCAAGGTCACCGTGCTCGGCTATGGCAGCCAGGGGCACGCGCACGCCACCAATCTGCGCGACTCCGGCGTGGACGTCGTGGTGGGGCTGCGTCGCGACAGCGCCTCCTGGGCCAAGGCGGCGGACGCCGGCCTGACGGTGATGGAGACGGCGGAGGCGGTGCGGGCCGGGGACGTGGTCATGGTCCTGCTGCCGGACGAGCTTCAGGGAGACGTCTATCGGGAGGCCATCCAGCCCGGTCTCGAGCCGGGGAACTCGCTGGCCTTCGGACACGGCTTCAACATCCACTTCAAGCGGGTCGTGCCCCCCGAGGACGTCAACGTCTTCATGGTGGCGCCCAAGGGCCCGGGACACCTGGTCCGAAGCGAGTTCGAACGGGGCAGGGGGGTGCCGTGCCTGCTGGCCATTCACCAGGACCCGTCCGGAGACACCCAGCCCGTGGGGCTGGCGTATGCGGCGGCCATCGGCGGCGCCCGCGCGGCGGTCATCGAGACCACCTTCAAGGACGAGACCGAAACCGATCTGTTCGGCGAGCAGACGGTGCTGTGCGGCGGCCTCACCTCGTTGATCCAGGCGGGCTACGAAACCCTGGTGGAGGCGGGCTACCCGCCGGAGATGGCCTATTTCGAGTGCTGCCACGAGGTCAAGCTGATCGTCGACCTGATCTACGAGGGCGGCCTTGCCAACATGCGCTACTCCGTGAGCAACACCGCGGAGTATGGCGACCTCACCCGCGGGAGGCGCATCGTCGGCGACGACACGCGCAAGATCATGAAGGAGATCCTGGCGGACATCCAGTCGGGCAGGTTCGCGGACGAGTGGATGAACGAGCACCGCTCCGGATCGCCGAACTTCAACGAGCTGCGCCAGGCGTCGCGGAGCCATCCCATCGAGCAGGTGGGCGAGCAGCTCCGCTCGATGATGCCGTGGCTGGCCGAGAACCGGCTGGTGGACAAGAGCAAGAACTAGCAGCCCTCACCCGGCCTTCGGCCACCCTCTCCCAGAGGGAGAGGGGTTGAGTTTGGCCCCCTCTCCCTCTGGGAGAGGGTGGGGGTGAGGGTGTCTGGAGCAAGCAGGGAGACGGGTCTGAAACCCGCTCGTCAGGGGAGCACTGCCATCAGGATTGCAAGGGAAGGTTATCGGTTCGTTTTCGCCGCGCTGGGACTGGCCGCCGCGGCCATGGCCGTGGGCTGGTCCGCAGCCGCAACGGCGTTGCTGGTGGTGGCGGCGGCGGTGGCGGGCTTCTTCCGCGACCCGGAGCGGGTGCCCCCGGATGCGGATGGAGTGGTGGTGTCGCCCGCGGACGGCAAGGTCGTGGAGGTCGGC
Organism: Deltaproteobacteria bacterium; assembly: GCA_028818755.1. Classification (GTDB taxonomy): domain Bacteria; phylum Desulfobacterota; class Binatia; order UBA9968; family JAJDTQ01; genus JAJDTQ01. Next base: position 17,481 of record JAPPNF010000072.1, on the reverse strand, counting down.
GAGCCTTCGGGCGCCGAGGGACGCCGGCTGAGCATTTTTCTTTCGCCCCTGGACGTGCACATCAACCGCGCCCCCATGAACGGACGGGTGTCGGACGTGAGCTACCAAGCGGGCCACTTCTTCGCCGCGTACAAGGGCAAGGCGTCGGAAGAGAACGAGCGCAACGCCGTGGAGTTGGTGGACGAAGCCGGAAGGACGCTTCGCATCGTGCAGATCGCCGGCTTTCTCGCGCGCCGGATCGTTTGCTACGTCAATCCCGGAGACTCGTTGCGTAAGGGTCAGCGTTTCGGCATGATCATGTTCGGCTCCCGGGTGGACCTTCACCTGCCCGGAGACGCCGAGATCGAAGTAGTTCCCGGCCAGCGCGTCCGCGGCGGGGAAACGATCGTCGCCAGGTTGTAGGGTGGAACGTCCCGAGAACAAGGACACGAAGGACACTCCGTTCCGGAAGGTCCGGCTGATCCCGCGGGGAAAGGGCAGGCGAAATCGCCCGCGGAGAGGTTCGGCCAACCGGCTGAGGCGCGGCATCTTCCTTCTGCCGAGCCTGTTCACGGCCGGCAATCTTTTCTGTGGAATCTTCGCGATCCTCTTCGCCTTCAAGGGCGAGTTCCACCACGCCGCCGTGTTGATCCTGGCCGCGCTTCTGCTGGACGGCCTGGACGGCACCGTGGCGCGGCTTACCCATACCAGCAGTCAGTTCGGCATCGAGTTCGATTCACTGGCCGACGTGGTTTCGTTCGGCGTGGCGCCGGCGGTGCTGATGTACGTCTTCGCGCTGGCGCCGTGGGAAACCTGGGGCGGCCTCGGGCCGGCGCTGTTCGCGGTGTGCGGCGCGTTGCGCCTGGCGCGCTTCAACGTCCAGACGCTGGCCGTGGAGAAGAGCTACTTCACCGGGCTGCCCATCCCCGCGGCCGCGGCCATGATCGCCGCCACCATCTTCATGTATTCCATGCTTGGGCTCGAGAACACCGCCGGCAAGCCCGTGGTCTTTACCGTCATCGCCTGCGCGCTGGCGGGCCTGATGGTGAGCAATTTCCGTTATCTGAGCCTCAAGCAGCATCACCTGAAGAAGCGCAGCACCATTTGGTTGTTGCTTTCCGCGCTGGCAATCATTATACTGACCATCGCTATGTGGCAGATCGTGCTGTTCTCGGCGTTATTAACGTACACCCTATCGGGTCCCCTGTTATGGCTGCTCGCCGTGCGGAAGCGACGGAGGGAAGAGCAGGCGCTGCTACAAGCCTGATCAAACCAAACCTCACTTGCATTTCCGAAACTCCCGCCGGGCTCCAGCGGGAGTTTTTTTTTGAGGAGGAAGACCATGGGCTCCAAGAACATCGTGAACATTTTCGATACGACCCTCAGGGACGGCGAACAGTCGCCCGGGGCCAGCATGAACATCGACGAGAAGGTCATCATCGCCCGTCAGCTCGACAAGCTGGGGGTGGACGTGATCGAGGCCGGCTTCGCCGCGTCGTCGCCGGGTGATTTCGAGTCGGTGGTGCAGGTGTGCAAGGCGGTCAAGCGGCCCATCGTCCTGAGTCTGGCCAGGGCGCAGCACGGCGACATCCGCAAGGCCGTCAAGGCGGTGGAAGGAGCGCGCAAGCCCGGTCTCCATACCTTCATCGCCACCTCCGACATCCACATGAAGCACAAGCTCCGCATGTCCCGGGACGAGGTGATGGAATCCGTCGGCACGGCCGTGGCCTACGCCAGAAGGCACCTCGACTACGTGGAGTTCTCGGCCGAGGATGCCTCGCGCAGCGACCGGGACTTTCTGGTGGAGGTGTTCAGCGAGGCCATCCGGGCGGGAGCGAAGACCCTCAACATCCCGGACACCACCGGCTACGCCATACCGTCGGAGTTCGGCGAGCTGGTGCGGTACCTGATCGAAAACACCGAGGGCTCGGAGAAGGTCACCTGGAGCACCCACTGCCACAACGACCTGGGCCTCGCCGTGGCCAACTCGCTGGCGGCCGTGGCCAACGGGGCTCGGCAGGTGGAGTGTACCGTGAACGGCATCGGCGAGCGCGCCGGCAACACCTCGCTGGAAGAGGTGGTGATGGCCTTGAAGACGCGCCAGCCGGTGTTCAATCTCGACACGCGCGTCCATACCGAGCAGATCTACCCCACCTCGCGGCTGCTGTCCCAGGTCACCGGCATCACCGTGCCGCTCAACAAGCCCATCGTGGGCGACAACGCCTTCGCCCACGAGGCCGGCATCCACCAGGACGGCGTGCTCAAGCACAAGCTCAACTACGAGATCATGAAACCCGAGACGGTCGGCATCACGGGCAACCGGCTGGTGATGGGCAAGCATTCCGGCCGGCACGCCTTCGGCGAGCGGCTGCAGCAGCTCGGCTTCTCCCTCGGCAAGGATGAGATCAACCGCGCCTTCGAGCGTTTCAAGGAACTCGCCGACAAGAAGAAGGAAGTGTTCGACGAGGACATCGAGGCGCTGGTGGCGGACGAGGTCTTGAGGATACCGAGCCAGCCGGACCGCTACGAGCTGGTGTACATGAACATCGCGTCGAGCTCGTCGGCGGTGCCGTCGGCGACCGTGCGCATGCGCGTCGACGGCGAGGAGAAGATGGCCCACGATACGGGTGACGGAGTGGTGGATGCGTGCTATAAAGCCATCGCCAGGATCTCCGGCAGCCGCGCGAAGCTGCTGCGCTACACGGTTTCCAGCGTCACCGCCGGCACCGACGCCCAGGGCGAGGTGTCGTGCATGCTCCAGGACAAGGACGTCAACATCTCCGGGAAAGGTTCCCACACGGATATCATCATGGCGAGTGCGCTGGCGTACGTGAACGCCCTCAACCGTCTGGAGTATCGCAAGCGCCACCGTCAGGCTTCGGTGGAGGGGGGTCCATGAGTCACAAGGTAACGGTGCTTCCGGGCGACGGCATCGGCCCGGAAGTGGTGGCGGAAGCCATGGCGGTGCTGCGGCAGGCCGGCGACATCTTCGGCTTCGCCGTCGACGTGGAGGAGGGGCTGGTGGGCGGTGCGTCCATCGATGCCCACGGGAAACCCCTGACCGACGAGGTCCTGGCCATGGCCAAGTCCAGCGACGCGGTGGTGCTGGGCGCCATGGGCGGACCCAAGTGGGACGGGCTGGACTACTCCATCCGTCCGGAGCGGGCCCTGCTGGCGTTGCGCCAGGAGCTGGGACTGTTCGCCAACCTGCGCCCTGTCAAGCTGTTCGCGCCGTTGGCGCGGGCCTCGACCCTCAAGCCCGAGGTGGTGGAGGGGACGGACCTCGTGGTCGTGCGCGAATTGACCGGCGGCATCTACTTCGGGCAGCCCAAGGGCGTCACGACCGAGGCCGACGGCAGCGAACGGGGCGTCAACACTCTGGTCTACACCACCCCGGAGATCGAACGGATCGCCCGGGTGGCCTTCGACGCCGCCCGCCGCCGGCGCGGCCGGGTGACCTCGGTGGACAAGGCCAACGTGCTGGAATCCACCGAGCTGTGGCGCAAGGTGGTGACGCGCGTCCGCGACGAGGAGGGTTACGGCGACGTGGAGCTCGAGCACGTGCTGGTGGACAACTGCGCCATGCAGCTCATTCGCGACCCCAGGCAGTTCGACGTCATCGTCACCACCAACATGTTCGGCGACATCCTGAGCGACGAGGCCGCCATGCTCACCGGCTCCATCGGCATGCTGCCGTCGGCCAGCCTCGGCGGCAAGGTAGGCATGTACGAGCCGGTGCACGGCAGCGCCCCGGACATCGCCGGCCAGGACAAGGCCAACCCGCTGGCCACCATCCTGACGGTGGCGCTCATGCTGCGTCATTCGTTCGACCAGGGCGCCGCCGCGGACTGCATCGAGCAGGCGGTGGAGCGGGTGCTGGAGACGGGTTGCCGCACGCTCGACATCGCCGAGGGCGAGGCCGCGGTGGTGGGCTGCAAGGAAATGGGCGAGCGCGTGCGGCAGGAGGTCACCGCCAGCCAGGCGGCGTGAACAATGATGGGCAAGGAGAAATACAACGTGGCCGTGGTGGGAGCCACGGGAGCGGTGGGCGAGGAGTTGCGAAAGATTCTCGAGGAGCGGCAGTTCCCCGTGGACACCCTCCGTTTGCTGGCCTCCGAGCGGTCCGCCGGGCAGCGTCTCGAGTTCTGCGACCGCCAGGTCCTGGTGGAGGTGCTGGACGACGATTCCTTCGAGGACATCGATATCGCGTTGTTCTCGGCGGGAGGATCGGTGAGCGCCCGCTACGCCCAGGCGGCGGTGGACGCCGGCGCCGTGGTCATCGACAACACCAGCTACTTCCGCATGGACGACGACGTCCCCCTGGTGGTCCCGGAGGTCAACGCCGGCAAGATCGCCGAGCACGCGCACCGGGGAATCATCGCCAACCCCAACTGCTCCACCATCCAGATGGTGGTGGCGCTGAAGCCGTTGCACGACGCGGCGGGCATCAGCCGCATCGTCGTGTCCACCTACCAGTCGGTGTCCGGGGCCGGGCGGCGGGCCATGGAAGAGCTCGGCAAGCAGACCGCCGCGCTGTTCAACAGCCAGGACGTGGAATGCGAGCAGTTCCCGCACCAGATCGCGTTCAACTGCATTCCCCACATCGACACCTTTCTGCCCAACGGCTACACCAAGGAAGAGGTGAAGATGGTCCAGGAGACGCGCAAGATCCTGGACGACCCGGAGATTCGCATCACCGCCACCACCGTGCGCGTGCCGGTCTTCTGCAGCCACTCCGAGTCCATCAACGTCGAGACCCGGAGCAAGCTGTCGGCCGCCGACGTCCGCGCCATCCTCCGGGAGGCTCCCGGCGTGCTGCTCCAGGACGACCCCACGAGCAACGATTACCCGCTGGCCACCGAGGCGGCGGGCAAGGACGCCACCTATGTCGGGCGCATCCGCGAGGACGATTCCGTGGAAAACGGCATCAACCTGTGGGTGGTTGCCGACAACCTGCGCAAGGGCGCGGCCCTGAACGCGGTGCAAATCGCCGAGATCCTGATCCGGGATTATCACTGACTTGTGACGCTGTGGTCGGCGTCCTTCGACTTCGCTTCGCTACGCTCAGGACGAACGGTGAAAGGGCTGTCAATTTCGCCGTCCGTCCTGAGCGTAGCGAAGTCGAAGAACGCCATACCACGTCCCCTAACGGCATGAACGTCAGACTGACCCTTGAGTACGACGGCACCGAATACCGGGGATGGCAGGTCCAGCCCGGCGGAGCGACGATCCAGGGCATCCTGGAGGACGCGCTCGCCGTGCTGCTGAAGCAGCGGGTCCGCGTCCAGGGATCGGGCCGCACCGACGCGGGTGTCCATGCGCTCGGCCAAGTGGCCGATTTCGCGTGTCCCGACGGCCGGGACCTCGCGCGCCTTCAGCGAAGCCTCAACGCCCTCACCCCGGACGACATCACGGTGAAGTCCGCCGAGGAGGCGGCTCCCTCCTTCGACGCCAGGAGGGACGCGACAAAGCGCGTCTACGAGTATCGGCTCTGGAACCACCCCTGGCGTTCGGTGTTCAACGACCGCTATTCGTGGCACGTCGCCAGGCCGTTGCGCGTCGACGCCATGCGCGAGGCGCTGGCCGCGCTGGAAGGCGAGCACGACTTCTCGTGCTTCCGCGCCGCCGGCTGCGGCGCCGCCACCGCGGTCCGGCGGATCTACCGCAACGAGCTGTACCCATGGGAGGACCACTGGGTGTACCGCATCGAGGCCACCGGCTACCTCCGCCACATGGTGCGGAACATCGTCGGCACCCTGGTGCAGATGGGGCTGGGCGAGCGGGGTCCCGGCGCCTTCCCAGCGTTGATCCGCGGCCGCGACCGCACGCTGGCCGGCCCCACCGCGCCCGCACGGGGCCTTTTCCTGGTAGAGGTATCCTACGGTCCGTCCCAATCCCCCCGCCCGGATTCCGCACCGTAGCGATCCCTGCCCGGAACGATGAATTCAGGCCAGACAGCGACACTGCCGCATCGGCACCCCGGTCAACCCCCGGGACGACGTTGGGTCCGCCCTCCGGCGTCTCGGGGGCTTGACCCGGGTGCCCTCCTGGATGCCCGTGACGACAAGTCAAGCGCCCTTGGCCATCCCGTATTCCTTTCGTCAAGACTCCGCGTTCACCCTGCCCGCCACCGGCCTTCGCTTGAATTACCCGAGGTCGCTGGCTATCATTCCCGCCGAGGAGAAACCGACCCATGTCCGAACGTACACTCTATGACAAGGTCTGGGACAGCCACGCGGTAACGACGCTGTCCACCGGCCAGACGCAGCTCTTCATCGGATTGCATCTGGTCCACGAGGTCACCACCCCGCAGGCGTTCGACATGATGCGGGAACGCGGCCTCTCCATCGCTTATCCCGAGCGGACCTTCGCCACCGCCGATCACATCATACCCACGGACACCCAGGTCCGGCCCTTCGCCGACGAGCAGGCCGAGGCGATGATGGCGGCGTTGGAAAGGAACGTCCGCGACTTCAACATCGAGTTCTACGGATTGGGAAGCGACCGGCAGGGCATCGTCCACGTCATCGGCCCGCAGCTCGGTCTGACCCAGCCGGGGATGACCCTGGCCTGCGGCGACAGTCACACGAGCACCCACGGCGCCTTCGGGACCCTGGCGTTCGGCATCGGCACCAGCCAGGTCCGCGACGTGCTGGCCACCCAGACCCTGTCCATGGACCGGCTCGACGTCCGGCGCATCAACGTCAACGGCAGCCTCCCCCTCGGGGTGCACGCCAAGGACGTGATCCTGACCATCATCCGGACTCTCGGGGTCGGCGGCGGCAAGGGGTTCGCCTACGAATACGGCGGCGCCGTGTTGGACGCCATGAACATGGACGAGCGCATGACCGTCTGCAACATGAGCATCGAGGGCGGCGCGCTGGTGGGCTACGTCAACCCCGACGACACCACCTACGAGTACCTGCTGGGACGGCCGTTAGCGCCCAAGGGCGAAGCCTTCGACCGCGCGGTGGCGTACTGGCGCTCCATGGCGTCGGACCCGGACGCCCGCTACGACGACGTGGTGGACATCGACGGCTCGGCCATCGAACCGACGGTCACCTGGGGCATCAATCCCGGGCAGGCGGTGGGCGTGCTGGAGAACATGCCCCGCCCCGAAGACCTGAAAGACCCCAAGACCGTGGAGAAAGCCTACCAGCACATGGGCTGGACGCCGGGGGCGCCGATCCTCGGCACGCCCATCGACGTGGCTTTCATCGGTTCCTGCACCAACTCGCGGTTCTCGGATCTGGTGGCCGCGGCGCGGGTCGCCAAGGGCAGGCAGGTATCCTCCGGCGTGCGCGCCCTGGTGGTGCCCGGCTCCGTGGAGGTGAAGAAACAGGCGGAGGCGGCGGGGCTCGACCGGGTGTTCACCGAGGCCGGCTTTCAGTGGCGGGAGGCCGGGTGCTCCATGTGTCTGGCCATGAACCCCGACAAGCTGCAGGGCCGGGAGGTATGCGCGTCGTCGTCGAACCGCAATTTCATCGGCCGCCAGGGGAGCCCGGAAGGGCGGACCCTGCTAATGAGCCCCGCCATGGTGGCCGCGGCCGCCCTCAACGGCAAGGTCGTGGACGTGCGGGATTACAACTAGTGTTGCGTTTCACAAATACGTTGACGAAGATGCGCAGGACTTCTTGTCGTCGGCAAGGCGCGACGACGAGCAGTGGCGGGTACCACGCGAGGAGGAGCAACGCGGCCGACGGCGAGAAGGACCAGCAGATTCGTCGACGTATTTGTGAAACGCAACACTCAGCGAGGGTTCCATGAGCGACATCAAGCAGGTAAGCGGCAGGGCGCTGGTGGTGTGGGGGCACGATATCGACACCGATCGGATCGTTCCCGCCCGCTACCTCAAGGAGATCACCTTCAGCCGCATGGGCGAGTACCCGTTCTTCGACGAACGCTACGATTCGGACGGCAACCCGGTGGACCACCCCTTCAACGAGGCCCGTTTCCAGGGCGCCGAGGTGCTGGTGGTGAACCGCAACTTCGGCTGCGGCTCGTCACGGGAGCACGCCCCCCAGGCCCTCTACCGCTGGGGAATCCGGGCCATCATCGGCGAGTCCTTCGGCCCCATCTTCGCCGGCAGCAGCGTGCTCCTGGGCATGCCGGCCGTAATGGTTTCCTCCGAGGATATCGGGAAGCTCATGACGCTGGTGGAGTCCGACCCCCAGGCGGAGTTCACGGTGGATCTCGACGCCAAGAAGGTGCGCCTGCCCGACGGCAGCGACATGGACCTCGACATCAGCGACGGCCACCGCAACGCCCTGACCACAGGCTCGTGGGACTCCACCGCGCTCTTGCTCGGCAACATGGACGAGGTGGGCAAGACCGCCGGGAAGCTGCCCTACACCAAGAACTTCGAGGATCCCGCGCCGCTGTAGCGGAAGCCGTAGTCAAAACCCTCTCCCTCCGGGAGAGGGTGGCCGAAGGCCGGGTGAGGGCGTCCGGCGAGGCTGTCCCTGTGTCGCCGACGGGCTGCCGGCGCCGAGCACCCTCACCCCGACCCTCTCCCGGAGGGAGAGGGGGGTTAGCTCTGCACCTGCGGCAGCACCTTCTCCACGAACGCATCCAGTTGCGCGAGGTCGGAGATGGCCAGGCCGATGATCAGGGTCTGGAGGCCGCCGCCGAAGATCCGGTTGATGCCGTCGGCGCAGGCGTCGGCGCTCCCCACCAGCATGTACTTCTCCACGTCCATCCGCACCTTGCCGTAGTAGCGGATGAGATAGTTCTCGCACGCCTCCACCGCCTTGCTCTTGTCGTCGTCGATGGCGATGAACGTGAGCCCCGCCTTCTCGATGTCGTCCGGATTCCTCCCGGCGGCGCGCGCATGGGCGCTGATCTTGTCCCACACCGCATCGAAGTTGTGCACCGCGTTGCTGCCGCAGATGTAGCCGTCGGCGAACCGCCCGACGCGCTTCAGGACGGGTTCGGCGCCGCCGCCCATCCAGATGGGAGGATGGGGTGACTGGACGGTGTCGGGGCCGAAGCGGGTGCTGTGGAGGTCGAAGAAGCGGCCGTGGTGCTCCACTTCCTCCTCGGTCCAGAGCCGCTTCATGAGCGCGAGGGACTCTTGGGCTCGGCTCCCCCGGTGCTCCCAGGGAACCTCCACCGATGTGAAGTCGCTCTCCCGGCTGCCGAAGCCGATGCCCAGGGTCACTCTGCCGTTGGACAGGAAGTCGAGGGTGGCCACGGTCTTGGCCAGGAGCGCGGGGTGGCGCAGCGCCGACAGCAGCACCGACGTCCCCAGCCGGACGCGTTCGGTGACGGCAGCCGCCGCCGCCAGCACCGTCAACGCTTCCAGATTGTCATAGGCGATGCGATCGATGGTCCACAACGAATGCAGGCCGGCCTGGTCGCATTTTCGCGCCATGGCGGTGACGTAGCCCGGATCGATATGCGGGGCCGGATTGACGAAGCAGATGCCCAGGTTTCCCATGGTGATGGTCCTTTCCGGGAGGTCGGAGGTTCGTGGTCGCGAACCCTGCTACACGGGCGTTCGCACCCGGGTTCAAGACAATACGATACCAGTCCTACTAGTTCTTTTCCCCGCATCCCGCAACGGGGACCGGTTTCGCGGGAGCACCCCAGGCCCTCACCCGGCCTTCGCTTGACAGTCCTTCCAGACCTCGATATATCCCTGTGGATTTTCGAAGGGGCAGAAGGGAGTCCGTATGCTGGAAGCCGCCACCATGGCGATCGATAACCTCCTGGTTCCGACCCGGCTGATGTACCTGTTCATCGGCGTGCTCATGGGTCTGGCCCTGGGCGCGATACCCGGGCTGGGAGGCCTCGTTGGGCTCGCTATCCTGCTCCCCTTCACCTTCGACATGGACTCCTTCGAGGCGTTCGCCATCATGATCGGCCTAATCTCGGTGACGAGCACCTCCGACACCATCCCCTCGGTTCTCTTCGGCGTCCCCGGCACCTCGGCATCCCAGGCCACCATCCTGGACGGCCACCCCATGGCCAAGAAGGGGGAGGCCGGGCGCGCCTTCGGCGGCGCCTACATGGCCTCGTTGCTGGGCGGCCTGTTCGGCTCGTTGATTCTCGCACTTTCCATCCCGGTGCTCCGTCCCATCGTGTTGGCGTTCGGCTCGCCGGAGTTCTTCATGCTGGGGCTGCTGGGCATCTCCATGGTCGCCGTGCTGAGCGGCACTGCGCCGGTGAAGGGGCTCATCGCCGGCGCCATCGGCCTGTGCGTGGGCATGGTGGGCATGGATCCCCAGACGGGCGTGCTCCGCTGGGTCTTCGGGCAACTGTACCTCTGGGACGGCGTGCCGCTGGTCCCGGTGGCGCTGGGCATCTTCGCCATCCCCGAAATCGTCGACCTGACCATCCGGGGCACGCGTATCGCGGACGTGCCCAAGGAGCGCCTGCAGGGAGTGTTGATCGGCATCCGCGACACCTTCCGCAACTGGTTCCTGGTGCTGCGGTGCGGCGTGGTCGGCGTCTTCGTGGGCGCCATCCCCGGGCTCGGCGCCTCGGTGGTGGACTGGTTCGCCTACGGCCATGCCATCCAGACGGAGAAGGGCGCCAACGAGACCTTCGGCACCGGCGACGTGCGCGGCGTGCTGGCGCCGGAAGCGGCCAACAACGCCAAGGAGGGCGGCGCCCTCATCCCCACCATCGCCTTCGGTGTGCCGGGCAGCGCCTCCATGGCGTTGCTGCTGGGGGCCATGACCATCCAGGGGCTGACCCCGGGCTCGGCCATGCTCACCAAGGACCTGGCGGTCACCTACACGATGATCTGGAGTCTGGCCATCGCCAACATCTTCGGCACCGTGGCCTGCATGCTGCTGACCAACACCCTGGCCAAGATCGCCATGGTGCGCATCAACCTGCTGACGCCGCTGGTGGTGGTGATCGTGGTCCTGGCGTCGTTTCAGGCCACCCGGCACTGGGGGGACCTGTGGTCGCTGCTGTTCTTCTCCCTGCTGGGCTGGTTCATGAAGAGGTTCAGCTGGCCGCGGCCGCCGCTGATCCTGGGGCTTGTGCTGAGCGGCATCATCGAGAACTACCTCTTCATCTCCATCAGCCGCTACGGCGCCACGTGGATGCTGCGGCCCATCGTGATGATCGTGATGGTGCTCATCGCCGTCAGCCTCTACTACGGTATCCGCAACGCCCGCAAGCAGCAGGAGTTGCAGAAATCGCGCGAGGCGCAGATCGGGCACGAACAGAGCGGAGGAGCCGATGAAGCTTAGGGCCAATCCCGGTGCGCTGTTCACCGTCTTCGTCCTGCTGCTGATGATCGGCCTGGTGGCTACCGCCAAGCAGTGGCAATACCAGGCGCGCCTGTTCCCGTGGACCATCGGCATTCCCACCATGGTGCTGTGCTTCCTGCAACTGGGACTCGACATGTTCCGTAGCAAGGACGCGGACGAGGACGTCGCCGGCATGATGGACCTGCCGGTGGACCGCAGCGTTCCGGTGGCGGTGGTGATCCAGCGCGCCATCAACATCTTCGCCTGGATCCTCGGCCTCTACCTGTCCATCTGGGTCATCGGCTTCATCCTGAGCGTGCCGATCTTCCTGCTCCTCTACCTGGGCATTCAGGCGGGCGAGACGTGGAAGGTGGCCGTGACCTACATGGTGGTGATGATGGTGTTCATGATCGGCGTCTTCGAGATGGTGCTGCACATCCCGTGGCCGCCGGGCTTGATTAACGGGCCGCAAGAGTTCATTCTGGGGCTGGTTGAGAGGTACTTGTCGAGTCTCGTTCCCATCTGATGGCGGGGTAAAATTTCGGTTGAGGGGGCTCTTGACATTTGCCGCAAGGCTTACGTATAAAGGGAGCCGTCTGGATCGGCGGAACAAATAACCAAAGGGAGGTACGTATGGCAAGGAAGAGTCTAGTCGGATTGGCAGCGGCCCTGGGAGCGTTGTTCCTGATGTCGTCGATCGCCATGGCTATGGGCGCGAAGCTCATGGTGGACGTGGGCGACGTGAAGAAGGGTCGGCTGCAGGTCAAGATCTCCGCTTCGGGCCTGAAGGCGGGCCAAGAGGTCGGTATCCGGACCATGATGGGCGGCGTGCTGTCGGACGTGAGCTTCCTCGCGAAGCCTTCCGTCGAGAAGGCGGACGACAAGGGCATGGTGTCCACGACGTGGGGGATCCGGGGACGGACCATCAAGCGTCTGCTGAAGCCCGGCGACCATGAGGTCATGCTGGTGGACGGGGATGGCAACACGCTGGCAAAGGCCAAGCTGACCATACCCGCTCCGAAAAAGAAATAGGGTTTCGTGCGGAAGGAGCGTCGCTGGGTTTGCCCCAGCTATGCTCCTGACGCAGGTCGGTTCCGCAAGGAGCGGCCGTCAAGAACAGACGGGCTGAGGATCTCGGTGTACGGAGTCCTCGGCCCGTTTGCGTTTCAGGGCCTCATGTGCTCGGAATGATGGTTCCAGCGGCGTTTTGTGCTGCTGTTGAGGGGGTAAACGGATCATGAAGACATCGAGAATGGCGAGTTGGTGCACCCTGTTCTTTCTTCTGGCCTTCGCTGTTTTGACGACGACGGCGGCGGCCAAGAACGTGACCATTCTGATCGGCTATCCGCCCGGCGGAGGCCATGATATCGAGGCGCGCGTCATGGGGCGGTACCTCGGCAAGTACCTGCCCGGAAACCCGAAGGTCCTGGTCCAGAATATGCCGGGCGCCGGCGGCATGATCATGTCGTCCTACGTCTACAATCGGGCCAAGCCGGACGGGAACACCATCGGCCTCTTCGGCAGCAGCCATGGAATGCAGGCAGTGCTGGCGCCGCCGGAGATGGTCAAGTACGACCTCTTGAAGATGCCGATCATCTGGTCCGTTGCCGGCATTCAGGTTCATTTGACCCGGGATTTTCTCGGAGCGAAGAACGCCAACGATCTGCTGACCAAGGTCGACCGCTCGAAGATCGTCGTGGCCGGCCGCTCCAAGCAGGGGTCCTCGTGCCTGCGCGGGCAGTTGGCCCTGCGGCTCCTGGGCATCGAGAAGTACACGGCGGTTTGCGCTTATGGGGGAACGTCGCCCATCAGGGCCGCCATGGAACGGAGCGAGGTGAGCTACTTCGTGGCCAGCGACGCCCACTTGGTGGGCGGCGGCGCCTTCGTGGACCTGCACAAGCGCGGCCTGGTGTTCCCCATGTACCAGAGCGGCATCCTCAAGAGCGACGGGACCATCGCGCGGTCCGCCACGGTGAAGGGGGACGTCCCCACGCTCTACGAGGTGTACAAGGCGGTCCACAAGAAAGAGCCTTCGGGGCCCGATTGGGAGGCATGGCGCGCCATCGGGCTCGGCATCTCGAATCTGACCCGTACCCTGGTGCTGCCTCCGGGCATAGCCGGGGCCAAGGTCGGCGAGCTGCGCGAGGCGGTGGGAAAGATGGCCAAGGACCCGGGCTTCATCAAGGACTGGGAGAGGGTCTTCGGCCAGAAGCTCGCCCCGGTGCTCGTGACGCCGGAGGCTGCCACCAGGATCCGCGACGAAACCATGGCGCCGGCCGAGTGGCAGACCCATCTCCGCAAGTTCGTCGGCACCAAGTAACGTCCGGCTGAACGGAGAGGGTATCCCATCCATTCTCGAAAGGGAGGAATCTCATGATCCTACGCAGAGTGTCTCTGTTGTTCGTGTGCGGTGCGGTGCTGGGGGTTCTCGCCCTGGGTTCGGCGCATGCCTTCACCGAGGGCAAGAGAATCCAGATCCTTTCCGGCTATTCGCCCGGCGGCGGTCATGACACCGAAGGCCGGCTCATCGCCCGCCGCATCGGCAAGTACCTTCCGGGCATGCCCAAGAAGGTGGTCAAGATCAACATGCCCGGGGCGTCCGGCCTGATTCACGGCGCCTACGTCCACCACAAGGCCAAGAAGGACGGCCTCACGTGGTCCATCATGGGCACGACCCACCTGAGCAGTTCGGTCCTGAAGGAGCCCAAGCCCAACTTCGACCTGACGAAGATGCGGGCGATCTACTCCACCAGCGGCGCCTCCGCCGCCATCGTGCGGGATTTCCTCAAGGTCAAGACCGGGGTCGAGCTGACCAAGATCGATCCCACGAAGATCGCGGTTTCCGGGCGCTCCATCACCGGATCGTCCTTCCTGAACGATGCCATCGGGCTCGACCTGCTGGGCATCAAGGGCTACACCTTCGCGGTGGGCTATCCCGGCACCGCCCAGATGGCCCTGGCGTTCCTGTCGGGCGAGGTCTCCTACGTCGGCGGCACCGGGCTGCATCACGTGCTCGGTAGCGGCGGCCGGTACTATTCCTCCATCAAGGAGGGGGTCGCCGTCGCCATCTGGCAGGGTGGCGTGCTGACTCCCGACGGCAAGGTCATCCGCTCTCCCGGCACCGACATCCCGACCTTCGAGGAGGTCTACAGGCAGGTGAAGGGCAAGGCGCCCTCGGGCCCGGCGTGGGAAGCGTACAAGCTGACCGGTCCGACCCTGCGGACCTTGAACCGTACCCTGATGGTGCCTCCGGGCACGCCGGCGGACCGCGTGGCGGCCATCCGGGCCGCCTTCGACAAGATGTACTCCGATCCGGTCTACGTGAAGGAGTGGGAGAAGATCTTCGGGCTCAAGCTCGACTACATCAAGGGTCCCGACGCGGACAAGATCACCAAGACCCTGCTCCAGCCCTCGCCCGGGTGGGATTGGCTCAAGAACGAGTACATCCCCGCGCTGCTGGCGCGCAAGAAATAGACCAACCCGGTGTCGTGTCCCGCATTCAACTTATCGCAGGAATTTGCCGGACACGACACTAGTTGCCGTGGGGGGGGGGGGGGGCCCCGGCGCGGGCGGGGGGCCCCCCCCCCCAACACCCCCAAAAAAAAAAAAAAACCCCCCCGGCGGCGCCAATTGGGGGGGGCCGGGGGGGGG
>JAPPNF010000072.1:0-2634 GCA_028818755.1 Deltaproteobacteria bacterium | reverse complement strand
CGGTGGGGGCCCAAAAAAAAACCACCCCCGGGGGGGCGGCCCCATATAAAAATAACCTCTTTTTTTCCCCCCCCCCCTTTTTTTGGCGGGGGGGGGGGGGGGGCGCCCCCCCCACGGCAATGCTTTCCCAACGACGAAACAGCCAATGAAAAAGGACATACGCACCTGGATCGACCAGTTGCGGGGCGCCGGCGTGCTCGACACCATCTCCAAGCCGGTGGACCCGCGGACCCAGATGGGGGCGCTGTTGTGGCAGTCCCGTGAACGCGCGCTGCTGTTCGAGAACCTCGACGGCTTCCCGGGCTGGCGCTGCCTCGGGCAGGCGCCCGGCGACGTGCGGCTGGCGCCGCTGGCCTTCGGCGTCGACCGCAACGAGATGGTGCCGGAGTTCGTCCGGCGCACGCAGACGGCCGGCACCACCCGCATCGTGTCCGCGGGTCCGGTCAAGGAGCGCGTCTTCAAGGACGACGAGGTGGACATCACGAAGCTGCCGATCCACCAGTGCGGCATCCGCGACGGCGGCCCTTTCATCTCCGCCGGGCTGATGATTTCCAAGGACCCGGACACCGGCAACCGCAACCTGAGCTTCCACCGCCTGCAGATGAAGGGGCCGCGCAAGACCGGCATCCTGCTCTATCCGCGCCACGGCTGGGCCAACTACCAGAAGCACGAGTCCAAGGGCGAGGGCATGCCGGTGGCTTTCATGATCGGCCACCACCCCATGTTCTACTTCGCCGCCGCCACCACCACGGACTACGGCCGGGACGAGCTGACCATCGCCTCGGCGCTCCTCCAGGAAGAGGTGGAGATGGTGAAGTGCGAGACCATCGACATGGAAGTGCCGGCCCAGGCCGAGGTGGTGCTGGAAGGGGAGATCCTGCCCCACGTGCGCGAGGAGGAGGGCCCGTTCAGCGAGTTCCAGGACTACTACCTGGCGGGGGCGGGGCAGAACCCGGTGTTCCAGGTCAACGCCGTCACCATGCGCGGCGACGCCATCTTCAAGAACATCCAGAACGGCGCCGAGGTGGAGGGCTGCGTCTACCACAAGGTGCCCATGTCGGCCCAGATCCTCCGGCGGGTGCGAAGCGTGGGCGGCGGCGCCCAGGTGAAGAACGTGCTGGTGCTGCCGGGCATCTTCGGCCTCGTCGTGCAGATGAACGCGCGCTACTACGGCGAGGCCAGGAACGTGCTCATGGCCGCGCTCTCCAGCGAGTACCAGCACCCCAAGGTGGCCATCGCGGTGGACGAGGACGTGGACATCTTCAACTACGCCGACGTGCTCTGGGCCATCTCCACGCGCGTCAACCCGGCCGAGGACATCATCACCATACCCGGCGCCAAGATCCACGCCATGGACCCCTCGTGCGCGGAGATGGGAGAGCCCGGCGCGCCGGGCTGGCACCGCCTGGGCGGCAAGGTGATGATCGATGCCACCAAGCCGCCGGAGTGCGACCCGGCGCGGCGCTTCGAGTTCGACCGCCTGCAGCCCATGGGCGCGGGCAAGGTGCGGCTGGAGGATTTTCTCTAGTGTCCTGTCTCCCAAATAGCGTTATGAAGCTGCGAGGGCATTTTTGTTGTCGGCAAGGCGCGATGACGAGTGGGGGCGACCGTAGGTCGCCCCAGGGCGGGCACCACGCGAGGAAGAGCAACGCAGCCGACGGCGAAAAGGACCCGCAGATTCATAACGCTATTTGGGAGACAGGACACTAGGCAAGAGAAGGAGTCTCCGTTGAGCGACGTGGCTATCATTTCCGGGGGCGGCAACGGCATCGGCCGTTGCGTCGCGTTGCGGTTCGCACGGGCGGGCATCGCCGTCGCCATCGCCGACGCGGATCGTGAGGGCGCGGCAGGAGTCGTGGAGGAGCTGGCCGCGGCCGGGGCGCAGGCGCGCGCCTACGGCGTCGACGTTACCCGGTCTGAAGAGATCAGGGACGTGGTGGCGCAAGTCCGCGAGGATTTCGGCACCGTCGACATCCTCGCCAACCTGGCCGGCGGCACCATTCACACCAAGGCCGTGGAGGACCTCTCCTGGGCGGAGTGGCGCGAGGTGCTGGACGTCAACCTCAAGGGCACCTTCCTCTTCTGCCGCGAGGTGGCGCCGTTGATGATGGAGCAACGGCGCGGCCGCATCGTCAACACCGCGTCCAACTACGGCCTCACCGGCTGCGCCCTGCGCACGCCCTACTCGGCCGCCAAGGCCGGCGTCCTCGGCTTCACCAAGTCCCTGGCCCAGGAGCTGGCGCCCTACGGCGTCCTGGTCAACGTCGTGGCCCCCGGCCCCACGGACACGCCCCGGGTCCTGGCCCACGCCGCCCCCGGGTCCCGCGAGGCCTGGAAGCCGCTGATCCCCATGGGGCGAACCGGCCAGCCCGAGGACATCGCCGAGGGCTTCTACTTCCTCGTGAGCCCCGAGAACACCTACATCACCGGGTACACGCTCAACGTCAACGGCGGCTTGGTGATGAACTGAACTTCGGCTAACCCAACCGGCAGGGAAGGAGATCCTCGTGGCACCGACCGGGAAGGTAACTAGTGTGGTGTCTGGTTAATTCGCAACATAATCTGCGGGTCTTTTTCGCCGTCGGCTGCGTTGCTCTTCCTCGCGTGGTACCCGCCCTGGGGCGACCTACGGTC
>JAPPNF010000030.1 GCA_028818755.1 Deltaproteobacteria bacterium | reverse complement strand
GCGCTGCCGGGGATGCCGAAGATGATGGTGGGCAGCAGCGCGCCGCCGTCCTTGGCGTCATTGGAGGCCTCGGAAGCGATGATGCCCTCCGCGGTGCCGGTGCCGAACTTCTCCGGGTTCTTCGAGAACTGCACCGCCATGGAGTAAGAGAGGAAGTTGGCCAGCACACCGCCGATGCCGGGAATGATGCCGGCGAGGATGCCGATGGCCGAACTCCGCACCAGCGTCGTCTTGTAGTGGAAAACCTCCAGGAAACCCCGGAAGGCGCCGAACAGGCCCACCTTGAGGCGCTCGCCACCCTCGGCGATGGTCTCGCCCCGCAGCACGTGGTTGACCAGCTCGGCGATGGCGAAGAGCCCGATGAAGAACGGCACCAGCGGGATGCCGTCCCACAGGTAGTTGTCGCTGCCGAAGTTGAACCGCAGCACGCCGTGCACCGGGCTGAAGCCGATGAGGGAGAGCAGCACGCCGATGCCCGCGGACACGAGCCCCTTGAGCATGTTGCCGCGGGCGGCGTAGGCGACGGTCAGGAGGCCGAACACCACCAGCATGAAGAACTCGGGCGGTCCGAAGGACAGCACGATGATCTTGACGAACGGGATGAGGATCATCAGGAAGCACATGCCCACCACGGCGCCCAGGAAGGAGGAGGCCGCGGCCAGCCCCACCGCCCGGCCCGCCTCGCCCCGGCGGGCCATGGGGTGGCCGTCAAAACAGGTGGCGGCGTTGGGCGCCTCACCCGGAATGTTGAGCAGGATCGCGGGGACCGATCCGCCTTCGGTGGCCGCCCCCATCATACCCGCCATCAGAAACATGGCGGTTTCGGCGTCCCACCCGAAGGTGAAGGTCATGCCGATGGTCAGGCCGGCCAGGAACAGCCCCGGGAGCGCCCCCAGGATGAGGCCGGACACGGCGCCCACGGCCAGCACCAGCAGGTTCATGGGCTCGCTGAGCATGCCCATGGCTAGCAGAAAAGGTTCCCACATGGATTCGGTCCTTGGATGTGACCCTCGCGAGCCGGGTGTCTCCCCGGTCGCCCGAGTCACGCGGCCGGGCCTGAGCCCGGCCCCGGCGGCTCGGAAGCCGGCCCGTTGGCCCTACTTGGCCTTGGCGGCTTTCCGCATCTCCTCGAGATTCGCCTTGAACAGGTTCTCGTAATACTTCAGGTCCTCGCTGACCGTGGATGCCGGCCCCTCCACGAGTTGGATGGACGACGAGTTCTTCCAGTCCACGTAGTCCTTGTCCCTCATGGCCTTGAGCAGCAGGTCCTCGAGGATCTTCGCCCGGTCCGCGGGGATTCCCGGCGGGCCGCCGAAGGCGCGCAGGTCGCTGAAGTAGATGTCATAACCCATTTCGAAGGACGTCTTGACGTCCGGGGCGTTGACGGCCCGCTTCCTGTCCAGTTGGGCCACCGGACGCAGGTCCGTGCCGAGATAGGAGGTCACCGACGGATGGTCGATGGGCTGGGCCCAGATGTCGAAGTCGCCGCGCAGAAGCGCCGGCAGCGACTCGCCCGTGCCTCGATAACCGGCCACCACGTGAAAGTCGATGCCGAAGGCCTTGGCGGCCAGGAACGAGCCCAACCACCGTCCCACGCCGATGCCCTCGACGCCCCAGGTGATCCGCTTGGCCTTCTGCAGATCCGCGATGGTCTTGTAGGGACCCTTTGCCGAGACGTGAAGACCGAAGGGGTCCGCGCCCACGCGGGCAAGCCAAGTGTACTTGCTGGTCTCGAAGCCGACGGGCGTTTCCGACAGCATCTGGTCCCCGAGCATCCCGGAAGCCTGGAAGTGGGCGATGGTGTAGCCGTCGGGCTTGGCCCGGTACATGAACACCGAGGCGCGACGGCCGGCCGCGCCGGTGACGTTCTTGACAATGATGTTGACGCCCTTGGGCACGAACTTCTTCATGCTCCGGGCGGTGGCGCGGGCGATGGCGTCGTAGCCGCCGCCCGGCGAGAACGGCACGATGATGTTGATGTTCCGCTCAGGGAAGGCGGCCTGGGCCTGGGACAGCGGCAGGCTCGCCGCGAGGCCGAGCACGGCAGCGCCCAACAGGACTCTCGTTACCAATTTGCGCATGATGGTTCCTCCCGTCATGTGGCTGGAAAGTGTTCGAACACGCCTGATTCGTGGCAATGGTCTAAAGGTTTGCCGATGGTTGCCGATATGGGAAAGAGGGCAATAAACATGACCTTTTATGGATGTGCCCTGAACTTGTCAAGGGTCATGCCCAAATATATTGACTACGGACGGCGCAAGCGATAAGGTCCGAAGTCCACGCGGACGCCGTCCAATACACTTACCGTGAGGTCGCTATGTCGGTGAACATCGCAATCGTATCAGGGAACCTTGGCAGAGACCCGGAGGTCCGTTTCACGCAGAGCGGACGCGCGGTAGCCAACTTCTCCGTCGCCACCAACGAGTCCTGGATCGGGCAGGACGGCAACCGCCAGGAGCGCACCGAGTGGCACAACATCGTCGTATGGGGCAAACAGGCCGAGTCGTGCGGCCAGTACCTGGCCAAGGGACGCCAAGTGCTCGTCCACGGCAGGATCCAGACCCGCAAGTGGACCGACCAGAACGGCCAGGACCGCTACACCACCGAGATCGTCGCCCAACGGGTGCAGTTCCTGGGCGGCGGAGGCGGCGCCCGGGCGTCCCAGGACGTTCAGGACCAAGGCTTCGGTGACGCCCCTTCCTCATTCCCATCGCCGCCCATCGACGACGATATTCCGTTCTAGCAGCTCCGAAAGTAGCCGACTTCCCCTCGCAGGTTCAGCCACGCAACGAGCGCAGGCGCACCGCCTGCCCTCGGCCAGGGCGCCTTTTCCGATTCCCGCCACGCATGTGTGCGCGCCACGGAAACTCATCCAGTTGTGAAACCACTCAGTCTCCAACGCGGATTGTGGCAGGCTCGACACCGTTACAAAATGCAACACAGTGAATTAAGATAATTCTATTCACAATACGGACAAAATAGAGAGCGTCTCCTCACGGGGTGGATAAGAATGCCCATTTGCAGGCTTTTTGCCCTAATTGAAAAGCTGCGATGCGCAAGAGGAAGACGCCGCTGCTCTCGAGTCGCCCGAAAAACCAGATACGGGATTACGTGGACGATGAGAAGTCCCTGGGGAAAGCTACCAAGAGCCAGATCGCGTCGGCCATCGGCATTCGCCCCAGCCATTTCTCCAACCTGCTGAACGGGCGCAACGAGTGGAAGCTCAACCAACTGGAGAAGCTGGCCGCGTTCCTCGACGTGCCGCTCGCGCGGTTGTTCGAGGAACGCAACCCCGACCCGGAAACCGGTTCCTCGGAGGAGGGCGGGGACAGCCTCCTGGAGGACAGGCTCGTCCGCGCGATAAGAACCGAGAGCCGGTACCTGCGCGGCGGACTTCGCGCCGACCTGGGTGCCATGCTGCGCGAGCACCTGGCCGGCAGGCCGCCGGACCGGGCCGACGACGACGCGGCGAACGTCGCGCCGTCAGTGTACCCGGACACGCCGATCGATATTCCCGGCGCCCTGCCCATCGAGATCCGCGATCCAGACGCCCTCTATGACAGACCTCCCGAAGGGTCCGCCTCCGAATCCCTCTGGTTCAAGAGAGACTGGTTGAGCAGCCACGGGCTCGATCCCGCCAAGTGTCTGATCGTCAGGGTACAGGGTGAATCCATGGGGAACACCTTGCCCGACGGCTGTTCCGCGCTGGTGGACCGGGGCCAGCGAGAGCGGCGCGAGGGACGCATTTATGCATTGCGCACCGACCAGGGCCTCGCGGTCGGGCGCGCCGCCAAAGACAGCGCCGGCGGATGGCTGCTGGAAGGCGATCACCCCGCGCGAAAAGCCATGGCATGGCCCGAGGACGCCGAAGTCATCGGCGAGGTCCGGTGGATGGCGCGAAGCTTCTGACCGGCGGACGCGACACTTAGAATTCTTCTACACGAACCGCACGTTCACGAGGATCGCCCCGCCCACCGTCAGCACCGCCCCGGCCGGCACCCGCCAGGTGATCCGCTCCGCCTGCCGCAGCACCACCAGCGAAAGCAGCACCACGAAGAGCGGCGAGGTCTGGATCAACGGCAGCATACGGTAGATCTCGCCGAGTTGAAGGGCGCTGGCGTAGAGGAACTTCCCGGCGCCTTCGATGGCGCCCGCGACGATGAAGAACTTCCAGCTCACCTGCACGTTATCCCAGATCCGGTCCCGCCGCACCGCCAGGGTATAGGCCGCGACCACCACCAGGGCGGCAAAGATCGCCACCGCCGTGCCGGCCACCGTGTCCGGGAACGCCTGGATGCCGGTGCGCCAGCAAAGGGCGGCGATGGCGCCGGCGACCGCCGCCCCGAGGGGCCACAGCATGTCCGCCCGGCGCCAGTGTCCCTGCGCCGCCCCGGACGAGATCACCGCGATGCCGACCACCACCAGCAGGATCCCGGCCAGGTTGTACCAGGCCGGGTCCTCGCCCAGAAAGACCATGGCCAGGAGGGCCGCGAAGATGGCCGAGCTTCCCTTGATGGGCGCGGCCCGGGAGACCCCGATCCTCGATATGCCGATGAAGAAAAGGACGAAGAAGAGACCCGGGTTGAAGGCTCCTCCCGCGGCCATCCACAGGTAGTGGGCGCCGAAGGCCGGAAACTCGGCGCCGCTGGCGGCGATGGCCAGCGTGAAGAGCGCGACCGAAGCGGTGAGCGCCATCATCGCCCCCACCACCGGGTCCGCCCGGTGCAGGCCGAAGCGCGCGGTGACGTCGGCAAACGCATAGGCGAGGGAGGCGCCGAGGGCGAACAGCAGTGCCACGTCGATGAGCATGGGCGTCCGCCATGCCTATCAGATTACCGCCTGGGAGTGAAAGGCGCCCCGTCACCGCCGGGACGGGAGCCTGCGACCTTGACCCTGGCCCCCGTGGATTGTAAGAAACAGGGTTCGAGTTTCAGACCGATCCTGGCCGCCGCGCCGGGTACTGACTCGTTTACATTCGGGCCGAAAAGGAGAGCGAAGACATGGCTGAGTTGGTCAAGATAAACGTGGAAAGCGCCGAGGCGGTCCTGGGCCTTCACTGGTTCGTCGCGAAGGAGGAAGGGCTTTTCGAGGAGGAAGGCATGGAGGTCGAGATCTTCCTGCCGGGCGTGCGCGCGACCAAGTTCGACGACGACGACCCGCGCCGCACCGACCACACCCTGGTGAAATCCACCAACTACCAGTTCCTGTACGAGCAGAAGAAGGTGGACATCATGCGGGCCTGTTCATGGGGACAGGTGCGGCGGGCTTACGACAGCGAACGCGGCGCCCCTATCTGGACCAAGCGTCCGGCGGTGGTGTGCCAGGGCATCTACGTCCTGCCCGACTCGCCGGTGAACGCGCCCATGCAGCTCGCCAACAAGAGCGTCGGCGTCCAGTACCACCAGGGCTCCCACTACCACACGCTGTCCCTGCTGGAGGGCTTCGTCGCCCGCGAAGAGATGAACGTGGTGCATGCCGGCACCGTGCACGAACGGTTCATCGCGCTGGAGAACGGCGAGGTGGACGCCGCCACGCTCATGGAACCGTGGATCTCCCTGGCCCAGAAGCGCGGTTACAAGATGATCACCGAGGGCCACTACCTCGGCGTGGAGAACGGACCCGCCGACATGGACCCCGAGCTGCTCAAGCGCATGCTGCGGGCCATCAAGAAGTCGGTCACCTACATCAACAAGAACCCCAAGAAGTACATCAAGCACATGCTGGCCGAGATCCCCGAGCACTACGCCAACGAACTCACCGAGGACGACTTCTACCTGCCCCGGCTGCGCTACGTGGACCCGGAGCCCTACACCGAGGAGGAATTCGAGCGCCAGTACAAGTGGATGCTGACCTGGAACCTGATTCCGGAGGACGCCGACTACACCGAGCTGGTGTGCAACGTGACGGTCTAGGCAGGATAATTCTGAGCGTCCTTCGACTCCGCTACGCTCAGGACGAACGGAGTCAGGTTTCAAAAACCGTTCGTCCTGAGCGTAGCGAAGCGGAGTCGAAGGACGCCACTATGCTTACCCGGACAGGCTCCTAGGCAAGCCGGTACGGATAGACGATGAAAAGGCCCGCGCTTCACTTCGAGGCGCGGGCCTTTTCAATTTCCGCCCACACCCGCTCGGGCGTGAGCGGCAGGTGGTCGAAGGTGCAGCCCAGAGGCGCCAGCGCGTTCTCCACCGCGTTGCAGATGGCGGCCGGCGCCGGGATGGCGCCGCCCTCCCCCACCCCCTTCATTCCCAGCGGCGTGTAGGGCGACGGCGTCACCAGGTGGTCCATCGCCACGTCGGGAATCTCCACCGCGGTGGGCTTGAGGTAGTCCACGAAGGTGGTGGACTTGAGGTTCCCCTGCTCGTCGTAGTCGAACTCCTCGAACAGCGCCGCGCCGATGCCGTGGGCCGTGGCCCCCTGCACCAATCCTTCCACGATGGACGGGTTGAGCACGGTGCCGCAGTCGTGCACCACGCCGTACTTGAGGATGGTGACGCCGCCGGTTTCCGGGTCCACTTCGACGATGACCCCGTGGGCGGCGTTGCTGGCGAAGAGCTGGTTCCTCACCCGGCGGTTCTCGTCGGGCACGTTGGCGATGTCGGGCTTGTAGTAGAACCGGCCCTCCAGGCCGGGCTCCATGTCGGGCGGCAGCGACAGCAGGTCCCGATAGGCCACGAAGGCCAGCTCGGCCAGGGTCTTGCGGTGCTCGTGACGGTCTCGGGCGCGCACGCAGCCTTCCGCCAGCTCCAGGTTCTCCACCGGCTCCTCCAGCAGGTGCGCCGCCAATTCCAACAGCTTGTCGCGCACCTTGCGCGCGGCGCCCAGGATGGCGCCGACGTCGGTGCCGGCGAACTTGTTGGAGTAATTGCCGGTGGCGTAGAGCCAGGGCGTCACCGAGGAATCGAAGAACGGCGACACCCGGACGCCGTCCATGGGCACGCCCAATTCGTCGGCGACGATCTGCGCCGCCGCGGTCTCATGCCCCTGCCCGCTGCCCACGTCCCCCAGCAGCACCAGGATGCTGCCGTCGTGCTCCACCCGCACCATGGCCGCCTCGGCGGCGCCGGAGGCGCTGCGCCGCCCCGACGAGAGAATGTAGGCGGAGGCGTTGGATGTGCTGGGCTCCAGGCCGATGGCGATGCCGATGCCCAGGTACCGGCCCTGGTCACGTGCCTCGCGTTGCTCCTGGAGGAACGCCTCGTAGTCGATGAGCGGCAGCAGCTTGTCAAGGGTGCCGTTGAAGTCGCCGCTGTCGATGAGCGCGCCACTGGGGCCGGTGTAGGGCATGGCGTCGGGCAGCACCAGGTTCTTCCGGCGAAGCTCGATGGGGTCCATGTCGAGCTGCCGCGCCAGGTAGTCCATCATCCGCTCCATGGCCAGGCACATGAACGGCTTGCCGATGCCCCGGTTGGCCCCCGACGGGCACTTGTTGGTCATCACCGAATTGACCTCGTAGCACACCACCGGGATGCGATAGCAGTTGGTCAGGTTGCCGAGCTTCAGGATCGAGTGGACGGTGGGGTTCAGGACGTTGGCGCCCTCGTCGGCGATGTCCCGCACCTTCATGCCGAGGATGTGGCCTTCCTCGTCCAGCGCCGCCTCCAGGTCCATGACGCCGTTGCAGGCGTGGATCAGCGCCATGAGGTTCTCGCGGCGGTCTTCCAGGTAGTGCACCGGCCTGCCGCCGCTCAGCTTGGACAGCAGCGCGGCGATGATCAGGTAGTGGGCCTTGCGCTTGTTACCGAAGCCGCCGCCCACGTCCGGGGTGACGAAGCGGATTTGGGAGTGGGTGAGGCCCAGGCTGTGGGCGACGATGGGCATGGCCTGCCCGGGCCGCTGGTCGTTGGACCAGATGGTGAGCTGCTCCCGGTGGTCGTCGTAGATCGCGGTGCAGCCGAAGGTCTCCAGCGCGGTGGAAGAGTACCGCTGGATGTAGAAGCGCTTCTTGAGGACGCGCGCGGCGCGGCCGAAGGCCTCGTCCACGTCGCCGTAGTCGAAGCGGTCCTGCCACATGACGTTGGTGCCCATGGTCTCGAACAGCAGCGGCGCATCCGCCTCCATGGCCGCCTCCGGGTCCACCGTCGCGGGCAGGGGCTCGTACTCCACGCGGACCTTCTCCAGCGCGTCTTCCGCCAGATAGCGGCTGGTGGCCAGGATCGCGGCCACCGGCTCGCCCACGTGGGTGACCTTGCCGTAGGCGAGGCAGTAGGCGTCGAGCTGGACGGGAATGGGGATCAGGGAGCGGAGCGGCTCGCTCATGCGCCCGGCGTCCTCGCCGGTGAGGCCGCACACCACGCCGGGCATCTTCAGCGCTTCGCTGATGTCCACTTCAAGGATACGCGCGTGCGCGTGGACGCTCCGCAGCAACGCCACGTGGAGCGTATCCGGGAACTTCATGTCGTCGATGTAGGTGCCCCGGCCGGTGGAGAACCGCAGGTCCTCCCGAAGCGGAACCGCCCGGCCCTTCCATTGCGTGGATGAGGTGTCCATGGAAGCGGGTCAGCCTTTCATGAGGGGTGCGGCGGCGCGCACCGCCCGGATGATGCCGGCGTAGCCGGTGCACATGCAGAGGTTGCCGGACAGGGCCTCGCGCACTTGGTCCTCGGTGGGGTCGGGGCAATGCTTCAGAAGGTCCACGGCCGCCAGCAGCATGCCCGGCGTGCAAAAGCCGCACTGGAGCGCGTGGTGGTCCACGAAGGCCTGTTGCAGCGGGCTCAGCTCCTCCTCGCCGCCGAGACCTTCGACGGTCGTGATCTCGTGACCGTCCGCCTGCACCGCGAAGAGGATGCACGAGCGGATCACCTCGCCGTCCATCAGCACCGAGCAGGCGCCGCACACGCCGTGCTCGCAGCCTACGTGGACGCCGGTAAAGCCCGCGTCCTCGCGCAGGAAGTCCGCGAGGGTCTTGCGTACGTCCACCTCGGCCTCGCAGCGGGTTCCGTTGACGGTCACCGAGATGGTGCGCCTGTCCGTCGATGTCTCCGTCAATTCAGGCTCCATCGCTCCAGCGCCTGCACCACCGCGCGCTTTACGAGAACCGCGGTCAGGCGCCGCTGGTAGGCCGTGGCTTCGGCATGGGAGGGCAACGCCGACACTGCCTCTTCGGCGGTGCGGCCCGCCTCCTCCACCAGATCACGCCGCGCCGCGCTGTCAGTCCTGTTGACCCCCGACCCGGCTACGAGCCGCTCCACCGCCTCCAGCCGCGACGGCGTCCAGGCTGGCCCCGCCGCCACCACCCGCGCCCCGGTCAAGGCTCCGTTGCCCTCCAGCACCGCCGCCGCTTCCGCCAAGGCGAAGTCGCCGTGACGGCGGCTGAACTCGACGAAGCTCGCGGCCGGTGGAGCGGGCGCTGACGGAACCCTCACTTCCACCAGGATCTCGCCGGGCGACAGCGCGGTCTCATAGGGGCCCTGGAAAAAGTCACGCGCCGGCACAATCCGCTCGCCGTCGGGGCCGGTCGCCACCAACTCGGCGTCGAGGGCGGTCATGACGCAGGGAAGCTCCGCCACGGGATCGGCATGCGCCAAGCTGCCGCCGATGGTGCCGCGGTTGCGGATGGCGGGATGCCCCACCTGCGCCAGCGCCTCGACCACGAGCGGACAGCGCTCCGCCAGGAGCGCCGAGAATTCCGCCTCCCGCTGGCGGGTCATGGCGCCGATGCACAGCCGGCTGCCTTCATCGCGGATATAGGACAGCCCTTCCACCCCGTTGAGGTCCACCAACACCTCGGGATAGGCCAGCCGCAGGTTCAGGAGCGGCACCAGGCTCTGGCCGCCGGCCAGCATACGCGCCTCTCCGGGCGACTCTCGCAGGAGAGCCACCGCTTCGGGCAGGGACCGGGGCGTATGGTAACGGAACGGCGGTGGTTTCATAAGCGAGGTGAAGGGTGTTCTGAACCGTGATGGGTAGTGGCCTGTACCGTAGCGGTTGGCGGCAACGCCCGTCAAGCACCGCCATGCGACCCGTCATCCCGGCGTTGAACGGGGGATCCGGCGGGCCGGGGCGCCCTGCCCCGACCCCCTCGTTTGCCTAACTCGCCACCATCCGTTAGACGGGAAACGGCATGCGCCCTGAAATCGTTCCGTTCCTCTCAGCCATGGGTTGGGCCGTGGACTCGATCCTGGTGCGCAAGGGCGCGCGCACGTCGAGCGTTCTGAGCGCCGCCTTCCTCAGCTACGTGGTGACCACCATCCTGACGTGGTCCTATGTGGCGATCAACTTCCCGCTTTCCATCGTCCGCTCCCCCGCGGCCTTATACTTCATGGCCAGCGGCACCCTCCAGCCCCTGCTGGCGCGGATCTTCCTCTACATCGGCATCGACCGTCTGGGGGTGGCCCGGGCCATGCCGCTGCGCAGCACCGGACCGCTGTTCGCCGTGGCCATCGCGGTGTTCTTCCTCCAGGAACGACCCGCGTTGCCGGTCTACCTGGGCGGTCTGTTCATCGTTGCCGGCGGATGGCTGGTGCTGTACCGGAAGGGCGAAGCCAGCTCCGACTGGCGGTTGCTGGATGCGCTCTATCCCCTGCTTGCCGCATTCCTGGCCGCGGTCTCGCAGAATTTCCGCAGGGCCGGCCTGCTCATCCTGCCCAACCCGTTCGTGGCCGGCGCGGTGACTACCGGCACGTCGCTCACGATCTTCGTGATCTACCTCTGGATAAAGCGGCAGTTCCCGGTGGTGATTCCGAGCCGCGAAAGCCTCCCCTACTTCGGGCCCACGGCCTTCGTTTCCGCCGTCTCGCAACTCCTGGTCTTCACCTCGCTGAACCTTGGAGAGGTATCGGTGATGATCCCGCTGCTCAACACGACACCGCTCTTCTCGCTCCTCTTCAGCGCCATCTTCCTGAAGGACCTGGAGAGGGTCACTTTGCCCATCGTCCTGGGCGCACTGTCGCTGTTGGGCGGGGCGCTTCTCATCACCGCCCGGTAGCACTCGCCCACGAACGATCCGGTGCCGGGTTCCAACCCGTGTACACCGCTTGCGCGTTGACATGCCGGTTCATGAGTGTTTTAGTAACGATCGAACCATTTTGGCGGTCATGGACTAGTGTCGCGTCCCATGAATTCCTGGCATAAGTTGCGCAGGATTTTTGTCGTCGGCAAGGCGCGATGACGAGCAGTGGCGGGTACCACGCGAGGAAGAGCAACGCAGCCGACGGCGAAAAAGACCAGCAAATTATGCCAGGAAATCATGGGACGCGACACTTAAGGACGGCAGAAGAGTACCGATCATATTGGGACAGAGGGACGGAACGGACGAACCGATCGTCTGGCGCACACCACAACGGAGACCAACATGAGCGGTGAAGTCTTTACGACTATCGGCGTTGGCATAGCCTTGGGATTGTTCATCTGGCGCGTTGCCGCACGGCTCGACGGTCGAATCGACCGGCTGGACCTGAGAATCGACGGCCAAGGCCTGAGAATCGACGGCTTGCAAAAGGAACTGCACGGCCTGGCCCGAGAGTTCTCGGAACTGCGCGGGGAAATCAGGGGCGGCCATACCTGACAGCACGCCTTGTCGCCGCCATTACTGGCGGCCAGCCTACGAATACGTGGCTTAGTCCACCCTATTCCGCCGCTCGCCGCGCCGGAACGCCTGGATGTTCTCGAACACCTCGTCCATGAGCCGCTGGCGGGTCTCCCGGGCGGCCCAGGCACAGTGAGGGGTGACCAGGAGGTTGTCCAGGCGGGCCGCCGCCTCCATCATCGGGTGGCCCTCGTCCGGCGGCTCCTGCGAGATGACGTCCAGCGCCGCGCCGGCGATCCAGCCCTGCTCCAGCGCCTCGATCAAGGCCGCTTCCTCGACGAGGCCGCCGCGAGCGGTATTCACGAGGTAGGCCGTGGGTTTCATCAGCGACAGCGTATGGGGGTTGATGAACCCTTCGGTGAGGGGGGTGAGCGGGCAGTGCAGGCTCACGAAGTCGGCCTGCCGCAGCAACTCCTCCACCGGCATCCGGTCCGGCTCGGGCCGGTCCTCGCCCACCCGGCCGGCCACGATCACCTCAAGGCCGAAGACCCGGGCCATCTCCGCCACCTTGCGGCCGATGTTGCCGTAACCGACGATGCCCAGCACCCGCCCCTGGAGCTCGAAGCTCGGGTAGTCGTGGCGCGTGAAGATGGTGCTCTCCTGCCAGTGGCCCATGCGCGTTCCCTGGGCGTAGCGGGCAGCCTGAGTCGCCAGCTCCAGGATCAGCGCCAGGGTGAACTGCGCCACCGCGGAAACCGCGTAGCCCGGCACGTTGCACACCGCGATGCCGCGTTCCCTGGCGCAGGCGATGTCGACGTTGTCCGTACCCGTGGCTCCCACGGCGATAAGCTCGAGCTTCCCTGCCGAAGGATGCTCCAGCCGCGTCCGGTCGAGCATGAACTTGTTAATCACTGCGCACTGGCGGCCGTTGAGCCGCCCGGGAAGCTGGTCGGCGTCGGTCAGCTCGTGTACCTCGCACCCGCCGGCTTCCTCGAACCGATCGAGGGAAATCACGCCGAAGGTCGCGGCATCCAGAAACGCGGTGCGGAATTCGCTCACGGCCCTTCCTTCCCTCCGGGTCCGGTCTCATCCTCGTAGTACGGCACCTCGGTGCCCTTCTTGTAGATGCCCCGAAAAGGTTTTCCGCTCCACGCGCCTGAACCGGCGTAGACGCCCACCTTGCCGGAGTCGGGGTAGTGGACGATGTCCGGGTACTGCATGGTGCTCACGCACAGGTAGCGCAGGTCGGCGTCGGACGTGTTCACGAGCTGGTGGGTCATGTCCACGCCGCCGGGACAGGCGATGAACATCCCGCCGCGCACGGCCACCTCCTCGTCCCCGAACCGCAGCGTCCCCTCGCCCTCCAGGACATAGATAAGCTCCTCGTTGAGTGTGTGGACGTGAAGCGGGAAGGCGGTCTTGCCCGGAGGGACCGAGAAGAGCCCGTACCCCAGCTTCTCCGCCCCCACCGCGAGGCCGACGCGCTGCCGGGTGCCGCCGAAGGACGTTCCCTCCGGCGCCGGAATGGACTCCTCCGGGACGTCGGAAATATGGACGATGTGCTTGTGGCTCATGGGTGTTCCTCCCTGACGTTCATTTCAACGATTCGCGGCCGCGGTCCAGGCTTCCATGGGAGCTGGTTTCGTTCAAGCCATAGCGTTGCTAGGCTCCGGCCATGAGCCTGCTGCTGGCCTATGCGATGGGCTTCTCCGTCGCCTCCATGCCCGGCCCCATCCTCGCCCTCATCGCCACCGAGACGCTCCGCAGGGGCGCGTGGCCAGGTGCGCAGACGGCGTTGGCGCCCATGTGCGTGGACGCGTGCGTCATGCTGCCGCTGGTGATGGTGCTCCAGTCCTCCATCCCGTCGGGCGCCGGCGCCGTGGCCATCGGGCTTGCCGGCGGCGCCTTCCTGTTCTGGCTCGGGCTCCAGTCGTTCCGCGCCCGGTCGGGCGGCGCGGTCCCGGACGGCCGCCGAGGCTCCAGGAGGCTTCCGCCGTTCCTCAAGGGGGTCCTGACCCAGCTCACGAACCCCTACGCCTACATCTTCTGGGGCACCGTGGGCTTTGCGTTCGTGCGCGAGGGATTCGAGGCCCACGGCCTCAAGGGGGCGTTCTCATTTCCCGCGGGCTTCTGGCTCGGCGCCGGCACCATGAACTTCCTGGTGGTGTATCTCGTGAGCCGCGGCCGGCGTTACCTGCCTCCCGGAGCGGAACCCTACGTGCACGCCTTCTCCGGCATCCTGTTGATCGGGGCCGGCGTGTTCCTCGTGTGGGCGGTCTTCACCGACCATCTGTGAGGCCGGCGGCCTCCTTCGCCTGTTCAGCCAGGGCCTTGGCCTGCTCCCACAGCTCGTCCATTTCCTCCAATGATGCTTCGCTCGTGGTCTTGCCCCGGGCAGCCAGTTCCCGCTCGATGTGGGCGAAGCGCTCCTGGAACCGTTCGATGGCGCCGGTCAGAGCTTCTTCCGCCTGGACCTTGAGAAACCGGCTCAGGTTCACTACCGAGAACAGCAGGTCTCCGAGCTCCGCCTCCATCCGGTTCGCCTCGCCTGTCCCGGCCGCCTCTCTGAGCTCCCGCAACTCTTCCTCGACCTTGGCCCACACGGGCTCCGCGTCCGGCCAGTCGAACCCCACGCCGGCCGCCTTGTCGCCGATGCGCTGGGCTCGCGCCAGGGCGGGCATGGCGCGGGGCACCGAGGTGAAAAGGGAATGCCCCTGAGCGCCGTCCGAGGACTTCTCCAGCGCCTTGGCCTTCTCCCAGTTCCGCAGAACCGCCCCCGAGTCGGCCGCCTGCTCGTCACCGAAGACATGGGGATGCCGCCTCACCAGCTTGTCCCGGAGGCCGGTCATCACCTCCTCTATGGCGAACCGCCGCTCCTCGCTCGCCATCTGGGCGTGAAACACCACCTGGAGCAGGACGTCGCCCAGCTCCTCCCGGATGGCCCCGTCGTCGCCCTCGTCGATGGCCTCCAGGAGCTCGTAGGTCTCCTCCAGCGCGTAGCGCTTGAGCGAGGCGTGGGTCTGTTCCCGGTCCCACGGGCACCCGCCCTCGCCCCGCAGGCGCGCCATCACCGCGACGAGTTCCTCGAACAGCCCGCCCGTGTTCTTCCGCTTGCCCTCGTTCACGGGGATCGTCTTAGTCCTCCCGGGCCGCGCCGACCCACCCGGTGTCGGAGACGTCGATCTCCTGTTCGTCCGGACCGGTGACCTTGACCTCGAAGTAGGACTGGGGATGGGAAGGGTCCGTGGGGTTGATGCGCGCCAGGTCCGTCAACTGCCCGCCGCCCAGCTCCGTGACCCGCGACACCGCCTTCTCGAGATCGTCCACCTGAAAGCCGAAATGCTCCACGCCCGCCGGCGACGTCGGCGTCCGCAGCTTCAGGATCGCCATGTTGATGTGGCCGTCGGAGAGATAGACTCCGCTGCGGCCCTTGCCTACTTCCTGGAGGTCGAACGCCTCCTTGTAGAACGCCGCCGTCTTGGCCACGTCCCGGGTCCTTATCGCAATGTGCTTGAGTCGCGCCATGTCACCCTCCCGTGAGCAGGATTGTTGCGTCACACTCTATAGCAAAACGGACGAAGTTTCATTCCGTCACCCTTGTGCGTCGCCGAGCAGGGCCTCCGTCCCCCCGACTCCCGCGAGGACCGTCTCTCACAAATGGTCGAACGAACAGCTAGACTCGACCTCATGAGCTTCGGGCGCGCCGGCTTGTCCATCTCCGTCTTCTGGTTCACGTTCTTCGGGGCGCTGGGCATCTTCTTCCCCTACTACAGCCTCTACCTCAAGGAGAACGCCGGCCTCAGCGGGACCCAACTCGGCCTCATCCTCTCGGTCATGCCGCTGGTGGGCATCGTCGCGCAGCCCTTCTGGGGACAGGTGGCGGACCGTACCGGCGCCCGGAGCCGCGTCGTCGCGTTCCTTTCCATGGTGGCCGCCGCGGGTTTCGTGCTGCTGGGGCTGGCCCCCGGGTTCGTCCTGATTCTCATGGCCGCCATCTTCCTGGCCTTCTTTTCCACCCCGATCATCCCCCTTTCGGTGTCGGTGGCGCTGGCCGCGTTCCGCCACTCCGGACCCCACGCCTACGGCTTCGCCCGTTCCTGGGGCACCGTGGGCTTCCTGGCCTCGGTGCTGATCTTCCCGGTGGCGCTGGACCGGGTGCAGGAATGGCAGGGGCTCGGCCCGCTGCCGAGCGGGCCCTCCGAACCGGGCCTGGGGGTCATGTTCCTGGGCACGGCCGCCGTCGTTCTGCTGGCGTCGGCTCTCGCCCTCGCCCTCCCCAGGGAGGGGATCGTGTCGCTCAGGGCCGCGCGGGGCGAGTGGCGCACCCTGCTGCGCAGCGGGCCCATGCGCCGATTACTCTTCTTTTCCTTCGCCGCCTACCTCTTCGTCACCGGCCCCATGGGGCTCTTGCCGGTGTACGTGCGCGCGCAGGGCGGCACCCTGGAAACGGTGCAGACCATGTGGATCCTGATGCTCGTCGTCGAGATCCCGCTGATCCTGTTGACCGGCACGGGACTCAAGCGCATCGGCGCACGGGGCTTGCTGGCGGCCGGCGTCCTGGCCGGCGGCGTACGATGGACCGTGTGCGGGCTCACCGCCAACCCGTACTGGATCTACCCCGTGCAGATGCTCCACGGCGTGATGGTGACCGGGCTGATGATGGGCGGGCCGCTGTACGTGGATCGGGTGGCCCCGGGACGGCTGCGCTCCACCGCGCAGGGGCTGGTGGCCATGGTGGGTCTCGGGCTCGGCGGCATCGCCTCCAACACCGCCGCCGGTTGGATCCTGGACCATGTCGGGGCCAACGCGCCGTACCTGATCGGCGGCGCCGGCGCCTTGGTGGTAGGGCTGGGCATCGGCTGGATCCTGCCCCCGGTGGCGCACGAGGACGAGACTCCCTCTCCCTCCGGGAGAGGGTCGGGGTGAGGGTGTTACACTTCAAGCGGCCTGTTCGCAACCGCACACCGGAAGCGCCGGTGCGGGCGGCCCTCACCCGGCCTTCGGCCACCCTCTCCCAGAGGGAGAGGGACGGATCGCACGGCCGTCCATGGGTGGATCGTCGCCCGCCGCTGCGTCAGTCCAGCTTCACCAGCTTCTGCAGGCTGCGCATCTCCCGCGGCGGGTCCAGGCGCCGTCCCATGATGGTCCAGGAGACCTCGGCCACGTAGAGGTTCCGGTTGGAGTCCAGGCAGATCCCGTGGGGTGCGATGAACTGACCCGGCCCCTCGCCCATGACCGGATCGCCGAAGCGTCCCAGCTCGATGCCGTCGGCGTCGCGGATGACGATGCGGTGGCCGATGTTGGGATAGGCGCCGTTCTGGGACCCTCCGGGGCCCAGCTCGCCGATGTAGCAGATGGGCTTGGCGCCGCTGCCCGGGGTCTCCATGTAGAGCGCGCACGGGCGATGCAGGTTGTCGCACCACTGGGTTTCGAAGCGCCCCTTGCCGTCGAACACCTGGATGCGGTGGTTCTCCCGGTCGGCCACGTAGACCCAGCCGTCGGAATCGGTGCAGATGTTGTGCACGAGGTTGAACTGGCCCGGGTCGGTGCCGGGCTCACCCCAGGAGAACAGCAGCTTGCCGTCCGGCGAATACTTGTGCACCCGCGAGTTGCCGTAACCGTCCGACACGTAGATCTCGCCCCGCGGCGAGAACGCCACATGGGTGCAGCGGTTGAAGGGATCCCCCTTCTGAAACTCCGCGGCCTTGCCCGGAACGCCAAGTGTCATGAGCACCTTGCCGTCCAACGTGCACTTGCGCACCGTGTGGTCGCCGTCATCGGTCAGGAAAATGATGCCGTCCTCCTGCCCCATGGTGACCCCGTGGGCGCGCGTAAACACCCCCTCGCCCCACGTCCGCAAGAATCTCCCGTCCTTGTCGAACACGATCACCGGGTGCTCGCCCCGGGTGAAGCAGTAAACGTTGTCGTTCCCGTCCACGCCCACGCCAGCCACTTCCTTGAAGGTCATGCCGTCGGGCAGTTGCGCCCACCCTTCCTGAACCTCGTAGCGGAACGAGCCGCGTCCCAGAATAGTGCTCATGCGAATCCCTCTTTCTGTTCGCCTTCTCCCGTGCGGGGAGTCACTTGGCCACGGAAGTCCCGACGTCGGGATTGAGGGGGTTGACGATGACCTCCCGTGTCTTGGGCACGACGACGAGATCCATGTCTTCCATGGGAATGGCTCCGAGCAAGGGCGTATCTCCCATGACGAGAGCGCCGGTGAAGCCGATCCGGTTCCCGTAGCGCAGCTCGATGGGACCCACGTAGGGAACGCGTTGTCGGCTTCCGTCCGCCAGTGTCACGACTTTGGCATCGGCTTCGTCCAGCCGTAGCTGCATCTGTATGTGCTGCGGGATGCACATGTGAATCGCGCCGGTATCCGCCAGCGCGTCCACCTCCACCGCCTCCAGCTCGGGATGTCTCGGGTTTCGCAGTTGAATCTTGGCGTTCGTTAGACCCATTTCACGGTCCTCGTTTGTGTCCCTGTCGTTCGCAGAGCGTGAGATCACTATCTACTACGCAAAACTCGTGCCTCATGCGGTTCGTCGCCGGGGCGGGCCAATGCCACTCGGCAAGCGTAAGTCGTTTGGCGTCGAACAGCAACCAACTTTGTTCCGCCACGGATGGAACCAACCTCACCCCCTACCGTTGCAGGACAACCCGGCTTGAACAATCACCCTCCCCTGTCTAAGCTTCTCCGATGGCGGTTCGGCTGGAAACGGATGTGCTGGTTATCGGCGGCGGTATCGCCGGCGCCTTCGCGGCCTACCGGGCGCGGGAGGCGGGGGCGCGGGTGCTGCTGGTGGACCGTTCGTATTTCGGCCGCAGCGGTTGCAGCGCGCTTGCTTCCGGAGTGTACCCCGCCTACATGCCGGGCGACGACAAGGATGCATGGATGCGGGCCTTCGGGGGACCGCTGGTGAACCAGCCCCTGGTGGCCCGGTCGCTCCCGGTCATGCACGAGCACGTGCTACTCATGGACCGCTGGGGCGTCAAGTGGGTCAAGGAGGGCCGCAAGATCGTCCGTATGGGCGCTCCGGGGCGCTCCTTCGCCAACGGGGTGTGGATGGCCGAGGGTGGGCCGCAGATGATGATGGCGGTGCGCTCGGGCGTGGTCGGAAGCGGCGTTGAGGTGCTGAACCGGGTGGCGCTGACGGAGTTGCTGACCTCCGACGGCCAGTTGCCCACGAGCGGGCGCGTGGTGGGCGCTTGCGGCTTTCATACGCGCACCGGGGAAGTCCACGAGATCGCCGCCAACGCCACCGTGGTGTGCACGGGCCCCTACAAGTTCCCCTACCCCTGGCCCGGAAGCACCCTGGGCTACATGCCCATCGACCTTTCCGGCGACGGCATCGCCATGATGATGCGCGCCGGCGCGGAGCTGTCGCGGCTGGAGTTGGGCGGCATCAATCTGAACCCCGACAACGCGCTTTCCGCCCCCGGCCTGGAGTCCCTCATGCCCTCCGGCGCCAAGTGGGTGGACAAGGACGGCCGGCGTTTCCTGGAGGACTACGATCCCAAGCGGATGGAGATGACGCAGCGGGCGCTGCTCTACTTCGCCATCGCGCACCAGAAGGAAAAGGGCCAAGTGCCTTCCATGGATCTGCGGGAGGTGCCGCCGGACCGGATGCAGCTCATCCGTCGGGTGATCCCCATCGTGGTAAACAATCAGGAGGCCATGGTGGGCGACCTCACCGAGACGCCGGTGCCCTACACCTACCAGGTAGCGGGCACCAGCGGCATCTTCGGCGCCGGCGCGCGGGTCACCGAACGGGGCGAGACCACGGTGCCGGGGCTCTACGCCGCCGGCACCTGCACCGACATGACCTATCTCCCGGGCGGCAACCTGCCCTTCTGCTCGGTCACCGGCGACTGGACCGGCCGGGCCGTCGGGGCGGCCGTGGCGTCGGCGGAGCCGCCGCGACCGCCGGCGGAACAGGTCGAGCAAGTGACGGCGCAGATCCTCGAACCGCTCCAGCGCCGGGACGGCGTCGAGTTCGCACCGGTCCACCGCCGGTTGGGCGAGCTCCTGATGGAGAAGGTCGGACTCGTGCTCCACGCCGACCGCCTTGACGCTGCTTTGGCCGAGCTCCACGACGTCCGGGAACACGAGGTGCCCCGGCTCATGGCCCGAAACCCTCACGAACTGGCCAAGGTATGGGGCCTCACCCAGTACGTGCAGGTGCTCGAGGCGACGCTGCGCGCCTACCGCTACCGGACCGAAAGCCGGGTCGCCTTCATCCGGGAGGACTATCCCGTCATCGACAACGTGAACTGGGTGAAGGTGGTGGTGGCGAAGCAGGAGAACGGCGCGCTCACGCTCTGGGACGAGCCGATACCGGAGTCATGGCACGATCCTCATCCGGTGCGGCCGACGCAGAACCTGCACCTCGTATTCCGCAACCAGGAGACCGACCGTGCCGCTCGTTGAGGTCAACGGGAAGGCGTGCACCGGCTGCGGCGTGTGCGTCGAGACCTGCCCCACGGACGTGCTGCGGCTGGACGCGGACCGGAAGGCCTTCATGGCGTTCCCCGACGACTGCCAGGGCTGCTTCGTGTGCCAGTGGGACTGCGCCTACGGCGCGGTGCGCGTACACGTCAACGGGCCGCCGTCCTCTACGCAAGACTCTCCCTGAGCGCGCGCTTGTCCACCTTGTCCCCTGACGCGACCTTGGGGAACCCGTCCATCAACTCCAGGCGGTCGGGCCGCTTGAAAGGCGCCAGCCCCTGGTCGCGCAGGAACTCCGTCACCTGTTCCAGGGTCAACGAGGCGGCTCCCTCCAGGACGATACATGCGGCGATACGCTCGCCCATCTCCGAGTCGGCGTAGCCCACCACCGCAGCCTCGCGCACCCGAGGGTGTCGCACCAGCAGGTTCTCCAGGTCGGCGGGGAAGATGTTCTGGCCGCCGCGGATGATGATGTCCTGGTCCCGGCCCATGAGATAGACGTTGCCGTGCTCGTCCATCCGGCCCCATTCCTCCAGGTCCAGGAAGCCGTCCGGGCGTCGCCGGCGGTTGAGCTCGGGGTTGTCCAGGAAACGCGCATCCGAGGGCAGCCCCCGGACCCACAGGCGGCCGGTTTCGCCCCGCGGCGGCTCGTTGCCGTCCCCGTCCATAATGCGAATCTCGTTCCCCTCCAGGGGCCGGCCCACCGAGCCGATGCGGATGTCGGCGGGATCGTCCCAGGACGTGGCGCACAGGCCGCCGCAGTCCACGCTGCCGTAACCCTGCATGATCCGGCAGCCCAGGCGCGCCTCGGCTGCGTGGCCCAGGTCGTGCGGCAGGGACGAGCCGTGGCTGACGATGATCCGTAGCGCGGTGAGATCGTAGTCATCGAGAGCCTCGAAGGCCAGCAGCCGGGAAATCATCGTCGGGACCATGGGCAGGACATTCACCCGCTCCCCGGCCACGGTCTCGCATGTGCGTCGCGGGTCGAAGTGGTCCATCAGCACCACCCGGGCACCCGCCTGGCAGACGCCGTTGTAGACCAGCCCGTCCGCCACACCGGAGATGATGGCGGTGACCGCGCACAGGGTGTCGTCCTCCTCGACCTGGAACCGCCGCAGGTGCATCCAGGCGGTGAGGAGCCGCGTGTAGAGAGGCACGGCCGCGCACTTCGGCACGCCGGTGGAGCCGCTGGTGGTGGCAAGCTGGCAGACGTCCTCGACGCCGTAGCGGGCGGTAGACAGGCGCTGCCGCCGTTCTGGGGAAACCGCGCTTGAGAAGATCTCTTCCACCGACAGGCAGCCGGCCGGGACCTCGTCCCACGCCGCCAGCACGTGGCGCAACTCAGGGACGCGGACCTGCTCCAACAGCTCCAGGTGGCGGAACCCGCGATAGGCGGCGGGCATGATAGCGGCCTCGGGGCGCGTGAACCGGACGACGGGCTCGAGCTCCGCCCGCCGCAGACTCGGGGCCACGGTCACCAGCCGGAGCCCAGCCTTCTCGCACGCCAGCCGCGCCAGGAAGAGCTCGGCCGAGTTGGGCATCTGGATGAGCACGCGGCCGTCGCGCTGCAAACCCAGATCCAGCAGCGCCAAGGCGAGAGCGTCGGAAAGCTCGCCCATCCGCGTCCAGGTGAGGCGCCGGCGGGCGTCCACCAGCGCCTCCTTCCCGCCGGCCCGGCGCGCGTTGTCGTCACACCAGTCCGCGGCGGTCTTCAGCGGCATGTAACGCGAGACCGCGTCCCGCAGCGCCGTGCGTTCGTCCGCCATGATTCGCTCTCCTGTCCGAGACCCCTTGGCCGCCGGTACGGTCTTTCTACTGCACGCGCGTGCCACATCAAATACCTGGCAATCGGTCGGATGAATGACCGGCCTCGATATGCCAGCCGGACCCCGGAAGCGCCATTCTCGCGAAAGCATGCCCTCGGCCCCGATCGGGGGCGGGAATCCACGGGTGGCGCGGACGTCGGGCAGCCGAGGTAGCCGGCCCACTCCGCCTGGATTCCCGCTTTCGCGGGAATGACCGTGGTCGAGACGGGCTCGGAAATGGACCCGTCCAAGTATTTCGTAGTAGATTCCTGCGAAGTCTCGGCAGTAAGGAAGGAGCAGCGGACCGCATGGTGATGATCATCAACGAAGAGGAAGGCAAGGAACTGCTCACCATGGGTGAGTGCATCGACCTCATGGAGGATGTGTTCCGCGAGATTGGACGCGGCAACGGGGTCAACCGGCCGCGGCTGCGCTATTCCTGTCCGACGCCCGACCCGAAAGCCAAGTACTTCGCCAACATCCACGCCGGTGCGCTACCCAAGTACGGGGTAGCGGCGCTGCGGCTCAACTCCCGGCTCGCCGAGGAGAAGGACGACGAGACTCGCCGGGTCGAGTTCCAGCACCCCACCAGGCGCTACTGGGGCCATTTCCTGGTCTACAGCCTGGAGACCGCCGAGTTGCTGGGCATCATCGTGGACGGCACCATCTCGCCTCTGCGCGTAGGCGCCACCAGCGGCGCCGCCGTCCGCCTGCTGGCGCGCCCGGACTCCCGCGTCGCCGGCCTCTTCGGCACCGGCCACCAGGCCGAGCTGCACGCCCGCGCGCTGGCGGACGCCCTGCCGCTGCAGCGCATGAGGGTGTACAGCCCTTCGCGCGCGCATCGGGAGGAGTTCTGCGCGCGCTTCGGCGACGAGTTGGGAATCCCGGTCGTCGCTGCGGCCGAACCGGCGGACGTGGTGAAGGGTTCCGACGTGATCTGCTGCGCCACCAATTCGTCCGGACCGGTGTTCGACGGCAACGACCTGGAGCCGGGGCAGACGGTGGTGTCCATCGTCAACAGTGACGTGGTGTTCGAGCGCCACGAGGTGGACCGGGAGACCTTCCGGCGCAGCGACCTGATCGTGGTCAACGACCGCGAGAGCGTCCACGCCAACCGCCAGAAAGAGCTGCTCGATCCCATCGAGGCGGGCGAGACCTCGTGGGAGCGGGTGGTGGAGCTGGGCGAGGTGGTGAACGGGACCGCAGCGGGCCGCCGGAAGGCGTCCGACATCATCTACTACAAGAACAACTCGGGCATGGCCATCCAGTTCGCCGCCATGGGCAAGGCGGTGCTGGACAAGGCCCGGGAGACCGGAATCGGCAGGGACCTTCCGGGCGAGTGGTTCTCCGCGGACCTCGAGCCCTGGTTCGCCCGGGGGTACTCGCCGGCATCGTAACCTGCACTCTCCATGAATGGACGCCGTGACCACCCAGGACCCTTGCCTCCTGCGGTACCCTGAGAGCGGGGTGAAATGACCGAGACCGACCTCGCCGGGCTGGCCGGACGCATCAAGGCGTGGGGCCGGGAGCTGGGCTTCCAGCAGGTGGGTATCACCGGCGTGGACCTGGCCGGCGACGAGGCGCTGCTGGACCGCTGGCTCGCCGAGGGACGGCACGGCGAGATGGCGTACATGGAGCGGCACGGTTCCCGGCGCTCGCGCCCCGCCGAGCTGGTGCCGGGCACGGTCCGGGTGATCTCCGCCCGCATGGACTACCTGCCGGAGAGCGGGGCCGACCCGTGGGACGTGCTGGACGACTCCCGCCTCGGCTATGTCTCCCGCTACGCGTTGGGGCAGGACTATCACCGCCTCCTGCGGAAGCGGCTGCAGGCGCTGGCGGATCGGATCACCGAGGTAGCGGGCCCCTTCGGCTACCGCGTGTTCACCGACAGCGCACCGGTGCTGGAGAAGCCGCTGGCGCGCAATGCCGGCCTGGGCTGGATCGGCAAGCACACGAACCTCATCAACACCGGCGCCGGCTCGTGGTTCTTCCTGGGCGAGATCTACACGGATCTGGCGCTGCCCACGGACAAGGCCGCCGAGGACCGCTGCGGCACCTGCCGGGCGTGCATCGACGTCTGCCCCACCGGCGCCATCACCGGCCCGTACCGGCTGGATGCCCGCCGCTGCATCTCCTACCTCACCATCGAGTTGCGCGGCTCCATCCCGGTGGAGCTGCGGCCGCTCATGGGAAACCGCATCTACGGCTGCGACGACTGCCAGCTCGTCTGCCCCTGGAACCGCTACGCCCGCGCCACGCGGGAGACCGGCTTCCTGCCGCGGCACGACCTGGACGCGCCGGCGCTGCTGGAGCTGTTTCGCTGGAGCGAGGCGGATTTCCTGCGCATCATGAGCGGCAGCGCCATCCGCCGCATCGGCTACGCATGCTGGCTGCGGAACGTCGCCGTCGCCTTGGGCAATGCACCCTACGATCCTCTCATCGTGCAGGGGTTGCGGGAGCGCAGCGACGACCCGTCGCCGCTGGTGCGGGAGCACGTGGCGTGGGCGCTGGAGCAGCAGCTCGGCAGGGGCGGGTTTCAAACCCGCCCGCGCCCGGATGACGGTCGGTAGGCGGGGTTCCGGATCCGTCTCCGCGCGATGCCCGCTCTTGGCGCGGATCCCAAACCCTTCGCGCCGAGCCTGGTGTCCTGTTCCACGTAATTCTTTACTAAGATGCGCAGGATTTTTTGTCGTCGGCAAGGCGCGATGACGAGTGGGGGCGACCGTAGGTCGCCCCAGGGCGGGCACCACGCGAGGAAGAGCAACGCAGCCGACGGCAAAAAAGACCAGCAGATTAGTAAAGAATTACGTGGAACAGGACACTAGCGATGGATGCGCGGCATACCGCCGGGCACCTGGAAGACCTGCCCGTCGTCGAGCCTCAGCGCGGTCAACGGTCCGCCCCAGACGCATCCGCTGTCCAGGCAAACCGTGCCGTTCT
Source organism: Deltaproteobacteria bacterium (assembly GCA_028818755.1). Classification (GTDB taxonomy): domain Bacteria; phylum Desulfobacterota; class Binatia; order UBA9968; family JAJDTQ01; genus JAJDTQ01. The sequence goes on along the minus strand of JAPPNF010000030.1, from coordinate 30,400 downwards.
CGCGGTAATACCCCAGGGTCGCCCAGTGCCCGTACAGCACCGTCTCGTCCGTCGGGCCGCGGCGCCATGTGAACCAGGGACTGTATCCTTGGGGCGCGTCCGCCGGCGCCCCCGAGAACGACAGCGCCATGCGGCCGTCGGCCGTGCAGCACCGGAGCCGCGTGAACACGCCGAGGATGCAGCTCCAGCGTTTCGGCCCGCCGAGGTCGTCGGACCACGCCTCCACCGAGCGGCCCGTCTGACGCCGCAGGAACTCCCCGTAATCGGCCGCGCGCAGCCGCGCTTCGACCTCTCCCGCCAACTCCACGGCCATGCCGGTGGACCATTGCGGCAACAGACCGGCGTGGGAGAGCACGTATCCGCCGTCGCGGTGGATCAGCGGAAGACGGCGCAGCCACTCCACGAGCTCGTCACGGTCGGGAGCGGCCAGCACGCCGTCAAGGGTGTCCAGGCGTTTGGCGTCGGAAACGCCCGCCGCCCGGCAGATGAGGTGAATGTCGTGGTTGCCGAGGACCGAGACCGCGCCGGCGCCGAGCCCCTTGACGAAGCGCAGCACCGCGAGGGAATCCGGTCCGCGGTTCACCAGGTCGCCGGCGAACCACAGCCGGTCGGCCGCCGGATCGAAGCCGACGACGTCCAGCAGCCGCCGGAGCGGTTCATAGCAGCCCTGAACGTCGCCGATGGCGTAGGTGGCCATGCGGTTAGCGGCGGAACCCGCCCAGGCCGCCGCCCCGGAATGCGATGTACAGGAACACGAAGCAGAAGAGAACGGCGAGCTCGCCCTGGTTCTCGATGGGCCAGAAACCGCGGCCCGCGTGGGCCATGAAATAGGCGCAGGCCATGAGGCCGCTGGCAAGGAAAGCCGCAAGGCGGGTCAGGAGCCCGATGGCCACCAGCAGACCGCCGCCCAACTCGATGACGCCCGCCACACCCATGAGGGACAGAATCTCCACCGTCGCACCGCCGCCGTCGACGCCGCCGAAGACACCGAACAGCTTCTGCGCTCCGTGCTGCGCGAACGCGAGCCCGACGACGATTCGCATGAGCGCGTAAACGTAACCCGAACCGACGCGAGACAAGCCTGCCGTCATTACGTTCTCCTCCCCCGTATGTATGCCGGCCGGCCCCCTTCCGCCACCGGAGGTTACGCCTCCAGGCCGGCGACGGCGCGATGCCTGAAGCACTGCACCAGGTGATCGTTCACCATCCCCACCGCCTGCATGAAAGCATAGCAGATGGTGGGGCCGACGAAACGGAACCCGCGGCGCCCAAGGTCCCGGCTCATGGCTTCGGACTCCGTCGTGCGCGCCGGGACGTCTTCCTGGACCCGCCACCCGTTGGTCCGCGGCTGTCCGCCGACGAACCGCCAGATATAGCGGTCGAAGGTCCCGTGCTCCTCCCTGACCCGGACGAACGCCTGGGCGTTGGCCACTGCCGCGCCGATCTTCAGGCGGTTCCGCACCAGGCCCGCGTCCTTCAACAGTTCATTCCGCTTGCTCTCATCATAGCGTGCCACGGCGTCGGGGTCGAAACCGCTGAACGCGCGGCGGTAGTGGTGCCGCTTCCTCAGGATGGTTTCCCAGCTCAAGCCCGCCTGCGCCCCCTCCAGGATCAGGAACTCGAAGAGCGTCCGGTCATCATGGCACGGAACCCCCCACTCCGCGTCGTGATAAGCCGTGGACAACTCGGTCGTGGCCCAATCGCAGCGCACGAGCGAGTCTTCCGGCAGATTCTCGGACACCGGCGTCACCCTGAAACCCGTGGCTCGCGGGCCGACAAGCCGTGGTCTCCCTACGAGTGCGTCTCGAGGTAGGTGATCATGGAGATCACCGCACCCTGGGGATCCTTGATGACACAGAAGCGCCCCACCTCCGGAATATCCGTCAACGGCACAACAACGTCGCCGCCAAGCTCCCGTGCCTTGGCCGCCGCCGCATCCACGTCATCCACGGTCACATAGGTTCCCCATGACGGGGGCATGCCCTGGGCATGGGGCGGCACAGCCATAATGCCGCCGATCTCGGTCCCGTCCACCTTCACCAGGTTGTACTGCATGCCCTCGTTGGCCGCGTTCGTGACCGGCTCCATGGTCCACCCGAAGAGCTCGGAATAAAACGTCTTGGCGGCCTCGACATCCGTCGTCAGAAGCTCGCACCAACTGAAAGCACCCTGCCGGAAAGCATCCATTCAATTCTCCTCCGCTATTGGAATACCTGGAAATCTAGGCGCGCTCAGGCCGGCTGTCAAACCTTCCACGAATGGCAATTTCCCCGCAAGACCGCTATCTTCGGACTGGTCTTCTTTCGGAACGCCAACCTGCCGCTGGAGGTGTCTTCATGCTGAAACTCTACCATTGGTGGAGTTCCACCTGCTCGCGCCGCGTGCGCATCGCCTTGGCGGCGAAGCGGCTCTCCTGGGAGAGCGTCTATGTGAACCTCGCGAAGTTCGAGAACCTGGAACCCTGGTACGTGGAGTTGAACCCCAACGGGGTCGTGCCCACCCTGGTCCACGACGGCCGCATCGTCATCGAGTCCAACTTCATCCTGGAGTACCTGGAAGACGTGTGGCCGGAGGTGCCGTTGCGGCCCGAAGACCCCTACGAACGCGCGCAAATGCGTATCTGGATGGACCGGTTCGAGCACGAGCTGCACCGGAACGTCAACATCATTTCCTTCATCAAGCAGGGCCGCATCAAGCGCTACGAGCACCTGTCCGACGAAGAGCGCGAGGCCGCCGTCATGCAGCAGCCCACCGAACCGAAGCGCGCGCTCCTGCGGGACCGTCTCAGGAACGGCATCTCCGAGGAACAGATGGCCTATGCCGAAGCCCGGCTTGCCGAGATCCTGGATGACGTGGAAACGGCTTTGGCCGACCGGCCCTGGCTCAACGGCGACCGCATGTCCCTGGCGGACTGCTCCATCGCTCCGTTCATCGAGCGCTTCGAGTCCAACAAACTGGAAAGGCTGGTGGATTGGAACGCGCGGCCGGCGGTGGGCGCCTGGTGGGCGCGCATGCAGGCCACGGAGGCGTTCCGCACGGCCTACTCCTTCAAGGCGCCGGAGTAGCCCCTACTCGTACCGTAGCGCTTCGATGGGGTTGAGCCGCGCCGCCCGGTTGGCGGGCTGGAAGCCGAAGAACACGCCGATAGCGGCGGCGAAGGCGAAGGCCAGCAGGACGGCACTGGGCGAGATGACGATCTGCCAGCCGCCCATGTAGGAAAGCCCCAGAGAGGCGGCGGCCCCGGCGACAATGCCGACGGCGCCCCCCAAGAGACTCAGCACCATGGCTTCGGTGAGGAACTGGCGGCGGATGTCCCGCCGTCTCGCTCCGATGGCCAGGCGCACGCCGATCTCGCGGGTGCGCTCGGTCACCGACACCAGCATGATGTTCATGATGCCGATGCCGCCGACGATGAGCGCCACCCCGGCGATGCCGGCGAGAAGGTAGCCCAGGGTGCTGGCGGCCTCGTTGGCCGCTTCCAGGATGTCGGTGCGGTTGCGGACCCGGAAGTCGTCCAGCTTGGTGCCGGTGATCTTGTGGCGCACCCTCAACAGGGCGGTAATGCCGTCCTGCACGTCCGACGTGGCTTCCTGGCTTTCGGCGCTGACCTCGATGCCGCGCACGTAACGGATCCCCAGAAGCTTCCGCTGCGCCGTTTTGAGCGGGACGATGACGATGTCGTCGAGGTCGCCGGCCCACGAGGACGTCCCCCGCTCCTTGAGCACGCCCACCACCTCGAAGGGGATGTGCTTGACCCTGATGGTCTGCCCGATCGGATAGTCGTCGCCGAAGAGTTCCTTGCCCACGGTCTGCCCGATGAGGGCCACCTTCCGGTTCAGGAGCATGTCGTCGTCGGTGAAGCCGGACCCCGACTCAACGCCCCAGTTCATGATGCCGAGGTAATCCGGGGTGGTGCCGGTGAAGGGCGAATACCAGTTCTTGTTGCCGTAGACCACCTGGGCGGAGCCCCGGACATGGGGCGCGACCCGCACCACTCCCGGCACGTCGGCCTGGATAGCCCTGGCGTCCGCCTCCGTGAGCGTCGTGATCCGCGCACCCCGCACACGGCGGCCGCCGCGGGTCACCATTCCGGCATAGACCGACACGCGGTTGCTGCCCAGACGCTCCATCTGCTTGGCGACCCTGGCCTTGGCGCCTTCTCCGATGGCCACCATGGCGATGACCGCGCCGACGCCGATGATGACTCCCAGCATGGTCAGCGCCGACCGGAGCTTGTTCACCCGGATGGCCCGCAGCGCGATGCGGACGTTGGCCCGGACTCCGGCCCCCAGACGCCTCCGGCCATAGCGGCCGCCGTTGCCATTGTCCGCGCTGTTGCCGTTGTCGTCCGCCCCGCCGCCGTCATGGCCTGCGCCACCGCCTCCCGCACCTGCGACGTCGCCGCCTCCGGCGTCCTCGCTCTCCGCCGCGGCATGGACCTGGGCGGATTGCCCCGCCGCGGCGGCGTTTGTCCGGCTCCCTGCCTCCTCGCGTTCCACCAGGCCGTCCTTGAAATGGATGACGCGCTGCCCGTGCGAGGCCACCTCGGGATCGTGCGTCACGAAGACGATGGTGATGCCCTTCTCCCGGTTGAGCGTCTTGAAGAGCTCGATGATCTCGGCGCCGGTCTGGGTATCGAGGTTGCCCGTGGGCTCGTCCGCCAGGATTATCCTCGGGTCGTTGAGCAGGGCCCGGGCGATGGCCACCCGTTGCTGCTGGCCGCCGGACAACTGGGTGGGCCGGTGCGTCATCCGGTCTCCCAGACCTACCAGCTCCAGCATCTCCCGGGCCTTGCGGCGTCCCTCGGCCGTGGGCACTCCGTTGTAGAGAGACGGCAGCTCAGCGTTCTCCAGGGAGGTGGTGCGGGCCAGGAGATTGTAGTTCTGGAAGACGAAACCGATCTCGTGGTTGCGGAGCGCGGCCATCTCGTCGGACGACAGGCTGCCGATGTCATTGCCGTTTAGGCTGTACTCGCCGGAGGTGGGCCGGTCCAGGCAGCCCAGGAGGTTCATGAGCGTCGACTTGCCGGAGCCCGAAGGCCCCATGAGCGCGACGATCTCGCCGGCTAAGATGCGCAACGAGACGCCCTTCAGCGCCTCCACCTTCTGCTCGCCGAGATCGTAGACCTTGGTGAGGTCCTCGACTTCAATGACCGCCGGCCGTTCCACCGCTCAGAGGCCTCCGAGGATTCGCGAGCGCACGCGGGCGGTGGTGTTGGTGGCGCGTTTCATGGCCTCGGAGCGGATCCCCACGATGACCTGGTCGCCCGCTTCGAGACCCGAGACGATCTCCATGTTCTTGGCGTCCGTGGCTCCGAAGCGGATGCGCGCCCGGGCGGGCTTGTCGTCGCGGTAGACCCAAACGGCGCCCCTGCCCTCCAGCAACCACCGGCGCCGCTGCTCGGGGGTGGGCCGGCCGCGCCGGCGCCCACCGCCACGCCTGGGCATGTCGGGGTAGAGCTGGCGGATATCGCGGCCGCTGACTCTCAGGGCGGCGCTCGGAACGATCAGCACGTCGTTCCTTCTGGCCAGAATGATGGTGACGTTGGCGGTCATGCCCGGCTTGAGGGCCAGGTCTTCGTTGCGCACGCGGATCTCGGTGTCGTAGGTCACGACGTTGTCCTTGATGAGCGGCGACGGGAAGATGCGCACCACCTTGCCGTTGAAGGTTCGCCCGGGGTACGAGTCCACTTGGAACTCCACTTCCTGATCCACCTTCACCTTGCCGATGTCCGCCTCGTCGACGAAGGCCGAGACCTTCATCTCCTCGAGCTCGGCGATCTTCACCAGCGGCGGCGACGACAGGCTGGCGGCCACGGTCTGCCCCGCTTCCACGGTCTTCTGGATCACCACGCCCGAGATGGGGGCTCGTATGACGCTACGGTTGAGGCGTACCCGCGCCATCTCGAGCTCGGCCTGCGCCTGCTGCACGTCCGCGCGGATGCCGGCGATGACCGCCTTCTTGACCTTGACCTCGTCCACCCGGGCGGACTCTTCCTTGAAACGCGCGGTCGCACGCTCGTATTCCGCCTTGATGGACTCGTACTGGTCGCGCGAGATGAGGTTACGGCCCACGAGGTCCTTGTTGCGCCGGTGCTTCTCTTCCAGGTTCTCGACCGCGGCCCGGGCGCCCTCGATGCTGGCCGCCACGCGGGATTTCAGCATCGTCACGCCAGCGCGCTCCTTGGCGAGATTGGCCTTGGCCTTCGCCACCTTGGCCTCGGCCTGGAGCACCTGCGCCCGGAACAGGTCCTGATCGAGCCGCGCGATGAGATCCCCCTGCTTGACCCTCGCCGGCACGTCCACGGGAAGGTCCTTGATGGTCCCGGATACCTGCGTGGAGACGGTCACCGACGAGACCGGGTTCACGGTGCCCGTGGTGGTGATGCGGGAGAAGATCTCGCCGGTCTCGACCTTGGCGAGGCGGAAGGGAAAGACCTCCTTCTCTTCGGCGGGAAGGAGCCTGCTGGTCAGCGAGGAAAGCCCCCCTCGGACGTTGCCGACGTTGCTCTCCACCAGCGCCGGATCGTACCAGAAGAGACCCGCGGCGCCGGCGCCCAGCAAGACCAGGATCAGGCCCAGAATCCACAATAACCGCTTCATCGCGCTCTTTCCCCGTTGGCGACCGCAGGATGTGTCACTCAATTAGACGGCCCCCGGTTCCACCGGAGAGACGGGATACAGAAATGCTACACCCTACATCGGGTTGTCGGCAACAGCGCGGACGCGCCCGAAATCCCCTCTCGCCACCCGCGATGCGATCTGGTAGACCATCCACACGGACAACCGTAAACCGCGCACGGAGGCAATGCCGATGTTCAGCACACGTTACGACTACAGTCCGATCATCCACCGGCCGCGGCTGAAATGGCCGGGTGGAGCGCGGGTGGCGCTCTGGCTGGGCCCGAACATCGAGTGCTTCCACATCGACAAGTCGCTGCCGAGGGTCCCCGAGCCGCTGCCGGACGTGCAGTCCTACACCCTGAGGGACTACGGTTCGCGGGTGGGCGTGTTCCGCATGATGGAGGTGTTCGACCGCTACGGCATGCGCGCCAGCGTGCTGCTCAACGCCGAGGTGTGCGGCCAGCACCCGGCCATCATCGAGGAAGGCAACAAGCGTTCCTGGGAGTGGCTGGGCCACGGCATGAACAACAACACGCGCATGAACGCCTACAAGGCCAAGAAGCAACGCAAGGTCATACGCGAAGTCCGCGACATCATCACCCACGCCACCGGCAAGGCGCCCAAGGGCTGGCTGGGACCGGGGCTCTCGGAGACCTATGACACGCCGGACGTCCTCGCCGCGGAAGGGTTCGAGTACGTGTGCGACTGGGGCTGCGACGACCAGCCGGTGCCCATGCGGGTCAAGGCCGGCCGCATGATCACGGTCCCGTACCAGCAGGGCATCAACGACATCTCGATGTTCGTCCACGCCAACCACACGCCGGCGGACTATTACCGGATCGTCTGCGACCAGTTCGATACGCTCTACCGGGAGGGCGAGAACGGCGGCCGGGTGATGTGTATCCCTCTGCACCCGTACGTCACCGCCATGCCCTTCCGCATCGGCGCCCTGGACCGCGCCCTGGACTACATCTGCTCCCACGACGGCGTCTGGAAGACCACCGCCGGCGAGATCGCGGACTGGTACTATCAGAAGTACTACAAGGCTCCGGACCGGTTGGATGACGAGCCGGGAGAAGGCGAATGACGACGGAGTGGTCGAGCCTGGCGCTGGAACGGCCCGCCGACGGCGTGGCGCGCCTCAGCTTCAACCGGCCCGAGAAGCGCAACGCCCTCAACCGCGTGCTGACTGCCGAGATCCTCGACGCCCTCGAGACGGTCCGGGCCGACCCCGAGGTCCGCGTCGTCATCACGCGGGGCAACGGACCGTGCTACTGCGCCGGGGCGGACCTGCGCGACCTGCGCACGCTCCACAATGAACCGCCGCGGGATTGGGACCGTTCCCACCCAAACCTCATGTTCTACGAGAGTTTCCGGAACTACCCCAAGGTCACCATCGCCCAGGTGCACGGCCACTGCCTGGGGGGCGGTATGGCGCTCATGACCGCCCATGACATCGCTCTTGCCGCGGATACCGCCAAGATCGGCATGCCCGAGATCCTGCGCGGCAGTTTCGGGCAGATGGCGCTCAGCTCCTTGTACCACACCGGGATCCCGGCCAAGAAGGCGGCGATCATGCACTTCAGCGGCCGGAACTTCTCGGGGACCGAGGCAGACCGTTTCGGGCTGGTGTCGGCGTCGGTGCCCGAGGCCGAGCTGGAGGAAGTGACCCTCCGCCTCGCCAGAGAAATCGGCACGCGCCATCCCGCCGCGCTGGCCTGTGCCAAGATCGCGGTGCAGGTGGGCAAGGACCTCCCCCTGTCGCAGGCCCTGCGCACGGACCAACTCGTGGCCGCGCGCCAGCAGTTGATGATGGACTCGTTCTCGGACGTGGATGAGTATCTCCGCTCCCAGAGCGGCGGCACCAACACGACCTACCGGCGCTCCGACAGCTAGACGGCATCCTTCGACTTCGCTCCGCTGACGCTTCGCTACGCTCAGGACGAACGGAACCCAGGGTTTCCAAACCGTTCGTCCTGAGCGTAGCGAAGCGAAGTCGAAGGACGCCACCCTGCTTCAGTCGCACGGGCTCCTGGTTGCGTTCAATCACCCGCAGTCAGGTCGGCGGCCGCCTTCAGCACCTCCGCCGCCTGCCGCACCATGGTCTCGACGATCTCGGCGGCCGGCCGCACGTCCTTCTCTCCGAGCAGACCGGCGATCTGTCCGCCGGGCACACTCATGACGTTCACCTGCTCGCCGCTCTCCGCGGCCACCCGGAACTGGTCGTTGAGCACGCCCTGGAACGGCATCTCCAGCGCCTGCAGGCCCGATTCTTCCCACTTGCGGATCACCGGGCTGCGATAGTGGCGGCTGGGCTTGCCGCTGGGATAGCGGTCGAGGACGAAGTCTTCGGTCCGCCCCTGGATGAGCTGGCTCTTGTAGTCGGCGTGGATCTCGCTCTCGGCGCTGGCCAGGAACACCGTGCCGCACCACACTCCTACGGCGCCGAGGCTCAGCGCGGCCGCAAGACCTCGGCCGTCGGCGATCCCGCCGGCCACCACGACCGGCGTCGGCCGCACCGCGTCCACCACCTGCGGTATCAGCGGGAAGTTGGCGATCCTGCCGGTGTGGCCGCCGGCCTCGTAGCCCTGGGCGATGATCACGTCGACGCCATTGGCGGCGTGACCCACCGCCTGCTTCACGTTGCCGCACAGCGCCAGCACCTTCATGCCCCGTTCGTGGGCCAGCGGCATCACCTCCTTGGTGTCGCCAAGGCCCACCGCCAGCACTCGGACGCCCTCCTCCAGGATCACGTCCAACTGCCGCTGCACCATGTCGGGCGTCTTGACCTTGGACCACGGGTCCGGGCCCTGGGTCTCCAGTCCGAACTCCTCGATGGCGTCGCGCACGAAGGCCACGTGATCGGGATGGGTGTGCTCCAGGAACTCCCGAACATTGCCCACGTCGGCGTAAGGCGTCTGCGCAAGCCGCGGCAGCGTGATGTCGACCCCGAAGGGCCGGTCCGTCAGCTCACGGGTCGCGCGGATGCGCTCGCGTATGAACTCCGGCTGGAGCGGGCTGCCGCCGATGACCCCGAGACCGCCCCCGTTGGACACCGCCGCCACCAGCTTCGGCGGGGTCGTGGAGCCGCGGCTGTCCCAGCCCATGCCCGCCTGGATGATCGGGTGCTCGATGTCGAGCACGTCACACAAAGCCGTTTTCAGTATGGCCATACCTGCTCCGCTCCGCGTCTTGATGTCCTAATCCTCTAACGCGAACCGGCAGGCATTGCTAACCGGCGCTGCGACGCGGTGTCGTGGACAGTCGGAACCAACCGTGCTAGGAGCCTGTCCGAGCGGGCGGAGATCGATTGCAGAGAGCACCGTCATTCACGAGGACATGAAATGGAGAACCGCCGTTACGACTATCAGCCCATCACGACCCGGCCCAGGATCAGGTGGGCCAATGACGCCAGGATCGCCGTCTGGGTGAGCCCCAACATCGAATATTTCCACATCGACCAGCCGATCCCGAATTTCGGCGCCTCACGGGTGCCGGACGTGCGCGGCTATTCGCAACGCGACTACGGCGCGCGGGTGGGTGTCTTCAGGATGATGGAGGTGCTCGACAAGCACGGTATCCGGGCCAGCGCCCAGTTGAACTCCGAGTGTTGCATCCACCACCGGGAGATCATCGACGAGGGCGTCAAGCGGGACTGGGAATGGCTGGGTCACGGCATCACCAACAACCTGCCCCTGACCGCCTATCCGGCCGCCGAAGAGCGCTCCGTCATACGGCAGGTGCGCGAAGAGATCGCCCAGGCCACCGGCAAGGCGCCGCGGGGCTGGCTGGGACCGGCGCTCGCGGAAACCTTCGACACCCCGGACCACCTGGCCAGCGTGGGCTTCGACTACCTCTGTGACTGGGGCTTCGACGACCAGCCCGTCCCCATGCGGGTGCATACCGGCCGAATGATCGTCGTGCCCTACGAGCAGGGGCTCAACGACATCAACTTCTTCCTGCGCTCGAACTACACTCCCAGGGAGTACCTGCAGCAGGTCTGCGACCAGTTCGACGTGCTCTACCGGGACGGCGAACGGAGCGGCACGGTCATGTGCCTGCCGCTCCACCCCTTCATCATCGGCGTCCCCCTGCGCATCAAGTACTTCGACCTCGCGCTGGAGTACATCCGCTCCCACGACGGCGTCTGGCTGACCACCGGAGGGGAGATCGCGGACTGGTACTACCAGCACTACTACGAGGATCCGGGGAGGCCGTAGAACCTCGTCGGGGAATCAATTCTCGACTCCATCAAGTTCCACGGCCCTCGATTGGCGATAATGAAGTGTCCTTGCCTTGCAAACACATCTAAAATTACGCTAGAATAAGTGTAAAACTATGTGGTTCCGCTATGCTGTTCCACGAATTTGTCAAGGATGAGGTGTTCTCGCCGGTCCTCATCGCATCCGCGCTCCGTACCACCAAATCGGAGATCGCCGGGACTTTGGGGCTTGGCAAGGACGCGTTCTCACGAGCGTCGAGAATCCGGGGGCGCAAGACCCAAGTTCGTCTGCGCCAGATGTTGGAGATACTGAACCGGGTCGAGACCGAAACCGGCTCGACCCTCGCGGCTTACGCTTGGTTCCGTTCCGAGCCGCTGCCAGGGTTCGGCGGTGCCACTCCCGATCTCTTGCTGCGCCAAGGCAAAGCGGATCACGTGCACGCCTATCTGAACCGGGTCATGGCTGGCGGATACGCCTGATCACTGCCGACTCGATGCGTTTTAGAGGGATCGTGTACCGCGCTCACAATCCTCAATGGTCCTGGTCGCCACTGTCCGGTGACGGCGCAAGGCGCCATGGAGGGCGTTTCAACCGGCGCGGAGTCCCGGCGCTCTACACGTCCCTCACGCCGTTGACTGCCCTACGCGAGGCACAGCCGCTGGGCCGAACCATGCAGCCCATAACGCTCTGCGCCTATGAGGTCGATTCGGAACCTATTTTCGACGCGCGCGATGACGCCCAACGCGCGGCCCTCGGGGTGGCCGATTCAGAACTCGCTTGTCCCTCCTGGGAGGCGGAAATGCTCGAGGGCACGACCCCCTCGTCGCAGGCGCTGGCTGACCGGTTGATGGCGGACGGCTATGTCGGAATGTTCGTCCGAAGCTTCGCTGCCGGAGCCGGTGCCCAAGAGTTCAACCTGGTGCTGTGGAATTGGGGCAAGGACCTGCCAAGCCGCGTCACTCTGATCGACGACGAAGGCCGCCTATCAGGCGAACCGGGATCGTAACCCTGGTCCGTGGACGGAACGACTAGTGTGGTGTCTGGTTAATTCGCAGCATAAGATGCGGAGGATTTTTTGTCGTCAGCAAGGCGCGATGACGAGTGGGGGCGACCGTAGGTCGCCCCAGGGCGGGTACCACGCGAGGAAGAGCAACGCAGCCGACGACGAAAAAGACCCGCAGATTATGCTGCGAATTAACCAGACACCACACTACATGCAGGGTTCTGCTCCGACAGGCCAAAGCGGAGTTGTCGCGAAGCCTCTCCCGTGACGCACTCGTTCGAGATCATCCCGCGGGCGCCGTATTCGTTCGACTTCACCGTCGCGCGCTTCATGCGTTTCGCGAGCGAGAGCGTCGACCTCGTGGAGGACGGTCAATATCGGCGCCTCCTGGCGGACGGCCGGCAGCTCGCGTTGGCCACGGTGACCAACGCCGGGACGGTGGCCAAGCCGCGGCTGGCCGTGGTCTTGCACAGTCCCTCCAGAGCTCCCCTCAAGCTCGCCGGGTTCGCGGCGCAGCTCCGCCACGTCCTGTGCACGGACCTCGACCTCCGGCCGTTCTACCGCATGGCGCGCGGGGACGGGCTGCTGGCGCCGATGGTGAGCCGGTTCCGCGGGCTGCGGGTCACGGGCAGTCCGACGCTGTTCGAGGCGCTGGTCACCGCGGTCCTGTCCCAGCAGGTCAACCTGACGTTTGCGTACTCCATCAAGAAGGCGCTCGTCGAAAGCTTCGGCCGCAGGTGGCGCCGACAGGGGCGCACCTACCACGCGTTTCCCGAGCCGCGCCGGTTCGCCGGGCAGACCCTAGAGTCCATGCGCGGCTTCCGGCTGAGCAACGCCAAGGCGGGCACGCTGGTCCGGCTGGGCGAGGCCTTCGCCTCCGATGTCACGCTCCGCGGGCTGTCTGCGCTGCCGGACGAACAGGTCGTCGAGCGTTTGACCGCCATAAAGGGCATCGGCCGCTGGTCGGCCGAGATCGCGCTGATGCGCGGACTGGCGCGTCCGGACACGTTCCCCGCCGGCGACCTGGGAGTGGTCAAGTACGTGGCTCAGGGCCTGTTGGGCAGGACCGGCAAGGCCACCGAAGACGAGATGCGCGCCTTCGCCGAACGCTGGCGGCCCTACCGCGGGCTGGCCCTAGCCTACTGCTACGCCGAACTGGCCACCCGCCGCGGCGCGTCCACCCCGGGCACTATTGAGAACTAGCACGTAATGCTACCCTGTGTGCCTGGACGAAAACATGCCGAACACGTCCCCTGCCCCCGAGACCGCCGACCGCAATGTCTCCATCGTCGTGCCGACGTTCCGCGAGGCGGCAAACATCGCGCCGCTGGCGGAACGCATCGACGCGGCGCTGTCCGGAACCGGTCTCGAATGGGAGCTGTTGCTGGTGGACGACGATTCCGGCGACGGCAGCGAGGCCGTGGTCTCGGAGCTCTCGCGGCGCCTGCCGGTGCGCATGGTGGTCCGCCGCGAGCCGCCCCGGGATCTGTCGCTGGCGGTCATCGAGGGGATCCGGCTGAGCCGCTTCGACCGGCTGGTGGTGATGGACGCGGACCTGTCGCATCCCCCCGAGCGCATCGTCGACTTGCTGGCCGCCCTCGACGGCGGTTGCGACATGGTCATCGGCAGCCGCTATGCCCCGGGCGGTAGTGTGGACAGCTCCTGGAGCCTCTACCGCGTGCTGAACTCGCGGCTGGCGACCTGGCTGGCGCGCCCTCTGGTGAAGTGCGCCGACCCCATGGCGGGGTTCTTCGCCACCCGCCGCAGCGCGCTACCCGATCTCCGAACCCTCCGGCCCATGGGCTACAAGATCGCGCTGGAGCTCATGGTACGCGGACGGTTGCGGGTGCGGGAGGTCTCCATCGATTTCCGCGACCGCAGCGTGGGCCTCAGCAAAATGAACTGGCGTCAGCAGATCCGCTTCGTGCGCCACCTCTCCCGCCTTTACAACCACAAGTTCGGCAGCCTGGCCCGCGTCCCTTTCTTCAGCGCGGTGGGCGCCAGCGGGCTCGTCGTCGACCTCGCCTGCTATCTCGGCCTCCAGTGGGCCGGCATCGAGCACCGCTTGGCCCGCTTCCTTTCCTTCTGGCCCGCCGTGGGTTGGAACTGGGCACTCAACCGTGGCCTGACCTTCAGCGAACGGGCGCGGCAGCCTCACCTGGGCCAGCTGGCCAAGTTTACGGCGAGCAGCCTCGTGGGCCTCGCGGTGAACGTCGGCAGCTACGCCCTGCTTACGAGCTACGTGGACCTCTTCGACCGCCACCGCCTGCTGGCGTTCTTTTGCGGCGTCAGCCTCGGCAGCATCGTCAACTTTCTGGTTGCCGATCTCTACGTCTACGGACGCCGCACCGAGACCGGACACTGACGTGTGCCTCACCGGGCTCAATCGCTCGGCTCCGGTTCACCGGGGTCCGTGCGGCCGTAGGCATCCTCGTAACGGACGATGTCGTCCTCTTCCAGGTAATCCCCGCACTGGACCTCCACCACCTCCAGCGGAACGGTATCGGGATTCGCCAACCGGTGTTTCGTCCTCCGGGGAATATAAGTGGACTGGTTCTCCGACAACACGAAGGTTTCTTCTCCCCGGGTGACCCGCGCGGTGCCGCGGACGACGGTCCAGTGCTCGGAGCGATACTCGTGCGACTGCAGGGACAGCGCGTGGCTGGGACGGACGACGATGTGCTTCACCTTGAATCCCGAGCCCACGAGCACATCGTGGAACGCGCCCCAGGGGCGGTGGACCTTGCGGTGAACCCGATGCTCCTCCCGGCCTGCCGACCTGAGCGCCGCCGCCACCTTGCCCGTGTCACGAACCGCGTCCTTGCGCGCTACCAGCAGCGCGTCGGCGGTGTCCACGATGACGAGACCGGACACCCCCACCGCGGCCACCAAACGATCCCCGGCGCGGACGTAGCTATCGTGGACCCGTTCCAGGATAGTGTCGCCCCGGGTGACGTTGCCAGCTTCGTCCCCGGGGGCCATATCGGCAAGCGCTGCCCACGAGCCGATGTCGGACCAACCCGCTTCGAGCGGGACCATCACGGCGTCCGAGGTGTGCTCCATGACCGCGTAGTCCACCGAGACGGCCGGAGACGACGAAAAGGAACGCGCCTCCAGCCGCAGGAAGCCCACGTCCTCCACCGCGTTGCGGTGTGCCCGCGCCACCGCGTCCCGGACCGCCGGCTCGTGTAAGCCGAGTTCATCCAGATATCTTGAGGCCGGGAACACGAACATGCCGCTGTTCCAGTAGTAGCCGCCCTCTTCGAGGTAGCCGGCGGCCTCTCCCGCATCCGGCTTCTCCACGAACCGCTCGACCTTGCGGCCGTCATCGCTGACGCCGGTGCGGCCGGCGGCCTTGATGTAGCCGTACCCGGTTTCCGCGTAGGCGGGAGTAACCCCGAAGGTCACGAGGTGACCGGCGGCAGCCTCCAGGATCGCGTTCCGCACCGCGCTTGCGAACCGGTTCTCGTCGCCGATCACGTGGTCGGCCGGAAGCACCAGCAGGATGGGGTCTTCGTCGCCAAGCGCGAGCGCAGCCAACGCCGCCGCGGCAATCGCGGGCGCGGTGTTTCGTCCCTGCGGCTCCAGCAGCACGGCCGCGGGTTCCACGCCGATGCCCTCGAGCTGCTCGGCCACCATGAACCGGTGGGCTTCGTTGCATACTACGATGGGCGCCCGCAACTCGCTGAGGGCGGCCAGGCGCCGGGCGGTGGCCTGGAGCAGGGTATGTTCTTCCACCAGCGGAATGAACTGCTTCGGATGGAGTTCGCGGGACAGCGGCCAGAGCCGGGTACCGGCGCCACCCGAGAGAATCACGGGGAACAGGACGTGGCTCATCGCGGCCAACTCAACTCGAATCCAGGAACTGAAACGCGGTCTGTGTAACTATACCAGAGACCGGGCGGCGGCATACAGGTTTTCGCTGCTCCCGATCCCCTGGCATGCGAAGGGCGCTCGTTACCGGATTCCTGGCGTGCTGTCCCTCCCCCGCAGGACCCGCCGGTTCCACCATGCGATCAGCGGGGTGATGAGGAGGGTGGGAAGAATCCACGCCAGCCATGCCGGCCGGGTGTCGACGTTGACCACCACGACCGCGGTGACGGTGGCGATGGTCCCCGCCAGCATGTTGGTGAGATGGCGGGCGATGCGTTGCGCCCCGGGCCGGGGCGACGTTCGGTGATACCGCAAGTCGGCGGCGCTCAGAGCCACGGCAATGAATCCGAACACCGCCATGGTCACCCACTGCGAGTCGCCCCGCGGGAAGAGCACGGCGCCGTAGACCCACATGCCGGGGCCGGTGAGGGCCATGATCACGGCGGCGCTCCAGTCCACCGGCTGCGGCCGTCCGCCGGCGTTGCGTGCGAAGCGCCAGCCGGCGAACACGAGATAAAAGCTGAAGACGGCGACCAGCAGCAGAACGACGTCGTCCCCGAGGATCGCCAACGGCAGAGCGGTGACGCACACCAGCGCCATGGCCGCGGCATAGACCCTCCCTGCCCGTATGTGATGCAACCGACCCTTTGCGGTCGAAAGCGCAACGGCCGCGGCGACCAGCGCCACCGCGCCTGCGGCAATGTGAACGACGAGAAGGACGGTACCCGCCATGCCTGAAGTCCCGGAACCCCGACCGCTACATCAGCGCCACAGGTCGAACCGGCGGATGACCGCGAGGCGCAACAACACCAGGTGGTTCTCGACGCGGTAGGAACAAGCCCGCCGAGGGCCGCCAGGCCCGCACGGGTTGTTTCCGGAACGGTTCACCCGGTGTGTTCCGCGGCCGAAACCCAGATACGAACCGTCCAACCGCCACTTCCAGCCGTCCGCCAAGGGCGCTTCGATGCCGAGGCCGAGGACCCATCCGATCTTCGTGGACCTGTCGTGAAACGAGTCGTCCGGATCCATTCTTGGCGGCATGTTCCGCGAGAAGTCGATATCGGTCACGGAGTTCGTGATGCTCGCCACCGCCGCGCCGCCGTTGAAGAAGACCGTCACCGGACCTTCCTCGTGCTCCAGGCCCACCCGCGCGGTGGCCGCCCACCGCAGCCGTGCGCGCGCGGTTTCGTCCCTGCCGACGGGATCGACGCGGTCCGATCGGGCCGACAAGTCACCGAAGGTGCCGTCCAACTCGATGCGGAAGCGGGCTCCATTGACAGTGAACCTCCTTCCCGCCAGCAGACCCCCTACCAAGTCGCCGTCATCGTAGTCGGTGGCCCAGCCGCGCCGCCCCCAGTGCGCGAACCCTTCGGGGTCGATGACCCGGTTTTCGCTCCGGCCCGCGCCGACGAATACGCCCGTGTACGCCTCCGCCCGGGCCGCCGCCGCATGTCCGTCGCCGACTCCCGCCAGCGACACGAGACCCAGCAGCACGAGGGTCCAGGGACCCCGGAGCCGGGGATTGTCCTTCAAGATCCGTAGGGGACAGCCCATGTTCGAATGTTAGCATGGACATCGTTTCACCAAGAAGCCTAGGGCGAGCGGGCGTTTCCAAGGCCGGCCAAAGTCGACCTCTGCCGTACGGCGTCACGTTGACGGCCGCCTCCGCGCTGAATATACTTCCGGAACGCATGCAAGGCCCTTGGAACATCCAAGGGCCTTGTCGGTTTATGGGAACGGCGCCTGCGCCGCACGAGCCCGCGGAAGAAGCCGCGGATGCCGGGAGCACAATGGGTACGGTCCACGAAATCTATATCGCGCCCGAAGGCAGCGCACGCATGCGGAAAGTGGACGAGGCGGAGGCGGTGGCGAGCATGGGGCTCAAGGGCGACCGCTACTGCGAGCGGACCGGTTACTACAGCGGCTGGGACGAGTGCCAGGTAACCCTCATCGAGGCCGAGGACCTCGAGGCGATCGCCGAGGACTCCGGGCTCCAGGTGCTGAACGGCGAGCACCGGCGCAACATTGTCACCCGCGGCGTCAGGCTCGACGTGCTGGTGGGGCACGCCTTCCGCGCCGGCGACGCGGTGCTGGCCTTCGACCGGCCGCGGCCGCCGTGCGCGTACGTCCAGTCCATCACCGAACCGGGCATGACCCGGGCCCTGGCCGGCAAGAGCGGAATCTGCGCGCTGGTGGTCAAGGGCGGCGTCATCCGGCCCGGCGACGAGATCGCCGTGCTCTGAACACGGCCGTGCAGGACAACCGACCCCGGCGGGCCGCGGCCGCCTCACCCCCCGCGAATCCCTTCTTCTACGGCTGGATCATCCTCCTGGGGGGGTTCCTCATCCTGGTGGTGGACGGCGGCGTGCGCTTCTCCTTCGGCGTCCTGGTGAAGCCCTTGGCGGGAGAGTTCGGCTGGAACCGGGGCGCCATCACCTTCGCCTACACCCTGAACATGCTGGTGTTCGGCTTCAGTCAGATGATGGCCGGGCGGCTGCTGGACCGCTACGGACCCCGGCGGCTGTTCTCGATCTCGGCCCTGGGGGCCTCCGCCGGCCTGTTCCTCACCTCCCGCACCGACTCGATCCCCGAACTTTACCTCTACTACGGCGTCATCACCGCCATCGGGGTGTCGGGCATCACCATCGGCGTGGTCTCCTCCACCGTCTCCCGGTGGTTCAGGAGTCTCCGGGGCCTCATCGGCGGCATCGCCGTCACCGGCACGGCGTTCGGACACTTCGTCGTCATCCCAGCACTGGCCTACTCTCTCGAACGCTTCGGATGGCGCGGCTCGTGGGCGGCCCTTGGCATACTGGTGTCCGTGGTGGTAGTCCCGGTGGCCCTGGCCCTGATGAAGAAGGAGCCCGCGGAGATAGGGCTGTCGCCGTACGAGATCGGCGGCAGCGACGTTCCGGCATGGCGCCGCGCCCCCGCCCCGGACTATTCCCCCAGGGAGGCCTTCCTTTCCCGGAGCTTCCTGTTCGTCGCGGTCTCCTATGGTCTCTGCGGCTTCCAGGACTTCTTCTTCGTCACCCAGTTCGTTCCTTTCGCCACCGATACCGGCCTCACCAACCAGCACGCCTCGAACATCCAGGGTCTGTCCGGACTGTTGGCCCTGGTGGGCGTTCTCGCCTTCCCGGCGGTCACGGAGAAGGCCGGCCACGGCCTTCCCCTGTCCTTCATGTTCGTGCTTCGCGTCGTCTGCTACGGATTGCTGGTATCGTCGTCCGCCGAGCCGGCCATATTCGCGGCCGCCCTGCTGATGGGTTTCACGCTCATGGCCACCGCACCGCTGGCCGCTGCCATGACCGGCGACTATTTCGGAGTCCGGAACATCGGGCTGATCACCGGCGCGATCCTGTGGGTGCACCACACCGGGGGCGCGTTGGGCGCCCTGCTGGGAGGCATGGTGCACGACGCCACGGGGTCCTACGCCGGCATGTTCCTGGCCTGTCTCGTGATGTCGTTCATGGGCGCGACGGCGTGTCTGGGGATCCGCCCGCCGGGAGGACCCTTGATCCCGCGGCGCGCGAGGGTCACGACCTAACGTGGCGTCCGGGTCGGTGCCGTCATGTCCTCGTCGAGAAGACCGGCAGCCTCATGCGCGCGGAGCAGGCCCTGCCTCAATCGTCGTCAACGGCCAGCTCTTCCCGGTACTTTCGCCACCGGCCGCGGAACTGGTGGTAGGTCAAGCCGAGAGCGTCGGCTGCCTGGCGCTGGTTGTACCGAGCCTCCGCCAGGCTCTCCCGAATCATTCGCACCTCGAGCGCTCTCACCGCTTCCTCCAGTGACCGGTACGCCTTGGCGGTCCCGGTTGTGGGGGCCGGGTCCGGCTCCCGAACCTCGATTCCAGTGTCCGCGCCGAAGGGCGAGACGAAGGGGTCGAAGACGACCTCGTCAACGGTAGGAACGGCGGATCGATACACCGCGCGTTCCACCACGTTCTTTAGTTCGCGCACATTGCCGGGCCAGGAGTAGCGTTCCAGTTGCGCCACCACGGCCGGACTGAACTGAGGTAGACCCGGCCGGCCCAACTCGTGCCACATCCGAGCGGCAAAGTGGCCGGCCAGCAGCAGAATGTCCTCTCCGCGGGCCCGCAAGGGTGGGACGAACAGGACGTCGAACGACAGCCGATCGAGCAGGTCGCGCTTGAAACGGCCCTGGCGGGCCAGAGCGGGCAGGTCGGCATTGGTGGCGCCGATGATTCTGGCGTCCACGTGGACGGACCGGGAAGACCCCACCCTCTCGAAGCTGCCATATTCGACGACCCGGAGGATCTTCTCCTGGACCTCCATGGGAATCTGGGCGATCTCGTCCAGGAAGAGCGTCCCGTCCGTGGCCGCTTCGAACCGTCCGGTGCGCCGTTGATGCGCGCCGGTGAAAGCGCCCTCCTCGTGGCCGAACAGCTCCGACTCCAGTAGCGTCGGCGCCAACGCCGCGCAGTTCAGGGCAACCAGCGGCCCCTGCCAACGCTGTGACAGATAGTGGAGCTTGGCCGCGGCCAGTTCCTTGCCGGTGCCGCGTTCACCGATCAGCAGTATCGGACGATCGACTTCGGCGGCACGGGACAGCGTTTCCTGAAAGTCCAGAAAGGCGTTGGACTGTCCCAGCGGCTCCGTGTAGGATTCAGGCATAGACCCCTCTGTATATAGGCGAAATATACCATATACTTGTTAAATTCACTAATATTAGGTTTTTTCACCCAAAGACAGGGTTGCCCATGGAAGAGAAAGCCCAGTGAAAACAGTATCTTGGAGACTTCCTGGCGGTTGGCACCCTTTATGCTTTCTCCAGAACACAGCGGCACGGACACGTTCTCCGCGAATTCCCCAAGGGAGGAAGTCAAATGGGAATCTTTACACGCTTGAGCGACATCATCAGCTCGAACATCAACTCGATGCTTGACAAGGCAGAGGACCCGGAAAAGCTCATCCGGCTGATGATACAGGAGATGGAGGACACACTGGTCGAGATCAAGGTGGCTTGCGCCCAAGCGATGGCGACGCACAAGAAGGTCGAGCGCGAACTCGACGAAGCGCGACGGCGCCACGACCAGTGGGAGGACAAGGCCACCCTCGCCGTGGACAAGGGACGTGAAGACCTGGCGCGGGAGGCGCTGATGGAAAAGCGGCGCTATCGGGAACGCTCGGAAACTCTGGAGAGCGAGGCGATCCAGTGCTCCGCCATCATTGAACAATACCAGTCGGACATGGCCCAATTGGAAGACAAGCTGGCGAAAGCGAAGGAAAAGCAACGCATCCTGGTGCAGCGCCACATTCAGGCGCACGAGCGCAAGCGCGCCCAGAGCGGGATCCGCAAGATGGGCAGCGCGGACACGATGCTGCGTTTCGAGCAGTTCGAAAACCGTATCGAGCGCATGGAGGCCGAGGCCGAGCTTGTCAACTTTGCGCGGAAACCGGATCTCGATGAAGAGTTCGCCCGCCTCGGACAGGACGAAGAGATCGAAGCCGAACTGCGGGCGCTCAAGGATGCCGCCCGGCGGTCCGATACCTGAGATGCGGCGGCGGCCTGTCCGGCTGATGCGCATGGGTGAGCGAGGATGGCACCGGAAAGCATCGTGGGAATAGTGTTGGGCGTGCTCGGGGTCCTCTTGATCCTGGGTGCGGCATTGATAGTCATGGTGGTGTGGGCGATCAAGTCGCTACGGGGCAACGGAGCCGGTGGCGAAGAGGCCAAACTGATGCAAGAGCTCTACCAGGGGCTGAGCCGGCTCGAAGACCGCGTGGAATCCCTGGAGACCATTCTACTCGACAGAAAGGACAGAAACCCATGATTCGAGGCTATTCGAGGACTACCCGCATCTATCGCTCGCGTCGCGGTGTCATTCTGGGCGTGTGCCGCGGTCTCGCGGAACATCTGGACGTGCGGGTGTTGTGGATCCGCGTGATCGCCGTCGTCCTGTTGATCAGCACCGGATTCTGGCCGTTTGCCGGTCTCTATCTGCTCGCCGCCTTGGTCCTCAAGCCGGAGCCCGTGCTGCCCTTGCAGACGGAAGGAGATCAGGACTTCTACAACAGCTACGCGCACTCGCGTACGATTGCGCTAAATCGCCTGCGCCGCACCTTCGGTCAACTCGACCGCCGTATTCGCCGCATGGAGAACATGGTTACCAACCGCGAGTACGATTGGGAACGAAGGCTGCGGACCGGAGAAAGGGACTAGCGTCGTGATCGAGGCATACTCGTGGCGGACCAGCAACGGCCGCAAGCTGCACATTGCGCTGGAGGAGCTGGAGCTCGAATACCACATACACCCCATCGACATCCGCAAGGGCGACCAGTTCGAGCCGGAGTTCCTGAAGATCAGCCCCAACAACAAGATCCCGGCCATCGTCGACCAGGACGGACCCGGCGGACGACCCTACGCCGTGTTCGAGTCTGGCGCCATCCTCATGTACCTCGCCGAGAAGACCGGCAGGCTCATGCCCACGGTCGTGGAACGCCGCTACACGGTGATCCAGTGGCTCATGTTCCAGATGGGCGGCATCGGCCCGATGCTGGGACAAGCCAACCACTTCCGCGGCCAGGCGCCCGACAACGAGTACGGCGTCCGGCGCTACACCAACGAGGCCGGCCGCCTCTACGGCGTCATGGACAAGCGCCTGGCGGACCACGAGTATCTCGCCGACGAGTACTCCATCGCCGACATCGCCTGCTATCCCTGGCTGCAAGGCCACGAGAAACAGGGCCAGAACCTGGACGACTTTCCCCACGTGAAGCGCTGGTTCGAAGCCGTCACCGCCCGCCCGGGCGTGCAGCGCGGTCTCCAGGTCATGGCCGACGTGCCCGTCACCCCCATGGACGACAAGGCGCGGGAGATCATGTACGGGGCGAAGCAGTACGAACGGCGGTAGTGGCACGCGAGCGATGCCGGGATGGGGAGGGGGTGTGATCCAATGGCGCGATGCGCCTTGACGAGTCGTCAACAGGTCGATATCTTTCCTGTTGTTTATCTTCCCTTGTGTCCCACTGGCACGCAAGGATCTTCATGAACGGGGCTGCGTCAGACGTAGCCCCGTTTGCGTTGATGGGAGGGTGGACAAAACGGCGGTTCCGACTTCCGTATCGCTCGGCCATCAACCCCGGACAACGCGGAACCGCGCCATGAAGCGGCTGTCGAGGTAGTCCTTGAACCACCAGCACCAGCGGGCGTGGGCGGACCATCCCTTGTAGTCCATGAGCGCCTTGCCGTCGCCGGTGTTGAGGAGGCGCAGGAAGTCGTGCTGGGGTTCGTAGGGTGACAGCGGTTCGCCACGGACGAGGGCGCCGATGTTGTTCCATAGAACCGGTCCCTGGCGGACCGCGTAGACGCCGGCCTTGGGTGTGGCGGCGCCTTCCAGGGTGCCGCTGTCCCCTACCGCAAAGACGTTGGCCAAGCCGGTGGACTGGAGGGTGCCCCGCGTGAGCAGGAACCCTTTCGGGTCCTTCGGCAGGTCCATGTTCTCCACTACTGGGGGCGGAGCCGCCCCGGCGGCGAAGATGACCAGGTCCGCGCGAGTGCGGCGTCCGTCCGCGTACTCGGCTTCCCGTTCCTCCACACGCGTGATCCGGGTGCCCGTGAGCACTTCGACGCCCCGTACCGCCAGCAGCGCCTCCGCGCGGCGCAAGGCCCGGGGAGACAGGCCGCCGCCGATGCGCTCGCCGGCGTCGACGATGGTGATGGCGTAGCGCAACCCGCCGGACAGCCGGTTCAGGTACGCGGGCAGGCACAGGCTGATCTCGATGCCGCCCACGCCGCCGCCGATGATCAATACCCGGACTGCCTCCCTGCCTTGCCACTTCAACTCCTGGAGACGTTCGTAGAGGCGCATGAGGAAGGTCTGCATGGGCTTGATGGGAACCCAGGCGCCGGCGGGCGCATCGATGCCGGCGCGGTTGGGTACCGAGCCGACGCCCACCGAAAGGACGCCGAAGGGAACTGGCTCGTGGTCCTCGAACCGCACGGTCCGTGTCTCCACGTCCACCCCAAGCGCCGGCTCCACCACCAGCTCGGCCCTGGCCGCGTTCGCGAGGCTCCGCAGGTCGATTTCCAGGGTGCCGGGCGGGTACTGGCCGGACAACGTGCCGGGCAGCATGCCGGAGTAGGTGGCGGCGGCGAAGCTGGACACGCACACGAGGCGGGCGCCGGGTATGGGGGCGCGCCGCCACATGTCCAGGACGTGGGCGTTGGTGTGGCCGATGCCGAGGAGGACGATCCGCGGGGACTCAGGCAAGGGCACGGACGGACGCGCGCGCGGTCATGCGTTCGTACCACGCATTCAGCAGCGGCAGGCTCGCATCCGGAAGGATGCCCCACTCGACGTGGCGCATGACCCGCGGCAGGTGGGCGGCGTCGAGCAGCGAGAAGTCGCCGGCCATGTAGTCGCGGCCTTCCAGCTCGCGTTCCAGGGGTTGCAGCTCCTCGAGGAACCGCGCCTTGGCCGCGGCCAGGGCGCCGGCGTCGCGCTCGCCCTCGGCCTTCATCATCTCGGCGCGGATGGCCTGGTGGCTGTCGTTGGTGTGGTTGATGCCGTAGTCGATGAGGATGCGGATCCGGGCGCGCGCCGAGGGGTCGGCGGGCAGCAGCGGCGGATCGGGGTACTTGTCCTCCAGGTACTCGTTGATGATGCAGGACTCGTAGAGCACCGTGCCGCCGTCCACCAGCACCGGCACCTTGCCGTAGGGGTTCAGGGCGAGGTACTCGGGCGCCTTCTGCTCCTGCTTGCGCAGGTCGATGGGGACCGTCTCGTAGTCCAGGCCCTTCTCTTCCAGCACCACCTTCACCCGCTGGCAGTTGGGCGAGGTTGCGAAGTCGTACAGCTTGATGGCGTCGCTCATTTCATGCTCCTCTCAGTCCAACGTCCTTCGACTTCGCTCCGCTACGCTCGGGACGAACGGGTGCAAGGACGATGATACCCGTTTGTCGTGAGCCCTTCGACAAGCTCAGGACAGGCGTAGCGAGGCATCTATTGCCGGTGTCCCCGCACCACCCGTTCCAGCTCGTCCTTCCACCTGCCGGACACGGCGTCGTGGGTCTCCTTGTCGATCTGGCTCACCGCCGGGAACTGGTCCTTCCACTCGAAGGGCCGGGTGGCGTCGATGATGGCGCGGGAGTTGAGGCCCTTCTTGTCGCGTGGGATGATCGGGTCCAGCGGCCCGCTCCAGGTGCGGCGGATGATGTCGATGGACTCCTCGGGGTTGGAGCGGGTGCACATGGCCCACACCACCTCGTTCAGGTTGGTGATGTCCACGTCGTCGTCCACCACCACCACGTAGCGGCCGAGGTAGGCGCCGGCGTGACACTGGGCCGCCATCATCGCCGCTTGCTTGGCATGGCCCGGGTAACGCTGCCGGATGGCGATGACGATCATGAAGCGCTGGGCCGGCGGCGGCACGTACACGCCCACCACGTCCGGCACCCCGCCCCTCTCCACACCGTTCCAGATCATGGCCGAGCGCAGCATCGAGCGGTACATGCCGTGGATGGTGGGACGGAACGGCGGCGCGCCGGTGAGGATCGGGTCGTCCCGGTGGTAGAGGGCCTTCAACTGCACCACCGGCTCGGCCCGGCGGGCGCTGGCGTAGTAGCCGGTCCATTCGCCGAAGGGGCCCTCGGGGCGGGTGTCGCCCGGCACGATCTCCCCTTCCACCACGATCTCCGCCGCGGCCGGCACGCGGAGCCCGGTAATCGGCGCCTCGATGACGCTCAGTGGCTGCTCCACCAGACCGCCGGCCCAAGCGTACTCGCTCACGCCGGGCGGGACCGCCTGGGAGGCGGCCACGAACATCAGCGGGTGCTGACCGAAGGCCATGGCCACCTGCACCGGCTTGCCCGCCCGGAGCGTCTTCTCCATGTGCATGCGGCCGTGCTTGCCGGGCGAGATGTAGAGCGCCAGCTTGTCCCCCTCGTGCACCATGACGCGGTAGCAGCCGACGTTCTCTTCGCCGGTCTCGGGGTCCCGCGTGACCACCAGGTGCGCGGTGCCCAGATAGCGGCCGCCGTCGCCCGAGTGCCAGCGCGGCACCGGGATGTCGAGGATGTTGATGTCCTTGCCGGTCCTGCGGTTCTCCATCACCGGGCCGGTGGCCAGCACGCGGGGCTCCAGCGGCTCGAGGACGGCCAGGCGCGTCCGCAACCGGTCGACGACCTCGATGGTGCTGAGGTCCAGGGGCAGATTGAGCGTGAGCGCGGTGCGCTCCATGGTCTCCATCATGTTGGCGAGGACGCGGCCCTTGCCGTCGTGGCCGGCGATGTTCTCGAACAAGAGCGCCGGCGGCGCCGGGAGCCGTTCGCAGATGATCTCGTTCAGGGCGCCTACCTCCAGGTCCCAGTGCGCGCCGGAGATGCGCTCCAACTGGCCGATCTCCTCCACCCGCGCCAGCCACACGCGAAGGTCGTCGAACTGGGTCAGCTCCGGATCCTGCTTGCGTTGCGGTCTTGCCATCGGTCACCTCTCAATGGATGCGATACGTGCCGTTGTGTTCCATCCCCGACTGCCGCGACGGTCCCGGCGCGGCCGGATTTGAAACCCGCCCCTACGTCTGCTCCGTCAAGTCCCAGGTCGTCGGTGCGAACAACTCCTCGGGGGACAGGTTGCGCTCGCAGATGCCCTGGGCCTCACAGTACTCGATGAAAGTGTTGAGGACGTCGCGGTTGGCGTCGAGGCCGTAGGGACAAGGGTCGCCGCCGAACACCTCGTGCTCCTGCTCAAGGGCATGCTGGCGCCACGCCATCACCTGGCTCGGCATGTCGGCGAACCACTGGCGCGCCTGCCGCTTGCCCCGGCTGAACAACTCGAAGAGGGCGGCGGGAATATCCGGATTTTGCTCCACCACCGATTTCTTGACCGCGAGCACGTGCATGATCGGGAGGATCCGGGTCTTTCTGAAGTACTCCGCCTCGACGTCCCGATAGTCCTCGAACAGCCTCTTCAGCGACGGGTCGGCCAACAGCGGCGGGAGCTGGGTCTCGGTCACTCCCAGCATGTCCAGCCTTCCCTCCCGGAGCGCCGCCATGGCCCGGTCGGCGGCGCCGCCCTCGCCCTGGAGCACCTCGATCTCGGCTCCGCCGGGCAGCCGCACCGTGGTCTCGGTGACGTCTCCGTCCCAGTGATGCAGCGAGGCTGCGTACCAGCGCGAGTTGGCCGGGGTCACGCCGTACTCGTTCACGAGCGTCCCCCGGATCCACACCGCGGCGGTCTGCACCCATCGCAGGAAGCCCAGCCGCTTACCGACGAGGTCCTGCGGCGTCTCGATGCCGGCCTCCCGCCGAACGACGATGAACCCATGCCGGAACATTCGCGAAGGGAACACCGGAATGCCGATGAAATCGCTCTGGTTGCGGGACGTGTAGTAGATCAGCTCCGCCAGCGACATCTCGGAAGCGTCGAACTCGCCCTGGTACATGGCCGCGAACATCCCCTGGACACTCACCTGTTCCACCGCCTCCAATTCGATTCCCCGAGCGTCGAGGACGCCACGGAGGATGGCGTTGGTGCCGTCGTAGTTGCGGCAGGCCAAGCGGAGGCGGCTGGGATCAGGCATGGAAACCCGTTCGTCCTGAGCGTAGCGAAGCGGAGTCGAAGGACGCTGTCGCGACGCGGACCATCAACCCGGCTTCACCCGGCGCTTGGCCAGCTTGGCGCCGGTCTGGAGGTAGTCACTCTTCACCGCGAGTTGCGCCTCCTCCTCCCACTCGTCGTCCCACTGCCCCAGCGAATAGCCGTACCACGGCGCCTGAGGCTCGAGGGGCGGCAGCTCCAGCCGGTTCCACAACTCCAGGGCGTGCTCCATGAACTCGCGCTTGGGCAGCGAGATGGGCGGGAACGGCTCCTTGAGGATGGCGTTGATGAGCATGCCGGAATCGGTGGCCGGCTGGTAGAACATCTCCTTGGCCGTGACCAGGTGGCCCTCGTCCTCGAACGGCGGCGAGTGGCCCTTGACCCGACCCGGCAGGATGAGCACGTCCTGGTGCGGCTTGGAGCGGTAGCAGATGGCCCACCACACCGCGTCCAGGTTGTGGGGGTCGATGTCGTCGTCCACCGCGATGGCGATCTTGCCGACGCCGTGCTGGTAGTTGGCGATGCTGTTCAGGGCGCGCCAGACGTCCCCTTCCGCGGGCTTGCTCATCTGCACGATGACGAGCTTGCGCAGGTTGGTGAGGGGCTCGTGCATGGCCACCTGGGTCACGCTCTTGATGCCCACGGTGTCGCGCAGGTAGCGGCGCAAGAGCGGCTCGTAGCCCACCTTCTTGATGACGCTGGACTCGCTGGGGGTCACCTGGCTGATGAACGAGCACAGCACCGGCTTGCGCTTCATGGTGATTGCGGTCACTTCCATGAACGGCGACACCGTGCGCGGGTGCAGATAGCCGTGGGATTCGCCGAAGGGGCCCTCCGGCTCCACGAAATCCGTGTTGATGAGCCCCTCGATGACGATCTCGGCGTTGTCGGGGACCTCGATGTCCACGGTCTTGCAGCGCACTAGCCGGACCGGCTCCCCGGCCAGACCGCCGGCAATTCCCATCTCGTCCACACCGGGCGGCACCTTCTGCACCGTGCCGTAGGAGACCACCGGCGGCGCCCCCACCACCAGCGCGGCGTGCAGCGGCTCGCCCCGCTCGCGGCACTTGTCCCAGTGCGGGAAGATGTGCTGGTGCATGCCGGCGTACATGCCCACGCGCTTCTGGCTCTTGATCTGGCCGCGGTAGTTGCCCTGGTTGCGAATGCCGGTATCGGGGTCCTTGGTGAACCAGTGGGAACAGGTGGTATAGGGGGCGTTGTCGAACCCCGGCGTGGAGATGGGCACCGGAAGCTGCAGCAGCCCGCCGCCCTCGACGTCGAGGTCGGCGCCCTGCAGCACCACGTCGTGCACGGGACCGGACTCGACGATGGCCGGCTCGATGGGGTTGGCCAGCGCGTGCGCCCAAAGCTCGGGGATCTCGTCCACCGGGCGCTGCAGCCCTACGGAGTACACCTGCGGCGAGGCAGCAAGCGCGGCCACCGCCACCGGCATGTCGTAGGTGCGCCCGTGGCTGTCCACCACGTTCTCGAACAGGAATGCCTTGCGCTCCGCCTCGGGCAGGCCGCCGCGGAACTGCCAGCGCACCAGCGGGTGCATCTCCGTGTCCTTGTTGATGGGGTGGCGGACGCGCAGCAGGAGTCCGGCGGACTCCAGGTTGGACAGGTGCTCTTGAAGGTCGGGATAGGACATAGCCGGGTTCGCGTTCTCTACCGAGTGCCGTTACGCGCCGTTGCCGGCGGGACGCTGCTCCTCGCGGTACAGCTCCAACGCTTCCAGCACCGGCCGGTCGTTCATGGAGAAGAGCACCGCCTCCTCGTCGAAAGGGTTCTCGTGGCGGTGCCACTGCCAGTTGGGGATCATGAAGGAATCGCCCTTCTCCCATTCCAGGAACCCTTCGCCCACGGCGGTGCGGCCGCGGCCGCGGAACACGTGGTACAGCGAGGTGCTGGTGTGGCGGTGGGTGCCGGTGACCCAGCCCGGCTTCAGCATCTGCGCCTCGCAGGACAGGGTCGCCATGGTGTAGCCGCCGGTCACCGGGTTGATGTAGCGCACCAGGTGGCCGTCGAAGGGGTCAGCCTCGGCATCGGCGATGTTGTGGAGCGACGCGTCGGTGTCCTGCCAGCGGTAGCGGAACGGCAGGCCCCGGCCCGGCGATTCCGCGTTGGCCGGCGGGCGGGCGAAACCGAAACGCATCTGCGCGTCGCCGTCGGCGCGGCTCACGCCCTGGGTGTCCTTGTCGTAGTTCTCGAAGAACAGCACGTTCAGCGCGTTGATGAGCGGGCCGTCGAGGCCGTCGAGCCACACGATGGGCTCGTCGGACTCGTTGTGATGCTCGTGCCAGGTCCAGTTGGGCGTGAGGATCAGGTCCCCCTCGTGCATGGGGAAGCGCTCTCCCTCCACCAGCGTGAAGGCGCCGCTCCCCTTCACCACGAAGCGGATGGCCGCCATGTTGTGGCGGTGGGGCCGCGCGATCTCGCCGGGGTTCACCACCGAGAAGGTGAACAGCAGCGTCCGGGAGGTGGCGCGGGTGGGGTTCTGCGGGTTCACCAGCCGTATGGCACGGCGCTCCGCCAGCTCCAGCCCCACCGACTCCCTGGCGTCCATCAGGCACGGGTACACCTCGCGCCACTTCCACAGGTACGGCGCCTCGTCCTTGTGCTCGGGCGTGCGCGTGTTCCAGAACCCCGAGAGGTCGTGCTCGGCCAGCGACTCGTTGAGGTCGTTGAGCTCCATCTTCATGGGGATTTCCTCGCCGCCCGGAACGGCCACCCGTGTGCTACGGCATGCGCGCCATGGCCGTTGCCATGCCGCCGAAGTACGCCCGGTGGAGTTCCATGGACTCCCTGGCGGTGTTCAGCACACCGTCCTCGCCCCCCTTGGGCACGTAGCGTTCCAGGATGTCCAGGAACATCTCCGAGTGCTTCTCGTCCGCGGCCCGGTGGGCGGTGAAGTTGGGCATCTGCTCGTCGGTGAATTTCAGATCCCTGCTCCAGCTCTCGTACAGCCGGCCGCAGTTGCCGCCGCCCAGGTCGCCCAGCAGGCGGTCGTCGTTGGTCCACTCGGCGATGGTGGACGCGGCCAGGCCCTCCTGCCACGGACGGGTGCGCGCGATCCAGAACCAGCCGAACACCGCAGCCCGGGTGGTGGGGAGCGGCT
>JAPPNF010000125.1 GCA_028818755.1 Deltaproteobacteria bacterium | reverse complement strand
ACAGCCTCGCCGACCTCGCCCGCTTCACCGTCACCCTGCCCGCCGGAGAGCAGGTGCCGTTGCACACGGTGGCGTCGCTGACCTCCGAGCGCGGCTACAGCCGCATCCACCGCGTGGACGGCCGCCGCGCGGTCACCATCCAGGGCGACATCGATCCGGAAAAGGCCAACGCCGCGGAGATCGTCGCCGACACCCAGGCGCGTTTCATGCCCGGTCTGCTGGCGCGCTACCCGGGCATCCGCACGGAACTGGAGGGGCAGGCGAGCGAGTCGGCGGAGACCGGAGCGTCGCTCGGGCGGAACTTCCTGGTGGGACTCGCCGCCATCTTCCTTCTTCTGAGCTTCCAGTTCCGCGGCTACATCGAGCCCCTGGTGATTATGGCGTCCATTCCCGTGGGTCTCGTGGGCGTGGTCGCCGGCCATCTGGCCATGGGCCTCGAGCTTTCCATGCCCAGCCTTGTGGGTTTCGTCTCCCTTGCCGGGGTCGTGGTCAACAACGCCATCGTGCTCATGAACTTCATCAAGATCCGCCGCGCGGGCGGCGAGTCCTCGGAGGCCGCCGCGCGGGGCGCGGCCCGGCAGCGTTTCCGCGCCGTGCTGCTGACTACGCTGACCACGGTGGCCGGGGTGTCGCCCTTGTTGATGGAGACGAGCCTCCAGGCCCAGGTGCTGGTCCCCCTGGTCACCAGCCTCGCCTTCGGTCTTGCCGCGTCCACGTTCCAGGTGTTGTTTCTGGTGCCCGCGCTCTACTGCATTGTGGACGACTACGGCGGCACGGTGGCGGTCGAGACCGACTTAGGGCCGGAGGCCGTGACTCAGGCGATATAGTTGGTTGTCGGCACCGCCATTGCAGACGCACAAGGAGACGGAGTTGAACTCCGTGCACCAGGCGCTATCTTGAGGTCATGGCTTATCGAGATCGCATGATCGGAACCTGGCGTCTGCACGAGTTTCGCTTTACGGACGTCGATGGCAACCCCGGACCGGCCGACGACGCCCCCACCGCGGGCCGGATGGAATACACCGCGGACGGCCACATGGCCACCGCCACCCGGCGGCCCGACGGCACCTACTTCAGCTACTTCGGCGAATTCGAGCTCCAGGGCGACGTGGTGCTGCACCACATCGAGTTTGCCCATGATCCCCGGCTGGACGGCACCACCACGCGCCGGGAGGTTTCCTTCGAGGGGGACAGGCTGGTACTGACGGCGTCGCCGCCCGTGATGGGCGGACCGGGCAGCCGGGCGTCGCTCATCTGGGAAAGGATATCCTGACATGGCACGACAGACCGCAATCCCCTGCACGATGATGCGTGGCGGCACCTCGCGAGGACCGTACTTCCTTTCCGGCGAGCTGCCGGCCGACGACGCGACCCGCGACCGGGTCCTGCTGTCCGCCATGGGCTCCCCCGATCAGCGTCAGATCGACGGCATGGGCGGCGCCACCACCCTGACCAGCAAGGTCGCCATCGTCTCGCCCTCGGACCACCCCTGGGCGGACGTGGACTATCTGTTCGCCCAGGTCTCGGTGGACAGGGCTTTCGTGGACTACGGTCCCACCTGCGGCAACATGCTGGCGGGGGTGGGCCCGTTCGCCATCGATCGCGGGCTGGTGCCATCGGGCGATCCCAGGACCGTGGTGAACATCCGCAACGTCAACACCGACTCGCTCATCGAAGCCGTCATCCGGACCCCGGACGGCCATGTCGAGTATGACGGCGAGGCCGCCATCGACGGGGTCCCCGGCACGGCGGCGCCGATCCTGCTCAACTTCATGGAGGTCATCGGCTCCAAGACGGGAGCGCTGTTCCCTACCGGTAGGCGCAAGGAGACCGTCGAGGGCGTGGAGGTAAGCTGTGTGGACGTGGCCATGCCCATGGTGCTGACGACGGCCGAGAGCATGGGCATCGAGGGAGACGAGGGCAAGGCGGAGCTGGACGCCAACCGGGCGCTGCTGGAGCGGCTGGAGACCATCCGGGTGGCCGCCGGCGAGAAGATGGGGCTCGGCGACGTGCGCGGCCAGGTCATTCCCAAGTTCGGCATCCTCTCCCGTCCGCGCCGGGGCGGCGCGCTCACCTCCCGCTACTTCGTGCCCACCGACTGTCATGCCGCCCACGCGGTGTCCGGCGCCATCTGCGTGGGGAGCTGCGCCCTGGTGCCGGGGACCGTGGCCGACGGCATCGCCGAGGTCAAGGGCGGATTCTCCGAGCTGGTGGAGATCGAGCATCCCAGCGGCTCCATCACCGTGGCGTTCGAGCTGAGCGGGGTGGGCGACGACTTCGCGTTGGAGAAGGCGGGTGTGGTCCGCACCGCGCGGAAGCTGTTCCAGGGCCAGATCTATGTCCCGGACAGGGTGTGGAGTCCGCGGATGTGAGCGCTATTCCCTCGGCGTCCTGCGAAAAAACTGTTGTCGAACCATTGGAAATGTATTATGAATATATTATTAAGTTTTTTAATTTATAAAATCGGTTATATGACGCCGCCAAGTTGAACCGAGCCCTCGGCGAGCCGGGCCCGGCGTTGCGCGGCGGAGCCGGCCGGCGGCCTGGGGGTCGTTATGTATGTGACGTTTCTGGAATGTTCGCGTTGCGGCGCACGTCATGAACGCGCGAAGCTTCACAACCTTTGCCGGCAATGCAGCCGTCCGCTGCTGGTCCGCTACGATCTGGCGCGGGCCGGCAAGACCCTCACCCGCGACAGCCTCCCCGGACGGGTGGCAAGCCTCTGGCGCTACCGCGAGGTGCTTCCGGTGGCCGACGACGCCTCGATCACGACTCTGGGGGAGGGATGGACGCCGCTGGCCCATGCGCGCAGGCTGGGCGAGCGGCTCGGCATGCCGCGCCTTTACCTCAAGGACGAGTCTCTCAATCCTACCGGCTCGTTCAAGGCCCGTGGCATGACCGCCGCCGTATCCATGGCGCGGGAGTTGGGAGCGGAGCGTCTGGCGGTGCCCTCCGCCGGCAACGCGTCCGGAGCGCTGGCAGCCTACGCCGCCAAGGCGGGGCTGGAGGCCCACATCTACATGCCCCGGGACGCGTCGCGGGTGAGCGTCGTGGAGTGCATGCAGTACGGCGCCCATGTCGTTCTGGTGGACGGCTTCATCAACGATTGCGGCCGCATCATCGGCGAGAAGAAGGAACGCGAGGGTTGGTTCGACGTATCGACGCTGAAGGAGCCCTACCGGGTCGAAGGCAAGAAGACCATGGCCTACGAGCTTGCCGAGCAGATGGACTGGACCCTGCCGGACGTGGTTGTCTACCCCACCGGCGGGGGTACGGGCCTCATCGGCATGTGGAAGGCGTTCGACGAGATGGAAGAGCTGGGATGGATCGATTCGAGGCGGCCGCGCATGATCTCGGTACAGGCCGAGGGCTGCGCCCCCATCGTCAACGCGTTCGTGGCCGGAGCTGACACGGCCGAGGCGGTGACCGAGCCGGTTACCGTGGCCGCGGGCCTGCGCGTCCCGGTGGCCATCGGCGATTTCATGCTGCTGGACATTCTGCGCAAGAGCGACGGTACCGCCGTGAGCGTCTCCGACGCCGAGATCCTGGAAAGCGTGCTGGAGATTGGTTCGGCCGAGGGGGTCTTCGCGGCGCCCGAGGCCGGCGCCTGTCTGGCCGGGTTGCGGAGGCTCCTGGAGCGCGGCGAGGTGGACAGGGAAGAGCGGATGGTCCTGATGATCACCGGGTCCGGGCTCAAGTATCCCCATCTCTGGAGCGATCTTCCTTGAAGACCTTCGTCGGCACCAGCGGGTTCGCCTACAAGCCCTGGAAGGGGAAGTTCTATCCCGCCGGACTGCCGGACAAGGAGATGCTGCCTTTCTATGCCGGGCGCTTCGACACGGTGGAGATCAACAACACCTTCTACCGCATGCCGGCGGACCCGGTGCTGGCGCGCTGGCGCGAGCAGGTGCCGGAAGGCTTCTCCTTCTCCATCAAGGCCTCCCGCGCCATCACCCATTTCGCCCGGCTGAAGCAGGCCGGCGATGCCGTCAACTTTCTGTTCCAGCGGCTGGAGGCGCTGGGCGACACCCTGGGCCCGGTGCTGTTCCAGTTGCCGCCCAACCTGAAGCTGGACCTGCCACGTCTTCGGGACTTCCTCGCCACGCTGCCCGCCGGGCACCGTGTCGCCGTGGAGTTCCGCCACCTCTCCTGGTTCGACGAAACGGTGTTCGACACCCTCCGGGAGCACGATGCGGCGCTGTGCGTGGCCGACGGCGAGCTGGAAGGCGAGGTCCCGTTCGTGTCCACGGCCGGTTGGGGCTATCTTCGGTTGCGGGCGGTGGACTATACTGACGAGGCCATCGGCGCGTGGGCGGACCGGGTGCGCGAACAACGGTGGGAGCGCGGCTACGTCTTCTTCAAGCACGAGGACGAGGCCACCGGCCCGAGGCTCGCCGCGCGCTTCATCGAGCTGCTGAACGAACTCGGGGCATGAACCGAGGAGCCTGTCCGAGTAATCAAGTACAACCCTTCTCCCCCTGGGAGAGGGTGGGCGAAGGCCAGGCGAGGACCGAGGGAGGGGGGAGAGAGTTGTCAAACATCGAGAAATGGCCTGACGACGCCAAAGTGGCGGTGCTGGTGACCCCCATGTTCGAGACTTGGTCGGTGGGAAACGCGCCGTCGTATTCGCCCATGTCGTCCCCGCTCAAGCCGGGGGTGGTGGACCGCCTGGGGGTTTCATGGTCCGAATACGGGGGACGCACCGGCGTCTGGCGCTTCATGAATATCTTCCGGGAGTTCGAGGTTCCGGCCACGGTGTGCGTCAGCGGCCGCTCGGCGGAGATGTTTCCGGACGCGGTGAAGGCTCTGCATGAGAACGGGCACGAACTGGCCGGCCACTCCTACACCCAGGATACCTTCCTCACCGACCTCTCTGCGGACGAAGAAAAGGCGGTGATCGGCCGCTGCTTCGATCTCATCGAGGGGGTGGCCGGAGCGCGGCCGGTGGGCTGGCTGAGCCCCAGAGCGACGCCCACGGAGCACACCGCGGGTTTCCTGGCTGAGGCCGGCTGCGTCTGGCACGGGGACTACAACGACACCGACGTTCCGTACACGATCCCCACCGGGTCCGGGAACATCGTCGCCATCCCCCACAGCGACTTCGTCGACAACCGGGTGCTGCGGGGCAGCCCGCGCGACTTTCTGAACGTCTACAAGGACACCTTCGACTTCCTGTACCGGTCCGATGCCCCGGAGATGATCAACCTTACCGTGCACGCCCACTTCGGCGGCCGCCCCATGATGGCTGCGGTGCTGACCGAAATCCTCCGCTACATGAAGGGTTTTTCCAGGGTCTGGTTCGCGCGCCACGATGAAGTGGCGCGCTGGGTGCTGGAACACGGTTAGGACCTCATCGCCCGTCGGTCCTCGACAAACACATTGCAGGCAAAGGCCAGCGTGCTGACCGCGAAAACCCCGCCGACTACCAACAGCAAACCATACGGACCGAACCAATCCATCGCGTATCCGGTTACGGGAATCCCGACGACTCCCGTGAGACCCCACATCAGCGCCAGCGTCGCGTTGCCCGCGAGAAGCATCCCCCCGGAATAGCGCCTCCCAAGTTCGGCCAACGCAACGGTTTGGACGCCGAGCACGGCTCCACCCCAGACAAAGGCCAACGCCATGGCAAGTCCGGTTGCCGGTATGACAGCTGCAAGCAGCGGGAACCCCCCAATCCCCAACAAACAGCAGGCCGCAAGGGCGGCGAATGTCGAACTGCGGTCGATCAACCATCCCAACGGCCACTGAATCAGCGCGCCACCTATGAGAAGCCAGAAGAGTATCGCGGTAATGCCTGTTTCGTTCAGTCCAGTCTTGAGGCCGAAAGCAGGAAACAGCGACATGAAGCCGTTATCGAACAGCGTGGTGGCACCATACGCGGCAACAAGGAGACTGCCGCCACGGAGAAACTCCGGGAGCGAGGCTCGCGCCTCTTGCGCTCTACCAGCGCTAGGTAAGCGATACGAGCGCCCCACCTTCCTTTGCGGGAGGCGATGATGGATGCTGTG
>JAPPNF010000163.1 GCA_028818755.1 Deltaproteobacteria bacterium | reverse complement strand
TCATCACCCACGCGGCGTTGCTGGGTCAGGCTTTCGCCCATTGCCCAAGATTCCCCACTGCTGCCTCCCGTAGGAGTCTGGGCCGTGTCTCAGTCCCAGTGTGGCTGATCATCCTCTCAGACCAGCTATCCATCTCAGCCTTGGTAGGCCATTACCCCACCAACAAGCTAATGGTCCGCAGGCCCATCTCATGGCGTTAGCTTGCACGCAGAGGCCAACTTTTGCCGCTGGGGCCGAAGCCCCCGTGGTCTGATCCGGTATTAGCCCACCTTTCGGTAGGTTGTCCCGGTCCCTGAGGTAGGTTACCTACGTGTTACTCACCCGTGCGCCACTTTACTCATCTCCGAAGAGACTTTCTCGTACGACTTGCATGTGTTAAGCACGCCGCCAGCGTTCGTTCTGAGCCAGGATCAAACTCTCGAAAAAAGCTTTGCCGCTTGACGCGGCTCTTTACATGAAAGAACTGCACAGCGGCGACAAATTGAGAGCCCTGAACCTTCTCTGCCCCATCTCTGGGGCAACGCTACTATTTAGTTTTCAAAGACCGAAGCTTCCCTGCCCAACGGCAGAAGGGAAGATTTAACGCAAAGTTCCGGTGGTGTCAACCACCGCATGGAGAAAGTTTTCGGTCACTCCGCCTGCGCGATACGGTTCTTCCCGACCTCGACCACGCGATGAGTGTCTCGCTGGAACTCGAAGTTGGGATCGCTCACCACCGCGCCGTCCACGCGCACCGCCCGTTGGGCCACCAGCCGCCTCGCATCGCTCTTCGACCGGGCGAAGTCGAGGTCCAGCAGCAGCTGGCAAACCCATATCTTCTCCGGAGGTGAAAAGCTCTTGCGGATGTCCCGCGGGATGCTTCGCCGCTGGTGCCGCGTCTCGAAATACTCTCGCGCCGATTTCGCCGCCTCGCGGCCGTGAAAACGTTCCACGATCTCCGCGGCGAGGGCCTTCTTGACTTCCATCGGATGCAACGAGCCGGCCGCTACCGCGGATTTCTCGACGTCGATCTCGTCCAGGTCACGGCTGCTGAGAAGCTCCCAATACCGCCACATCAACTCGTCGGAGATGGACATCGTCCTGCCGTACATGTCCTCCGGCGGCGAGGCGATTCCGATGTGGTTGTCCAGGCTCTTGCTCATCTTCTGGACCCCATCGGTGCCCTCCAGCAAGGGCATCATGCAGACCACCTGGGGCTCCATCCCGGCCTCTCGCTGCAGCTCGCGCCCGACCAGCAGGTTGAACTTCTGATCCGTCCCCCCCAACTCGACGTCGGCTTCGAGCACCACCGAGTCGTAGCCCTGGATCAGCGGATACATGAACTCGTGAATGCTGATCGGTTCCTGGGCATGGTACCGCTTCCTGAAGTCGTCCCGCTCCAGCATACGGGCCACCGTGTACTTGCCGCTCAGGTCCAGCAACCCGGCGGCGCCCAACTCCCCCATCCAGCGGCTGTTGAAGTCCACCACCGTCGCTTCGGGATCGAGTATCTTGAAGATCTGTTCCTTGTAGGTCGCGGCGTTCTCCAGGACTTCTTCCCGGCTGAGCTGCTTGCGGGTCTCCGACTTTCCGGACGGGTCCCCGATCATCCCGGTGAAGTCGCCGATGAGAAAGATCACCTCGTGTCCCAGTTCCTGAAACTGCTTCATCTTCTGGATCAGCACGGTGTGACCCAGATGCAGATCCGGAGCCGTGGGATCGAACCCGGTCTTGACACGCAACGGCGTTCCTCTCTCAAGCTTCCTGAGAAGCTCTTCCTCGGAGATGATCTCCACCGCTCCGCGCTTCAGGCGCCTCAACTGCTCTTGGGGACTCATGTTCATCCTGGACGACCGATCCCTGGCAAGCCGCTAGTGAGCGTACTCGACGGCCCGGGTCTCGCGGATGACCGTGACCTTGATCTGGCCCGGATAGGCCATCTCGTTCTCGACCTTCTTGGCCACGGCCCGCGCCATGGAGGCGGCCTCGTCGTCCGACACGTGGGCCGCCTGGACGATGATCCTGAGCTCCCGTCCGGCCTGCACGGCATAGGATTTCTCGACTCCCTTGAAGGAGTTGCTGATCCGTTCCAGCTCCTCGAGCCGCCGCACGTAGGTCTCGAGCATTTCGCGACGCGCTCCGGGACGGGCCCCGGACAGCGCATCGGCGGCATCCACCAACGGCGCCAGTATGGTCTCCGCCCGAACCTCCTCATGATGGGCGGCGATGGCGTTGACGATCTTCGGCGACTCGCCGTATTTCCTCGCCAACTCTCCTCCGATGATGGCGTGTGAGCCTTCAACCTCATGGTCCACGGCCTTGCCGATGTCGTGCAGCAACGCCGCCCGCCGGGCCTGCTTCTCGTTGAGGCCAAGCTCGGCCGCCATGCTGCCGCAGATGAACGCCATCTCGATGGAGTGCAACAGCACGTTCTGGGCATAGCTGTAACGGAACTTCAGCCTCCCCAGGAGCTTCACCAGTTCGGGGTGGATGCCATGGACGCCGACGTCGAACACCGCCTTCTGTCCAGCCTCCTTGATGACGTCGTCTATCTCCCGCTCGCAACGGCGAACCACCTCCTCGATCCGCCCCGGATGGATGCGGCCGTCGGAGATGAGCGTTTCCAGGGACATGCGCGCGATTTCGCGGCGAATGGGGTTGTGACCCGAGATGATCACGGACTCCGGGGTGTCGTCGACGATCAGATCGATGCCGGTGGCCGCCTCCAGGGCGCGGATGTTGCGACCCTCGCGGCCGATGATCCGACCCTTCATTTCGTCGTTGGGGAGGGACACGACCGAAACGGTGCGCTCGGTCACGAAGTCGCCGGCCAGCCGCGCGATGGCGAGCGCGATCATCTTCTTGGCCTCACGATCGGCCTCCGCCCTTGCCTGCTCTTCCATGACCCGGATGCGCCTGGCCGAATCGTACCTCGCCTCCTCGAACATCTCCTCCATCAGGCTCTTCTTCGCTTCCTCCCGGCTGATGCCGGCGACGATCTCGAGCCTTTGCTTGGCTTCGTCAACGAGACGTTGCGTCTCCATCTCCTTCTCGCCGACCGCCTGCTCCTTCTTCTCGATGACCCCCTCCCGATTGGAAAGCCCGGTT
Organism: Deltaproteobacteria bacterium; assembly: GCA_028818755.1. Lineage (GTDB taxonomy): Bacteria > Desulfobacterota > Binatia > UBA9968 > JAJDTQ01 > JAJDTQ01. The sequence goes on along the minus strand of JAPPNF010000163.1, from coordinate 2,984 downwards.
TCCCTGTTCTCCAGGCCCTCCAACCGTTTGTCGAGGACCTCCTCCCGGGCCAGCAACCGCCGCTCCAGGGACTGGAGGTCTCTCCGGGTCTCCCGGATATCGTCCTCGAACTCGGCGCGCGCCTTGAGGATCCCGTCTTTCGCCTCGATCTCCGCATCCTGGCGGATCGCGCCGGCCTCCCTTCGCGCCTCATCCAGGATACGCTCGGCGGTGTTGCGATCGAGTTCACTCTGGAGCCGGTGCTGCTTCCGCCGGATCAGAAACACGCCGACCGTCAGCAGACAACCCACGACCAGACCCACGACTAATGATGTCCATGTAACCAAAACAAGCTACCTCCCGGAAGCATCGGAACGACGTAAGGGTCTATGCGTCAACCACCTCCGCACAATCACCCGCTTCACCGCACGAGATGACCCGGTTCTCCGTCACGATCATGTGCACAGGCAGGTCTCCCCGTTCCGCAGGCACCTCCTCCAGCACCTGGAATTCATAGGCCAAGGCGATTCTCGGCACCCGGGCATCCAGACCGGCCAGCAACCGGTCGTACCAACCGGTCCCGCGACCCAGGCGGTTTCCGCGGGGGTCGAAGGCAACGCCCGGAACGAACACCGCCAGTCCCTTTGACCCGCCGCGGGGCAACGGCTGATTGCCGGCAGGCTCGAGGATTCCGTAACGGCCGGGAACCAGTTCGGCTTCGGACCGCACGCGAACGACACTCGAACAACCGTCCGTCATCTTCGGATAATAGAGGCGCTTTCCCGCCCCCAAGGCGACCCGGCCTATCTCGGATGTGTCAACCTCGTTGCCCAGTGGGCTGTAGAGCGCGAGGGCCTCGGCGGCCAGATAGACAGGAAGCGTCAGCGCGGAACGCTGAACGCATTCTCCCCAGGCGCGAGCCAGGGCAGAGGAAAGAGAGTCCCGTTTCGCTAGAATCGCACCCCTGAGTGCCCGTTTCCTGTCCCTCATCAAGGACCTCATGATCAAGTCCTGAGCAAGGGCGCCAAGGGCGAGGTGTTGTCACGCCCGCGGGGTTCGACCGCGTACGAGGGCGTGAGCGGCAGGAAGGCTTTCGATCACACGCCGGCCGAGAGTCTCCTCGAGGATAATCGATACCCGTGAGGTGACGGTTGGATCTCCCCCTCTTGAAATCCACTGTCTGCAAAGAACTCTCTCGACCGGACCCGCTTCATCACGTCAATGAACTCCAAAGCCTGCATATTCCAGTTACCGAACGTCCAGTTACCGAATACTTCCTGCCAGCGCTCCTCGGCGCATAGTTCAGTTCAGTATCTCATACAAATACATGCAAAGAAACAGGCGAGGTTCGCGGGAACCTGCCTCCGAATATCCGTGTCAGCCGTCCTCCGACAAGGCCGTCTCCAACCTGTCGATAAGGCGGTCGACCCGGCTCGCCACCGCGTCATGGTTGTCCTTGAGGCGGTGATATTCGTCGGCAATGTTCAGCGCCACCAGCATGGCCACGCTGTACTTGCCCCGCGGGCTCGTCGACCTGCTCACCTCGTGCATCTTCTCGTCGACATATTCCGCCACCCTCCGTATGTGCTCCTCCTCGTCGTCGCTCCGGAGAGTGATCTTCTGCCCCAGGATCTTGACTTCGACAGCCTTCTGCATAACGCCTCTGTGCCGTCAGGAAAGATTCAGATTCTCGAACTGGCCGATGATCCTGTTCAACCGCTCCCGCAAGGCGACCCGTTCGCGCTCGTACCGTTGGATCCGGTCGTTCAGGCTCTTGCATTGCGCGTCCCGTTCCTGCAGGCGCGTTTCCGCCTTGGCCTTCGCCTTCTTCATCCTCTGATTCTGCTCCACGAGCCGCTCCACCCGGAGCTCCAACTGTGTGAGTTTGTCAAGGTCCATGACACAAATAATGAACAAATCTTAAATTGATAGTTTAAGATTTGTCGGCTACCGATGTCAAGCCGCTCGAAGGCCTTCGGACTCACTCGAAAAACGCCTCCACGAACGCCTCCGGATCGAACTCCTGCAGGTCGTCGACGCCTTCTCCGACGCCGACGAACTCTACAGGTATTTCCAGTTCCTGCTGGATCCTCAGCACCACACCGCCCTTGGCCGTGCCGTCGAGCTTGGTCAGGACGATCCCGCTGACGCCCACGGCCTCTTGAAAGATCCTGGCCTGGGCGAGGGCGTTCTGGCCGGTGCTGGCATCGACCACCAGCAAGGTCTCATGCGGCGCCCCTTCCTGTACCCTGCCGAGAACGCGGCGCATCTTCTTGAGCTCCTCCACGAGGTTGACCTTGTTATGAAGCCTGCCGGCCGTGTCGATGAGGAGCACGTCCGCCCCCCGCTTCTGAGCCGCATGCGCGGCATCGAACACGACCCCCGAAGGGTCCTGTCCGGGAGCGTGCTTGATGACCTCCGCGCCCGCCCGGCTTCCCCAGATCTCGAGCTGCTCGATGGCCCCGGCCCGGAACGTGTCCCCCGCGGCCAGCAGCACCTTCCTGCCGTCCCGTTCCAACCGATGCGCCAGCTTCCCGATGGTCGTGGTCTTGCCGACTCCGTTGACTCCCACCACAAGGACGACCCACGGGGACTCCGAATACCGGCGGGCGCCCATGGCGCCCGTCTCCTTCAACAGGTTGGCGAGTTCCCGCCGCAACAATGCGGCCCCGTCGCCATCGCCGGCCCGGTGCGAATCACGGACGGTTTCCAGCAACCTCTGGGTGGCCGGCACGCCGAAGTCGGCGCCGAGGAGCAACTCCTCCAACTCGTCCCATTCGTCTTCCGACCCGGCCGCCTCCGCCAAGGCCCTCTCAAGGCGGCCGGTCAATGCCGCTCTCGTCCGCGACAAGCCCTGCCTGAGACGCGCCAGGAGCCCTGCGTTCTGATTCATGGGGACTTGAGGAAGTTCGTTCTTCCGGCGCTAGTGTCCTGTCCCACGTAATTCTTCACCGAGATGCGCAGGATTTCTTGTTGTCGGCAAGGCGCGATGACGAGCAGTGGCG
>JAPPNF010000106.1 GCA_028818755.1 Deltaproteobacteria bacterium | reverse complement strand
GGTGATTGTGCATTTGGCGCACGGAATCTAGCCGTTTTCCGGGTCATTTTCCACCTCCCCGAATAGCTTTCTTGTGAATCGGTCGTACGCCTCCCGGCGCTCTGCTATCGCCTCCCGCATGTCTTGGTGAAGGGTTGCCAGCTTGTGGGCTTCGCCCGCCTCCACGCGTCCGATGAAGTTCCATAGGAACATCTCCCACTCCTCGGTATCGCCATGTCGGGGGGTGGGGGAGGGGTGGGGCACGTCCCGTTCGGCCAGCACCCGCACGATCCGGGCCAGTGCGATTCGGTTTCTGCCCAGCAATGCGATGTTGTCTCCCTCCGCGTCCTGACGCTCGGCGTTCATGTCTTCCGCAAGCCGCTTCATGTCGGGCAGAATGTCGCCCCAACCGGCGAGCCGCTTCTCCTTCGCCTTCTTGAGCGTCCGGCCTTCCCGCCACGCCGCCTCGATGGTGGGAGCGAGCAGACTGAACAGAAGCCAAAGAGCCACGAAGACGAGACTCGCCCGTTGCCAGCTACTCATGATCCAGGTCCACAGCCCGCCGACGAACGGACCCGCTCGCCCCACGCCACGCCACACCCATAACCCTACGGTTTCGGCGTCCTCTTTCCGGCCGATCCAGTCCAGCGTCTTGACGGCCCGCCCGAGCCGCTTCACGACAGCGAGTTTCATTCCCCATGATACGTTCTCCTTCCGGTGCGTCAAATGGACGCGGTGAGTGTTGGCCGGGATGTGTCGGCACATCCGGCGTTGCCCGCTCGCGAGCGGGATGAAGCGGCCCCCTTGCGTCATCCGCCACCGCTCGTTACCGTGACATTCGTCCCAGCTGAGCGGGAGACCGTGTCGGGTCGCCTGCCGAATACAACAGCCGCTCATACCCGGCCGAGGGGTAGCTCCCCGAGGCCCCGGCAAATAGGCAGGACAATCCACTTTCTCCTGTTAGGTTGGGACAACGGCCCGGCTCCACGTCCGGAAGCCGGGGGGACCGTCCACCCGTCAGACCGGAGCACCGACACCCCATGAAGCCCCGTCCCGTTCTCTTCGTCCTCGCCGCCCTCTTCGTCGCCGCCTGCGCCGACCCGCTCCCGCTGGGAACCCGAACCGGACTGCTCCAACCCGTGGCAGCCCGATCCCGGGCCCTGGTCGGTCCACGTGATCATTCTCCACGTGGCCGACCTGCCCTACGACCTCTCCGCCGAGGGAATCGCGGCGGAAGACGAAGTGCGCGCGCGGGCCGCGGGAAACTGGTCGCAGCGCATCGTGGCGTACGCGGCGGACGGAACCTGGTGGATGGCGTTGAATCCCGCCGGCGTCGAGTGGTTCGGCCACACCCACCTGGTGGACGTGCTCGAGGCGTCGCGGCCGGGCTGCGAAGAAGAACACGGCGCCTCGGTGCTGCTGTTTCGGAACAGGTCGGGATCGTAGCCTCGTGGCACCGGGGGCCTCCGACACCGACGCCTACGGCCGAAGCTACTTCGACTCTCCCCACCTGACCGACCGCGACAGCCGCTTCCAGCGGTACCGGGTCCGAAAGGTCTTCGGCCTTCACGCTCCGGGGCCGGAAGACCGGGTCGTCGATCTGGGATGCGGGTGGGGCACCGTTTCCCTCGAAGCCGCGAAGCGCGCCCGCGAAGTGGTCGGCGTCGACTTCGCTCCCGAAGCGGTGTCGTTCTGCACGGACGCCGCGAAGCGGTGCGGTGCGGGCAACGTCTCGTTCCGGCTCGCCAACGTCTGCAACACCGGACTGTCCGCCGGCCACTTCGACGCGGCCTACGCGGCCGACCTGTTCGAGCACCTCTACCCGACGGAGTCCCGTGCGGCCTGCGAGGAGGCGCACCGCCTGCTGAAGCCCGGAGGAATCTTCGTCGTGTGGATGCCCTGCCGGAGCCACTTCTTCGAAGCCTTGAAGAACCGGAACATCGTCCTGAAGGCCGACCCCACCCACGTGGACTACAAGTCGAGGGGCCGGATGGTCCGAATGCTCATGAACGCAGGCTTCCGGGTTCCCCTCGCCGTCTACGCCGAATCGCACTGGCCGGTCGTGAGCCGAGCCGAGCGACTGATGATGCGGCGGCTCCCCCTGTTCCGGCGCCGAATCGGCATCGTCGCCGTGAAGCCCGACGACGATCACGGCGGCTTCCCCGTCCCTGCCGGCCTGTCACGGAGTATCGACAACCGGACCGGCGGGGCCGCAGAATGAGTGCGGGGCTCCGGTAGCCGCCGGAGCCCCGCCGAACCCGACATCCGAAAGGAACCGAAAGATGTCGAGCCGTAAAGAGACCCTGGAGTCTATGGATCGGTATGCCGCCCAGCTGGTCCGTCTTACTCTGGCGGAATGCCGGGCCGATCCGGACGTACCAGATTCAGCCTTGCCCAGTTTCGAATCTCGGCTGCGGCTTCTTGGAAGAAGACTCGTAGACGCTCACGAGAACGAGCTTCGAACGCTTCGATCCGAGCTTCGAACGCTTCGATCCGAGCTTCGAGATCGGCGGGCGAGGTCTCCCGGCTGACCGGGGGCGCCTTCGTTGTCTGAGCGGTCATGGAACCGAACCTACCGTCCCCGCCCCGAAATGTCACGGACATCACTCCAAGGAAGACCCTGTTAAGGCGGATTCGAGATCTTCAAGTCGAGATCGATCAGCGCGAAGCCGCGATTTCAACTCTCGAATCAGAGAATCGGAGGCTTCGAGAGAGGATCGAGCGTCTCGAATCAGAGCGTCGGCGTCCTCCCGGCTGACCGGGGGCGCCTTCGTTGTCTGAGCGGTCATGGAACCGAATCTACCGTCCCTGCCCCGAAATGTCACGGATCGCGTAGGCGAGGTCAGTCGGGAAGGTCGGGGCTAGCCGTCGTCGGGCGTCCTCTCGCGCAGTGCCCTTTCCAGATCGTCCACGCGCTCCCTGAGCGAACGCCGTCGGGTTGGCGCAATGCACTGACCGTAGACCCACATGAGGAACGCCAGCCCCGCGACCAGCATGACGAACCCGAAGGGATGGGTGATCGCTTCCGCCATGATCCCTCCCATTCGATCAGGCGCCATGTTCCTGTTGTTCCGCAGCCGGGAGAAGCGGGGTTTTCCGGCGAGACGCGGCCAAGGCGCCCCCGGCGGCACCTCCACCGATACCGAGGGCGACCATCGCAAAGTCCTCGAGCTGTTCCAGCAGGAGAGAGATCGGCCCCGTGAGCCTGCCCGGATCGTCATGGACGATGATGAGCAGGCAGCATCCGCCAATCAGGGTCATGGCAACCAGTCCGGTCCACCTCACTACCGATACCCTCCAGTCGTTAGATTCCTGTACGCCGTTCGGCATGGCAGCCTTCATGCTGGGATGGTCCAGAACCGCTCCGGGGGAGTTCGGCCCCCGGGGCGGTTCGCTTTTCCTAACCTATCGGATCGGGCGGCTCCGCAGCGACAGATCCGTGCCGTTGTTGGCCGGACTGGTAGGCACCGACGGCCACGCCGCCAGCGCCGAGCAGCAGGGTGAGAACTCGAACGATCCCGTCGAATATGGCCTCGATCGGCTCGTCAAGGCTCGACGGATCCTCGTGAAGCCCGATCAGAACCGCCGCCGCAAGAATCAGGGCGACCACCGTTCCCGCCGTCCACCTCACCATCAATACCCTCCAGTCGTTATCTTCAGCCACGTCTTCGCCTCTCCAAGTCAGGGGCGTTGTTCCAGAACCGCTCCGGGGGAGTTCGGCCCCCCGGGGCGGTTCGCTTTCTCCGGAACCTAACCCTTGCCGTCCCCGTTTTCGACGGGAGCGATCAGCCGCCGGTATTCGAGCGGGTCCGTCCGCACGATCCTGGCCAGCGTGTCGCGGAAGATGTAGGGGTTCGCCCGGTTGTTGAACCGGAACTCGAGCTCCTCCAGATAGCGGTCCATGTGCTTCACGCTCATCTTGTGGAAACTCCCCACGATCGACCGCTTGAAGAGGCTCCAGACGCCCTCCACGCTGTTCGTGTGGACATCGCCCACCACCCACTCCTCCTGGCTGTGGTTCACCGTCTCGTGGCGCCTGGCGTCCGTCTCCAGCCCGGCGTGGGACGCCAGCTCGTCGGTGTAGATCGCGTCCGCCTCGTCGGCCACGGTGCGCCTCACGAAGTCGTGAATCGTCCCCTTCCTGATGTCGGGGACGCGCTCGATGCGGACCTGGCCGCCGCGCTCGACCGCCCCGGCCACCCAGTGCTTGTTGCCGCGGTATCCCCGTCCCTTCCCCTTCGTCTTGCCGCCGACGAGCGTCTCGTCCACCTCGACGATCCCGAACAGCGTGGGGCCGGTGAAGGGGTCGTTGCCCATCGCTTCGCGGATCCGGTGGCAGAGGTGCCACGCGGTCTTGTACTGGCACCCGAGCGTCCGCTTCAGCTGGTTCGCGCTCATGCCCTTCTTCGATTCGCACATGAGATACACGGCGAGGAACCACTTCCGAAGGGGGAGGTGCGAGCGGTGCATGATCGTCCCGGCGGTCACGCTGAAGCGGTACTTGCAGCCGACGCACCGGAACTGGTTGCGGCTCGGGATCTCGGTCACGTCCGTGTCGCCGCACCGGAAGCAGGCGACGCTTCCGTCCGGCCACCGGATTGACTCCAGGGCCTCGCGGCACCTATCGTCCGTGTTGTAACGGTCCAACAGCGAAACGAGGTTGACTTCCTTCATGGCTGACTCCCTATTGGTCGCCCAAGCGTCTCCTGACGCGGGCGGTGACTTCCAGCATCCCGACGAATCGGTCCTCGATTTCCGATCCTTTCTTCACTCTGCGGTCGAACAGCGCCTTGCCGACCACCCTCTCGATCAACTCCGCGAAACCCAGAAGATGCTGTCTCTGGCCGCTCGTGGGATTGAGCAGGGCGTGATCGAGCAGAACCCCACTGATGAGGACTGAGCCCCACAGGTGTTCGGGGCGCGCCAGTTCCTCGGAAGGCGGCGGCCTGGCAATCTCGCGGGCCAGTTCCTCGAAGGTCGGCATTCTGGTTTCTCCGTTGGATGACGGCATGGCTGGTTTTCCATTGCTGACAGGGATGTGAGCGGATGAGCAAGCGTAAGCCGCAGCGGCGGCGGAAGGTCCCCCGGAGCATCGCCGGGAAGACCGACCGCGAAATCATGGAAGCGTGCTTCCCGAAACGGGTCCTCGACGAGGCGGACCGCGTTCTGGCCGACTGTCGCAGAACCGCCGGAGAGGCGGCCCGTCCAGAACGGTAGGGCGCATGGCGACCGACACCGTGCTGGATCCGAACATCCTGCCCTATGTTGAGGTGTTGCGCGCGCACGGTGTCGAAACGATCGAGTCCTGTCAGGGCGGGCCGGGGCACTCCCGTGCCGGGCCGTACATTTCCTTCCGCGGCCCCCCCGGCGAGGGTCTTCGGGTCGCCGGGATAGCGCAGAATCTCGGATGGCCCATCACCCGAATCGTCAAGGAGTGGGCATTCTTCGGGGATGACATCACCACGCCCGTGTGGGTGCTGAAACTCAGACACCCCCTTCCTCCGGCGAAAACGGCTCGTCCATAGCCGCGTGGAAGCTGTCCAGGTCCACGCAAGCCTCTTCTTCCCGCAGGCGCTGGCAATCGCCGGCAGGGGGCCTGGCCGCCGTCCTCCTAGAGCCAGCCACCCGCGACCGTCCGTTCTCGGCGGTCAGGTCTTGGGCCCGCCGTTGACCCTGCCGGCATGGTAGGCGCCAGCGCCGATACCACCCCCTATCAGCAGGGTGAGAATGTGGTCCACGTCCTCCAGAAACTCGGCCACAGCCGCCGCCTCCCCCTTCCAGACCAACAGCCCTACGATCATCACGACCGACGCTGGTATCCACTTCACGCCCGCTACCCTCCAATCGCTGTTACGTTTGCCCATGATTTCGCCTCGGCCTTGACGTGGCGGATTCCGAGAACCGCTCCGGGGGGGGGTCACGCCCTCGGGGCGGTTCGTCTGTCTCCCCACAATATGGCGGGCAGGACCTCCGACCCGCTAACTGCCGTCCTTCAGGCGATTTTTCTACGGTCCCCGCCGTGCTCCAACCGACCACCGCGAAACCGCCGAAAACGCTTCCGAACAGCACGTTAACGCACGGCCTCGCGTGCGTCAAGTGCACAATCGCC
>JAPPNF010000187.1 GCA_028818755.1 Deltaproteobacteria bacterium | reverse complement strand
CAACGACTCCCCATCTGAGACTGCTTGATCCCGCCGCAGTTTTCACACGGTCTGAATATGCCGGCGGCACAGGCGGTTGGGCGGCGGCAGCACGCGCACGAACCAGATCTCCCCCTCGCAGCCGGCATAGCCGGCCGGAACCGTGCACGGAACGGTCTCTCGCGTGCCGACCTCGCGCAGCAGGACTCCCTCGCTGTCGCTGCCGCACTGCACGAAGAAACCCATCCTCGACTGCCGCATCCGCTCAACCGCGTCCACCAGCCAGGACGGGCAATCGAACTCGGGAGCGATGCGCAGAATGCAGCTGCCCATGGTTTCCCGGCTGCTCCCGAACCGGACGTCGAACAGCGCCCACATCGCGAAATAGCTGACGGTCAACGGACTCATCGGCGGCCCGGCCGGCAAGTATTCGGTCTCGGCAGCGCTGACGATCCTGACGAAACCCTTCGCTTCCCTCATCCCGGAAATGGATTCCGCCATGAGGGAAACGACGTTTTCCGCCAACGCGTACAAGGCGTGGCAAGGATCATGGCCCGCGAGCTTGTCGAGAACCTGGCCGTCGTCACCGAAACCGGCTTCGAGGGCCATCGCTCTGCCTTCCCGCCAGCCGGCCAGATCAACCACCTTCGACCCCCGGGACGAGAGGAGCTTCCTGGCGATCTTGTCGGCAACGGAACCCATGGCGTGCTTTCTGTCGGCTTTCGCTCGTAGGACTCATCCCTCCAGACGCGAATATAGCAGGAGCGAGCGTCGCATGGCGATGCGTCGGCTATGGAGTCGGGCGGCAAGCGGCGTAGCGGCTGAGTTGACGGCGTGCCGATCGCGCCCATGGGATCGGTTCCCACCCTCGCCGGGACCCTCGGCAACCCCGCAGGGGCGCGCCTGTCCGTGGTGACGGCCCGTCCTCGGCAACCAGGGCGCCGACAAGGCCGCTGCCAGACAAATCAGCACGGCCAGCAACGCGGTGCTCGTCGCCATCGCGTATGCCGGCGCCACCCGTTTCAGTATCCGTCGGATGAAACCGAGGGCAAGCGCTGCGCCTTGCCGAAATCTTCAGTCCGTGCTGATCCGGTCGGGCAGAGTCGGTGACCGGCCTGTTGACGCGCAAGCCGGGGATGCGGTAACCCGAAACAACTCGGTCCCGCGCATGCGCAGCAAGGCGACATCGGCTCGGAGCGGGAGAGACCGTTGTTGGATGTGAGCACCGAACGGATTGGCCGCGTATTGTGTGCCCGCGTGAGCGGGCGTATCGATTCCGCCAGCGCCGGCGACTTCCAGGAAGGGATCAGGGTGGCGATCGAGGACAACGGCGGCGCCGTGATTCTGGATTTCGAGGGGACCTTCTATATCAGCAGCGCAGGTCTGCAGGTGGTGCTCATGACCGCCAGGACATTGCGGAAGCGGAACACGCCGTTGTCGCTGTGCTCGCTTTCGGACCCGGTGCGGCGCGTCTTCGAGATGACCGGTTTCGACAGGATCGTCACGATCCACGCGTCGAGGGAGGAGGCGCTGGCCGCCGTCAGCGGGTGACATACGACGGCAGCGCGGGACGGCCGGCGCCGCCACAGCCCCACATGCCCGCCGGCGCCATGGATCCCGGCGGCTTCATTCTGCATGACTTCATTCGGCATGACAGGCAGTCCGGCAACCAGGGTTGCGGCCGGGTATGCCTGACCGTGATCGACGACCCGGCGGGTTCCCGTTCGATCCGGCATCTGGAGCGGCCTTGAGTCTCGCCAACCTTATCGAACGAGTGAAGAGCCGGCGCATCGGTCTCGGCGTCAAGATGTACGCCGCCTTCGGGGCGGGGGTGCTGCTGATGCTGGCGGCCAGCGTGGCGGCCCTGCTGTCGTTCGGTGTCGTCGACCGGTCCCAACGCAACGTCACCGGGCACAGCGTGCCGAGTCTGGCGGCGGCGGTTCGGACCGCACAGCAGGCTTCGGCCCTGGTGGACGCGGCGCCTCGCCTCGTCGCCGTTGCGTCCGACGACGAGCTTCACGACGCCAACCTCGCCATCTTCGACAACCGGGAGCGGCTCAACGATCTCCTTGAGGAACTGCGGCTGCACAGAACGCTGCGGAATCAGGACGAGGTGCGCCTGCTCCGCTCCCTTTCCGATGCTCTCGGCGGGACGCTGGAGAACCTCAAGCAGTCGTTGTCGCGCCGGCGGGACTTGCAGAACCGGCTGAGAGCCCGCGAGGCGGAGATTCCGGTGATGACCCGCCGGATTGATCGGGTCCTGGTCCCCGCGATCGACAATCAGCAGTTCTTTCTCGCCACCGGGTTGAGAGAACTCGGCGACCGGCCCGTGCCACTGGAAAAGCGCGCGTCCCATGCGGAACTCGTGCGTTATCGGAATCTGCTGACCCTGCATACGCAGGCCAACCTCGCCGCGAGGCTGCTCGCGGAGGCTTCGGTGCTGAACGACCGGACCCTGATCCAACCCCTCCGCGAGCGCTACAACGCCGCCCTCGGCGCCTTCGGACGCGCGTTTCAATCGACACGGCCCGACTCCTCGGCAGCCCGTTCGCTCGCCGTCGAGTTCGAGCGGCTGAGGTCGTTGGGGCAGGGTCCTGAAGGCATATTCGGTCTTCAGGAAGCCATTCTGAGGCAGAAGGAGACGGAGGCCGGCTACATCGAAGAGAACCGGGCCACGGCCGAGCGGCTGCACGCGGCCGTGGCCCGGGTGGTGATGATGGCCGAGGATGAGGCGAACGAGGCCGGCGAGGCGTCCACGGCGGCGGTGAACACCGGCATGGCGGTCCTGGCGGCGCTCAACGTGGCGAACGTCATCGTGGTCGTCGCGCTCGGGTGGTTCTTCGTCGGCCGCCACCTGGTCCGGCGCCTGACGGGGCTGGCTGCGTCCATGCGTTCCATGGCCGGGGGGAACCTCGAGGCGCCGGTGGAGGTCAGCGGCAACGACGAGGTGACCGACATGGCGGAAGCGCTGGAGGTGTTCCGGCGTCACGCCCTGGAAGTGCAGCGGCTCAATCTCGTGGAGAAGCTCGCGGACGAGTTGAAGGACAGGAACGCGGAGATGGAGCGGACCCTCAGGGAGCTGGAGGCGGTTCAGCGCCAGGTGATCATGCGGGAGAAGCTGGCCTCGCTGGGGCAGCTCACCGCCGGCATCGCGCACGAGATCAAGAACCCGCTCAACTTCGTCAACAACTTCTCGGAGCTGTCGGGCGAGCTCGTCGCGGAGGTGCGGGAGGTCCTGGGCGAGGTCCATGAGAAGGTTCCCGGCGATGCGCGTGACGAGATCGACGGAATGCTCGACGGCCTGGCCTTCAACCTCGGGAAGATCAACGAGCACGGCAAGCGCGCCGACGGCATCGTGCGCAGCATGCTGGACCACTCGCGCGGTCGGTCCGGCGACAGGCGCGCGGTGGATCTCAACGCGTTGCTCAAACAGTACGCCGATCTCGCCTACCACGCCATGCGCGCCAGGGACCGGCGGTTCAACGTGACCTGGGAGGAAGACTTCGACACCCGGATAGACGAGGTGATAACGGTGCCCCAGGACTGGAGTCGGGTGTTCCTGAACCTCGTCAACAACGCGTGTCAGGCGACTTTCGAGCGCGCCAGGGGTGACGAGCGGTATCGGCCGCGCATCCGGTTGTCGAGCAGGCGTCAGGGCGACCAGGTGGAGTTCCGCATCCGCGACAACGGCCCCGGCATCCCGCGGGACATGATCGGGAAGATCTTCGAGCCCTTCGTCACCACCAGGCCCACGGGGGAGGGCACGGGGCTTGGGCTGTCGCTTTCCCAGGACATCGTGGCGCAGCACGGCGGCCTGATGGGGGTCGAGTCCGAACCGGGAGTGTTCACGGAGTTCTGGGTTTCCATCCCCGCGCCGGCGGGGCCGTCCCCCGGAGCGCAACCCGCCTGATCACGCCTCCGGCGGGCCGCCCGGCCTCCGGCCTCGAACTCGGAGGAGCCGGAACAACACTCCGGGCGCTCCTGTCAGTGGTGACGATCCCTGCTCAGCGGCCAGAGATCCACCACGGCCGCCACCACATGAATCAGCGGCGAGCACCAGCAATCACGCTTCCGGGTGGAAGGCCGGGAGGTCGAGGGGGGGTTGAGGACCTCGACGCTTTCCGGAAGGAGGCTCCCCGGACCTTCCAGAAGCTCACGTAGCACGGATACCGCACCCGGGAAACAGTTGATCGCGTCGTCCACGTCTCCATGGGAGGCGGTCAAGCATGGCGCGCCACTCTCCTTCAGCCTGGTCAGTGGCCATCGGCGGGACGTTCCGCGAGCCGGACGTCGAACGACAGGAACCGGTCGAAAAGCGCGGTCTTGCGCCAGCATCGGGGATCGAGGAAATCCGGCGGCAATCGCCATTCGAGCAGCCCGAACCAACGCAGCGGTCCGAGAACGCGCCCCGCAAACATCGTGCCCTCCGCATTCCAGTGCATGTTCGCCACCGCATAGTCGCGAACGGCGCACAGGGTCGCGAGCGTGTGCACGCTCTGCCACTCGCCCGCCATTTGGGAGAGGCCCCACAGGATCACGCCCACGTCGTCCTGCGGCCATCTCCCCGGCAACCCGCGCGGAAACGTCTCGATGAAGCGCCAGAGTTCGGCGCGCCAGAACAAGCGCCGGAACAGGATCGCCTGAAGCGCGCACCGTCTCCCAGGCCCCAGCATCTCCCGCCCCAGGGCCGTCAACCGGCACAGGCCCGCCCGTTCTTCCACCAGCCCGGCCATGTCCAGCAGACGATGCAGCAGATGGAGCTCCCACACGTCGCCCTCGCGATACGCCTTTCCGGTGCGGAAGTGCTCGGTCGCCTCCATCCCGGGCCAGGTCATCGACTCGCGCATCGCCGCCACTACATCCCGCCTGAAGTTCCCCTTGTCCGTGAGCCACAGCCACCCGTCCCTGTCCACCCGCTGGAGCACGATCAGTGCGTTGCGCGCGAACGCCGACCCGCGGAACTCTTCGTCCGGAAGGTCGGCCGCGAGCCTGATCGTCCGGTTCGCGGCCGACGGCTCGGCGCGAAGCGCTACGACGCTCGCCGGTTCAAGAAGCCGCCACACCGGCTCCACCCCGCCCGGCCACTCCGAGAGGTCCGTCCTCATTGCGGTCTCCGTTGCACCTTCCGGTTCCAGGCTGCGCTCCCGGCGCGCGCATCCGTTCTGCGCCGCCCCCAAACCGCCGTCCACCAACTTCCCGAGGGGCCGGGCCGCCTTGAACGACAGCGTTCTGAAGCGACCGTTGCCCGTCGCGCGCGAAACGGTCCCCCGAGCGCTCCCCGGTTGCGCCGTAGCAGCGCCGGTTCCCCGTTCCCCTCGGCCGCCAAAGCGCGTGATCGTTGATATCCTCTTCCTTCACGAACTCCCGGCCGCAGACGTGAACATGGATCTCCACGAGTTCGAAACTGCCGCTCTGTTCAGCCACGGCCGGCTGTCCCGGGTACGGAGCAGGCAGCAGGGCCGCAATCGACAGGCGGACACGGCAACGTGGCGGACGGCAAGGTCATGTCATGCGTGCCTCCTCGGCCATCCCATACCAATCGACAATGCCCGAAACAATGGCATCCGAGCAATACGTTCTGCAACGCCGCCGGCAACGGCGATCGCGTCATGCCGACACCAACATCACCGCAGATCACGACCGCGCGCTCAAGGCTCTCACCAACGATCTCCGCATTTCCGCACAACCCCTCGACCCATTCGCCCCAGTGCATCAACGGGACGAAGAGGCGGAGGAAAGCCCTGGGCGAGGGCGCGGCCGGACAGTCCGAGGGGGTCTGGCCGCCACCATCTTCTGCCACGACGGAGGTAGCCCATGCCCGTACCCGAGAAGATATCCGCGGACTACACGCTGCGCCCCAGCGAGTTGGCTTCGGTGCTCACAGTCCTGGTCGAGGCCCGCCAGCCCACCATCGTCACCGGGCCGCCCGGCTCGGCCAAGAGCCAGATCGCCCAGCAGGTGGCCGCGGCCACCAACCGCCAGTACGTGGATGTCCGGGCGTTGCTGCTCGACCCCGTCGATCTCCGCGGCATCCCCTGGCGCGACGCCTCGGACCGCACCCGCTGGGCGCCGCCGGCCTTTCTGCCGCCTAATGTTGCGTACAGGACTATGTTGCGTTGAGTCTGCAACCCCTCGTCAATAC
>JAPPNF010000020.1 GCA_028818755.1 Deltaproteobacteria bacterium | reverse complement strand
ACTGCTCGTCATCGCGCCTTGCCGACGACAAAAAATCCTCCGCATATTATGCTGCAAATTAACCAGACACCACACTAGCGGAGGAAACGCCATGTCCATGTTCATCGACGCAGACGCCCACGTGATCGAGACCGAGCAGACCTGGGAGTTCATGGAGGAAGGGGACAAGCGCTTCGCGCCGGACCTCCTGGTTTCCGAGCGAAGCGGCCTGCGCTACTGGCGCATCGACGAGCGGGTGGTGCCCAACACCAACATCGGCCTCAACACCACCGCGGAATCCCGCGAGCTGGCCGACGTGTCGGCGCGGATCGCGCACATGGACGAACTGTCGGTGGACGTCCAGGTGATCTATCCGACGCTGTTCCTGCGGCCCCTCACCGCCCGGGCCGACGTGGAGCGGGCGCTCTGCCGGGGCTACAACCGCTGGCTCGCGGAGATCTGGAAGCAGGGGGGCGGCCGCATCCGCTGGGTGGTGCTGGCGCCGGTCCAGTCCATGGACCGCTGCATCGAGGAGGTCCGCTTCGGCAAGGCCAACGGCGCCTGCGGGGTCTTCATGCACGGCTTCGAGGGACAGCGGCTGCTCTCCGACGACACGTTCTTCCCCATCTTCCAGGAGGCCAGCGACCTCGACATGCCCATCTGCATCCACGCCGGCGGCGGCAACCTCGACCACTACGACCTGTTCGCCCAGGACGTGTTTTCGCGCTTCAAGCTGCCGGCCGTGGGGGCGTTCAACAACCTCATCTACAAGGGCATCCCCGACATGTTCCCGGAACTGCGGTGGTGTTTCGTGGAGACCACCTCGCAGTGGGTCCCCTACGCGCTCAACGACCTGCAGATCCGCACCACCGCCGAGCTCACCTTTCGCCGGAAACACGCCGACAGCAAGCTGGCCGGCGTGCGCGGCGCGCCCCGGGAGCTGGGCGACGGGAACCTGCTCAGGGACAACCGCATCTACGTGGCCTGCCAGACCACCGACGATCTGCCGTACGTGATCCAGCACGCCGGCGAGGACAACATCATCGTCGGCACCGACTACGGCCACGCGGACTACTCCAACGACATGGAGGCCATCGCCAAGCTGGCCAAGGAAGGCGTGCTGGCCGAGGGCGTGGGCGACAAGATCCTGAGCGACAACCCTAGGCGGCTCTACAGCCTTTAGTAGAATGCCTTGCGGTGGACGCCTGTAGGGGACCGGCCGGTCGCCCCTGCCATCGCCACGGCTTGATTACCGCGATTCCCGAATGGCAACCGCACCGCGAGAGTCCACCATGTCCAAACCCTCCTTCGGCTTGGAGATCCACCCCTACTACGACGTACCCGCGCTGATGCACGAGGTCACGCTGGCGGAAGAGCTGGGGTACGACCAGGTCTGGTTCGGCGACTCCCAGCTCATCTGGCGGGAGATGTACGTGCTCCTGGGCGCCGCCGCCCAGGCCACCTCCAGGGTCCTCCTCGGAACCGGTGTCACGAACCCGATCACCCGGGTGTCGGCGGTTACCGCCAGCGCGGCGGCGACGCTGCAGGAGCTGTCCGGCGGCCGGCTGACCCTGGGCATCGGCAACGGCTTCACCTCGGTGAACACCATGGGCAGGAAGCCCGCCACCCTGGCCCGGTTGGAGCGGACCGTCGACGAAATCCGTGTGCTGTGCCGCGGCGACCGCGTGCCGGTGGAGTCCGGGGACATGCGGCTGATGTTCGGCGCGGCGGAGAAGTGTCCGCTCATCGCCGTGGCCGCCAGCGGCCCGAAGATGCTGCGGCTGGCGGGCCGCATCGGCGACGGCGTGATCCTGGCCCGGGTCGCCATGGAAGGGGACATGCTGGCGCGGATGCTGGAGTGCGTGGACGACGGCCGGAGGGAGGAGGGCCGCGACACGGCGCCGTTCCAGAGGTTCCTCTCGGTCTCCGCCGCGGTGGCCGACGACGCCTCCAAGGCGGTGGCCGTGGTGCGCCCCCACGTGGCCCGCGCCATACTCAAGCCGTTCTGGGGGCTGAGCCCCGCGGCCGCCGCGGCGGCGGAAAGGATGACCGGCCACTACGACAACTACCAGCACCTCAACCCCAACGCCGCCCACGCCGACTCCGTCCCCGACGAGGTGGTGCCCGAGTTCGCCCTCGCCGGCACGCCGTCCCAGTGCATCGAGAAAGCTCGCCGCATGTTCGACAGCGGCATCGACCAGATCACCATCCGTCCCTACGCGGTGGACGGCCAGCCGCGGGCCAGCATGATCCGCGCCTTCGCCGAGCAGGTGATGCACCCCATGCTGCGCGGTGACGCCTGACCGGTCCGGATGCCGGGTCGACGCGGCCGGATGCTACGCGAGAACGACAGGTAGTGGCATGTAACGTCCAATTCCAGACCAATCTGCTGGTCTTTTTCGCTGTCGGCTGCGTTGCTCTTCCTCGCGTGGTACCCGCCACTGCTCGTCATCGCGCCTTGCCGACAACGAAAAATCCTGCGCATCTTGGTCTGGAATTGGACGTTACATGCCACTAGGGACCGACATGTCACGCGACCGTCTGAACTTCCTCTTCCTCAACGTCGCGCACTTTCTCGATCATCTCTTCATGCTGATCTTCGCGACGGTGGCGGCGTTGCGGCTGGCCCACGAGTGGGACATGAGCTACGGAGCGCTGATCCCGTACGCCACGCCGGGGTTCATCGCCTTCGGGATTTTCGCGATTCCGGCCGGATGGATCGGGGACAAGTGGAGCAGGGCCGGGATGATCGTCATCTTCTTCATCGGCACCGGCGCGGGTTCGATCCTCACCGCGCTGGCGGACTCGCCGGTGGAGATCGCGCTGGCACTGTTCGTCATGGGCGTGTTCGCCGCCATCTACCACCCGGTGGGGATCGCCATGGTGATACAAGGACGGCGCAGGACCGGCATTCCCATCGCCATCAACGGAGTGTTCGGCAACCTCGGAGTCGCCGCCGCCGCGCTGCTCACGGGTTATCTGATCGACACGGGCGGCTGGCGCAACGCGTTCGTCTGGCCCGGCGCGGTTTCCATCGCCCTCGGGGTCGCCTATGCAGCCTTCGTCTGGACGGGGCGGTGGAGCCATGCGGCCGGCCTCGCGGACGCGGAGGCCGACAGGCAACCCGCCTCTGACGTCGTATCCATCGGGCGTCCGACGTTCGTGCGCGTGCTCTGCATCATCGTGTTCACCACCGCCATCGGCGGCCTGATCTTCCAGAGCACCACGTTCGCGCTGCCGAAGATCTTCGACGAGCGGCTCCACGGGCTTGCCGGATCCGCCACCGCGGTAGGCGGCTATGCCTTCATGGTGTTCGCCATCGCCGCCATGGCGCAGCTGGTGGTCGGATATCTCGTCGACCGTTATTCCGTGCGCACGGTGTTCGCGTTCGTCGGCGGGTTGCAGGCGGGACTCTTCGCCGTCATGTACCAGCTCACCGGCGTCGGCGCCCTGGTGGTCGCGGTCGCCTTCATGCTCGTCGTGTTCGGGCAGATCCCGATCAACGACGTGCTCATCGGCCGCATCACCAAGAGCGAATGGCGGAGCCGCGTCTTCTCCCTCCGCTACATCGTGACCTTCTCGGTCATGGCGTCCACGTTGCCCTTCGTGGCTGGCATCCACGCAAGCTGGGGTTTCGGCGCCCTCTTCGTGGTGATGGCGGTGGCGGCAAGCGGCATCCTCATAGCGGCCCTGATGCTGCCGCGCACCGCCGCGGTCATCGCGCAGCCCGCGGCTGTGTGAAGTCGTCCTCCGCAGGGGATGACAGGTGCGGATCAAGACGGCCTGGTTTCCGTGTATGGCTGAAACGAAAGCCGCATACCGCATAGGCGTGGACGTCGGCGGTACCTTCATCGACCTGATGGTGTCGGCCGGCGGCCGGCGCCTGCTCTGCAAGACCCTCTCCGACCCGGAGGACCGCGCCGGCGCGCTGTTGGCCGGCCTGGCACTCGCAAGCGAGGAGCTGGGCCTCACTCTCCGAGAACTTCTGGCCCGCACCGAACGGATCATCCACGGCAGCACCATCGCCACCAACGCGCTGCTGACCCGAAACGGTGTACGTACGGCGCTGCTCACCACGGCCGGGTTCCGGGACGTGCTCAATATGCGGCGCGGCATGCGGTCCGACCTCTACGACCCCAAGCAGTCGCCTCCCGACCCGCTGATCTCCAGACAGCGGATTCACCCTGTGACGGAGCGTATCGACAGCGATGGGGCGGTGCTGGAACCGTTGGATGGAGACTCCGTCGATCGGGCTGTAGCCGGGCTCCGCCGCGCGAGCGTGGAAAGTGTCGCCGTGGGGCTCGTGTTCGCCTTCGCCAATGACTCCCACGAGCGCGCGGTGGCCGCGCGGCTGCGGGAAGCCCTGCCGGAGGTGCACGTTTCGCTCTCCAGCGAGGTTTTGCCCGAGGTGCGGCTCTACGAGCGCCTTAGCACCACCGCCGTGAACGCCTACGTGACCCCGGTGCTGGCGACCTATCTCGAATCCCTCGAGCGGCGGCTGGCGGACAACGGGTTCCGCGGCCGGCTGCTCGTCATGCAGTCGAGCGGAGGCGTCATGGGTCTGGAGCCGGCGACCCGGTTCGGGGTTCGGAGCGTTCTCTCCGGGCCCGCCGCGGGGCCGGTGGCGGGCCTGTGGTACGCCGGTCTCCACGGCATCTCCAACGCCATCACCACGGACATGGGAGGGACCAGCTTCGATGTCTCCCTCGCCGACGGGGGCGAGGTGGAGGTCACCAAGGAAACGGAAATATCGGGGCACCGTATCGCGTTGCCCATGGTGGCGGTGCACACCATCGGCGCCGGCGGCGGCAGCATCGTCACGGTGGACGGCAGGGGGCTCTTGCGCGTGGGGCCGGAGAGCGCCGGCTCCACGCCCGGTCCCGTGTGCTATGGCCGGGGCGGCGACCGGCCCACGGTGACGGATGCCGATCTCCTGATCGGCTACCTGGACGCGGAGCGGTTCTGGGGCGGGCGTCTCCGGCTCGACGAGGACGCGGCCCGGGAAGCGTTCCGCCGGAACGTGGCCGAGCCCTTGGGTGTGGACCCGGTGCGGGCCGCCTACGGCGCCCACCAGGTGGTGAACGCCAACATGGTGGACGCCATCCGCGAGGTGTCCGTGCGGCGCGGCCACGACCCGCGCCGGTTCGTTCTCGTGGCCGCGGGCGGCGCCGGCCCCATCCACGCCTGCGCCATCGCCCGGGAGCTGGACATCGGCCTGGTGCTGGTGCCCCGGGAAGCCTCGGTCATGTGCGCCGCCGGACAGCTTCTGTCCGACCTGCGGCACGACTTCGTGAGAAGCTGCGTGATGTCGCTCGACCGGCTCGACCGGGACAGAGTGGAAAACCATTTCCGGGACCTTCGGCGTGCGGCGACGGACGCGCTGCTGGCCGAGGGTGTCCCGCGCCATCGCATTGCGGTAAGCTCGGCGGCGGACGTGCGCTACGTGGGGCAATTCAGCGAGGTGGAGGTGCCCGTGTCCGAGACCGCGATGACGGAGGCGGCGGTGGCCGCGCTGGCCCGCGAGTTCCATCGCATCCACGAGTCGCTGAACGGCTACAGCATGCCGGATGCGGCCGCCGAGATCGTCAACCTGCGGGTGGTGGGAAGAGGCGCGGCCGACAGCGAAGCCATGCCAGAGTCGGGCGGCACCGGGGGGACGGCCTTGACGGGCCGCCGGCAGGCGTTTTTCGGGGATGGATTCCGCGAGGTGTCGGTCTATGACGGTCATCGGCTGGCATCCGGGGAAGAACTGGCAGGCCCGGCCGTTGTCGAGCAGGAAACCACCACCGTGGTGGTGCCGCCGGAGTATCAGCTCGCTTGCGACGCTTTCGGGAACTACCTCGTGTACCCGAAGGAGCGCGGCTTGGTGGAGAGCCTTGCAAGGGTAAAGTCCGGGCCGGAAGAGAAGGGCAGGGAATAGCAGCATGGACCCCATTCTCCTGACCGTCATCGCCAACCGCCTCGAAGGGGTGACCCGGGAGATGGGCGCGGGTATGCTGCGAAGCTCCCGCTCCCCCATCTTCGCCGAGAACAAGGACTTCGTCACCGCGGTGTTCGACCGCCGGCTGAGGCTGGTGGCCCAGACCGCCTACATCCCGGTGCTGATGGGCGCGAGCCCCTTCGCGGTCAAGGCCGTCGCCGACCACTTCGGCGACGACGTGGAGCCGGGGGACGTGATGATCCTCAACGATCCCTACCGCGGCAACAACCACGCGCCCGACATCTCCGTGATGAAGCCGGTGTTCTTCGAGGGACAGCTCCGGTTTTGGGTCCTCAGCCGCGGCCACCACGCCGATATCGGCGGCGGCGGTGCCGCGGGACGGAACCCGCACGCGGCCACGGCTTGGGAAGAGGGTCTGCGGATACCGCCGGCGAAGCTCTACCGGGGCGGGGCGTACAACCGGGACGTCTGGGAGATCATCCTGCTGAACGTGCGCCTGCGCAGCTCGGTGGAGGGCGACCTTCAGTGCCAGGTGGGGGCGTGCAACGTGGGCGAGAAGTCGCTGCAGCAGATGCTCGGGCGGTACGGTAGCGACACCGTCGAAGGCGCCATCGAAGAGATGCTGGACCGGAGCGAGGCGCAGATGCGGGAGCGCATCGCCGCCGTACCCGACGGCGTCTACCACGCATCCCGGCAGCTCGATCACGTGCTGGAGGATGGCCCCGCGGGTCGGCCCGCCATCCGGGTAGGGCTCGAGGTGGAAGGGGACAGGCTGCGCTTCGACTTCGCCGGCTCCGATCCCCAGATCCCGGTCTACTACAACAGCTCCTACGCCAACACCGTGTCGTCCTGCTACATCGGACTCTTTTCGACGATCGCCCCGGACGTGAGCGTGAACGAGGGCTGTATGCGGCCCGTGGAAGTGTCGGCCCCGGAAGGGTCGCTGGTGAATCCGCGGGAAGGAGCGCCCACGACCCAATGCACCGTGGCCACCTGCGCCACCATCGTGGAGGCCGTGTGGATGGCCTTGTCCCAAGCCGTGCCGGAACGGACGCAGGCGGGCTGGGCGCGCACCAACGCGGGCGCCGGCACCGCCCTGAACCGGAGGACCGGCAAACCGGCAGCCTTCATCCTCCATTTCGCCAAGGGAGGCGGCGGCGCCACCCAGGGGTTCGACGGCTGGAACCACATCAGCCCGGTGTCGTCCATGGGCGGTTCCCGGGTGCCGGACCCGGAGCTCTACGAGCTGACCTTTCCGCACCGCATCCTCCGGTACGAGTACCGCCCGGACAGCGCCGGCGCCGGCAAGTGGCGTGGCGGCTACGGGGCGTTGTTCTCACTGCGCTTCAACGAGGACGGAAGCGCGCTCTCGGTGCAGATCGGCAGCGGCGCAGAGGAGACCGCGCCGTTCGGGCTGGCCGGGGGCTCGCCCGCCGCCGCGGGCACGGTGCGGGTGCGCTCGGAAGACGGCGAAGAGGTGGAATTTCACCGCGCTGCCATGCACCATCCGCGCGGCGGCGACATGGCCGAGATCCGTTCCGCCGGCGGCGGCGGATACGGCGATCCTTACGAACGGCCGGTGGAGGCGATCCTGGACGACGTCGCCGCGGAGTTGCTGTCGCCGGAGAACGCGCGCATGCAGTATGGTGTGGTGGTGGACTCGGAAACGGGCGCCGTGGATATGGAGGCGACCCAAAGGTTGCGGCAGGACGGTCGCGGGAAGACCGCGGCTTCGGGCGGTTGAAGTAAGGCGTCCTTCGACTTCGCTTCGCTAGCGCTCCGCTACGCTCAGGACGAATGGTGTGGGACAATACCCCGTTCGTCCTGAGCCCTTCGACAAGGCTCAGGACGGGCGTAGCGAAGCGAAGTCGAAGGACGCATACTAACGGTTGGCACAATGTTAGAGTCTCGCTAACAGGAGGAGACCATGTCGAAGATCATCACTCGCGCGCTGACGCAGGAGCAGGACGGGGTGCCCGGCTTCGTCGCTTCGCCGGAAAGGGATACGCCGGGGCCGGCGCTGCTCATCGTCCATCACCACTACGGGGTTACGGGCCACATCAAGCACATGGCCTGCGAGTTCGCCGAGGCCGGGTACACCACCATGGTGCCGGCCCTCTACGACATCCTGGGCTTCTCCGACTTCCACGACGTGCAGAAGAAGACCACGGACGGGCGTTTCGTCGAGGTCATCGGTCAGGGCTGGCAGTACCTCTGCGGCCGCGCCGACGTGGACGAGAAGCGCGTGGCGGTCATGGGCCTGTGCATGGGCGGGCGCATCGGCATCCACTTCGTCGCGGCGACGCCGCGGGTCGCAGCGTACCTCGGTTACTACCCCTCGGTGCGGGACGAAGGCCCGAGCGAGCTCAGGCCGCGCCACCCCAACGAGTCCGCCCGGGAGATCCACTGCCCGTCCATGATCCTGTTCGGCGGCCATGACCGCGTGGCGCCCGTGCCCGTGCAGGAGAAGCTACGGGCGGCCTTCCTGGAAGGCACGCCGGACGTCGAGTGGCACTTCTTCCCGCCGGCCGGCCACGGCTTCGCCCTGGCCGACGGCGACGCCTACGACCCCGCGCTGGCCAAGCTTACCTGGCCGCTGTCCGTCAACTTCCTCGACCGGGTGCTGGGAGTGGAAGCCGTAGCCACGAGGATGCGTTCGGTCGCTTGAGCCGGACGCCATGCCGACGCCTTCGGGTGCGGCTGCGGTAGGGGCGGGTTTCAAACCGGCCCGCGGCCGTCTCGGTACGCGATCGAGAAGCGCTTCACCGCTCACCCTCCCACCGGCGGCGTGCGCCGGAACCAGCCGGCCGCCTGCTCGTAGGCGTGGGCGGCGCGCAGCACCCGTTTCTCCCGGAAACGCGGCCCCACGAGCTGGAGCCCGATGGGCAGGCCGCCGGAAGAGAAGCCGCAGTTGACGCTCAGGGCCGGCAGCCCGGTGAGGTTGAAGGGGGTGGTGAAGAGCGAGCGGAAGTTCACGCCCGGGCTCTCGAGGCTGATGTCCTGTCCGTCGACTTCCATGACGGCCCGCTTCGATTCGTCGATGGTGGGGGCCGGTACGGCCGCCGTGGGGGCGGCGATGAGGTCCACGGTCCTGAAGACCTCGTCGAACTCCCGGCACAGAAGGCGCCGCAGGCGCTGTGCGGCGACGTAGGCGTCGGCGGGGATCAGCATGGAAGCGATGTTCTGGCGCAGCAGGCGCGGGCTGTAGTCCCGCGGCCGAGCCGTGAGATAGGGCAGGTTCTCCGCCACGTTCTCTGGCCGCGTGATGCAGGGCCAGACGAACCGTGTCGTGTCCAGGAGCGGGACTTCCACCTCCACCAGCCGCACGCCGAGGGATTCGAGCTGCCGTTGCGCCTCTACGAACGCCTCCCGCACCGCCCGGGTCATGTACCGGTCGAAGTAGTCCTTGACGATCCCTACCCGGATCCCTTCGATGCCCGCGTCGAGGCCGTCCTCGTAGTCCGGCACCGGCTCGTCGGCGCTGTTGGGATCCTCCGGGTCTTGGCCCGCGATCGCCTGCAGGATCAACGCGCAGTCCCGCACCGTCTTGCTGAACACCCCCAGGTGGTTGGTGCTGAAGCCGCCGTCGCCGGGCACGTGCCCGAACCGGCTGATGCGCCCATAGGTGGGCTTGAACCCCACCGTGCCGCACAGCGAGGCTGGGTTTCGCACCGACCCGCCGTTGTCCGTGCCGATGGAACCCAGGCACAGGCTCGCGGCCAGCCCCGCCGCCGACCCGCCGCTGGAGCCGCCGGCGATCCGCTCCGTGTCCCACGGGTTCCGGGTGGTGCCGTAGAACGGGTTGATGGTGGTGCCCCCGTTGGCCCACTCGTGCATGTTGGTCTTGCCCAGGATCACGGCCCCCGCCTCTCTCAACCGCGCCACCACCGTGGCGTCGTAGTCCGGAACGCACTCCTCCAGCACCTTGGACCCCGCGGTCGTGCGAATCCCCCGCGTCGCGATGTTGTCCTTGATGGACAGGGGAATGCCGTGAAGCGGCCCCCGATACTTCCCGTCGCGTATCTCCTCCTCCGCCGCCCGCGCGTCCGCCAGCGCCTCCTCCCGCGATACCGTGACGTAGGCCACCAGCTCCGGGTTCAGCCGGTCGATGCGGGCCAACATGAGCTCGGTGAGCTCGACCGGGGACAGTTCCTTGGATTTGATCCGCGCGGCAGCTTCCGCCAACGTGAGTCCACCCAGGTCGTGGTCCGTCATCAAGCTTCCTCCTCGGAAAGAATTGCAGTCGCCAGTGTCCGGCTTGGGGTAGGGGAAGCCTATGCGCATGGAGTCTAGGGATCAAGGGCGGCGCACTCGTTTGTGACGCGAGGTTCTAGGGTGTAGGGATGATCCTCTCGTGACGCCGGCTGATGCCGGACCCGCTGTCGACGATAAGGAACTTGATGCCGGTGGAGTATGTCGGGGTAAAGTTCGACATTCTCCGTGGTCGGGAGCGACCCCATTTTCCGACGGGATATCAACAGGTTATGGAGTGACTGGAAGTGAGTGGCGGGAAGTGTTTAGCGGCTAGGTACCAATTAGGCACCAATTCATTTCCGGGCCATGCGCATAAGAGTGCGTTAATGACGAGTTAAAGTTTCAGTAGCGCCAGCGCGATTAGTTAACCGAAGCTCAAAAATCCTTGTGATTCGAGTTGCCGGCGAAGAGGACGGCTGGTATCCGTGCCATCGACAACTTCTCGTGAATCTGGCCCATCAGATTTCTCAGAAACACCCTGATGTCGAGCCTCTTCTTCCGAAACTAGATGCCATGGCTCACCTTCCTTCCCTGTCTTACGCGAGCATCCGGGCGTACTTCAACCCTTGGTCTAGGTCGCCGTTTTTCAGATAGCGCAGCATGAGCCTGTATTTCTCCAAGACATCGCCACGATTCCCAGGGTATATGTCGATTAACTCGATCTGGAGAAGGCGCCGAAATTCCTCTGCCATGTATGCCAGTTCCGCTGTGAAGGGTTCGTAGTTTGAGGGATAAGCAGGGTCCTCAACGTACTGCATCACCCCTTCAACAGCATCTGCAAGATGGTGTGCTAGAGCCTCTTTCGCCTCCTGTTGCTTCCGTTCGGCTTCCTCCTGCTGAGCCTTTCGGCGAATCTCGCGTCGATCCCAAGTAGCCAGCGCCACGTGCAACGCTGTCGTCCAAGCGCCGGCGAGGATCAGCGGGAAGACGAAGAGCCTCCACGTCAAATCCAGATTCAGGTTGGTCCACATCGAAGTCCCGATGAACAACGCCAGAGATCCCAAGAAACTCGCGATAATGCTCTTCCACATGCCTACGGACCCTCCTTTGCCGGCATTCAAACCCCCCACCGCGGGAGAACGCAAGCACGAGGAGATTCCCGCAGGTGGCTAACTCAAGGCCGCGCTGCAAACAGGGCCTTCCAAGAAGAAGCGCAAGCACGAGGAGCCAAGCGAGATCGGCAGGCGAACCGACATAACACTGACACCCCAGTACAATGAGCGTCCGAGCATCCCGGCCCTACCCGCGGATACCGCGATGGGCGCCAGACTCTTACACCACGGCACGGGACACGACCTTGATCGACGGGAGAAGCTTGAGTATCAGAAAGGGAGGCTTCCCATGACGAAAACCGCGACTCGCATGATGAATCGTATCACGCTGACGGCGGCGGTGCTTCTGGCCGTGCCCGGCAGCCTGGCCGAGGACACGAGCGTCCACGTCTACAACTGGACCGACTATATCGACAAGCAGATCCTACATGTTCAACAGCCAGGTACCAGCTATACACCATTTCATTTCTGGGCCGTGCGGCAAAGAACACATGGCCCGGCAAACTGGCGAACCGCGGCCCGCAACGGCATGCGCACTAGGCCGAAGCAACGGTCGCTGCACCGGGACAACTCCACAGGAGGTATGCCATGAAGCGTGCGGCAGGTATCCTGGCAGCAATGCTGGCTTTGGTCGCATGTGATGATCCTTCAGACTGCACCAGTAACGCAGCTATGGGCTATGCCATAGTCTTTGCCGAAGATGCCGTTAAACGCAGGATTCCCAATCCCCATGTAGCCGACTTTGACTTGTCAACCTGGAAGCATGCCGGGGACGGGCTTTGGCAGATAACAGGCCATGCAGATACAAAGAACGTTTTCGGTGGTCCGGTTCGTGCTTACTACAGCGTTTCCATCCAATGCCGTTCTCTAGGCGACCGCCGCTCATGGACACTAGAGGGCATAACCGTCCGTTGAGCGTACGCAAGTGTTCGTTGGAAGAGGGGTAAGGGCTCACGCCGAGCCATGGCCTTCTCACCATGCATGGAGCTTGTCCATGATCCGTTGTGGGGACGGTCAGTCTCGCCCTATTTCTTGCTACCGCCTGCAAGCCGAAGGTCGCCGAGATGGTTCGGGAGTTTGTCGCTACCGAACCCCACTTTCAGGGGAGCAACCTAATCATTGTTGATCGAGTGGATGGATCCTTTGTTGATGCCTACCCAGAGGGGGACGAAGGCAACAATACTTGTGACGGCAACCGGTGCGAGATAGACGATCAGGAAACGACGCTGGAAGCTCCGAGGGCTTCGATTTTCTGGAAACCCGGCGAGGCGTCCACTTGGGCGAGTCGAGCATTCAGCCTTTTGAGGGAGAGATCTTCGGGTATGGCGGCTGGTTGGAGAATAGCGCCTTCGCCGTTCTGTCGGGAGTTCTGCGCGATGGGACACCGGGCGAGAGAGGCTACGCTGAGGAACAAATCGTTCATAGCTACTCTGTTGGTCGGCGTTCTGGCACGAACCCTGTCTCCGGCGCAGCATCGTGGAATGGTGTGATGGTAGGGGCCGATGTCGTTCCAGGGAAAACGGTTGGGGATTTCATTCGGGGATGCCAAGGACGGATGACAGACATGATTTCCTCCTAGCAAAGATGTGTAACGGGGGCCTGGTCTAGCCAAGCGATGCCCCGGTACTTCACATCGAGCTTTACGGCTGTGGGAAAGAAGCAACAACGATCAACCTGCCTGATGTCTAGATAAACGCTCACAATGGTATCTTCGTCCAGTTTCAGGCAGGGAGGATCGGAGAGGTCACTAGCAGAGGGGCATTCACAGTCCTTGAGAAATTTGTAGCAGGACCCACATCGCATGTGTTCCTCAATCCTCTCCCACCTCTTGGGATGATACAGCAGGTATTCCCTAAAGGGTTGTACCTGTGCGTGCCCAAATGCGTTTCGCCAGAGCGATATTCGATGAAGAGAATGGTAGACTTCTTGATCGTCCTTCCATTGCGGCCAGCGATCCAGGAACATTCTGGTGATCTCGCTAATGTCAAGAGCCTTGAGTTCGAAGCGCCTCTGCGAAAATTCTATCGGATGGGGCCCCTTTGCGTTGTAGCGATTTCGAAGGTCCCGGTCTCCCTCGGCCAGTACGAGAAGATCGACCAGGACGCTCTCAACCCAAAGCAAGAACATAAAACACTCACCCGCGTCGACCAAAAGCTGATCGGATTCGATTTTCAAAGTGCTAGCCCCCACCTTGGGCCCTACCATCGCACCCAAGCTGTTGCTGGCTCACAGGTCCTTAACTCGCTGGACAAACGCACGATGCATTTCGTTCAGATGTTTGGCAAGCCACTCGTGTTGCCGAGCCCAGTCCGACTCGTCGGCCGGGTCAACGTCACCGAGATAATATGAAATCCGACGGTCGCGAGCCTCTGACGATTGATCACCCCATTTCAAAGGGTACCCCAGCTCGCCTTCGATCTCATTCTTATTTCGTGCGAGCAGGTCGAGTCGTTCACTCGCGTCTTCGCCAGAGATGTAGAGCTCTACCCGCACGAACTTCTCCCAAGCGTTCATCATCGCACAGAGCTGGAAGCCCCCCAGCCCTATGCCGTAAGCCATCCATGACTGCGGCTGCGCTTTACGGTTTCCACCAACCGGACCACCTGCGACTTTGAGCCTGTCGTGAAGCCCGGTCCAGTATTTCCGTTGTAAGAGCCTTAGTTCAGACAATTCGGCGTCATCAGTCGCGCGGGCGGACTGCGCGACTGATCGTGACCAGTCGTTCGGCTTCGAGACAATGTTGAATTTCGGCGCGGCGGGCGAATCTCCGATCTGCCACAATTCGATCTCTAGTCCGAAGAAACGAGCGTCTTGTTGAGTGATCTCATTCAACCAGTCGAGAGCCGCACGATGTTCGTCCCTGAACCCTTCCGCCAGCCACACCACGGTGACAGCTTGCAGACCCGCGGCATAAGTGAGCAGCTTTCCAAGATGATCGTGATCCGTTTGTTCAAGCTGGTTTTCGATCAGCACCAAGGAACCCGTGCCGATGTCCTTGCACACGATGTCTGCACGAAACGAACCGACCTCCTTTTCTACCGAGCCGGGTTCGAGTTCCAGGCCGAGCGTATCGCCGAGGATTTGGAGATTGTCGCGTTCCGCGAGCCACGGCGTGAATTCTGCTGGCTCGTTTGTCCACACGGTTCTAAGCTCGACACGCTGAAGACGTCCAAGAGTTTGTTCTTTCAATTTGGACTCCTGCGATTCATTCGGGGACGGCGGCAAAGGGATCAGACATCCTTCGCCTTCACCGCAAGCCCAACTTCTCCAGTAATCTGGATGCGACCCGGTCGGCGGCAGCGAACACGGAGTCGTCGGCGAGATGTGTGTTCACGACGCTGCCGACCATCACCGCGCGCGCCACTTCACCTCGTCCGGTCTCGGTACGATTCCGGTGTTGCCGGTGACGACGCCGATGGTCGCTCCGCCAACGCCTTAAGCGTCTGGTCGCTCACGCTCCCTCCGTCCAACCCCTCTCGTCCGGTCGAAACCAGAGCGTCAGACCGGTACCGACGCCCTTCTCTAAAGTGTGTAGGTTTCGGTTGATGGAATGGTCCGCTCCGCTTCATTCGGTGGCGGCGTCAATCGCAGCCATTGTGCTTCCGCCACATGCTGACGTCATGCCCCTCGGGCGGGCTTGCGCACGGGTCGCCAGCATAACCGCGCAGGACGTTGTATCTCGCAATCTGATCATGAGTGAGCAGTGGAAGCGTTTTCAGATGTGCAGCCAGATGCACATAGCGCAACGCCGTCCTTGCCTGTCCGATTTCCGACAGCAGCTCTTGCAGCGACCGGACGGTCACACTGCCGTTCCTTAACACCGTCTCCAAGGCCTCCTCGCGGGAAATGAGCCGTTCCCCCTCGGCGATCGCGGCCGCCCGCATGTCCTTGAAGATGGCGGAGATGGCCGTTACTTGGTCGGCGGTCAGGGGAATCCGGTCTTTCAGCTCGAGCAGGTGGGCGGGGCCCGGCATGCCGTTGAGTTCGGCTGCCCTGGCAAGCCCCCATCCGCCGCCGCGCCTGAGTTCGGCGAGATCTTCGGCCGACAGGCTCTTGATCGGCCGGTTTTCCTGACCGGCGTAGGGCGAGGTCGTGGCTGGCATCTCCGCCGCGCCTCCGGTCGAGAGGGACGTGACGGCCAGAATGGCCGCGGTGATCGCGATGGCGGCGTGCCGCATGGTTCTTGCGGCGACGCGTGACGGTGTTGCCGGGTTCAGCGACCGATTCATTCCTGCGCTCCTTTTCCGAAACCACGAGATCGGTGATGCAGCACGAAATGCATGTCGACGCAGCCTGTGGGGTTGGCAGGATTGTGCCGGTTGCGGGAGCGCAAACGTAACGAACCTGCTCCACGTGATGCTGCTCGCCGATCATGCTAGTCTCTGGATGTCCCTGGGAGACACCGCTCTGGTCACCGGGTGTGAACCAATGATACCTGTGAGGCACGAGAAAATCCAATGAGATTGGTTACGTGGAACTGCAACATGGCCTTGCATCGCAAGCTCGATGCGCTGCGTCGGTTGAAACCAGACGTGGCGGTGGTGAGCGAATGTGCAGAACCCCGGGTGGTGGCCGAGCGGGCTGGCGTAGACAGTCTGGAGGCGGATTCGGTATGGATCGGACGCAACCGGCACAAGGGGCTGGCGGTGTTCGGATTCAACGGTTATCGCCTGAACCTGGACGAGCGCTATCAGGCGTCACATCGGTTTGTCGCCCCGGTACGGGTCGAAGGGAAGAGGCGCTTCAACCTCTTGGCGGTATGGGCCCAGAACTTCAGCGCTGGAATCACCCGTAAACGCCAGCCCGGTCCCATGCGCTTGGCGCTTCGCCGTTACCGAGAGTTCCTGACCGAGTGCGATGCGGTGGTGGCGGGCGATCTCAACAACAACTGCATATGGGACAAGCCGGGCTGGCTGATGAACCACGCTCACACCGTCGACGTGTTGCGCCAGTGCGCCATGACCAGCGTTTATCACCACGTCACCGGGGAGTCTTTCGGGGAGGAGTCGACGCCCACCATCTACTGGCGCAACCGAACCAAACACGGTCCCACCTATCATCTGGACTACATCTTCGCCCCGGACAGATGGCTGGCAACGGAATACGCCATGCAGGTAGGCACATTCGAGGATTGGTGCGGGACGAAGCTGAGCGACCATGTGCCGCTGGTGGTGGATTTTCGATACGGGTAGTGCGGTGGAAAAGGGATTGCGGAATGAGGATTGTTCGGTCTTGATTCGAACTGGTCTCGCTTCATCGCCGGCGCCTCCGACGGACCTGACCGTCGCCCTCAACGCCCGGCTTCTTCTCGGCAAACGACATCAGCTAAGTGTCGACTTCCCGAGCGCTCAGCCCGCCGCAACGAGACGAAGTGCACGTTGCGCCGAAGTCGTGGCCGGGCTATGGCGAAACTCGCCACAGCTTCCACGGCCGCATGAACCGTCCGCGGAGTTGTGGAGGCTGGACCGCAAGGCACATTATTGGTGAACTCCATGTGCCCAAGGTGGTTTACGGTTTCCGCGGCTTTGAAGAATTGCGCTTCCGACAGCTAGCGAAATCTTGTTCTATTCTTGGCTCCATCCTCTGGGGATTCTTGTATCTCAGCCTCTCCGCGTCCTGTCTCGAACGCCGTGCATGCAGCCAGTCGTGAGGTTGGCCAAAGTTATAACCGAACGCTTGGGCCGCCTGCTCGCACGCACTTAGGCTACCCATTCCAGTAGCAGCCCACTGGGACAGCCGGGAATCTCGGAGCAGTACCGTGATCCGTGCGATTGCCGTCCTGTAGGTGTGCCAGTAGTTGGCACCTGACAAATCAAACGACGCTGGAGGTGTTCTATGATCCTGCCGACGATGGGCAGAATCGCGCCTTCCGCATTGTCGAACACCACGGCAACTCACTTGACAGAGCGGGTTGCCGTGGGTAGGCGGATAACATGGAACCATCATCCGACCCGAATATTCTCAGCTACCTGTGGGGCCTGCTTCGAGACGAGGCTGTCGTCTATGGGCTGCGCTATCTTATTGCCTTTGTGATTGCAATGCTGGGCTATCTCAGTTTTGGTCCAAGATACAAGAAGCGTATTGCAGACCTCGAAAAAGAGGTTGCTGACCTAAAAAAAGGGCAGCAAGGGGCTCCCTCTGTCGAAATATCAATGGAAACGGAGAAACATGAAGAAACAGCTGAGGAGCGCGTATTTACCCAACGAACAGCATCTGAACTCATCGCCCTTCAAGGCTCGATGACGGAATCGGAAATCGACCGACTCATGGAACCACACATCGGGAAGTGGATCCGGGTCCAAGGTGTGATCAGAAACATTTCCACGGTACGGGATAGCTACCTTGTAGTCATCACGCTTCCAATTGATGAAATTATCTCTCTCGAGTTCCCGAGAGATGATGTGTCCTCGATAGGCACCATGACCAAAGGGGACCATCTCGCCGCGATAGGCAGGATTGCCAAGATGAGGCCTTCACGTTTGCATCTGGATGATTGCGAACAAGTCGAGCTTCAAGAGACAGAAGGTTCCTAATTACAGGGCCCCCCAAGGGGGACCATATGTCCGACACACTCCAAGAGAAGACCCAGGTTGCGGACGAAGAGAATCGAGACAATGAGCCGATCACGAAGGCGGAAATACTCGAAACGTGCGAATCCGGCTGTCACCGAGTAACGACGGTCGGGAGGCAAAGAGATTGACTCGCCGGATGTCGCATCCGGCGTGGGCATGCGTCTCGTTCAAAGGCGTCACCGCCCGAACGAACGGATACGCGCACCGGGGCCGGGTAACAAGGTCGTTACCGAGCCTCGCTTACCAGGACCGCACCGCCCGACATGTACCGTCCCACAGTTTTCCGGATTCGCCATTCTTCGGGGTCAGGTTTTCTGGTAGGCGCCTCGGCCAGTGCGTTTGATTCGACCCTCCTTCGACCAGCGTGCGACCACCTGCCTGAGGTAGTTCCGAGATTTCTCGCCGGCCGTCTTGTCGGCGCTGAGGATATCCAGAGTGAACTGATCAGGAAGACCGGCAAAGACGCCTCTCCAGTCGATCATGACGCCGCGGGGTCCTCTCTTCAGTGCTCCGACCGTGGAGCGGCCTCGTTGAGTGCGCTCACCGGTCTTCCGGCCGTCGAGCATTTCGTAGACCAGTTCGTGTTTTTTGATCTCATCCTTTATCGCGGCAACCTGCCCGGTGGCCGCGTCGAGATCCTTCCTCAACCGGTCGATCTGCCGCCTCACACGAACCCTGAGATTTTCAGCCATGCGCAACCCCTCTTGAAGAAGTGTGTCGTACGAGCATTCTACACTGGTCGTGTACAAAAGTTGCGATGCCGTTTCAACGAATGACGCCTTGGACAGGGTCCGGGACAAAATTCAACGTCAATGACCGACAGATCGCGACAGGCTTACGAACCGAGCGGTTCACGTCTTGTCGCCGATTTAGAAAGCCGGTATCCGGGCTTTATGGGCATGCGAAAGCGGTGCGTACAGGCGCCCGACGGGGTGCGCCGGCGATGGTAGCCTCCATCGGCAAGATCGCCTCGCCGTCCCAGGGCGTGAGCTACTACGAACGGGACGGGTACTACGCGAAGGACGACCCGGAGCACAAAGAAACGAGCGCCTGGGCTGGCCGGGGAGCGGAGGAGCTGGGACTCTCAGGCCCGGTGGATCCCGACACCTTCAAGGCCATCCTCGAGGGCAAGGTCCCCGGCGGGCGGCAGCTTGGACGCAAGGACCTCGACGGCAACATCCACCACCGTCCCGGCCGGGACGTGACGCTCTCCGCGCCCAAGTCGGTGTCGCTCATGGCGCTGGTGGGAGGCGACGAACGGATCGTCGCTGCTCACGACCGGGCCGTGGGGAAGACTCTGGCCTGGATCGAGCCGAACGCCATCGAGACCCGGATGCAGGACGGGGCCAGCGGAGCGATGGTGCGGGCCGGCGGCCAGAAGATGGTGGCCGCAACCTTCCACCACGGTACCTAGCCTATAGATTGACAGATGCGCGCCGAGTTACGCAGGGCTGTGATAATCTGTTGTATATTAGCTAGTTATAAGTATATGGAAGCACTTGTATTCGCGTCGTGGATGCGCTTCAATACTCCTGGATTTGATTCCAGTCGCTTGCGGCTCGATTACGAAAACCGTGTCGATGGAAACACGAGAACATAAGAA
Source organism: Deltaproteobacteria bacterium (assembly GCA_028818755.1). Classification (GTDB taxonomy): domain Bacteria; phylum Desulfobacterota; class Binatia; order UBA9968; family JAJDTQ01; genus JAJDTQ01. The sequence goes on along the minus strand of JAPPNF010000020.1, from coordinate 37,083 downwards.
AACTACTGTGGCCTACGGTGCTCGTTCAGTCAAAGTGTAATGTCGGTGGGTGAAGGAACCGCCGAGCCTGTCCGTACTTGGCCCGGCAGAATGCGTAAACGTCTCTGTCCCGACCACGGCGTCGGCGCAAATGATCGAATGCCAAAGTAGCAAGCAGTAAACCGGAGTCACGCGATGTCGGAGAAGAGCGACCGGAAACTCACCAAGCGCACCATCGACGCCCTGGCGGCAACGGGCAAGGACGCCGTCCACTGGGACAGGGACCTTCAGGGGTTCGGCGTAAGGGTCTACTCCACCGGCCGCAAGGTTTTCGTGGTCCAGACGCGCGGCCCGCAGGGTCCGAAACGCGTCACCCTCGGGCGTTGCGGCCAACTGCTGGCGGACGACGCCCGCAAGCAGGCCGCGGAGGCGATCGACCGCATCAAGCGGGGCCTGGAGCCGTTTCCGGAACCGGTGGAGCCGGAACTCACGGTGGCGGGTCTGGCGGAACGCTACATGCAGGGCCACGTGGCGGTCAACTGCCGGAAGAGGACGCAGGTCAACTACCGTTACGTGATCGAGGCTCATATCCTGCCTGAACTCGGCGAACTGTCCATAAGCGAGGTGGACCGGTCGCGGGTCGCGAAGTTCCACTACGGGCTGCGCGAGACGCCGCAGGCGGCGAACAACGCGGTCAGGATCCTGTCGCGGATGTTCTCGATGGCCGAGGCGTGGGAGCTCGCGCCTCCGGGCCGGAACCCGTGCCGGGCGGTGCGCCGGTACAGGGAAGTCCGGCGGGAGCGGTTCCTCACGCCCGGGGAGTACCGGGAGGTGGGCCGAGTGCTGAAGGAGGCGGAGGCCAACGGTTCGGTGAGTCCCCCGGCGGCTGCCGCGCTCCGCCTGCTGATGCTGACGGGATGCCGGAAGAACGAGATCGTGCGGCTGCGGTGGGACGACGTGGACCGCGTGGCGCGGGAGTTGAGGTTGAGCGAGACGAAGACGGGACCGCGGAGCGTTCCGCTGACCCCGGCGGTGGAGGCGGTGCTGGACAGGATTCCCCGGAACGGCGACAACCCCTGGGTGATCGCGGGCAAGAAGGGCGGCGCGCACATGGTCAACGTGGACGCGGTTTGGATTCGCCTTCGCGCGAAGGCAGGGCTCGAGGACGTGCGGATTCACGATCTTCGGCACAGCTGGGCGAGCCGAGCGTTGGCGCTGGGCGAGAGTCTGAGCATGATCGGAAAGCTGATGGGTCACGGGCAGGTGGCGACGACCGCGCGTTACGCGCATCTGGCGCGGGACACCGAGAAGGCGTCGGCGGCGAAGGTAGGCGGCAGCATCGGCGCCGACATACTGGGGCCGGACGCGGACGCCGCCTGAGGCGGGATCGGGGAGCGTGATGGCGAAGCTCGGGACGAGGTCGATATCAAGGCGCACGGTGGAGGCGCTGAAGGTGGACAAGGACACGGTGTTCTGGGACTCGGAGCAGCCGGGCTTCGGCGTCAGGGTCTACCCTACCGGCGCGAAATACTACGTGGTGCAGACCCGCGCGCGGGGATCGGGGAAGCGGCTTACGGTTGGCCGGCACGGGGTGATCACGCCGGAGGAGGGGCGGCGGCGGGCGGCGTTGATCATTGCGCGGATCAAGGCGGGCGAGGAGGCTGTGCCGGAGCCGCTGGCGGCGAAGCGAGTGGATGGACCAACGGTCGCCGAGCTTGCCGAGCGGTATCTCAGGGAGTACGCGGAGGAGCACTGCAAGCCGAGCACCGTGAGGGTATATCGCCGAAGGGCTGAGAAGCGCATCGTGCCGGAGCTGGGCAGGCTGCCGCTTGGTCGCGTCCGGCGAGAGGACGTGCGGGAGTTGCACTACGCGATGCGGGCGACGCCGGTGATGGCGAACCGGACGCTGGCCCTCCTGTCGCGGATGTTCAACATGGCCGAGTCCTGGGGATTGATGCCGGAGGGGAGCAACCCGTGTCCGCGCCGGATGAAGTACCGCGAGCAGCGGCGGGAGCGGTTCCTGACGGCGGCCGAGTTCCGCCGGCTTGGGAGTGCGCTTGACGAGGCGGAGGCGAGCGGCGCCATCCCGGTGCATGCGGCGGCGGCGATCCGGCTCCTGATGCTGACCGGGTGCCGGAAGAACGAGATCCTGCCCCTGCGCTGGAAGGACGTGGACCTTGAAGCCATGGAACTGCATCTCGCCGACACCAAGACGGGCGCCCGGACGGTGTCGCTGTCGCCCGAGGCTAAGCGTGTGCTGGCGGGCATTCCGCGCGCCGAGGGCAACCCCTGGGTGATCCAGGGCCGGAAGAAGGACGAGCGGCTGTGCTTTGTCGACCGTCACTGGTGCATCGTGCGCGAGCGGGCGGGACTCGAGGATGTCCGGCTTCACGACTGCCGTCACAGTTTCGCTTCGCGCGCGCTGGCGCTGGGCGAGAGCCTTCCCGCGATCGGGAAGTTGCTGGGCCATGCCCATGTCGGGACCACGGCCCGGTACGCGCATCTGGCGCGGGACTCCATGCACGAGGCGGCGGCGCGGGTCGCCGACAGTATCGCGGGCGATATCCTCTGAACCCCACTGGATCGGCTTGCGCCTCCGGCACGCCCGAGCCCGTGTCCACCGCGCCCTCGGCGTTGATTCCGAACAGCCGGCCTCTCAATCCGTTTCAGTTTCGGCCGCTTCGCCTGCGACAAGGAAATCGCGGCGGCCGCACGGCTCGTGAGCCATGCACTGGTGCGATCGTCAAGCACTGCAAATATTTTCTTCAGCGGATACACGGTCCTGCCGCGTTCGGGGTCGAGAACCTGTTCAGGCTCCGTTTATCGCGGCTTCGGCACGTTGAAGCTGATCCATAACCCACTTGAAGCCCGGGCCATCGCCGAGGATCATGCCCTGCATGGCCCGGTAATCCTGTTCGATCACCGCGCGCAGTCCCGCTTGCGGCGCCAGCCTCACCGATCCGGGAACGGCTTCCTCGAACCGCTTCCTGGCCTGCCGGAAGGCCACGAGGCACAACAGGATCGACACGACGGCGCGCTACGCGCATCTTGCCCAGGACACGGAGCGGGCTTCGGTGGCCAGGTCGGGGGCAGAATCGGCGCCGACATCCTGCCGATGCAGACAAAGGACGAGGCGAAATGGCCAAGCTGAATCGATCGTCGAGGACTTCCTGCGGTGACCGCTCTCTTGTTGCGGTCACAAACGGCTTGACCTATATCGGTGGAATCAATGGCACTGCGCGCCCCAACCGCTCTCTGTTGCGGTATACTCTCAATGGTTGCCCTTTAGCCTTGGTCAGCAACAAAGGAAAGGAAGAGCCACACCATGACGCCAGGGGAATGGATCGCAGCAGGACAACTCGCAGTCGCGGCCGCCGGTGTCGCGCTGGTATGGAACGGCATTTGGCAAATGCGCCGTGCCGGGGACCAGCGCGAGGAACGTGAGAACCAGCGCCACCGCGAAGTCATGGCCGCGCTCACCAAGACGGACGAAGCCCGCGAGAAGCGCGAGGACACCCGCCACGCCGAGGCCATGCGGGCGCTGGACAGTCAGGCCGAAGCCCGCGAGAAGCGCGAGGACGCCCGCCATGCCGAGGCCATGCGGGCGCTGGACAGTCAGGCCGAAGCGCTCCGGGCCGTGGTCCAGGGCATGCAGCAGCAGACCGCCGCGCTTCAGACCGTGATCGAGAGGACCGCCGGCCGGGCCTAGTGTCGAAAGCTGGCAACCAGCCGGGGGAGTTGCTCCAGTCGGCGTGGACGCGAAACGGCGAGCTCTTGCGAGTCATCCGTTCCCGCACAGGCGCCAGTACTGAAAACCACAGGCCGTATAGCGGGCGAGAAGGTAGAGACCGTCGGGGGCCGCGTCCATGCAGTCGTCCATCCTTCCCGCCAGCCCCTCCACCACCGTCGGATCGTCCCGCTCCCTGCCGTCTTCCCGGATCATGCGGCGGACCCGGACGCGTCCCGCCAGGAGCTTCTGGAAGCCGTCCCGCATCGGCGTCCGCGCCAGCCCATTCGTAACCCAGTATGAGAACCGCCTCGTTCAGGCTGTCGATCGTTCCGCTGTACCCGAGCCGGCAGAGGTCGTAAAGCGTGTTTCCGGCATCTCCAACCGGACCGGCTCCGCTTGTCCGTTCCCGGTAACCGGCGGGTTCCCGCCTCACCCCGCATCCACGCCTTGCGGCGCGCCGTGGCGCCGTTGCCATCGGGACAGAGACGTCCTCCACCCCTCCTTCACGCCTGACATGATTCCGGGGCCGTGACTCCGTAGCCGCGGCGAGGATCGGAGCCCAACACCAAACCCCCGGGGCCGGGGCTTACTGTTCGGGATTCCCCCCAACCCGCCGCCGGCGGATCCGCGGCTTGCTTTAACTTCAACATCCGAGGATTCCTGACCATGAACCATACGAGAAGGCAGTTCCTGCGGAAGGCGTTGGCCGCCTCTGCGCTTCTGGCGACCGGGTGCGTCAGTCCCCACGGACGCCCGGCATCGTACACGACGCAGATACTGAAGCCGGGGAACGGGAACACGGTCTTTCACTGGACCGACGTGGCCCTGCAGCAGGTGCGGAACCAGCGTGTGCTGGCTCCGCGCGCGGCGTACAACTACGGGTTGACCCTGGCCGCGGGCTTTCTGGCGGCCAACGGAGTCCTCCAGGCCTACGAGGAGCCCTTCGGCATAGGCGCCGGCCCGCGCGGGGCAGACCCCGAGGTGGCCTACGGCGTTGCCTTTGCCGCGGCGGCGGAGGAAGCGGCACATGAACCCCCCTGAACTCGCCACCGCCAAACGCACCGCCAGGCTCAAACCACCCTGATCAAACGCACCGTCGAGGCCATCAAGCCGGACCTCAGGACCTAAGGAAGGTCTGAACAACCACAGTTTAAGGGCGGCATAGCGGATTCGTCAGAACGTCTGATCGGTTCGTGGCACTATGGGACTGCTGATGAGGGTTGCGCGGGCGCCGTTTCATTGACTGAACCTTGGGTGTCTTGCCCTTCCTTGCCGCGGCGGACGGACTGACCCCCCGCCTCAGGGCCTCAAGCGTAGCGCCCTGCGATGAGCAGATTGGTGAACCCGAGCAACACGGCGATGCGCTGGGTGTTCTTCCACAGCCCCCGGTAGCGCACCTTGGCATAGCCGAAGTGGCGCTTCACGTACAGAAACGGATGCTCCACCTTGGCCCGCACCGATGCCTTGCGCTTCTCCGCCGCCTCCTCCGGTCCGGTCTTCTCGAGCTTCCGACGCTCGCCCGGCTTCATCGCCACCTGCCAGTCCACCACAGCGTTCCGGTTCTCCTCGCGCTTGCCCACTCCCTGGTAGCCCGCGTCGCCCCCCCACCTGCTCCTCGCTCCCGTGCCGTAGCGCGTGCGCCGTCGCCACGTCAGACACGTTGGCCGGCGTCGTCTCCAGGCTGTGCGTCAACCCCGACTCCGCGTCCACCCCAATACGCGCCTTCATCCCGAAGTACCACTGATTCCCTTCTTCGTCTGGTGCATCTCAGGGTCACGCTCCCGCTTGAGGTTCTTTGTCGACGACGGCGCCGCGATGATGCTCGCGTCCACGATCGTCCCCGTCCTGAGCCGCTGCCCCATCGAGGCCAGAGGGGCGTTGATCTCGTCGAACAGCTTCTCCCCCAGTCCGTGCTCCTCCAACAGATGGCGGAAGTTCAGTATCGTTGTCTCGTCCGGCAAGGGCCCCGAAAGCCGCAGTCCTATAAAACGCCGCACCGACTCCACCTCGTTGGGATCTCGCCTGCTTCAGCTATGGCGGTTGAGTCTTTACAGCATAACAGTACTTTCACTCTCCCGTCATCTCTATGAAACACGGGTGCTTTACAAGGTTGCAGTTTACGACGAGGCTGCGAGAGGAGGGTGACCTGATTGCGCGGACTGACACGGAAGCCATGGAGGTGAATCATGTCGAATCACAGACGAGACCTCTTAGGGGCGCTACTGCAAATCGTTCACGGCAACTACGGCGAACCACCCGTTGCTGATACCACGTTGAAGGAGTTCTTCGAGCTCACACGAAGGGCGTGCAATCTCGTTAGCGACGTATTGACCGCGGAGGAGGCACAGCGACGTCGTGACGAGGTCATGAGCGCAAAGGACATCTTCATCCAGGCCCACCAGGCCCGCCCTGACCGTTGGGACGGAGTCAACCACCTTGCGAGGGTATCCTTTCTGTTGGGCGAATTGGACGAAGCTGAAAGTTGGAACCAAGAAGCATTCCACCGGATACGGACCGATGGCGGAGAAGAGTACGATCACCCGTTGCGCAATGCTCGGTATGCACAGTATCACGAGCTTCAAGGGGAAATCGCCTTGGCCAAGGCCGATTTCCGGACAGCAAAGCAGGAGTTTCTACACGCTCTGGCCATTGAACAATCAGTTCACAATCGGTTCTCCTTGGTACGGGTTTATTCCATGACGGGCGAGATCGATAGCGCGGTGGCGCAGATTCAAGAGCTAGAGTCCCATCAGGACTTCGTGCTGTGGGTCGGTGAATTCCTCGCGAGGGTGCTGAAGGAAGCAGATTTCGCCTTCCTCCGGGCCTCGCTGGAGTGGCGTGGTACCAAGAACTCCCGTGGCATACGGAGCAGGTGGGCCGACTCAACGAAGGAAGCCAGCGAAGGCGTCCGGCGGCGGGTTACCACCGACAAGATGCGGAAGCGAGGACTCAAACGTGCACTGCGTGGGGTCGCAGTCATCGCCATTGTGTTGGGAGTTAAATTACTGTTTCCGAACGTGAGTCTTGGCGGAGATGAATCCGGTAATTGGGTATCGTCAGTCAAAGCGTTGACCGTTCCGTCCAGGACCGCCGCCAAGGAACTTGCGGATCTCAGGCCGTGGGGAGTGGGAGGGCATAAGCCCAAAGCACTGTTAAGGGATGGAGGTGCGCTTTGGGGGAGGATCGGACCCGGGACACGAGGTTTCCCGCGTGAATTCACACGGTTGCTGGCAAGTAGTCTAGTGGTTCGTAGGGGCGGGGTTTACAACCCCGCCCCTACGGTCACGCATCTCGTTCACCAAAACGACCGTGTCGATCCGATCCCGGTTTTGTTCCTAGGAACCGCTCCGAACCGTCCGGCGAGTTGCAATGATCAGTGCAGGTTGGCGCTGCCGTTCACCCGAATGGCTTGGCTGGTGACGAAGGCGCTCAGGTCCGACAAGAGGTAGGCGCGGTGCCCACCACGTCCTCCGGCTTCTCGATGCGCTATGGGAACCGTTTGGACGCGGAGCGCTCGTGGTCCGCCAGCGTGGACTCCGGCTTGTTGGCGGTGGAGCCCGGCAGCAGGGTGTTCACGCGGATGTTGTCGGCACCCAGCTTGCGCGACAGCACCCGCGTGACGCCCATTTTTTTAGACATGTTTTAGGGGCCGGAAAAACGACCTCGAAAGGAGTTGTTTTCGGGTGAGTCTTTGGCTACTTGTCGTTTCAGCATCTCGCCGTCGACGCGGAGGGCGATATAGTCGCTCGGTCCGGAATACATCTACTAGACCCTTTCCGACGAGCCCTTCCGGGCGGGATAATCGATACCGGTTTTGATGCGGATGACATCGCGCGCAATGATGTCGATACTTCGAGTTTCGACGCCTTGAGGAACGGGCGCCTTCTCGCCAATCGCCTTCATGGCCTTGGTGGTTGGCCCACAAAGCTCGGCCCTCTCCTCAAACCTCGAGTGCAGGCTTCTTTGTCCCTGCTTCTCTCTGGGGAACTGCCCGTGTCTACGAAATTGTTCGAGTCCACAATGCACCCGCCACCCCTCGACGAACTCGCCGCCTTCATCAGCCTGAGAGGCGGCGAAACCATCACCGCCACCGCGCGTAGTTTCGGATATCAAGTGCCGGAAGAAAGTCTCGATTGCGCGGCAAATATCTCTCGGACGATTGATTTTCCGCAACTAAATCCGGGAACGGCCGAATTTCTCAAGGAGTTGGATTGGCGCATGGTGCTCGCCAAGGACCGATCCAAGGCCTTGGCAACCGCCGGGCGTCTTGTCGCCTACCGCCTGAACGTACACGTTATCAACGGCTCGTTCGGTGATGAGAACCCCAACTATGATGCCAGAAGCGAGTTCGCGCGGTTCGCGACCTGGAGCGCAGGCAGCGCGGTGTCTGATTTCGACGCCGACGGGTGGTGCAAACCGGCAGGTCTGCTTCTAGCTGCCCTTGGGGATGAAGGCGATGTGGCCGCGACTGCCGAGAGGGTGCTGTTCGAAACCGTCCGCACCTTTGATCTTGGCACCCATGGGATCGTGGCTCCGTCCGAAGTCGAGATTGCGCTCTTCTTGCTGGCGATCATCGCGCAGCACCGTGCTCTGGAGGGCGCTACAATCGACGGCGTTGCCGGATTTCTTCGCGACGACGAAAGCCGTCTCAATGGACCACCCATCTTCGCGCAATGGCTTTCGACTATCGCGCCCTTCACGCCATTTCCCGATATGACGCGTGAATTCCTGATCGACGCTCTAATGCGTCCAGAAACTGCGTCCGAATTCTGGCGGCTGACCGCATTTGAGATCCTCAGTCGGCAAGTCTCTTACCTTAACGAAACTGATCGCGAACTGCTTTTGAGTTGGAGACGTAACAACCAGAACGAGTTTGGAATATTGGATTCCTTCGCGGTTGGCGTCGCCAGCCTCGCGCCCTTCATGCCTGAAGAAGAAGTCCTTTCGCTAATCCAAGACATGAGCGCTCGGACTTCCGCGGCTCACGCCCTCGTCCCACTCGCAACGACGTGGCGGGGTGACATGATAGTCTCTCAGAGCGATCTGCCCGAATGGATGGCGATCGCCAAAATGGCGCAAACCGTCGATCTATCCCCGCCAGCCAAAGAGGAGCTTACCGCCTATGCGTCCGTCGCGCCGGAACGCGCGCGCGGGAACGCACTACTCGCGGTCGCGCATCAGGATGACGCTGTCCGATCGCGGGATTGGCCGGCCTTTCGTCGTGCGCTTGTCCACTCTAGCGCCGAGGCGTGGAGACGTGATCTCCTTGTCGACGCCACGGCGACGCAGCTATGTGTAGATTCCGCTCCCGAGCGGCACTCAGCCTTCAACGAATTGCGAGTTCTTTGGAAGCGCGAACGCACGCCAGTTGTTCGACTTGGCCTTGGGCGGACGCTACAAGTCGCGACGCTGTGCACCTTTACCGGTTCCGCTGACGTTGAAACACGCAATTGACCCTGAGGGGAGCCTCCGGGGCCGACGGATTCCTGTTCCAGTCGCACTCGCCGACGACACCTGCTTGGCCGTGTTCGACCGCGCCTTCGGCAGTCCGATGGCGTTCAACATCGCCGATTGTCGGAATCGTGCGAATCGGGGATGCGAAGATCGACGCCGGGTGATGGGGGCGGCGGTGGAGCACGAGACCGGGCTGGTCCTCGGGCAGGTGGAGTGGACTCCAAGAGCAACGAGATCCCGGCCGTGCGCGAACTCTCCCAAACCCTCGACCTCGCCGGCTGCATCGTCACCGTCAATGCCTCTATGCCTAGCACGAGACCATGCGCTGCCTACGCGGGCGAGGCGCCGACTACGTGGTCAACATCAAGGACAACCAGCAAACCATCCTCTAGGGACCTCAGGGCCGTCCACACTTCACAGACGCCCCTTGTCATGAGACCGTGGACAAGGGCCATGGCCGCATCGAGCGCCGGCGTTGCGCCGTAGTCGATCTCTCCAGGGCCGAGTAGGACGGCTACGCCCACCTCCACGGCCGCCGCTAGGCCCTGCGCATCCAACGCGAGCGCCACATCCTCAAGACCGGCAGGCGCAGCGTCGAGGTGTCCTACAGCCTCACCTCCCTCGGACCCGACCGCTCGGGACCCGAGGAGTTGCTCTCGCTGGTGCGCAAGCACTGGCACATCGAGAACCGCCTCCACTACGTGCGCGACTTCACCTATGACGAAGACCGCTGCTGGGTCCACGGTGCGCCATCTGCCCCGCAATCTCGCCTACCTCACCAACGTGGCCATCGCCATCGTCCGCTCCAACGGCCGCTTCCGCTACCTCCCCGAGGCCAACCGACACTACGCCACCCGCGCTTAGCCGAGTCCTCCCCCATCAGGCGTTGAACGGCCCAATGGCGCGGAAGGATCACACGATCCGGGGTTGCCCTCCACCGCTCTACACTCATCCTCGAACTGTAGCTTGGGCCAGGGGACGGGACAAAAAGTTCCTGCACCACCCAGGCTCTCCCTTGCGCAACTTGGCCCGGAGCGCCTTCCCCGCGTTGAACTGCGGCGTCTTCGACGCGACGATGGCGACGCTCTTCCCGGTGCGAGGGTTTCGCCCCGTCCGCGCCGACCGGCTCTTGGTAGAGAACCTGCCGAACCCGGTGACCGACACCGCGTCCCCGTCCACGACGGGCTGGCTTCCACAACCCGACAGATCAAGCCCGTCAGAGGGTTGGCCAACGCAGTTCATCAATCACCGACGCAATAAGGTTCACACGGTCTGAATTGAAATCTTGAAATCTAAAGGTTCACGCTGTAAACGAAACACATGAACCTCGTCACCACGCTGAAAGGAGAAAACCGAGTTGACCATCAACTTGCCAACATTACAACGGGCCGTTGGCGGAGATTCGGCCGCATTTCGATGCGTCACGACCTATCAACCCGCGGGCGGCCCCGGCGACAAGATATTTCCGCCTACCTACGAAGGTGGGAAATACGCTACCGAGGAGCGCATTGACCCGGCGACGGGCGAATGCCGTCCGTGCGTTCTCCTCGATTCCGTGCAGTCGCAGGCCAACCGCATGGAACTGGCGTTGCTGGAAGCGCACCGCGCCGGCCGAGTGACACTGCCGTTGCTGGTCACGCGCTTCGATCAGGAGGAGCTCCTCAAGAAGTTCATCGTGACAAGTCTTGAGGCGCCTCATCGTGCCGCTGATGCACTCTTTCGAGACAGCCTGTTCCAGGGCATGATTTTTCGCAAGTCACCGAAGGGGCGAATACTCGACACGGCGGACATCCGCAACGCCACCGGCCTTTTCGGTCTGTGTCCTACCGCCTTGGTTTTTGGGTTGTGGGACTCGACCGGGCCACGCGGTGGTCTAGGATGCAAATTTCAACGCGCAGTGGTTTCCGAAATCGTTGGGTATGACGCCGTAATGGGTACACGGACATCAAGCCGGATCGATCCGGCGGAAATCATGCGTGATGCCGCCACTCTCAATAAACGCAAAACGGGACAGGACAACGCGCCGCACTGGACATTGGACGAGAAGGCCACCAACGGCAAGCTCAAAACTGGAAGGCCCTCAGAAGCTAACCACGGGAATGTCACCCCCACGATCAAGGATGGTGGGTTCACCATTTCCCGTGCCCTGCAGACGACCACCTTGTCGTTGGCTGTCTTGCGACGCCTCCGCTTTCCGGCTGAAGATGCAGCGACTTCGAGTCCTTCCGTCGATCTTGCCGCGCGGACCGCACTCGTTGCCTTGGGACTCGCGGCCGGGAGTTTGGCACGTGTGGACACGGACCTTCGCTCACGCTGCCAACTATTCGCCGAAGATACACCCGTTTGGGAGTTGCTCGAGCGGCCCGGCGAACCGCCGCAACGGTTCGAACTCTCTCCCGAAGATGCCCTCAATCTGCTGAACGAGGCGGTCACGGCGGCCAAAGACACCGGGTTACCCTGGGAGGGAGAGATCGAATTGACCCCGTCGCCGGACTTGGTCGAACTGGTCCGACGTAGCCAGGAACTCGCTAGCGCTTCGGTGGCAGAAGGGAACTGATGTTCGCTCTTGGCATCCATTACCTGAACGGGTGGTTCATGGCCGCGGCGGACGGGGCCAGAAAGGAGCGGGCTGAATGGCCGCCGCATCCGGATCGGATGTTCATGGCGCTGGCGGCGGCGTGGTTCGAAACCGGTCAAGACCCCGCCGAAGGGGACGCCCTGCGTTGGCTCGAAACCCTGCCGGCTCCTCGGATCGCCGCGTCGGATGCCACTTTTCGCACCCCTGCTGTCAGTTTCGTACCGGTGAATGACGTGGCCCTCGGTCGCAGGCCACCCGTCGGGAGTGATCTCGGCAAACTGAGGGATGCCGGGTTGGGGCAACTCCCAGAGCATCGCTCGCGCCAGCCTCGGGGTTTTCCGGTGGCCATCCCCCGGCGTCCGACAGTGCACATGATATGGCCGGAAACGGGGCCGGGAACATATCGCGAGGCGTTGGATCGGCTCGTCGCCAAGGTGACGCACGTGGGGCATTCCGCCTCATTCGTACAAACGTGGCTCGACGACAATCCACCTGTCCCATCGTGGGTACCGGTAAATGGGGCCGCGCCTCAGCGCCTGCGCGTGACGAATCCTGGCCGTTTGGCGGCACTGGAAGCGCGCATGAACCGCGACGCATGGGATGCCTACCACGATCTCCGTCACGAGATCGAACAGGCCGAAGCGGACCTCAGGGTGATGAAGCACCCGCCACGGGTGCCCTGGGTCGGATTCCCGGACGTCGTCTTGCTGGCCAACGAGACCCGGGCCAGACAACGCCCCGAGTACGCCGCCGCCAAGACGGGCGATGATGCGGTGGCTGCCACCAACCTCGTACTTGAGCTTGTTGAGGAAAGAGCAACGGCAGCGGTTGCCGCAATGATCGCCGCAGTTGGCGACGACCTCAAACGACCTGTGCTTGTCAGCGCACATGCGTGGGAGCAACAACTCAACGCCATTCCCGCCGCCTTGACGAGACTTCTGAGCGAACGACTGGGCATTCAGCGCGAGACTGCGATCGTCCAAACGAACATCGTTCATCACACAGGCGCGGACGGCTACGGTCGTCTTGCTCGACAAGCCAGTTTCGCTGGGACCGTCCAAGCAGATCAACGGTACATCATGGTGGACGATTTCGTGGGACAGGGCGGCACCTTCGCAAATCTGCGCGGGTGGATAGAGAAACGAGGAGGGCGGGTAGTCGGCGCCATTGCCCTGACGGGCAAACCATACTCCGCCAAGCTGAATCCATCACAGGAGCAACTGCATGAACTCCGAGAAAGACACGGACCTGACTTCGAAAAATGGTGGAAGGAACACTTCGGCCACGCCTTCGATTGCCTTACTCAATCGGAGGCTCGGTATCTCTCCCGCTCCCCGGATGTTGACACCATCCGAAATCGCCTTGCTGCGGCAAACCAAGGTGGAAGTGGATCGGGTAGCGGGCGAAGTCCTCGCCAACAGGAACAGTACGCGAACGAAATGAAAATGCGCCTGGAGGATCACTTCCCTGGAGGTGAACCTGTGTCCCTGCGCCCCGTGCCGGGCCGATGGCAGGGTTACGAAAGGCCCCCGGAAGTTGATGAAACCGCAACGCCCGGCTCGGTCTTCGACCCGCGGATCGTCGTCGTACGCATCAAGGGAAAGCGCGTGTCCTTGCCGGCCACGCTGAAGCTCCTAACAGCCTTGCGCGGAATCTTGATGAAAAAATGCGCCGACCAACCGCCCCCGGAGTGGTTCAGTGGACATCGGCCAGATGGCCGCCCAAGCCCCGAGCCGCATCTCGCCTTGGTTCCCCTTCCGTTCGTCGGAGCCGAACACGCGGACGGTCGCATCATGGGCCTGGGTCTCGTCCTGCCAAAAGGCTTGGAGCCTTCGGCTGCTGGCCATTGCCTCGAACCGTTTCTCAACGAAGCTGCGACCGGACTGCCGCGTGAACATATCTTGTTTGACGGCCAGTGGTTCGAGTGCGCCATTGAGCCGGAGACCCGCGAACGTCCGCCCTTCAACCTTCAATCCGCTACCTGGACCCGCGAATCACGTGTTTGGGCGAGCGTGACCCCGGTCGTCCTGAACCGGCATTTCGGCGGCAAGGACAAATGGGAGCAAGCCGCTGGCAGCGTAAAGGACGCATGTCAGCACATCGGATTGCCGCGTCCACGGGAAGTGGTGCTGCACCCCGTGTCGCTGGTGGAAGGCGCATCCCACGCCAGAGAGTACCCTCCACTCACACACAAGAACAATGGTGGTACCCGGAGTCAAACTCATGCAGTGCTGGTCTTCGACACGCCCGTGTGTGGCCCGGTGCTCGTCGGCGCAGGGAGGTTCCGGGGGTATGGTTTTTGTCGTCCGATTGGGTGACACCATGACCGACGTCTCTGCGACAGATTTTCCCGAGTTCTTTGAGGCGTGCTGGGGCCATGAACCTTTCGCTTGGCAGCGGGCCTTGGCAGAGCGGGTGCTGAGCCATTCCACGCCCTGGCCCGCGGCGATTACTCTGCCAACGGCTTCCGGCAAGACCGCGTGCATGGATATCGCAGTGTTTGCGCTGGCCTCTCAGGCATCGTGGCTCGAGCGCAAACAGATCATCACCGCCCCTCGTCGCATCTTTTTCGTGGTGGACAGGCGTGTGATCGTTGATGAGGCCTATGCCCGTGCCAAGCAACTGGCGCAGAAGCTGGCCGAGGCTGTTGACGGCGTTGTCAAGAAGGTCGCGGACAACCTGAGACAAATCGCGTGCGGTCAACCGACGACCGATGCGACCGGCGCTGATGCCCCCCCTCTGGCTGCACATCTGCTTCGCGGCGGCATGTACCGCTCCGAAGCTTGGGCGCGCAGTCCGTTGCAACCGACGGTCGTGGCGTCGACAGTTGACCAGATCGGATCACGCCTGCTCTTTCGGGCCTATGGGCGGGGACCAGGCACTTGGCCAATTTATGCCGGACTGATCGCCAACGACAGCCTCATTCTGCTCGACGAAGCGCACTGCGCTCAGCCGTTTCTCCAGACCTTGCAGGCGGTTCAGGGCTTCCAGACTTGGGGATGCGCTCCCCTCAATCGATGCTTTAACCCGGTCGTGATGTCGGCCACACCCCCTTCAGGGATGACGGACGTATTCGAAGATCGGTCCGACGAACGTTGCGACCCGCAGCATGCTCTCGGCCGACGCCAAACAGCGGATAAACCTGTCCGGTTAAAGGAGGTCACAAAGGCCAAGGGAAAGCAGGCGACACGTGAGTTGGCTCAAGCGCTGGCTGACGCCGCTGTAGAGTTGGTCAGCGAACAGCGTCGAGCGATCGCGATATTCGCCAACCGTGTTGCCACAGCGCGAGAAGCGCACCGGATACTGTCTCTCGATCACGGAAACCGTGCGATCCTGCTGACCGGTCGCATGCGGCCCTTGGACAGGGACGCTGTCGCCGAAACTCGTTTGAAGCCGCTTTACTCGGCACAAGCGGAACACCGCGCACTGCAGGAGCCGCAGTTTGTCGTGTCGACCCAGACGTTGGAAGTTGGCGCTGACCTCGATTTCGACGGGCTCGTCACCGAATGTGCAAGTCTGGACGCCTTGCGTCAACGGTTTGGGCGCCTGAATAGGATGGGCCGCCCGATCGGGGCTCGGGGAATCGTTTTCATCCGTGGGGACCAAGCCCCCAAGCCTGCTGGCGTAGCAGAGGCAGCGCCGTCGGGCGACCCCGTCTATGGCGAAGCACTTGCCAGGACGTGGGCTTGGCTCGATGAGCACAAGGATGAAGAGGGCGAGATCGATTTCGGGATCAGATCTCTACAACGACTGTTGCCGGAAGGCGACTCCTTGACGGCCCTCAACGCCCCGGCGCGTCACGCTGCCGTCATGCTTCCTGCCCACATCGACTGCTGGTCTCAAACGGCTCCGGCCCCAAGCCCTTCCCCCGACGTCGCCCTGTTTCTGCATGGCCCAGTTGAAAACGTCGCAGACGTGCAGGTATGTTGGCGTGCGGATCTGGATTTGATCAACCACAAGGAAAGATCCCTGGATGTCCTGGCCCTGTGCCCGCCGGGGAGCACCGAGACGCTGCCCGTGCCCATCGGGGTTTTCCGCCGCTGGATGGCCGGCAAAGCCACCGAAGACGGCAGCGCCGACGTGGAGGGCACGGGAGAGGCCGGTACAGAGAACGACAGCACAGCGAAGGGTGCGCTGATCGTCCGGTGGCGTGGGGCAGAAACTAGGGAGGACGACATTACGGACGATCCGGGAGTGGTTCGGCCCGGCGACATCATCGTCATCCCGGCCAACCACCCCGGAGAGCCACGCCAGATCGGCGACCTGCCGGGTGATGCTTTGTTGGATGTGGGCGATCAGGCCTACCGTCGCGCCCGCGCCAAGCCCATCCTTCGTTTGCATCGGACGCTGGTGAAGGAGTGGCCGGACTCCATCAAGGCCAAATCGGCCATATTCGAATTGTTGGACGGTCTGGAGCAGAAATACGACGACGATCCGAAGGAGGTGGGAGATTCGTTGCGGGATATCCTGGCGGACGTGGCTGCATCGGAATCGCTTTCGAACCGCTGGGCGTGGTTACCGGAAACAGCGAAGGAGTTGCTGGCGGAATTTCAACACGCCGGACTGGACCGTGCCTGCCGGCTCGTCAATGACGATGCCGTCGTCCTCGTGGGGCAGCATCGCCTGCGCCACCTCACCGATGAGATTGACAGCTTCAGCGATGAGGACGACGCTGCCGCATCCGGCATTTCCCACCGGGATGGACAACCCGTGCGGCTCGACAGACACCTTCCCGGCGTTGAAGAGATCGCTCGCCGCAATGCCCTGGGGTGCGGATTGCCAGAGGATCTGGTCGAAGCCGTAGCGCGTGCGGGGTTGCTGCATGACCTGGGAAAAGCCGACAGGCGCTTTCAGTCGATGTTGCGTGGCGGCATTCCATGGACCGATGGCGCGCTTCTTGCCAAATCCGCGCGAATGCCCAAGACCCGCGCGGCACGTGCCCGTGCGCATGCGGCGTCCGGTTATCCGAGGGGCGGCCGACACGAACTGCTATCCGTGCGCATGGCCGAAACCGCTCCGGCGCTGTTGCCCAAAAACGCCGAGTTGCGCGATCTCGTCCTGCATCTGGTCGCCAGCCATCACGGTCACTGCCGGCCGTTCGCGCCCGTGGTAGTTGATGCCGAAGAAGTGCGGACAGACTACGCACTCGACGGGTCCGAGATGACTTGGTGCGGCCCCACCCGCCTCGAGCGCGTCGACTCCGGCGTCGCGGATCGCTACTGGAGGTTGGTACGACACTACGGCTGGTGGGGGCTGGCTTGGCTCGAAGCGTTGTTGCGGCTGGCCGACTGGAGGAGAAGCGAATGGGAGGAGACGCACGGTGCCGACGATGCCATTGATTGAACAGGCCCCTGGGCTTCTCTTGCGTGGAATTGACGGGAGCAATCCGCTCGGTTTTCTGGCGGCCGTTGGGACGTTGCGGATTGTAACTGGCGCTTCATCGCCACCCGATTGGCGCCTCCGTTGGCAACTGCACGAAGGGACGTGGACACCAGAACTTCTTGGGACGGAGCGATTCTCGGAGGACGGTCTGGTCGAACTGCTCATGCCTCATCTCACGAAGGCGCAGAATCGGGCCGCCCTGAAGTTCGCGGCGGATCTCAAGGTCAGTTGTGGCCGGTTCAGAACGGTCACCGAGAAGGCTCAATCGGCCGCTATGCCTGCCGAGAGGGAGGACGCGGACTTTGTCGCGGCCTTCGGCTGCGAAAGTGTGCCGATTTCCGACAAAGACCCGACTATCAGGGATACGGCGTTCCGGACCATGAGCGGTGCAGGCCACCAACATTTCCTCGGCTCGATGCTGGAGCTTGTGCAAGACACCGTGTCAGATCACCTGCATGCATCCCTGTTCCGCCCGTGGCAGTACTCAGACGAAAGACCCAGTCTGCGTTGGGATCCGGTGGATGACCGACGCTATGCCTTGCGTTGGAGGAATCCGTCAGGCGATACGGTGCGTACGATGCGCGGCGCCAACCGCCTCGCGGTCGAAGCGCTTCCGCTTTTCCCTACGGCGCCCGTGAACCGACGGCTCTTGACGACGGGTTTTTCACAAAGGCGCGGGGAAGGCACACGGTTCACGTGGCCGATATGGCACGGGCCTTCCAGCGTAGACGTTGTTCGGTCCATGCTCAGCTTGGGCGAGTTGCAGGAACCACGCCCTGACCGTGGCAGACTCTCGGCGATGGGAATTGTCGAAGTGTACCGGAGTGAACGCATCACCAACGGCAAGTACCGCAACTTCACCGCGGCCACCGCAGCGTGACTGACAAGTCACATGGGTTGCGTCTTTGAGGGGTTCCGCTTGCCGGTGAACCCGTTGCTACTGCGCACGGCTCACAATGTCGATGGCTGATGACCACCAACAGCTTTCCCTCGGCCTCCCGCCCCCTCGGGTTGTGGGCGACACGCCCTTCGTCCCCGTGCGCATGATCAACGAATGGGTCTACTGTCCGCGACTCGCCTATCTCGAATGGGTCGAGGACGAATGGGCGGACAGCGCTGATACCGCGGAGGGGCGGCGGGCCCATGCGCGGGTGGATGAGGGCGGCGGCCGCTTGCCCGCACCAGAGGAACTCGACGAAGAAATGGCGCGCGCCAAGGCGGTCACCATGTCGTCGGAGCGCTTGGGGATCATAGCGAAGATGGACGTGGTCGAGGCCGATGAGGGATTCGTCACGCCGGTGGACTTCAAGAAGGGCAAGCGGCCGCACGTAGCCGCGGGCGCATACGAGCCGGAACGCGTTCAGGTGTGCGCCCAGGCCATGATTCTGGAAGACAACGGCTATGCCGTACGACAGGGAATGCTGTGGTATGCGGCCTCTCGCGAGAAGGTGGCGGTTGTCCTGGACCAAGAGCTGCGCGCCCGGACGATCGATGCGATATCCGGGTTGCGGGCGGCGGCGGCCGCGGGGCGTCGCCCCGCGCCGCTCGAGAACAGTTCCAAGTGTCCGCGTTGTTCTCTTGCCGGCATCTGCCTGCCGGACGAGACCAACCTCTTTCGCAAGGGTTATCCGCCGCGGCAACTCAATCCCTCGGACAACCCGGCACTGCCGCTTTACGTCCAGAAGCCGGGTGCCCGGCTCCGCAAGAGCGGTGAGCAGTTGATCGTGGAAGTGGACGAGGAGAAGGTGGAGGTGCCGATGATCGACGTGTCACAAGTGGCACTGTTCGGTCGGGTATCCGTGACGACTCCCGCGCTTCATTCACTCATGCAGGCGGAAGTCCCGGTTTCGTGGTTCTCCACGGGCGGCTGGTTTCTTGGCCACACCGTGGGGACGGGAAGCGGCAACGTCACCGTGCGCGAGGCGCAGTACCGTTTCGCCTTCGACGAAGACCGATGTCTCGCGTTCTCGCGCGACCTGGTAGCAGCCAAAGTGCGCAACTCGCGCACCTTGTTGCGACGCAACTGGCGCGACGAACATGATTCCAGCGACCGAGGGGTCACGCTGGCCCGGCTCCAGCGAGTCGCCCAGACGGCGGCGCGCACCGAGAATGCGCAGCAGTTGCTGGGCATTGAGGGCGAAGCTGCGGCCATCTACTTCGCCTCCTTCCAGAACATGCTGGCCACAAGTGCGGAAGAAGGCGTGGCGAACTTCTCGTTCTCCACGCGCAACCGGCGGCCGCCGACGGATCCCGTGAACGCGATGCTGTCCCTGGCCTACGCCCTTCTCGCGCGAACGTTCACCGTGGCCCTCTCGGCGACCGGACTCGATCCCTACATGGGGCTGTATCACCGTCCACGCCACGGGCGGCCAGCGCTTGCACTTGACCTCATGGAGCCATTTCGATCCATTATTGGCGATTCGTGCGTGATACAGGCCGTCAACAACGGCGAGGTGAAATACGGCGACTTCGTCTTCAGCGGTGGGAGTTGCGCCCTCAAGCCCGGCGGCCGCAAGGCGTTCCTGGCAGCGTTCGAGCGCCGCATGGAGCAGGAAACCACCCATCCGGTGTTCGGTTACAGAGTGTCGATGCGCCGCCTGATCGAGGTGCAGGCGCGACTCCTGGCTCGTCACTTTCAGGGCGAAATCCGCGACTACCCGCACTATCTCCCCAGGTGACCTGATGGCCAATGAGCGTCTCTACATCGTGACATATGACATCGCGGAGCCGAAGCGTTGGCAGAAGATTTTCCGAACTATGAAGGGTTACGGCCATTGGTTGCAGCTGTCGGTCTTCCAGTGCCGGTTGACGGCCCGCCAGCGCGCCGAAATGGCTATGCGTCTGGAAGAGCTGATCCGCCCTTCAGACGATCACATCCTGATAGTCGACCTGGGTCCTGCCGACAGTGTCGATCCGAGGGTCGAGAGTCTGGGCAAGAGCTATGAAGCGCCGGATCGCCAAGCTACCATCGTATAGTCGTAAACGCGCCAGATCCGTCGCGAGCGCTGACGTAACCGCTGATTGCCCGGGAGCGCTCGCATTTCGTTTCCCCTTGTGGGAAAAGGGGATAGCACCGAAGGAGATGAGACTGTCGGACACAGATGCCGGGATTCAGAGACGGACAGTGCACCGCTCGCAAATCGGCAAGTTGAAACGCACCCCTGAAAGAGAAACTACGGGGGGAGATTCCGAGGCCAATTGGCCTCGGCCTCATTGAAGCTAGATGAGACGCCTGGCCAGCCGATAGCCGGCGAACGAGATTCCGAGGCCAATTGGCCTCGGCCTCATTGAAGCGGGTTAGCGTGGCGGCTGGAGCCGTGGATCCGGTTGGATTCCGAGGCCAATTGGCCTCGGCCTCATTGAAGCAGCACCAACGTCATGCACTTCCTGCTGACGAAGGTGGATTCCGAGGCCAATTGGCCTCGGCCTCATTGAAGCCCTTGGTTACAGTAGACATACCTGACCGAATGGGGTAGATTCCGAGGCCAATTGGCCTCGGCCTCATTGAAGCCTGAAACTGGCCACGTACCCCCACGTCTCCCGGTGGAGATTCCGAGGCCAATTGGCCTCGGCCTCATTGAAGCAGCAACGCTCAGGCGTCGATACTGGAGAGGGACGGTCGATTCCGAGGCCAATTGGCCTCGGCCTCATTGAAGCCACACGCGGGCAATGCCACGGACAACCCACCCGAGGGATTCCGAGGCCAATTGGCCTCGGCCTCATTGAAGCACCGCCGCCCACCGCAGGCACGCCTTGCCGCGCACGCCCCAGATTCCGAGGCCAATTGGCCTCGGCCTCATTGAAGCGGAGGTTTGTATGTTGGGTTATCCGGTTATACCGCGGATTCCGAGGCCAATTGGCCTCGGCCTCATTGAAGCACCCCGGTCAGATCGAGACCGGCCCCGACGCCCGGATTCCGAGGCCAATTGGCCTCGGCCTCATTGAAGCGGCGATAGTGGAGAAGCGGGGCGCGCACGTGCGGGTGCGGGATTCCGAGGCCAATTGGCCTCGGCCTCATTGAAGCCGGACATCGTGACGGCGATCGATCCGAGCGTGGGAGGATTCCGAGGCCAATTGGCCTCGGCCTCATTGAAGCAGCAACCGGAGACCGGCAAAACCGACCGCCACGACCGATTCCGAGGCCAATTGGCCTCGGCCTCATTGAAGCTTGTCAACGGCATCGCCAAACAGCGCCGCCATCGAGATTCCGAGGCCAATTGGCCTCGGCCTCATTGAAGCGGGGCGACGAGGCTCATGCCGGTGTCGTGGCGGTTGGATTCCGAGGCCAATTGGCCTCGGCCTCATTGAAGCGAGGTCGCCCGCGGCGCGCGACGTCCACCCGTGCTGATTCCGAGGCCAATTGGCCTCGGCCTCATTGAAGCACGCTCCGGCAGATCGGCGCGCAGGTCGGAATCTCGATTCCGAGGCCAATTGGCCTCGGCCTCATTGAAGCCACGGCTATGGCCTGCGCCTTCTCGATGTCGGTAAGGGATTCCGAGGCCAATTGGCCTCGGCCTCATTGAAGCAGCGGAACCGTCCATCCCTCATCGACTCGCTCACGCCAGATTCCGAGGCCAATTGGCCTCGGCCTCATTGAAGCTGCCGCTCTGCCCGAGATCAGTCAGTGTGATTTCCCGATTCCGAGGCCAATTGGCCTCGGCCTCATTGAAGCATCTTCATCAAGGACAGGATCGAGGACCACAAGCGCGGATTCCGAGGCCAATTGGCCTCGGCCTCATTGAAGCTTGTTGGCCTGCCGCACCCTGTTGGTGGTGTTCTGTGATTCCGAGGCCAATTGGCCTCGGCCTCATTGAAGCAGCCAGTGGCTACGAGGTGATTATGCCGGCGACGTCGGATTCCGAGGCCAATTGGCCTCGGCCTCATTGAAGCCATGTCGAGCGTGTGCCTAACACCTACTTCCCGGACGAGATTCCGAGGCCAATTGGCCTCGGCCTCATTGAAGCAGCCAATGCTGTACGTCCTTATAACTCGCGTCCTCCGATTCCGAGGCCAATTGGCCTCGGCCTCATTGAAGCCCGCAATCGACATACCGAGGGTTGTATTGGTCGACCAGATTCCGAGGCCAATTGGCCTCGGCCTCATTGAAGCCCGCAATCGACATACCGAGGGTTGTATTGGTCGACCAGATTCCGAGGCCAATTGGCCTCGGCCTCATTGAAGCGATAAAACCGCGGCGAACGTCCTGGCCACGCTCCAGGATTCCGAGGCCAATTGGCCTCGGCCTCATTGAAGCGGGATGGTTGGTACCGAATCGTTTTGTGGGAAGAGGCGATTCCGAGGCCAATTGGCCTCGGCCTCATTGAAGCGATGAGCTTCGGCGCATGGCGATGCAGGAGCAGTACAATCGGGATTCCGAGGCCAATTGGCCTCGGCCTCATTGAAGCTGCCGCCACACCTGGACTGGTGTACGCCAGCCGTAGAGATTCCGAGGCCAATTGGCCTCGGCCTCATTGAATCCGGGTGCTCCCGGTACCAGTCGGACGGAGATGATGTCTGGGATTGTTGCATTCAGCCAATCTCAGTATGTGTCTGAGACTCCGAAGTAGTCCGCGTATAGTGCGATCTAAGTGGTGTGGTCAATTCCGGCAAGGCACCATGTTTGCAACACCGGAGATCACGGGCTCGACTCCCGTCACCCCCTCCAACAAGGCTGCCAAGAGCGACAACCAATTGAAGCAACTTGGGATCTTAACTTCTCAAAGCCTACCACCTCCAAAGGCGCCTACGATCCGTTTGACTTGATCGTTGAGGGTCCCGGCCGCTTCTTCATGGTCAGGGCCGTGAAACTCTCCTGCCACCCTGTTCCCATCATCCGTGAACCTCAACCTGTCCTGGTCGAGCCAGACCTCGTACTCCAGCAAGGACTCACGCCAGTCGGCAGCGGAAGACCCTTCGATGTACTTGACTGTGGTCAGGTCGTAGAATCTCACGGTGCCTCCCTGACCGCTCACTTCGATCGTCGCCCATCCATGGACTGGTTCAGCAGTCAGAGTGTCTACGGCGAGTAGTGAACCTCTCCATGTGTACTCACCCTCACCTAACGGCTCCGTGCTCCGAGGACCCTCCACAAAGGCGTCGAAGCGCAGGTTGTCAACCGGAGGGCTGCTTGCGCTAAAGGAAAGCTCCCTGACCACCTTCACTCCCCACTCGGCCCACTCACCCCAAGCTGCATAGCTGTAGGTTTCGAAGGGATTGTCAGGTGAACCATCCGGGTAATCTCCTGCTCTCGTGTATCCCTTGTCTACCAAGTCAACCAACTCGCTCTCGTGCGGCACCACGATCTCGTGACCGTTGTACCCTTTACCCATCAACCTGTACGGAGACAGCGGGCTGACTGGTTTGCCACGGGAGCTTCCGTCATGGGACAAGCCAAGAACATGCCCCAATTCGTGGGCGGCGAAGTAGGCTTGGTCCTTGTCCACCGGAACTCCGATGCTCCGACCTCGGTACCACGTTGCCAAGTCGGTCACCAGCGCTCCATTCTTGAACCATCGAGACTTCTTTAGAGCCAGGAGGCGGTCACTTCCACAAGCGGTATTGGCCGTAGGACAACGGTTGCCGGCCCAATCAGTGTAGACGCTGATCCGGTCGTCACCGCCAGGGTCCCTGAGCAGTCGGTAGGTCCAAGCCTTCCCGCCTCGCTCCAGGATCGCCCGCAACTCGTGCGGAAGCAGGAGCCAGTGATCTCCGATGAAATCCACGTCAAGAGTATCGGCAGGTCCAGCCTTGGCCTGACCATAGGTGATTCCGTCCGTTTGACCGAGAATATCGTACCTCAATCCTGCGATAGTTCGAGATCCCGGCTGCGGGTGCGGGTTCAGGAAGTAACGGTGATCCTCCCAAGTCTCTCTGGGGTCTATCCCGTGCCCCTGGTTGGAAGTCCTCGCGCTGATGTTGGTGCTATCACCTGTCACGCTTGGAGTCGGTAACGACAACGGACCGACTGGTAGCAGTGCCGAGCTACTACCAGTCGAGTTGCCTCCGGTGGAGGTACCTCCTGTTGAGGTACCTCCACCGCCGCATCCGGCAACAAGGAAAGCCAACACCAACGCCAGCAACGATTGTCTTGTCATCAATCCCTCTCTCCTGTCCAAGAAATCGGAACCGTCCCAGGCAATGACGGAACTGACTCTGAATTGGACGCTGCAGTGTATTCGCCGGTCAAACCGTTGTGATGTGATCCGAGGTCAACTCGAACACGGTGTCGGTCATCCAGCGCTTGAACCCGTCGTTGTCCATGAATTGTTTGAAGAGCTGATTGTCGTCCTTCATCATCGACGTCATCACCCGCAGCAGAGCCCGGTCATGCTCTATGCGGGCATTGTCCGTGTCCGAGTTGTGCCGGGCGTTCCTGTACGCAGTGTCCGCGGCCACGCGCGCTGGAATCGTCTCCGTGATGAGTTGTGCGACGCGGTCGGCGTCCTCCCATTGAACACCGCCGAAGAGATCGTTGAACTTCCTGATGATGTTCGAGAGCCGATCCAGATCGGGATCGGCCCGGTGGCCGCCTGCACTGGCCGGCACCGGCTCGATCTCGGCATCCTCGTCGGGCAGCATGACCTTCCGTACCGCCTGTTTCTCAACCCGGTAACTGTCCATGTCGATG
This sequence comes from Deltaproteobacteria bacterium, assembly GCA_028818755.1. Lineage (GTDB taxonomy): Bacteria > Desulfobacterota > Binatia > UBA9968 > JAJDTQ01 > JAJDTQ01. Next base: position 12,333 of record JAPPNF010000020.1, on the reverse strand, counting down.
GCGTTGAGGATTCCCTTGGACAGGTCGTCCTCGTTCGGCGACGGCAGCTTGGGGATCAGGAAGTTGAGGAAGATCGAGCGCATTTCCCATGCAGCGTTGGCGTAGGGCAGGACACAGGAAAGGAAACCATAGGTCCGCACGAAGCCCTTGGCCTTGCCCTTGAAATCAACCTGTCCGTCCTCGTCGAGTTCGCGAAGATACACCGCCACGCACTCGTCGAGGACGGGATCCAACTGGTCGCGGTCGGCGCCGCCCAGATAACGCCGCGCGAAGTCCTCGACTTGGCCTGGGGAATATACCCGCGCCCCATCGAGAGCCGCCTGCAGGTCATGCAGCCTGTTGGGATCCGTTTCGTCGGAGAGGATCGTCGCGCGGTAGAAGTCGCCGAACGCGTCACGGATCGTGCCGGCGTCGTTCAGGAAGTCGAGCACGAAGACGTCGTGCTTCTTTGGGTGCGCCCGGTTGAGGCGTGAAAGCGTCTGCACCGCCTGAACGCCGGACAGCGTCTTGTCCACGTACATGGTGTGCAGCAGGGGCTCGTCGTATCCGGTCTGGAACTTGTCCGCGCAGACGAGGAACCGATAGGGGTCCTCCTGAAACCTGTTGGCCGTTTGGTTCTCCGGGAAGCCGTTCAGGGATGCTTCGCTCGCCTTTGCGCCGGCGAATTCGTGCTCGCCCGAGAAGGCAACGATGGCACGGCAGGGGCTCTTGCGTTCCTCCAGGTAGTCGCGGATCGCATGGAAGTACTGGATTGCACGTTCGACGCCGTTGGTGACCACCATCGCCCGCGCCTCGCCGCCGATCTTGTTCCGGGCGAGAACCTGTTCGTGGAAGTGGTCCACCATGATCTCGGCCTTGAGCCGGATCGCATGGTCGTGGCCCTCGACGAAACGCCGCAGCTTCTTCTGCGCCTTCCCGGCATCGAACTCCGGGTCGTCCTCGACGGTCTTGGCGAGCTTGTAGTAGCTGGTCACCGGCGTGTAATGAGCGAGCACGTCCAGTATGAAGCCCTCCTGGATCGCCTGCTTCATGGTGTAACTGTGGAAGGCGCGATGCTTGACTGCGCCGTCAGACTGCGGGTCGGGCTCGCCGAAGATTTCCAGCGTCTTGTTCTTGGGCGTGGCGGTGAAGGCGAAGTAGCTGGCGTTGGGAAGCAGCTTGCGTGACTCCATGAGCCGGTTGATCTGGTCCTCGAAGGTCTCGTCCTCGCGTTCCATGCCGGCCTCGGCGAGCGCCTGGGCCATGGCCGCAGCGGCGCGCCCGCCCTGGCTGGAGTGGGCCTCGTCGATGACGATGGCAAAGCGGCGCCCGCGCTGCTGGTTGCCTATCTCGTCGAGGATGAAAGGGAATTTCTGTACCGTCGAGACGATGATCTTCTTGCCCGACTCGATGAGGCGGCGCAGGTCCCCGGAACGGCCGGCATGCCCCACGGTGGCCCCGATCCGGGTGTGCTGCCGGATGGTGTCGTTGATCTGCCGGTCGAGGATGCGGCGGTCAGTCACCACGATGATCGAATCGAAGATCGGGGCGCCATCCCTCACGAGGCCGATCAACTGGTGCGCCAACCAGGCTATGGAGTTGCTCTTGCCGCTGCCGGCCGAGTGCTGGACAAGATAACGCTGGCCCGCGCTATTTTCCCCGGCATCCGCCAGCAACCGTCGCACCGAGTCGAGCTGGTGGTAGCGCGGCCAGATCTGGGTCCGCCGCTTTCTGCCGCTCTTCTCGTCCCGGAACTCCACGAGCTGGGCGTAGTTTTCCAGGACGTCGGTCAGGCTCTCGCGGGCCAGCACCTCGCGCCACAGATATCCGGTCTTGATCCCGGTCGGGTTGGGCGGATTGCCGGCGCCGTCGTTCCAGCCGCGGTCGAAGGGAAGGAACCACGACTCCTTGCCTTCGAGGTGGGTGCAAAAGCGCGCCTCCGCCTCGTCCACCGCGAAGTGGGCGACGCAACGGCCGAGTTCGAACAGCCTCTCGCGTGGGTTGCGGTCCTTCCTGTACTGCTCGACCGCATCGTCCGCGGTCTGCTTTGTGAGGTTGTTCTTGAGTTCGAACGTGATGACCGGCAAGCCGTTGATGAACAGTACGATGTCCAGGGCACGCTGCCTCTCGTCGCGGCTGTAGCGAAGTTGCCGGGTGACGGTGAAGCGGTTCTGCTCGAAACGTTCTCGCGCCCGCTCGTTGCCGGGCGAAGGCGTGCCGTAGAAGAGCGCGAGGCTGTGGGCGCCATGCCCGACGCCTTTGCGCAACACGTCGATGGTGCCCCGTTTCGAGACCTCCCCCTGCAGGCGAGCGAGGAACTTGCGCCGGGTCGGCCCGTCCTCGTGCAGCGCCAGGGCTTCGGCGGCTTCCGGCTGGGTTGCGCGAAGAAAGGCGGTGAGTTGTGCGAGATCGACGCAGTACTCGCGGTCGTAGTCGAGCCAGGTTCCCCCGCTCCAGCCGACGCCGCCGTAGCCGGCCGGCGGCTCGGCTGTTGCGTGCGCCGGCGGCGGCTCGCAGGGATAGCCAGCCAGAGCCGTGCAGATCAGGCTCTCAAGGCCTTGTTCGGTGGTGTCGGTGTTCACGCTATCCGTGTTCAACGCTCAGATCGGGACTTCCCTCAGTTCCCCGGGCCGTACTTCTTCAATGGCCGTGAGGATTTCTGCCGTCCGATGTTGCACTCTGGGCCATGCGGTGGAAAGCAGCACTATGATCGCCAACTTGCTGCCACTGAGATTCTGCTGATATCGCATGTTTTGGTCCGTGGTGACGATGACCTCGTAGCCTTCCTCTTCCGCTTTCCTTATCAGGTCTCCGTTCGCCAGCAGTTCCCACCCTCTCTCCGCCGATCTGTCGACCGAATGTTCCCGGAGATGATTTCGAAGGGGCGCCGGGGTTCCATGGTCGAACAGGATCTTCATACTTGCACTGTTGTCCTGAGATGTTCCGCTTCGTGGTGGAGGACAGCCGCCACCTGCCATTCCTTCACGTCGGGAAACCATTCAAGGAACTGTTTGACCGTGGCGCCGCTCTCCAGGTTCTCGAAGAGAGCGTACACCGGTACTCTTGTGCCGGTGAATGCCCAGGCGCCGCTGATCTTGCGGGGGTTGCGTTCCACGGCCGGGCATGTGTCCCAATCCGTCATCTCGAGTGCCTCCTTTTGGGTTCCAGCGTCTTCTTCGACTTCAGCCTGGTCGTCGCCGGAGAGGCCGGGCTCCTCCGGCAATGCTGCCTCCGCCTCGCGGACGTCGATCTTGCCAGTCACGACATCCGCAATCAGAAGGGTACGGTATTCTTGAAACGTGGCGATCTCCTCTCTCATCAGACGGCAAGCCCGATCGCCATTGGCCGTTTGGCGTTCCACGAAGTCGACAATCGCAGACTGCTCCTCCGACGGCGGGCAGAGCAGCTTTATGCGCAGAAACGCATCAGGGTAAAGCCTCAAGCGCGAGGAGTGGATACCCGTAGAACACGAGTTGTACTCGTTTCGGTACGTCACTGAACGAAGCATCAATTCCGCATAGTCGATGCAGAGCAACGAGCGTGTGTTCGGTCGATAGGGCCGATAGACAGCGTAGGATGGGCTAACCATTCCGACTTGCCGAGCGACGCCAAGTGCCGCCATCCAGGCCCACATCGTGTTGATGACAAGATCTCCCGGTTGGCACAATTTGTGGCCAACGTTCGACTCCGCCTCGAACATCGTCACATTTTTCTCACTCCGTGGCGTTACACCAGACAGGTGAGAGACGGAAAGCAACTCCTCGGAACCTGTATGGGAGCGTTTGTCAATTTCCCGAAAATGCCACTTTGCTGGACGAACGTCCCAATTCTCGGGGACCGAGTTCAACCACCGCATGTCCGAGGGTTTATAGGCCGGGTAGGGTTTGCCCGTGCGTACGTCGATCCGGCCTGTGACGGCCTCGTGGACGATGGCCTGCTTCTGCTCCTCCAGCAGTGTGATCAGCTTTTCCCTGGCCCGGATGTAGCGCTGGATACGACGGTCGGCGTGGTCGAGGAAAAGGACGATGGCAGCCTGTTCGGCGAGCGGTGGTTGCACAACCTTCATGCTTCCGATGAAGGTCCAGTCAGCCCGCGGCATCTTGGCGCCGAAGGTAGAAGCGTCGACAGTGTCTATGATCGGCTTTGCTCGTAACAGTCGTTCCAGGAAACCGGTATCGAACGTAGTATCGCGCGGGCGAAGAACAAGAAATTCACCAACGCATAGGCCACCCGTCGTCGGCCGAGTTACCTTGGCCAAGTAGGGGCGAAGCTTTCCGAACAGAACATCTCCCGGTGCGAAGCGTTTCAGTTGACTGTCGGGACCAACGTCAGGAGGGGCCCCGTTGAGCTGACCAGTCCAACTCTCGACATGCTCCAGAGCCACGTACAAGTCTTTCCCTCGTCGCTCCGTTCCTGGCTCAACAACGTTTGTCACTGACGACTTCAGGCGTTCCGTAGTCCAATGCGCTGGCACCTCTCCCAGCCACGGGACGCCGGAATCCTGATAGACAGGATAAGGTTTGAGGTTGTGGATCATGACCCCCTGCTATCCCCGATGATTTCGTCGAGCAACCCTTCCGTCTCCCTCTCCAGCGCCAGGATGTCGGCGCGGATCTCCTTCAGCGTCCGCATGGGCTGTGGCTTGTAGAAATAGCGGTTGAAGCTGATCTCGTAGCCGATCTTCACGTTGTCCGGCTGGTACCAAGCGTCAGGGGCGTAGGGCAGAACCTCGCGGCGGAGGAACCCTTCGATGCCGCCAGCTTCCTGCAAGGGGATCTGCTCGGTATCGCGCAGGTCGGTGTCCGGCTCGTACTCCACCACCGCAGACCTGCCACCCACCGTCGCCTCGAACAGTCCGCGCAAAGGGTCCGCCTCCGTGCCCTTCTTGAGTATCCGCCTGATCACCGGCGGCGAGTTCTCGTTGCGCGTGCCGTGATCCCTCAACCTCTTGACGTCGGCGCCTCCGTAGGCGCGATTCGGGTCCGCCTCCTCGATGCGGAGCGGCCGCTCCACCGTCACCTTCCAGTAGCCGAAGGCGGCGTTGTCGAAGATCCTGCTCTGGTCGTTCTCCTCGAAAGCGAGGAAGGTATCGCAGATGCGGGTGATGTCGTCCTCGCCCATCTCGCAGTTCTTCTTGCCCAGGTTCCTGCCCAACGGACGGTGCCAACCGGTCGCGTCGATCAACTGCACCCGGCCGCGCCGGTGCGGCGGCTTGCGGTTGGTGAGCACCCAGACGTAGGTGGCGATGCCCGTGTTGTAGAACATGTTGAGCGGCAGGGCGACGATCGCCTCCAGCCAGTCGTTCTCGATGATCCAGCGCCGGATGTTGCTCTCGCCCTGGCCGGCCTCGCCGGTGAACAGCGAACTGCCGTTGTGCACCTCGGCAATGCGGCTGCCGAGCGGCGTGTGCTGCTTCATCTTCGACAGCATGTTGGCAAGGAACAACATCTGACCGTCGCTGGAACGGGTGACCAGGGAGAACTCCGGGTCGCCGTGATGCTCGATCAGGAAGCGCGGGTCCCGCATCCCCTTCCTGCCGCCCTTGCGCTCCAATTCGGTCTTCCAGCTCTTGCCGTACGGCGGATTCGAGAGCATGAAGTCGAACTCGCGCGACGGAAACGCATCGTTGGCCAGCGTCGAATGCTCCGGACCGCCCACGATGTTGTCGGCGGCCTCGCCCTCCCCCTTGAGCAGAAGGTCGGCCTTGCAGATGGCGTAGGTCTCGGCGTTGATCTCTTGCCCGTAGAGATGAGTAGAGACCTGCTTGCCGTGCTCGGCGGCGAGCTCTTGCAGAGTCTCTTCGGCCACGGTCAGCATGCCGCCGGTGCCGCAGGCTCCGTCGTAGAGAAGGTAGGTGCCGGACTCGATCTCGTCCGCCACGGGCAGGAAAACGAGCTTCGCCATCAACCGCACGGCATCCCTCGGAGTCCAGTGCTCGCCCGCCTCCTCGTTGTTCTCCTCGTTGAAGCGGCGAACCAGCTCCTCGAAGATCGTGCCCATGCCGTGGTTGTCGAGGCCGGGGCGGAGCACCGTTCCGTCCGTATCCGTCACCGGATCAGGACTCAGGTTAATGTCGGGGGAGGTCATTTTCTCGATCAATGCGCCGAGCGCGTCCGCCCGGGCCAGACGCGGGATCTGGTTGCGGAACTCGAAGCTCGTGAGGATGTCCTGCACGTTGGGAGAGAATCCGTCGAGCCACGCCTCGAAGTCGGCCCTGAGCTGCTGCGGATTGGAACGGGCGCGGAGGTCGCGCAGGGTGAACCGCGAGGCGTTGTAGAAGGCCTGACCCGCGGCCTGGCGCAGGGCGGCATCCTGTTCGATCACCCCCGCCGCATCGAGCGAAGCCTTCATGTCGAGAACGGCCTGCTTGCCGTCTTCCAGCACCGCATCGAGCCGGCGCAGCACGGTCATCGGCAGGATCACGTCCCGGTACTTGCCGCGCACATAGAGATCGCGCAGCACATCGTCCGCGATGCCCCAGATGTAGTTCGTGATCCAGTTCAGGTCGCCATTGGTCACGTTGCGTTCATCCTCCGGTGTGAACGCCGATCCGACCGCTCGAGACCCGGTGAAGCGGAATGGCTGCGGCAGGCGGTTGCACGCCATCGGGGATCGACCATGCCTGTGTCGTCTCCATAAACCGAAATTCTACCTCCAATGACTGGGCTAGTACAGAGCGAGAGCGTGGCGTGCTGAATGCGCCATATCGCGCCTCGCGTCCGAAGCAGGCCCGGGTTGTGCGAAACTAGTTCGAAGGTCGTTCGCGGTCTTGCGCATGGTTGCGCGCGCGCGCGCGCGTTTGCCGACAACCTATTGATTTAACTGAATATTCGAGGTTGCAAGGCGCCCCGGTTCGCCTTATGTTCCACTCCAACAGGAGTGTCTGGAGCGCCTTCGTGGCCTCGTCAACGGCGGCGACGATTCGGCGTTCCGCGGGCAAGCGCGGGGGCGTGTCAACGTTCCCGGCAAGGAGACGGCGGTGTTGGGAATGCGGACAGATCACGGACGCGGCGACGGAAGGACGGGCGCCTTCGATCCCGTGCTGTGGCGGCAAGCGCTTGCCGCCGGGACGGCGGGCGCGGTCTCGATGGCGGTCCTCGCCTGCGCGGTCATGCTGGCGCGGGACACCACGGGCCATGACTGGTATGCCGCCGCCAGGGTCACGGCCGCGGACATCCTGATAGCGGCCGGCTTCGACCGGAACGCGCCGGTCGACTACCGGCGCGCGGACGGCGCCGTCGAGACCATGAGCCGTTACGGCATGGCACTGAGCTTCGAGGCGCGGTGGGCGCGGCAGGACATTCTGGCGGCGGCCCGGGACGGAGCGATGCTGGGGGCCATGTGCGGGTTCGGCGGGGCGCTGCTGTGCCTCGTGCTGGTCCGGCGGCCCACGGACGATCGCCACGCCCTAAGTTCCCCATACGGGCAGGCGCCCGCGCGCCAGCCCGAGGCGCGGATGCGGTTCGCTCCGCCGCTGCCCGCGACCACTCGGCCGAGCCGACCGGCCATCGATCGGCAAGCAAAATCCGAACCTCCCCGCCCCTCGAACCCCGGGCCTGCGGTCACGAGGCAAAGCCAGCCCGACACCGGCAAGGAACGCTTGCCGGCGTCCGCCGAGCGCGGGCGGCGCAAGCGGGACTACGGGCGCTGGGTCTGATGGTTGCCTCCATTGGAGCAGTGGCGAGCCCGTCCCAGGGGGCGAGCTACTACGAGAGGGACGGATACTACGCCAGGGACTCTCCCGAGCACCGGGCGGCGAGCGCGTGGGCGGGCCGGGGCGCGGCCGAGCTCGGTCTCCAGGGTCCGGTCGATCCGGGCACGTTCAAGGCGGTGTTGGAGGGGGAGATTCCGGACGGGTCAGGGCTTCGGCTCGGCCGCAGGACCCGGGACGGCGGGATCCACCATCGTCCGGGCCGCGACCTGACGTTCTCCGCTCCCAAGTCCGTGTCGCTGGCCGCTCTGATCGGCGGCGACGATCGCATCGTGGAGGCCCACGGCCGCGCGGTGGGGCGCGCGCTCGACTGGTTCGAGAGGAACGCGGCCGAGACCAGGGTGCAGGACCCGGCGACCGGCCGCATGGCGCGGGTGCGCGATCAGAAGACGGTAGTCGCCACCTTCAGGCACGAGACCTCCCGGAACCTTGATCCAACGCTGCACACCCACTCCGTGATCGCCAACATGGTGCTCGGCCCCGACGGCAAGTGGCACACGATGGCGAACGAGAGCCTGTACGCCTCGAAGATGCTTCTGGGGGCGCTCTACCGGAGCGAACTCGCTGGGGAACTGGCAAGACTGGGATACGGCATCGAGAGGACCCATTCGGACGGGCGGTTCGAGATCGCGGGGGTGTCGCGCGAGACGGTGGAGGCGTTTTCGACGCGCCGCGCGGAGATCGAGGCGGCGATGGAGGAGCGGGGCCTTGGCGGCACCGCGGAGAACCAGCATCTTGCCAGGCGCGCGGCGCTGATGACCCGCGCGGCCAGGCGCGACGTGGACCGGGATGCGCTGCGCGAAACCTGGGCAAGGCAGGCCGCTCACCTCGGCTTCGACGCCAGGGCGCTGGCCGCCTCGGCAATGGAACGGGGCCTCGGCCGGGACGGCAGGGAGCGCGGCAGCGTGGGGAAGACCGGCCGGGACGGTGCTCCCGCAACCGAGCGCCAAGCGGACCTATTCGAGCACGCCGCGCGGTCCGGCCCCGCGCGCGAGGCCGTGGACTGGGCAATCACTCACCTCTCCGAGCGCAGCGCCGTGTTCGCCAGGACCGACCTGCTCTCGGCCGCGCTCGCGTACAGTCCGGGCGCGGCGTCCATCGAGGCCATCGAACAGGCGGTGGATGGGCTCAGGGGCGAGGGCCGCCTGCACGATGCGCCGGCCCTCGGGGACAGGGGCGGCCTCACCACGGACAAGGCGGTGGCCGGGGAGCGGGAGGCGATCGCGCTCATGCGGAGCGGCCAGGGCCGGGGCAAGGCGCCGATGCGCGGCTGGACGGTGGACCGGCACCTTCGCAAGGGACCGCTCACGGCCGGACAGAGGCAGGCGGTGAAGCTGATCCTCTCGGAAAGGGACCGCGCGGTGGGCGTGCAGGGTTATGCCGGGACCGGCAAGACGCGGATGCTCGACCGCGCACGGGCGCTGGCTGAGAAGAAGGGCTGGCGCATGGCGGGGCTTGCGCCCTCGGCGTCGGCGGTGCGGACGCTGGCGGCGGAGTCGGGCATCGAGAGCGAGACTTTACAAAGGTTTCTCGCAAGGAACGCGGGCGTGGCCGAGGGAAGACTCACGAGGAAGGGCGCCAGGGAAATGCGCGCCGCCTTCGCCAGGACAGTGCTCGTGGTGGACGAGGGGTCGCTTGCGTCCACGGTTCAGGCCCGCGACCTGCTCAGGGTCGCGGGCGAGCTGCGCATCCCGAAGCTCGTGCTGGTGGGCGATGCCAAGCAGCTGGACGCGGTGGATGCCGGCAAACCCTTCGCGCAGTTGCAGCAGGCGGGCATGAAGACCGCGGTCATGGACGAGATCCTGCGCCAGCGCGACCCGGACTTGAAGGCTGCGGTGGAGGCGAGCCTTGCCGGTGAGATCGGCAGGGCGTTCGACAAGCTGGGCAGCAACGTGGCGGAAGTGAAGCCCGGCAACATCGCGGGCGCGGTGGCGGCGCGCTGGTTGAAGCTCTCGCCCGAGTTGCGGGAGCGCACCGGGGTGATGGCCCCGAGCCACGAGCTGCGCGAAGGGATCAACGCCCACATCCGCGAGCGCCTGGCCCGCGAGGGGCGCATTGCCGGGCCGGCCCTCCAAACCCGGCGGCTGGTCTCGAAGGGGTACACCAACGCCGAGAAGACGCTCATCTCCAACTATGCGCCCGGGGACGTGGTCGCCTTCCACCGTTCCTATAAACGTCTCGGCGTGGAGAAGGGCGACGAGCGGCGCATCCAAAGCGTCGATCACGAAAAGAGAATCGTTCATCTCGAAGGCCCCAACGGCTCGACCGTTGCCTGGAATCCGTCGGAGATCGGCGGGCGGCGGGGCGGAACCGAGGTCTACCGGGCCGACACCGTCGAGCTTCGCGCCGGCGACCGCGTCCGCTGGACGCGAAACGACAAGAGGCTCGGAGTGGTCAACAGCGGCGCGGCCGAGGTCCTGGGCGTCGGGAACGGGCGGGTGACGTTCATGCTGGAGGAGGGCCGCAAGCTCACTCTCACCCCTGGCGATCCGCAACTGCGCCATCTGGATCACGCATGGGCCTCGACCGTGCACTCTTTCCAGGGGCGCACGGTGGACAACGTGATCGCCGCCATGGAGGCGAACCACCCCCGCCTGACCACGGCCAAGTCCTTCTACGTGGAGATCTCGCGGGCGCGGGACCGGGCGGAACTCGTCACCGACGACGCCAAGGCGCTCAAGGACCGCCTGGAGTCGGTCACCGGAGAGCGCATCTCCGCCCTCGAAGGCATCGGCGAGGCCGTCCAGCCAGGGCACGAAAGGGATGGGAAAGCCTTGCCCGAACTGGAACGGCAGAGCCCGGAGCAGTCCGTGCCAACTTCGCCGGAGAGGGAGATCGAGCCGGCAATGTCCCGGGACAAGGCCCCGGAGCCCGAGCCGCCCGCCCGCGGAAAGCGCATCGAGATGGATCTCGAGCTCTGAGCAAGGCTTGTCCCCGCCTCCATTCGCGCATTTCCGGGCGCCATTTGCTTCCGGATCAGCGTTCGCGAGTTCTCATCTGGCTGCGTTCGCGGTGGTCAACGGCTGCCGGCAGGACGAAGGCGGCATGGTGGAGCCGGGTTCGGCCATCGCTTGGGAGAGCCCGTATTGTCGGTTAGATCAGGGGCGCGGACTACACGGCTGACCGGCCAGCCTGTTTTCCCTATCCCAGCAGCGTCCATTGCGGGAAGGCGGCCGCCTGTCTCCGCCTGCCCCTGTCCTCGTCCACCACGTTCCACACCGTCGCGTGCTCCGCGAGAAACCGCCGCCCGGTCCGCGAGATTCGCACACCGCGGTAGTCGCTGACGGAGCCGTGGGTCGTTACCAGACGCAGCATCCGTGCGCGCTCGTCCCGGTTCCCGGGCTCGGCCGTCAACCGCGAGGGCGTCGCGGTGAACTCGTCCCAGGTCATTCCCCACAGTTCCAGGGCCTGCCGGTTGCCGTAATTGAGGACGGGATCGTCGGAGCCGACGTGGGACATCACCGCGAACGGCGCCAGGAAGAGCCTTTCGCTCTGCTCCTCGATGTCGCCGCTGCGATCGATCAGCTCCTGCTTGAGCCACAAGGCATGGCTGTCCAGCAGCCACCGAATCCATGCAAGATCCATGGTGGAGAATCGGTCCGGGGAACCCGTCATCTCTCCTCTCCATCATTCCCGCGAAAGCGGAAAGTCGAAAGTCGGGGTTGGGGCCGTCATCCGAATAAATCCCGTTCGAAGGGGAACGTTTGGGAAGGGAATTTACTCCTCTCGGAACCAGAATGAATGACCCGGGGACAGGCTGCGGTCAACCTCTTTCTCCAAGTCCTCCCGGGAGCTGCGGCTCCCATTCGTAGATTTCCGAGCGCCAGAGGCTCGCGGATGAGGGTTCGCCGGTTCTCATGCTGGCTGCATTATGACGCCGCCGGTGCCATCGTTGAACTTGCCGTAGCCGATGCTCCGGTCACCGCCGCTCGATTCCTCAAACTTCAAACTGATTCGCTCACGCCGGGCCGTCGTCCATGGTCTCCGCCATCGTCCTGCGGGCCGCGGCGACCAGGTCGTCGACTTCCTGGCGGCGTCCGGCGTCGAGCAGTTCGTCCCGCTTGAGGGTGGCCATCACGTAGACCGAGCGGTAGATGGCCTCGATGAGCGCGGCGTGGCCTTTCGACAAGGTCTGGGGCGGAGGCTCGCCGAGACGGTCCTCGGCGGCGGCCACCGCGCCCGAGCGGACGAGTTCCCCGGCCGGGATGCCGTGCCGCGCGGCGGCCCGTTCGATCAGACTCCACTCGGAATCGGAGAAGCGGACCGAGCGCGGCCGGCGCGCATCGCGTGGGCTTTCGACCGGCTTGCTCCCTGTTCCCGAGTTCCTGCGATCGTTTTGCGCCATCCTTTCATCCCTTTTGGCTTGAAAAGACCCGATCCGCGGACCGCTTCCAGGCAATTTCTCGCTCCGAAAAGAGCATCGGCGTTCCGCTTCCGGTCGAAACCGGGACGCCCGGCGAGGCCGCCGAAGCCTTCCCCAACCTCTCCGACCGGACTGTCGCCTTGATGGGCGCGACCTTGCCGGGATGCGAGCCACCGCGAGGCTCGACGGGGCGTGTCTGGAGCGCGTACCGGCGACTGCCACAGCGTAGTACGGCGTCACACGCCCTGCAACCGGAGTGGACCAATCCGGTACCACTGCC
>JAPPNF010000120.1 GCA_028818755.1 Deltaproteobacteria bacterium | reverse complement strand
AGCGACGGAACCACCACCGAACCCCAAAGCTGGCGCGCCAGTCCTCGACTCTACCGGCGACGCGGGCAGCTTGGCAGTTTCCTCCGCGGGCGACGCGACGTGCGACGCGGCGACGCGGACGCGGTGCCTTGGTCGCTGGGCGTCGCCTCTCCCGCCTCGGTAATCCTCCGGTCGCGCCTCGCCTATCTGGTAGACTGAACACGATTAAGATACTCCTCCGGCGATGAGAAGCCGAGAAGACCAGAGTCAGCGAGACCGGCTTCAACAGATTTGGGGATTTCGGCGAAGGGAACGACGGTCACTGATCCGCCCAAGTTCTCAATCGGCGTCTGAATGAGCGCCCGGGCTTCCCGCGCTAGGGGCGGAATGATCAGGCGGGCGCCCCGAATGACATCCAACTGGAGTACATCAGTCGCCGGTTGGTACATCACCGATGATGCGAAGACTGGTGACCCGCGATCCGGGTCGAAGATCACGATCGGTCGTGAGACATGTTGCTGGACCCTCCGCCAGTCAATGACGCGCAGAACGATCCGATACGCTTCCGCGGCTTCGGCAGGAGGTCTGCTGGAGAAGAGCACAACGCCTACATAGCCGTTTGGCAGGCTGACGGTAACAGGCGCCGTGGCGGTAGCGCTTAGGCCGTTGCCGTCTTCCACAGTGACAGAGACAGAAAACGTTCCTGGCAGAACGAATTGACAAGACGCCAAGGCTGGATTGCTCTGGGGAAGACAGTACCCAACCGAACTTTCGTTGGCAGGGTGTCCGCCGATCCGCCAGGAGAACGTTAGGGGACTTTGACCTCTGGTGGATGAGCCTTCCGCGCTGAATTGAACGTTCTCGCCCGCCCCAAGCGTTATTTCGACCGGTGCGATCACTGCGGTAGGAGGCACGTCCGGGGCAACAGCCTTGCCAGCGAAAAAGCCACCGATGCCAACGATAGCGGCCGTTACCACACTGGTGACCACCTGACCTACGATCGAATCCTTGCAGCACATGAGCGCCGACCCTACCTTGGTTCACGAGTAGCAGAGTTTGGTCATGACCGGAATAGTCGATCAGGCCACTACCACGACCGAAAGACGACACCGTGGGGGATCTCTACCGGCAGCTAGCCGAGGCGGTGGAGCGGGTCTCGGAGCGTTTGAACGAGGACGGCACGGCAAGCCCTGGTGTTCGGGGACACCATGATCTCGAACATCCGGGACTTGGTGAACGTGGTTCCCCGGCTTAACATCTTCGGCGACCACAGGCTCGCTCGCCTCTTCGAGCAGGTGAAGGACAGGAGCGCGGGCGTGGAGCCGGATTCGCTCCGTCCGTCCAAGACCTTCAACCCCGTGGTCCGGGATCGGATAAAGCGCGATGCAGACGCGCTGATGGACCGTTCTGTAATCTGATGGAGTTTAAGGCAGATATATCAGCAGGTTACATACCTTTATGTCGATAGACGTAATCGATACGCAACCTGATTCAACCAATACTCAGTCCCTGCAAGCGCGCGCATGTCGCGCATGTCCACATGTCCGCCGTGGGTAACCGTTCCGTGGGTTTCCGGCAAGCTGTGGGCACCGCGAACCGACGGCGTAATCTAGCTGGTGTAATGGAGGAACTCCCCACCGTCGCAGCAGTTCGCGACATCCGTCCGTCCGAATCTCCACCGGACGGCCACCGCAAGACTGCAAACCACCATCGCCAGTGCCCTGTGACACCGATTCGGTCCCCGGGTCGCCACCGAACTCAGGCAAACCGTTCCGGAATTTCGCACCCCTGCGTTTCTGGTCGCTTCCCTCCACACAAGCGCCACCATACAGCTCCCATACTTCGTGAGGTCTTGCGACTTCAGTCATCCGACTGGTCAGACAAAATACTTGCAATCCCGTCCAACAACGGAGCAAGAGTTCTGTGATCCAACTGTGACAGCGCCAAATCGATCCTAGACGACATGTCCACGTCCCAGAGCCTGCCGGCCCTTTCCCGGAGACCCCTTGCGGCGTGCTCTAGCACTTCCTGATCGGGTGCACCGTCCCCTTGAACACGTGCATGGATGGCGGTCTTAAGCGCTTCAACGTCGACATCTCTGGCCACCAAGGCGAGTGCGGCACACGCACACAACCCTCTCTCAAGCACTCCCCATCCGTTAATGTCTCTCCCGCCCTTGAATGTCCAAGACATAAGGTAGTTTGCGATCTCCTCGGAAACTTCATCACAGCCGCGTTCATGCGCGTCCATCGCGGCTCCAAACAATGCCTCGGTTAACTGAAAGCCTTCCACGAACTTGACCGATTCCTTGTCATCGGGAATCCAGGTCAAGGTGGCGATCAGCCACTGCGCGTGCCTTCGTAGCTGCTTTTGTGTGTGGGAGAGGCATGCGGGCGCGGTTGACACGGCCAGCAAAATGTCCGTCACACCGGTGATCCATTGGATCATTGCAATGGTGAAGTTAGACTTCGCGCCCACGGCCGTGAGAAGGAGTTCCTTTGCCGTTTTGTGAAGGCCATCCGCCCACCGCTCGATGTTCCCGATGACGGCTTGGGCGTCGGCATTGTCCGATGGTTCCTTTGACACGGCATTGACTAACGTCGCCAGTCGAAACCTTAGGCTCTCCACACTCGTCGAGGAATAGTACGGTCCTAGATAGGTGCCATGAGTGTTCGACAGGGGTGGATCAGGCGAAGCAAGAAATAGTTTTGAAATCGCCGCAGCATTCCGACCGACGTTGTCAACAGCGAAACGAATGTCACGACTCTTGGAGCGAAGTAGGTCGAAAGTCAGATTCGCGAGCTGTGTCATGCCTTCCAGCGTAACTGGGCGGTAATCTTCCTTGGCACACCCGGTACAGGCAATCACTGCGATTCTGTCCACGAGTGTGGCTATGTCGTTAACCTCGCCACAGGCAAGGAGATATTGGGCAGTTCGCCCCATGAGCCGTTGGCCTTCAAGCAGTACATCGGCCATATCGTGAGGGACCACGGTCTGTACCGCGTTGGCAAGATACCCCGCCGCTAGATGGGCATGGCTCTTCGCGGCATGTGGCCTGGAGTAGTCGATGCCGTGGTATAACTGAGCAAGCACGGCCATGGTTAGTAACGACTGCTTGATTTGCTGTTCATCGCGGCGCGTGATTCCCGTCTGCATGTTTTGTCGCACGCTTTCCAGTGTGTGGTTAATGACGGCGTCTCTAGAACGAGGATCATGGAAAAAAAGAGGGTCGGTGTAGAATGTCTTCCCTTTGGCTTCGATGTATGCTGCATTGATGGCGACAACAGCGTCTAGCGCCTCGGCCGAAACTTCATAATCTCCTTGCTCTGCATATCGGTGAGCAAAAGATATTGTATGCCGAATGCCTCGCATCGCTTCAGTCGCCCAGTGGTGATTGATCTGGAAGTAGTTTGCACGGGCTATGTCGTGTGTGGAATCGGTCGACCGCGGCTCCGCTCGTGTTTCTTCTCCGTCCTGGAAAAGAGGCTTCGCCCGCTCGGCCCGTCGAGCCCACAACCGCAATCCCCGACGGGTGTCGTGGATAAGCAGCTGTAGCTGCTGCAAGGGATTGATGAGGACCAAGGCTCGCCGGTACGCATACATGAACAAGACCAAAACAAATAAGACAGACCACACAGCTGAGAGCAGGACAAGGGCGAGCATGGATTGTTCCACGAAGGTTGAAAGCGCAGTCACACTGATCGCAAGAAGAAACGCGCCCGCGAATGCACCGAGCAACTTGGGATCTGCACTCAGACGGCGAAATAACCCGTATGGCATGCGCTCAATGTTCACCTGCATGGCAAAGAGCACGAGCGACGTAACGATGGCCGCGGCGCCGATCAGCGCGGCTCCTGTGTTCAAGAGCAGGGCTTGCAACCCCTGAACTCCGGCTTCTGTTGCGTAGTACGCTTCAAGGATGGCCTGGAAGGAAGGCCACAGATAGATGCTTGCCGATACAAGAAGAAGCAGAACGCCAAAAAGTGTGATACTCCCATAACGAACCCGATATTGCCCGAGACTATACTGAACTCGATACGCGAAGTGCCACAGGATCGCGATTCGTTGCCGAATGCGCGTTCTTGCGTGTGTGACGGCGGAGGTTATGGTATTCGGCAGATCCATCAGAAGTCGACGAAGGTCATCGTGTCTTTTCGCGGTGATTGTCTTCACCGAAGACCGCGGGATTCTGGGTCGCCACGGTTGTTCGGCGAACCGCGTTCTCGAATATGGATAGCACACGCAGCGGTACCGGTCACGGCTGTCGCGGCCCGGCCCGGTGGCGTAATCGCGAACCTGCTCCGAGGAAGGGCATGGGAAGTGCAGAACAATGAGAGATGACGGGCTTTTGGCGAGGAAGATGGCCATCGCGCGATCTATCGCGGGAAGCTGGCCGAGATTTGGGGGGACTGGGGTTAGGGGATCGAGAAGACGCATCGGCGATCGCGCCGACGCGAAGGCTACCGGACAAGATCAACACAACAATCCGCCGGAGTCTGTTTCCGGACGGGGCGGTCTCGGGTCCTGCCCGCCAGGGCCACAAGCCCGTGTCGAGCCGCCTGACGCGGGCCGAGATGGCATGGGCCTCGAACTACTCCGCCGGCGATACGGTGATCTTCACCCGGCAGTACGAGACGCTCGGGGTGAATAAAGGACATCTGCACGAGGTCGTGCGGGTCGACTACGAGCGCCACACGGCAGGATCGCCGTGGAGGAGATATTGTGGCGTGGCGGCCGTATCAGACCGTGGGGCGCCAAGGTTGGCGTGGAGGTCCACGGGAGCAAGCGAATGGAGACCCGGGCGGACGACCGGACGCGGTGGACGCGCAACGATCCGGTCATGGAACTCGTGGACGGGGGGTCGGGGGTGTTGGAAAGCACCGAAAAGGCCTGCGTCCGTGTTAGTCTGGAGAACGGGAAGGCCGAAGGCGACCGGTCGGAACTCGGAAACCGCGAAGTTGGATTGAGAAAACGAACCGCGTATCCGCCTACTTCATCCACCTGGACACAAAGAAGTCCTCCGTGCCGTAGACGACGAAGCCAGCCCTCGGCTCAGGAACCGCGACGCCAATGAGGTCCCGTGGAATAGGGCCTGGCCTGGAACTCCATCTCAAAGCGCGGAGCATGGCGATACCAAGAATCGCCGTTCACGAACTCAATTTGTGTTTGTTCAGGGGGACACTTGGTGCCGAAGTTTACACCGGCGAGCCCGGCGGCTATGATGGTTCCAACCTCTAAGACTTCACCGGGGAGGCGACGCAGATCAATTGCGTTGTCGATGGAGACGTTGCCGCTGTTGAACGCCTCGACGCCGAGATCACCGTGTGCAGCGTGAATCTGTCCGCGCCCATTGCCATCCCGATCGGGCGTTTAAAGTTCACGGCGCGCCTGTTAAACATCAAGACGTCCTTGGTTCGGCCTTTTCATGGCCAAAAACATCGCCACCGGCAAACTTACCAGCGGGTCACGGGACGACGAAAACCATGTTAGTTCAGTACATCGTCGAATTAAAGAAACCCATAGTATTTGAGGATCACTGGCCTATTCCGATGATGACGGGGAGTCTTCGTCCTGTAACGGTGGACGATCGGATAGTTGCTTTCGAAATCTCTTTCGGCGGACAAGACACAGAGCTCGCACCAGCGTTGCAGG
The DNA here is from genome assembly GCA_028818755.1 of Deltaproteobacteria bacterium. GTDB lineage: Bacteria > Desulfobacterota > Binatia > UBA9968 > JAJDTQ01 > JAJDTQ01. The sequence continues at coordinate 642 of JAPPNF010000120.1, read as the reverse complement.
AGGCAGAGGACGACGACGTAAAGGCACACATTATTGGACGTGATAAGCTGTTGCCATTTGTTAAGATGCAAATAGACGACGCCTTCGCCTACCTCCAATGTTATTTCGATGTCGACATCGCTACCGATGAAATGGAAGTACGATATATTGCTGAATCGGACGACGAAGAGCGAAATATCCGTATCAAGAGTTTCAAGGTGAGTCGAAATGAGTTCACTCCGACGATACCGTACGATATGTTTACACGGGCGATGATGGCGGCCGAAAGGGCACCTGCACCGAGAGTAGAATCAGGTTTGTTAAAAATGGCTCGGACGGAGTTAATTCAAGAGCGATATATCGATTCTTTCAGATACTCATTCCTACTGATTGAAGCGATTTATGGAGATGGTAACTTCAGGACGTCGCAGTTGAAAACGGTATTGAAGAGGAGCCCGGACTTCTCTAAAATTGTGTCAACGGCTTTGAACGAGCGCATCCCGCCCAAACATCACACGACGTCCGACACGGAAAGATTGCTGGCGGGCGCTGTTACCGTCGACACTGTTATTGATCATATTGTGGACAAGCGCGGATTCTATTTTCACGCAGTAGTGTCCGACACATTTCATAGCAAAAACAGTTGGTTATGGTCGTCGGGGG
>JAPPNF010000096.1 GCA_028818755.1 Deltaproteobacteria bacterium | reverse complement strand
AAAAGGGGACATCTCTGCTTTGTCAAAAGGGGACATTTTGGCTTTGGTTTGACAGTGCGCGCACGGGTTCGCGACCGTGGTTGCGTTGCAAACGCTCGCCGGGTCCCCTATGACTGAAATATGCGGATCTGCACTCTCCTGCCGAGCGCCACGGAGACCGCCTTCGCCCTGGGCCTGGGCGACTCGGTGGTCGCCGTCAGCCATGAATGCGACTTCCCGGCCGCGGCCAGGGAGAAGCCCGTGGTGGTCCGCGGCAGCATCGACTCCGACAACTCCACCAGCCGCGAGATCGACGACCTCGTGCGGCAGCGGTTGAGCGGGGGCGAGGGCCTGTACAGCCTCGACCTGGAGCTTCTGCGGCGCATCAACCCCGACATCATCATCACCCAGGGCTTGTGCGACGTCTGCGCCGTGGGCTACGACGACGTCATGGCCGCCGCCGGCTCGCTGAGGCCGCCGGCCAAGGTGCTGTCGTTGTCGCCGGGCTCTCTCGGAGAGGTATTGTCGGACATCGCACGGGTGGGGAACGCAACCGGGACCCCGGAGCGGGCGGAGGCCCTGGTCGACACCCTCCGGGAACGGGTGGAACGCGTCGCGGGCGGCGTGCCGCGGGACCGTCCCAGGCCGAAGGTGGCCTGTCTCGAGTGGCTGGACCCCTTGTACGCCGCGGGCCACTGGGTGCCGGAGATGGTTGAGTTGGCAGGCGGAATGGACGTGCTGGCGGCAAAACACGAGCCTTCGGCCCGGGTGTCCATGGAGACCCTGTCGGAAGCAGCGCCGGAGGTCATGGTGCTGATGCCCTGCGGATTCGACGAGAGCCGGACCCGCAAGGAGTGGGAGCCGTTGAAAGACCTCCCCGAGTGGCAGAGGATTCCCGCCGTCGCCAACGGGCGCGTGTTCGCCGTCGACGGCTCCAGGTACTTCAACCGGCCTGGACCCCGACTGGTCGACGGACTGGAGATCCTGGCGCGGCTCATCCATCCGGAGCAACCTAGTGTCGCGTCCCATGATTTCCTGGCATAAGTTGCGCAGGATTTTTCGTCGTCGGCAAGGCGCGATGACGAGCAGTGGCGGGTACCACGCGAGGAAGAGCAACGCCGCCGACGGCGAAAAAGACAAGCAAATTATGCCAGGAAATCATGGGACGCGACACTAAACCTTCCTGAGCCCATGTTCGCGCGACTCCTGCTGCTGTTCACCGTGGTTCCGCTGGTGGAGTTGTACCTCCTCATCGAGGTGGGCTCGATCATCGGCGGCCTCAACACCATTCTCCTGGTGCTCGTCACGGGTGTCGTGGGGGCATTCCTCGCCAAGCTGGAAGGGCTGCGCACCCTGGGACAGATCCAGCGGAACCTGAGCCAGGGAATCGTTCCGGCGGAAGAGATGCTGGATGGAGTGATCATCCTGGTGGCGGGCCTCCTGTTGATCACTCCCGGGATACTTACCGACGCCTTCGGTTTCCTGATGCTCATCCCGACCACCCGGAACGCGTTCAAGCGCTGGCTCCGGCGGCGCTTCGACCGGGCGAGCGCGCGCGTCCGCATCTACACCCAAGGCGGGCCCGGTCATTTCTAGTGTCCATGGCGCCGTCACGCCGGAGGCCCCGGCGTCGGACGGCCGGGAGCTGCTGCGACTGGCCGTTCCGGCCTCGCTGGCCATCGCCAGCGAGCCGGTCCTGAACATCGCCGACACCGCCATGATCGGCCACCTGGGGGTGGAGCCGCTCGCCGCCAAGGCCATCGCCACGAGCCTCATCGGCGCGGTGGTCTGGATATTCGCGTTCCTCATCTTTGGCACCACGAGCCTCGTGGCCAGCCAGTACGGCTCGCGCAACTACGCGGCCTGCGGCGAGATCTTCCGGCACGCCCTGGTGCTCGGTGTCGGCGGCGGGCTCGCGGTAGCCTCCCTCCTGTTCCTGTTCGCCGCCGAGCTCTATGCCCTCATGGGGGCCACCCCGGCAGTGGCCGCCCAGGGAGTACCCTACTTCCGCATCCGCTGCGCCACCATACCGATGCTCTTCTCCATCTACGCGGCGGTGGGCTTCCTGCGGGGCATCCAGAACACGTTCTCGCCCATGCTGGTGGCGTTCCTCATGAGCGGCGTCAACATCGTGCTGGACTATGCGCTGATCTACGGCGGCTTCGGGTTTCCGGCCCTGGGCCTGCGGGGCGCGGCGGTGGCGGCGGTGGCCGGGCACGCCCTGGGCATCTTGTTGTACATGCGGCTCCTGTTCTTCTCGGACTACACGGGCCTCTACCAACTGATGAGCCGGAAGCTTCACCTGCGCCGGTTCCGCAACATCTCCCGGATCGCCGGACACCTGGCCGTGCGCACCGCCGGCCTCCGGCTCTCGCTGGTGTTCGCAACCGCCATGGTGGCGCGCATGGGGCCGGTGTATCTGGCCGCCTACGAGATCGTCTTCCAGCTCTTCATCTTCTGCTCCGACACCATCGACGGTCTGGCGGTGGCCGGGCAGACGCTGGTGGCGCGGCACCTGGGCGCCGGCGACGCCCGCCGGGCGCAGCGGCTGGGGCGCATGCTGGTCGTGTGGGGCTGCGCCGGCGGCGCGGCCTTCGGCTTGGCCTACCTGACGCTTCAGGAGCCGCTCCTGGCGCTCTTCACCTCTTCGTTGGCGGTGGCGGAGCTGGCTCGCACCGAGGCCTTCCTGCTGCTGGTCCTGTTGCAACCCCTCAACGGCATCGTCTTCGCCCTGGACGGCTTCATCCTGGGCGCTCACGACACGCGCTTTCTCATGTGGGCCATGCTGGCGGGCGGCCTTCTGTTGTTCGTCCCTCTGACAGGCATGTCCTTCTACCTGGGGCTCGGGCTCTTCGGAGTCTGGGGCGGGTTCAGCCTGTTCATGCTTCACCGGCTCGTTGCCAACCTGTGGCGCCTTTCGAGCGGACGGTGGGAAGGCGCGTTCGCCGGTTACCACGCGTCCCGGGGCGGTTGAGAGGCCCCGCTCTCGCTTGCTTTTCGGCCCACGCCGGGATATGGATCGGCTGGCTGGAACGGGGGCGCCGCGCGACCGGCGCGGCTGGCGTCACCCCGTGCAGGAACCGCACACAAGGAGGAACACATCATCATGGCGGATGTCGCTATCGTAACCGGAGGGGCGGGCGGCCTGGGATCCTCGGTCTGCGCCGCGCTGGCGGAGGACGGGCTTCGGGTCGTGGTCGCCGACTACAATGGAGAGGGGGCCCAGGCCCTCGCCGCCAAGCTCAAATCCGAAGGCCGGGAGGCGCTGGGGGTCGGCGTGGACGTGGGCGACAGACAGAGCGTCGAGGCCATGATCCAGAGCGCCGTGGACGCCTACGGACAGCTCGACCACCAGATCAATTTCGCGGGTCTCATGGGGCGCTTCTCCATCGCCGACATGACCGAAGAGGAGTGGGACCGGGTGATCCGGGTGAACCTGCGGGGAGTCTTCCTCTGCAGCCAAGCCGCCGCCACGGTCATGCGGTCGCGCAAGCAAGGGCGGATCATCAACGTCGCTTCGGGCAGGGGCATCGCCGGCGCACCCTACTCCGCCCACTACTCCGCCTCAAAGGCAGGCGTCATCGCCTTCACCAAGTCCATGGCGGTGGAGGTGACCGGAGACAATATCCTGGTGAACAACATCTGTCCGGGACGCACGGAGACGCCCATGGCCCGCGCCGGCTACACCGAAGAGCAGTGGGCGGCCATCAAGGCGGTGGAGCCGCTGCAGGGCGGGTTGACACAGAAGGACGAGATTACCGGGCTGGTGCGCTACCTCGTGTCGGACGCGGCGCGCTTCATCACCGGACAGACGTTCCTGTTACGGACGCCGTAGCTGGCAGACTTGAAGAATGCGTCCTTCGACTTCGCTTCGCTACGCTCAGGACGAACGTGTCGAAGGTTTCGAACGAACGGGTAACGATTTCACCTTGCCGTTCGTCCTGAGCGTAGCGAAGCGAAGTCGAAGGACGCCATTCCAGGAGGTGACATGTCACAGGTCGTGGTGGTAACCGGCGGCGCCGGCGGCATCGGATCGGCCGTCTGCCGCACGCTGGCCCAGGACGGGCACAGCGTCGTGGTGGCCGATTCCAACGGAGAGGGGGCGCAGGCGCTGGTGGCGGAGATCGGCAAAGACGGCGGCGAGGCACTGGCCGTGGCGGTGGACGTCGGCGACAAGGCCAGCGTGGACGGCATGATCGGGGCGGCCATCGACAAGTACGGCCACGTCGACGTGCAGCTCAACGCCGCGGGGGTCATCAAGCGCTGCCCGGTCCTGGAGATGCCGGCGGAAGAATGGGAGCGGGTGATCCGGATCAACCTCACCGGCCTCTTCCTTTGCTCGCAGGCCGCCGGACGGCACATGGCGGAACGCAAGTCGGGGCGGATCATCAACGTCGCCTCGGGCCGGGGCGTCACCGGGCAGGTGCAGGGTTCACACTACGCCGCGTCCAAGGGCGGGGTGATCACCTTCACCAAGACCCTGGCCATGGAGCTGGCGCCCTACAACGTCACCGCCAATGCCATCGGACCCGGCGCCACCGAGACCGACATGGCCCGGGCGGGCATGTCCGAGGAGCAGTGGACCAGGAAACAGGCCACGTCTCCCCTCCTCGGAGGATTCACGCAGAAGGACGAGATCACCGGGTTGATTCGCTACCTGATATCGGACGCCGCGCGCTACATCTCGGGACAGCTCTTTCTCCTGCGCACGGCTTAAGCGGCGGCATCCGGCCGGGACAGTAACCGGCGCATCCGACGGAGACGGAAGGCCATGCACACCGAGAACGCCATGAAGGCCGTCTACACCATCCTGATGGTGGTGATGGGCTTCGTCATTCTGGTTCCCGTGCTGGCGCTGATGTTCGGCAGCTTCTGGTCGGCCTCTCCGGTGGCCGCGGGGCACGTCACCCTGGACAACTGGGTGCGGGCGCTCAACATCAGCATCCCGGCGGACATCCCCACGCTGGTCTTCAACTCGCTGATCTTCGCCTTTGCGACGGCCGCCATCTCCGTGGTGCTGGGCGTCGCCATGGCGTTTCTGGTGGCGCGCACCGACATGCCCTACGGCCACGTCTTCGCCAAGCTCGGGATCGTGCCCCGGGCCTTCCCCGTGATCATCGCCGCTCTGGCCTGGATCCTGCTTCTGAGCCCGCGCATCGGCGTGCTCAACGTGATGTTCCGGGAGGTCTTCGGGACCAATCTGTTCAACATCTACTCGTTCCCGGGGATGATCTTCATCATGGTGCTCTACGAGTCGCCCATCGTGTTCCTCATCGCCCTGAATGCCTTCCGGCTCATGGATCCGTCGCTGGAAGAGCAGTCCATCGCGTGCGGCAACACGGTGATGGGAACGCTCCGCCGGGTGACCCTGCCGGTGCTGCGGCCGCTGATTCTCTCGTCGTTTCTGCTGGTCTTCGTCATCGGCCTCATCACCCTGGAGGTGCCGATCCTCATCGGCGCTCCAGGCGGCATCTTCGTGTTCACCTCCGCCATCTTCAACATCATCGCCTCGGAGTACCAGTCGCTGATCTACTACAACACCGCCGCGGCGCTGGCCATGATGGTGATACCCCTGAGTCTCATCTCGCTGTTCCTCTACCGCCACTTGGTGAGACGGGCGGAGAGCTTCGTCACCGTCACCGGCAAGGCCCGGGCCGAGAACGTCCACCACCTGGGCCGGTGGCGCTACGTGGCCTTCGTGTGCAGCTCATTGTACTTCGCGGTAGTCATCGTGCTTCCGGCGCTGATCATCGTGTGGCTGTCCTTCTCCCAATTCGTGGCCTCCCCCAGCCTGCACGTGCTGACGCAGCTCACCCTCAACCACTGGACCTCGACCCTGGAAGACCCGGTTTTCTGGCGCGCCCTTCGCAATACCCTGATCCTGTGTTTCGCCGGCGCCACCGCCACGGTCACCATCGCCCTGGGGGTCGGCTATCTGCTGGTGCGCAGCGGCGTCAAGCTCAAGGGCCCCATCGAGGCCGCCGCCATGCTGCCGCTGGCCTTCCCCGGCACGATCCTGGCGGTGGGGTTCGTGTGGGCCTACATCCGGACGCCGGTCTACGGCACCCTGTGGATCCTGCTGCTCTACTTCATCGGCAACTACCTGCCGTTCGCGCTGCGGACCCTGAGCCCGTTCCTGTTCCAGTTCCACAAGGAGTTCGAGGAGGCGTCCTGGACCTCCGGCGCCAGCGCCCTCGGCACCATCACGCGCATCGTCATCCCGTTCCTTCGCGGCGGGCTGTTCTCGGTGTGGATCCTGCTGTTCCAGATCTACCTGCGGGAGTTCGCCGGCGCGGTCATCCTGTTCACCTACGGCAACGAGGTGTTCTCCACCCTGCTCTACCAGCGCGCCTTCGACGAGGGCCAGTTCGGCATCGGCGCCGTCATCGGCGTGCTGATGCTGGTCCTGTCGCTCGGGCTGCACCTGCTGGTGTCGCGGCGGGAGGCGTAGCCGCTCCTTCGCGGCTGCTCTCCCCACGACCCGAGGGTCGTGAGGATTTTCTGGTTGACTCTGAAACGCTCATGAGTATTTTAGGGTATGGTCGAAAATACTCATGGATGGACCGGGCGAGCCGGCAGGATGGAGCAGCGCTACGTCAAGGACAGCATCGAAGCGGATCTCGCGGACCGGATGGTCTTCATCGGCGGACCACGCCAAGTCGGCAAGACGACGCTCGCGCTTTCTCTCCTGGAAGGGCCACAAGACGAGTCATCGCCAGCCTACCTGAATTGGGATGTGCTGGCCGACCGAGAGAATATCCTTGCGGAACGCGTGCCCTCCGGCCAGCCGCGAGTCATTTTCGACGAGATCCACAAGTACGCGAACTGGCGCAATCTGATGAAGGGCCTGTACGACAAGAACAGGAGTTCCATCTCCTTCATCGTCACGGGCTCGGCTCGTCTCGACTACTACCGCAAGGGCGGCGACTCCCTACAGGGCCGGTACCACTACTACCGGCTGCATCCCTTCTCGGCGAGGGAATACGACAAGGAGCCCGACCAGGGCCTCGTGGAACACCTACTCCGTTTCGGCGGTTTCCCCGAACCCTTTCTCCGGGGCGAGGCGCGCTTCCACCGCCGGTGGCTTCGGGAACACTCCGCGAGAGTCCTCTATGAGGATCTCCGCGACCTGGAGAATGTGCGGGAGGTTTCCACGCTCGAGTTGTTGCTGTCGCACCTGCCGGCCTGCGTAGGCTCCCCCCTCTCGGTCAACAGCCTGAGCCGACTACTACAGGTCAGCCACGAATCCATCGAACGCTGGCTAGGGATATTCGAGCGGCTTTACCTCTGCTACCGCATTCCGCCGTTTGGAGCCGGGAGAATCCGCGCCGTCCGAAAGGAGAAGAAACTGTATTTCTGGGACTGGTCGCGCGTCGAGGACCGTGGCGCCCGCTTCGAGAACATGGTGGCCGGCCACCTGCTCAAGTACTGCCATCACGTCGAGGACACCGAAGGACACGACATGGAACTGCGCTTCATCCGGGACACCGACAAGCGCGAGGTCGATTTCGTCGTCCTGCGCGACGGCGCCGCGGAATTCGCGGTCGAGTGCAAGAGCGGCGATCGCCGCGCAGCTCCCGCCTGCGGTTACTTCAGGGAGCGGACGGATATCCCGCGTTTCTACCAGGTGCACCTCGGCACCAGGGACTTTGGCAGCGCCGACGCCAACACGCGCGTCCTGCCTTTTTCGGCCCTCTGCCGTGAGGCCGGGCTGCCTTGATCCGGGCGACTACACCCGCGCCGCCACCCAGTCGTGCATGAAGGGGAAGATCTCGGCGTGGTTGTCGTAGGAGCAGTGGACGGCGCCGGGCTCGCCGGAGCGGAGGTAGCGCAGTTCTTTCTCGCATCTGGCTTCGTCGTAGGTCTGGTGGGCACAGCGGGGGTCGGTGATGATGTCGTCCTCGCCGTGGAGGATCAGGAGGGGGCATTCGACCTTTTCGATGCTGCCGGCGAGGGTGAACTGGCCCAGGCGGTGGCGGACCTCGTCTTCGCTGCTCGATCCCGTGATCCAGCGGAACTGTCCCCTCAGGGGCTCGTAGAATTCGTAGATGTCCCGGTAGCAGTCGTAGGGGCCGAAGTGGGAGACGCAGCACTTGACGCGTTTCTCGTAGGCGGCGGCGCGGGTGACGTAGTAGCCGCCCATGCTCATGCCCATGAGGGCGATGCGGTTGGTGTCGACGTCGCCGCGGGCTTCGAGGTAGTCCACCATCGCCGTTATCGGCCGTTCGAAGTCGGGGATCGCCAGGCTCTTGCGCAGCCGCAGCATGCCGCCGCGTCCGGGACCGTCGACGATGAGCAGGGCAAGGCCGCGCTTGGCGGCTTCGGGGCCGCCGACGAAATAGACCTCCTCGGCGGTGGAGTCGGCGCCGCCTGTGAAAATCAGCACGGGTGGCTTTGCGCCTGCCGCATCCGGGGCGCGAAAGAAGTAGCCGGGCATGGAGGTGTCCTCGTACGGCACCTCGACGCGTTCGATGTCGGGTGATAGCTCCGCCGCGGCGTGGAAGCTCCCGGCGGACTTGCGATAGGTGAGGACCTTTCGGTCGTCGGTGAAGGGCAGGAGGAACTCGGCGACCCGGTAGTAGTTGGCCGCGCGTAAGAAGGACTTCCGGGCGCTCTCGGGACGGCCGCCGGCCTGTTGCTCGCGGCCGTGCTCCCCGACCCGGTCGGCGGTGTCACGCCACTCGGCGTGCCAGCTCTCGGTATCCCCCGGCTTGATGCGCTGAACGGTGCGGTGGATCTCGTTGAACTCGCCGCCGCCGTAGTAGCTTTCGGCCAGCAGCCGGATGCACGCGAAGGACCAGCTTCGGTTCCCTGGAAAGAATTCGAACATGGTCCTCCGCGTCGTTCCGGCGCTGCCTTTTCAGGCTACTGGTAGACCTTCTGGATGCGCTCCTTCCATTTGGCCGAGTTGTTGATCACCTCGCGCGAGAGGATCTGCGGCGAGTTCGGAAAGAGCTTGACGCCCTCGAGCTGCTTGGCGAGAGACCCCCGCGGCTTCAGACCCTTGGCAGCCGGCACGTTGCCCTCGTCGATGAAGGCCTGCTGTCCCTCGGAGCTGATGGCGTACTCTATGAAAAGCTTGGCAGCGTTGGGATGGGGAGCGTTCTTGTGGGCGGTCACCAGGTTCGGGAACCAGATCGCCGGCTCCTTCTTGATGGGCGCGTAGCCCAGCTTGTTGCCGTAGCTGCGACCGAAGGAGAACTGCGTGTACGGCAGCGTGAAGATGCCCAGGGGATATTCCTTGAGGCCCACCGCCTGATGGAGCTGCCCCCACTTGGGCTCGTACCGTCCCACGTTGGCCTTGAACTTCGTCCAGTAGTCCGTCCACTTCTCCTCGCTGCCGCCGAACCAGGCCCAATACGAGATCATGTGCACGAGGTTGTTGGAGCCCAGCCAGGGCACTCGCGAGATGATCTTGCCCTTGTACTCGGGCTTGAGCAGGTCATAGATGCTGGTCGGCGCCTGGTCCGGAGAGATCAGGTCCAGGTGGTAGGAAGCCCCGACCACGTGAATGAATACCGGGAACTGGTTCCATTCCTTGGGCAAGCCCTCCATGTGGTGGGCGACTCTGTCGAAGTTGGCCGGCTTGAACTTCATGGTCCAGTTGTTGAGTTGGCTGAGGGGCCCAGGGGACGTGCCGAACACATCGACGGCGAATATCCCCGCCTGGGATTCCTCGCTCACCTTGCGGAGAACTCCCGGCGCGCCGACATAGGTACCCTCCACCTTGATGCCGTATTTCTTCTCGTAACCCTCGGCGGTCTTCTTGAAGCTGGGGAACGTGATCAGCCTCAGCTTGCCTTCCTTCTTGGCCGCGGCTATCAGCTCCGCGCTCGACGCCAGCGCCATGCCGGAAAGGCACAGAACCAAGCCCAGTGAAAGCGCCATCGCCTTTGTGATCGAGTTTCGCATGGGAACCTCCCTTGATTCAGAGATGTGATGTGCGGCCCACACTATAGACCAATGGAGTGAGCGTCAAGACCCCGACCGCTCCCCTCCTGGATTCCCGCTTTCGCGGGAATGACAGGAAGGAGGCGGGAATGACGAGAGGCGGTCGGAATGACAAGGGGACTGGGAATCTCTGCGGCCTACGACACGAACGCCGTCGACAGGTCCACCCGCCCCTCCAGGCGCCCGGTCTCGATGAGCATGTCCATGGTGGCTTCCGCCTCCTTGCGCTCGGTGTCGGTGAAGGTGAACTCGATCTTGGGGTAGCCGGCGGAGGCCAGGATGTCCTGCTTGTCGCCGCCATACTTGGCGATGAAGCGGTCGGCCACTTCCTCGAGGTGGGCGTCGCTGTAGGCGATGGACTTGCGGCAGGCGTCGAGGATCTGGCCGGCGAACTCCGGGTGTTCCTGCAAGAGGTCCTCGCGGGTGGCGAGCATGTGCTTGATGATCTCGGGGAGGCCGTGGAGTCCTCGCCAGGCGTCGCCGTCGGTGTACAGGCAGCGGACGTCGGGATCCTTCTCGCCGTGCCAGAAGACCTGGTCGATGAGCGTCACGGCGTCGGCCTTGCCCTCCTTGAGTATCGTCACGAGCTCTTCCTGTGGGTGGGACTCCCAACGGATGGTGGAATCGTCCACCTTGTAGTGCTTGCGCAGCAGGAAGCAGTGCATGGCGTGGGGATCCGAGTGGTGGCTGGCGATGAGCCGGCCTTCCAGGTCCTTGGGGGTCTGCACCGGGCCGTCCTTGAGCACGAAGACGCCGTTGCCCTTGGAGGTGGACTTCCACTCCGTGGACAGCCCGACGATCGGCGCGCCGCCGAGCTTGCGCTTGAGGAAATTAGGCAGATAGATGTTGGCGAACGCCACCTCGCCACGGATCAGCACCTCTTCCAGCTCATGGCTCGGCGGGTCGGCCACCTCGATCACCTTGAGATCGAAGCCCTCGGGCTTCACGATGCCCTCCGCCAAGGCATAGTAGGTGCGGAACATGCAAAAACGGTTGCGGTAGTGTGCGAGTGTCAGTTCCATGGGGCCTCCTCGCGGCGGCGCGTCATGCACCGCCGACTCCAAACGGAAGCGGGTGGCCCGAAGCCGCCCGCTTCATTTCGCACCCGAAAGGGATCAGTCCAGGCCGAGCTCCGCGCGGGTCTTGCTGCAGATGTCCAGGGCCGCCAGGGCGTAGACGCTGCTGCAACGCTCCATGTTCCTGATGCCCACGCCCCGGCGGGTGCCGGAGGGGCGGTCCCATTCCGCGCCGGTCTCCTGTTCGTCGGGGTCCACCAGGTGGGTGCCGAAGCCGGCGCCGTAGGTGATCACCGAAACGCCGTACTGGTTGATACGCGAGCCGTCACTGGTGATGCCGTAGCGCACCGGCTCGGAGAATTCCATGTCGCTGCCGTTGACTTCCTTGTGGGCGCCCCCCATGGCCTTGACCACGTAGTCCGTCTCGGGGATCTCGTAGCCGCCGGTGGTGAGGTAGAGCTTTACCCGGGTGTCGATGTCCCCTTCCCTGGCGGCAACGGCGGCGGCGACCTTCTCCAGCTCCCGCTGGATCTTCATGGTGCCCACGTCGGGCAGCGTCTTGACGATGACGTAGATCTTGCACACCGGGTTGGTGCCGGGCTTGAAGGGGTTGCCGCCGTCGATGGCGCCGATCTGCACGGTTGGGAGCATGAACGGATGCGGGAACATTTTCTGGTAGTCGGCCTCCCACGCCTGGATCGCCTTGGCCACCTCGAACGCCTTCAGGACGAAAGTCTTGGCCGGCCCTTCCACGGTCACCTCGGCCCACACCAGGCCGGCATTGCCGATCTGCATGCGCAGGCCCGTGGGCTCGCCGATGATGCACATGTCAGCGGTTACGCCGTGGTCCATCAGGTAGCGGGCGCCCACGCCCGCGCCCCGGTAGCTCTTGCCGTGGAACCGGTTGACCTGGGCCTTCTCGATCTCACCCACCACGCCGGAGATGATGATGTCGCCCTTGAGCTCGGCCCCGGCCTTGACGAGCATGTCCACCGCGGTGATGTAGCAGGGAAACGCACACTTCATGTTCACCAGGCCGCGGCCGTAGACCCGGTCTTCCGTGACCCGGGTGGGCTCCGGATTGTCGAAGTGGTCCATGTGGCCGTTGAACATCAGCGCCGGCCCTCCGCCAGAGCCCCTCAATGTGCCGATGACGTTGGGCCGCCCTTCCTCCACCTCCTGGTACTCTACCTCCATGCCCAGGCGCTCGAACTCGCGTCCCAGATATTCCGCCACCGGCGCTTCCTCGCCGGTGATCGTCACGATATCGGCGAGATCCCGCGTCATCTCCACCAAGTGGGCGCGGTCGAGCTGTTCCAACACTTTCTTGCTATCCATGCGATCGAACCTCCTCAGTCTTTCTCGTGTTTTAACGACAATGAGTTAATACAATACCTAAGATATGTCGGCGACGGCCCGTCGTCGAACACGTGCCCCAGGTGGGCGTCGCAGACGCTGCATATCACCTCCACACGACGCATGCCGTAGGAGTGGTCTTCCTTGGTGGCGACGTTCTCCTCGTCCGCCGGGGCCCAGAAGCTGGGCCAGCCGGTACCCGATTCGAACTTGGTGGCGGCGTCGAACAGGTCCACATCGCAGCAGACGCAGCGGTAGACGCCGGGCTCCTTGGAGGCGTGGTACTTGCCCGTGAAAGGGCGCTCGGTGGCCTGCTTGCGCGTCACCAGGAACTCTTCGTCAGTGAGTTGCTGGCGCCACTCTTCATCCGTCTTGACGACTTTGTCCTTCATCGGACGCGGACCTCCCGAGGGTATGACGGTGCCGGAATCGTGTCTCGCAAACAGTTTTCCGAAAGCGCGGAGGATTCTTGCGGCACATGGATTCAAAGCGAAGCTCCTAACCATATAGGCTTTTGTCGTCAAGAAAGCGAACCCGACCCCGGCTCACTTCACGATCAGCAGCGCGGTGCCGAGCACGATGGCAACGGCGCCCGCGGCGACCTTCCAGTTGATCGACTCGTGGGCCTGCAGAAAGACCCACGACACCAGCAACACGAAGAGCGGCCGCGACTGCGCGATGGGCTGCACCACCACTACGGGAGCATACTTGAGCGCGAAGTAACCGCAGGTCGTGCCGATGGCGGACACCAGCCCCACCAGCCAGATGTAGCGCCAGTGCCGGGAGGTCCAGTCTGCGACGCTCCGTATCGGACGATTCGACATGGCGGGCAGGAAGCTCGGCAGCGCGATGAGGCTGGCGTAGAAGTTGGCGCCGAGGGGCGACGAGAACTCGTGCACCACCACCCGGGTCAGGGCGGCGGACACGGCCATGGCAAGGGCGCTGCCCAGGGCGAAGGCCATACCGGCGACGTATCGCTTCCATGTCTGGCTGGCAGCGCCCTGGACGCGGCTCATGGCCACCAGCACGCAACCGCCCACTACCAGAACGGCCCCGGCCGTCAGGAGATAGGTCAGGTTCTCGGCCAGGAAGACCACGCCGATAAACATGGCGAAGAACACGTTGGTGGCGCTGAAGCTGCTCGAACGCGCCGCGCCGATGTACTTGATGGCGGTGAACAGCGTGGTGCGGCCCACGGTGATGCGCAGGATCCCGGCCAGCCCGATCATGAACAAAGGCCATCCCCAGCCCGGAAAACCCGCGTGGAGGTCGCCGTTCAGCAAGGCGGCGACAGTCAGCACCACCAAGCCGGTGAACGCCGTCGCCGCCGTTCCCAGCACCGGATCGATGTCGTGGGTGGCCATGCGGCCGAAGATGTCCCGCAACGCCAGGAAGAACGCCGTCCCCAGGGCGTAGACGATGGCGATGTCCATGACGGTTAGATGTAGCACGCCGGGCCGGATTCGTAACCACAGCGGGCCTCCCCCGCCCACCGCTCCTGGATTCCCGCTTGAGCGGGAAGGACGGAGAGGGAAGTGCGGTTGATCGGCAGAACCGAAACCGCTATACCCCTCCCAACTCAACTCGCCGCCGGGAGTCGCCATGAATTTCGAGGGCACCATTACCGTGGAGCACCCCAGGGACGCCGTGTGGGACTTCGTGCTGGACATCGACAAGTTTTCCGCCTGCATGCCCGGTCTCGACTCCATCGACAAGGTCGACGAAACCACCTTCGACGGCGTCATCAGCGCCAAGGTGGGGCCCATGTCGGGGAAGTTCAGTTTCCGCTCCACCATCACCGACAGCAATCCCAAGGAGTCCCTGACCGTGCGCATCGACGGCAACGACTCCGTCACCAAGAGCACGGTGGTCGCCGGCGTGGACGCCCGTATGGATGAGCCCCGGGAGAACTGCACCGAGCTCCAGTACAAGGCGTCGGTAGAGATTAACGGGCGCTTGGCCATCGTCGGCGACATGATCCTGCGCGCCACCACCTCGCTCATCCTGGAAGAGTTCCGCAAGCGCCTGAGCAAGGCGCTGGACGACGAGGCCGCCAAGACGTAGAAGCCGATACCGGACACGGGCGGGTTTGAAACCCATCCCTGCGACGTACTGTTGGCGGATTGTTCCCGCGGCGCGGGCTCCTGGAGCCGCGCACCACAACGAAAGGGCATTTTCTCATGGCCGATCACTACGACGTCATCATCATCGGCGGAGGCTCGGCGGGCTGCGCCGCGGCCAGCCGCCTCTCCGAGGATCCCCGGCGCAAGGTGCTGCTGCTGGAGGCCGGGCCGGATCCCCAGCCCATTCCCGAGATGGTGGCCGAGGCCCAGAACCAGGTGCGCCTCTTGCTGGAGACCGACTACCTGGCGATGTACCCCAGCCCGCGCGACCTCGACGGCAGCATCTGCTACAAGCTCGCCGGCAGGATCATGGGCGGCGGCTCGTCGGTGAACGTCATGGCCGCGCCCCGGCCCATGAAGGCCGACATGGACAACTGGGTGGCGGCCGGCAACCCCGACTGGTCCTGGGAGAAGGTGCTGCCGGTGCTCAAGAGGCTGGAATCGGACCAGGACTTCCCGGACAGCCCACTCCACGGCAACGACGGCCCGCTCTACGTGAAGCGCCCCTTCACGTTCGATACTCCCGGCGCCGCCGACCCGGTGCAAGCCTTCATCGAGGCGGGCCAGCAGAAGGGCCTGCCGTTGCTGGAGGACACAAACATCCCCGACCCCGAGGGCGTCGGGCACCCGCCCTTCAGCATCAAGGACGGCAAGCGCCAGTCCACGGTGGTGGCGTACCTCAACCCCGCCCGCGGCCGTGACAACCTCACCATCGTCGCCGAGGCCCTGGTCACCAGGCTGGATATCGAGGGCAACCGCGTCACCGGCGTGCGCTATGAGAAGGACGGCCGCCAGGAGACCGTTTCCGGCAACCAGGTGGTGGTGAGCGCCGGCGTCTACTACTCGGCCCAGCTCCTCATGCTGTCGGGCATCGGTCGGGCCCAGGACCTCGAGAAGGTGGGCATCGAGGTTGTCAGGCACATGCCCGGCGTTGGCGAGAACTACCAGGACCACGCGGTGGTGTTCATGACCTTCGAGTGCAAGGAGGAGTTCGACGCCGACTGGATCATCCCGCGCATCCGCTACATCTACAAGAGCCACGCGGACCGGGACTGCTCCAACTTCCACATCTCGCTCAGGCCGCCGACCCAGATCGAGGGCATCAAGCCCACCATCCCGCTGTCGGCGTCGCTGCTGGAGCAGATGAGCCGCGGCCGCCTGTACCTCCAGAGCAGCGACCCACGGGAGTTTCCGATTATCGAATCCGCCATGCTGGAGGACCCGCAGGACATCGAATCCATGACCAGGGCCATGGAGTTCATCAAGGAGATCACCGAAACCCCGCCCATGCGCGAGCTCTACGGCGACCTCCTCACCCCCGGTCCCGGCGAGGACTGGGTAAAATTCGCCAAGGCCACCTACGACAGCTACCACCACGGCGTCGGCACCTGCCTCATGGCCCCGGCGTCCAACCCGGAGGCGGTGGTGGATCAGAACCTCAAGGTGCACGGCATGGACAACCTGTGGGTGGCGGACGCCTCCATCATGCCGACGGTGGTGCACGCCAACACCAACGTCACGTGCATTATGATCGGGGAACGGCTGTCGGATTTCGTGAAGGCGGCGGGCGGCTAAAGGCAGACGGGTGGGGGCGATTGTAGGGGCGACCGGCGGTCGCCCCGTGCGTACCAGCTAGGGCGACCCGCCTCAATCCCTGGTCAGCCTGCGGTAGCGCATGCGGTGGGGCTGGTCGGCCTCCTTGCCGAGACGCCGGCGCCGGTCTTCCTCGTAGTCGCTGTAGTTCCCCTCGAACCAGACCACCTGGCTGTCGCCCTCGAAGGCCAGGATGTGGGTGGCGATGCGGTCCAGGAACCAGCGGTCGTGGCTCACGACGACGCAGGACCCGCCGAATTCCACCAGCCCGTCCTCCAGCGCCCGCATGGTGTTCACGTCCAGGTCGTTGGTGGGCTCGTCGAGCAATAGCAGGTTGGCCTCCTCCTTCAGCATCCGGGCCAGGTGGACGCGGTTGCGCTCGCCGCCCGAGAGGTCGCCGACCTTCTTCTGCTGGTCCTGCCCCGAGAAGTTGAACCGCCCCACGTAGGCGCGGGAGTTGACCTCGCGCTTTCCCAGCGCGATCTGGTCCTGCCCGTCGGAGATGGCCTCCCACACCGTGTGCTCGTCGTTCAGGGTGCGGCTCTGGTCCACGTAGCCAACCCGGACGGTCTCGCCGGTGCGGAACGAGCCGGACTGGCATTCCACGCCGCCGGTGATGATGCGCAAGAGCGTGGTCTTGCCGGAACCGTTGGGGCCGATGACGCCGACGATGGCGCCGGGCGGCATGATGAAACTCAGGTCCTCGAACAAAAGCCGGTCCCCGAACGCGTGGGTAAGACCCTCAGCCTGGAGCACCATGTCCCCCAAGCGCGACCCCGGCGGGATGTAGATCTCCAGGTCTTCCCGCGCGCTGTCCTGCTCCTGGCCCAGCAACTGTTCGTAGCGCGTCACCCGCGCCTTGCCCTTGGCCTGCCGCGCCCTGGGCGACATGCGGATCCATTCCAGCTCCCGTTCGAGGGTCTTCCGGTGCCGCGACAGCGACTTCTCCTCCTGCGCGAGACGGGCCTGCTTCTGCTCCAGCCACGAGGAGTAGTTGCCCTCGAAGGGAATGCCGTGGCCGCGGTCCAGCTCCAGGATCCATCCGGCGACGTTGTCCAGGAAATAGCGGTCATGGGTCACGGCGATGACCGTGCCCTGGTAGCGGCTCAGGTGCTGCTCCAGCCACTGCACGGACTCCGCGTCGAGGTGGTTGGTAGGCTCGTCCAGCAGCAGGATGTCCGGCTCCTGGATCAGCAGCCGGCACAACGCAACCCGCCGGCGCTCGCCCCCGGACAGCACGTCGACCTTCGTCTCCGGCGGCGGGCAGCGGAGCGCGTCCATGGCCACTTCCAGTTGGCTCTCCAACTCCCAGCCGTTGCCCGCCTCGATCTCGTCCTGCAGTTGCGCCTGCTTCTCCAGCAGGGATTCCATTTCGTCCGCGCCCAGTTCCTCCCCCAGCCTGTTACTGACCGTCTCGAACTCCGCCAGGAGCTCCATCATCCGGGAACAGCCTTCCTCGACGACTTCCTTGACAGTCTTGTCGGCGTCCATTTGGGGCTCCTGCTCCAGCAGCCCCACGGAGTAGCCCTTGGAGAACGTGATCTCTCCCAGATACTCCCGCTCCACTCCGGCGATGATCCTGAGGAGCGTGCTCTTGCCCGACCCGTTCAGGCCGAGCACCCCGATCTTGGCGCCGTAGAAGAAAGACAGGTAGATGTCCTTCAACACCTGCCGCTTGGGGGGATGGATCTTGCCCACCCCGATCAGCGAGAAAATCACCTGGCGATCATCGTTGCTCATTTCCCCTCCCGCCGCCGGGTTTGTAAAGCGCGCGCGGCAACCCTACTATACATGCGAGCCGCGGGACACTGGACGCCCGCCGCGAACCTTGCCCGTTCGCCCTGAGCGTAGCTCGGCACAGCCGAGCGAAGCCGAAGGGCGCGATGCAACTTCCCTATAACATGATCACCCACCCGCTACCGCCGCAAGCGTTCGCCCGCATGGACGAGTCCCCTGACGAAGAGTTCTACCTCGAGCCCCGGCTGGTGACCCATATCGATGACCGCGCCATCGCCGCGGTCACCCAACTTTACCGGGAAACGCTGCCGGCCGGCGGCGCGGTCCTGGACCTGATGAGCAGTTGGATCAGCCATCTGCCGCCGGAGACGAGCTTCAGGAAAGTGGTGGGGCTGGGCATGAACGAGCAGGAATTGAAGGCCAATCCCCGCCTCCACGCCTACACGGTCCACAACCTCAACGACGAGCCTTCCCTGCCCTACGGCGACGGCGAGTTCGACGCCGCGTGCATCTGCGTTTCCGTGGACTACCTGGTCAAGCCGGTGCAGGTGATCCGCGATATCGGGCGGGTGCTGGCGCCGGGCGGCCCGCTGGTCATCACCTTCTCCAACCGCTGCTTCCCCACCAAGGCCGTGGCCATCTGGCATCGTCTGACCGGCCCGGCACAACAGCAGCTCGTGGAATCCTACCTTACCGCGGCCGGGAACTGGGACAACGTAAGGTCGCTCACGCCCGTCCCGGAGGACTTCCGGGGTGACCCGCTTTACGCAGTGCTCGGAAACCGTGCCGCGGCCCGCTAGTGTCCTGTCCGGTGAATCGTCGCGGTGCCAGCCGTCCGTCTGACCTCCAGCCCGTAGCCTCGGAGTTTGCAGGTGGGATTCGCGAAGCGTAATCCGACAAGGGACATGTGAAGTCGGGTTACGCCTTCGGCGAACCCGACCTGCTGATTACCGCCGGTGACGGCGGTGCGGCCGGTGACGGCGATCGGACCGGTCATGACGGTGCCCGTGACGACGGTGCCACTTGTGGCGATGGTGACGCCGGTGACGGTCGATCTTGTGGCGGTGACGGCTGAACTCGTAGAACAGGTGCACGGACACCGGCGGGTAGTACCAGTAGGAACCGTAGTAGGGGTAGTGGCGCCAAGGGTCATCATGCCGGCGGGTGTAGACCGGCTTCGGCGCAACCGGTCGCAGCCAGACCCCGGCCGCCGTGCGGCAGCGCGTGCTCCTGGCTTCGGCCTCCCTGCCGTCGATGGTGAGCTCCCGTTCGAACTTGCGGCAATCCTGGCCCGTCGAGTTGCGGTAGGTGAGCGTAGGCGTGACGCGGCCGTGGTGGCTGGTCTCCGGGTTCTCCCAGTACTCGGCCTCGCCGGTCCTGTTGAACTCGAGAGCGTTCTGAACCGCCTGCTCCTGGTGCCGGCGGTCGCCGTCCGACAACAGCGCATCGGGTGACGGAGCGACGGCCCACGCCGGGGCCATCCACAGCGCCAACAAAACCGGGACCGCGGAAACGATGATATCTCGTTTCATGGCATCACCCCCATGTGAGTGCGTCCAAGTATACTCCCGAGCGGACCCGCCCACAATCAATTCGACCGAATGCTATCGCGTTTCCCGATCCAACGCCGCCAGCCGCTCCCTGGCCTTTGCTGCGAAGGGGCTGTCCGGGTAGTCTCGGAGGATGCGGTTGTAGAGCTTGCGCGCGTGCTCCCGGTTGTTCTGCACCTCCTCGAACTGCGCGGTCTCGAACACCTCCTCCGCTCCGTCGCCGCAGCCCGCCAGCGGCAGCGTCAGCATCACCGCCAATGCTACGTGGACCAACATTCTTCGGACCGTCTCGAAACTTGACGTCATGGAATACACCTCCCGGCACCGCCGTTCCCGCCCCGCTGCTTCTGGATTCCCGCTTCCGCGGGAATGACGGAGACTGAAACCTCCGTCTAATTTGACAGGAACCCGTGATTGTGGCGAACTGAACGCCGCATCGCGCATCCCTTCATGGGCCAAATCCGGAAGCCGGGAGGAAACCATGCCTATCATCGACGCCGACGCCCACGTGGTGGAAATAGACGAGACCTGGGAGTACCTCACCCCCGCCGAGCGGGAGTACAAGCCCGGCGTGGTTTACGAGAAACTGGAAACCGGGGAGACCCTCAAGAGCTGGGTCATCGGCGGCAACAAGGTGGGCACTCCGTGGCCCGGGGGCGGCGCCCGGAGCGACGCCATCACCGGCACCTTCATCGGCAACGTGCCGCTGGACGTCAAGGCCAAGTACATGCTCGACGTGGATGCACGGATCGCGCACATGGACGAGCTCGGCACCGACCTACAGGTGCTGTTCCCGACCCTGTGGGTGCACCCGCTCACGGACCGCCCGGCGGTGGAGAACGCGCTGTGCTGGAGCTACAACCGCTGGATGGCCGACATCCATTCACGCGGCCACGGCCGGTTCCGCTGGGCCTGCGTGGCGTCCCTGAGCGACATCCCCGAGGCGCGGAGGCAGATACGGTTCGCCCGTGACCACGGCGCGGTGGCGGTGAACATCTCGGGGCTGGACTACCGCAACCGGCTGATCAACGACCCCGACTTCTTCCCACTCTACGAGGAGGCCAGCGACCTCGACATCCCCGTGTGCATCCACTCGGGCACCAACAGCCCGGACATGGACCGGATCTGGGGGCAGCCCCATTGCGGCTACCAACGCAACAAGTTCGTGGGGCTGGGCGCGTTCCACCTGCTGATCATGTCGAGCCTGCCCGACCGCTTCCCCAAGCTGCGCTGGGGCATCATCGAGCTGAGCGCGGGTTGGCTTCCCTACCTGATCAACGATCTCCGGCGCCGGGTGGAACGGCGCGGCGGGAAATTCAAGGAGCGCATCCTCGCCGACAACAACATCTGGGTCGCCGCCCAGATGAACGACGACCTGGAACACGTCATCAAGTACGTCGGCGACGACCGCCTGGTAATGGGCACCGACTACGGCCACGCCGACTCCTCCACCGAGATCCAGGCGCTGCAATTGCTGCAGCGGCACGAGTTCCTCTCCCCCGAGAGCGTCTCGCGCATCCTCTACGACAACCCGGTGGAGCTGTACGCGCTGTAGGATGAGTTCACCCCATGGCAGACACCACCGAGCTGGATCCCGTCAACCTTCGTAGGGGCGACCGGCCAGTCGCCCCTACCCGGCTGTTCAGGAATCCTCCTTCAGGAACGCGACCGCCCTGCGGTCGTACACCTCGCCCGCGTCCCACATGAGCATGTGGCAGGCCTTGTCGATGACCTCGAGCTGGAGCTCGGGCATCAACTCCTTGAGCCTTGCGCACTTCTCGGCGGCCTGGTTGCGGTCCTGCTTGCCGTAGAGCAGGAGCAGCGGCGGTTGCACTTCCATGAGCCGCTCCCACAGCCGCGGGCCTTCCCTCTTGGGTTCCACCGCCCGCTGGCGTTCCAGAAACGCCTCGAGGTTCCTGCCTAGGCTCAGGCTATGGCGCTTCTCCAGGACCTCGGGAGTGATGAGTTCCTTGTGGTAGAGATTCGATTCCAGGAGCTTCCGGCTGTCCTCTAGCGTCGGCGGCGCGTCGGTGCTCTCGCTGCTGGCGTGGGCCGGAGGGGGAAAATCCGGCAGTCCCTGCAGCAGGCTGCCGCTGCACACGACCAGCACCTTGGCTACCCGATCGGGGTGGTCGAGGGCGGTCTGGACGACGATGCCGCCGGCTTGGGAGTGGCCGATGAGCGCGGCCTCGTCGGCGCCGATGGCGCTCATGAACTCCGGCAGGAAGCCGACCCGGTAGGCCAGAGTGTGGTCCTCGGGGACGTCCGACAGGCCGAACCCCGGCTGGTCGTACGCCACCGCCCGGAACCCGGCGTCCGCCAACGGGCCCAGGTGACGCTCGAACACGTCCGCGGACGAGCCCAGCGAGGCGCCGTGCAGCATGATCACGGGCGTCCCCTCCCCCTCCTCCAGATAACGAATCCTGAGACCGTCTACAGTGACTTCGCGTTCCATTTGTCTATCCTCCGTTGACAATGCACTACAATGCAGTGGCCTGTACCACACTAACGATGGTACAGGCCACCGGTCCCGTTGGAACAGTGTCTCAGGCGCGTCTCAGATCATCCGCACCCGCAAGGGCTCCCTGGGCAACAACCGATCGCACAGCGCCGCTGACAGGCCGCAGGCCCGACCCATGGCGGACAGCAGCAGATCCGCCACCACACGCTCCTCGTCCTCCCGGGTCCGGGCGTTCTTTTCCAACGTGACCGAACGAACCTCGACGGACTCGCCGCTGCACATGGCCACGTGAGCGCGATGATCCCCCTTCCTGGGGCGATCCGTCAGCAACGCGGCCGTGCAGGCGATGCCCAGCACCGGCACGTCGTCACCCGGCCTGAGCGCCAGCGCCCGCTCGCGGGCCTTACGCGCCAACTCGGCCGCGGTCTCCACCGACGCCGCCTGCTCCGGCTCGTGACCCAGGAACTCGCGCATCGAACGGTCGCTGTAGGGCACCAGGGCTTCCAGCACCGTGCGGGACGCCCCCGGCACGGCGAACAGGTCCGCCAATGCCTGGGTGCCGCCTCCGGTGACCACCAGCACAGCCATGTACGGGCTTCGGTGAATTCCCGCTATGAAATCGGTGAGGGACGGGGTTGCCATGTGGTCCGGGAAAACCGCTCAGATGACGCCGCGTTCGCGAAGGCCCCGGATGGCTTCGCTGTCGTAGCCGAGGTCCTGCAGGACCTCGGCGGTGTTCTCCCCCGCCAGCGGCGCCGGCCTTGCGAATCGCGGCGGCGTGGCTGACAGGTTCACGCTGCTGCCGATGAGCCGGGTGACGCCTCGCTCGGGATGGTGGATCTCGCGCGGAAGACCCAGGTGTCTGACCTGCGGGTCCCGGAACACCTCTTCCGCATCGTAGATGGGCGCGTAGCTCAAATCCTCCCCGCCCAGGCGTTCCAGCCATGCGGCCCGGGACGCGCCTCCGATCGCCTCGCGAAGAATGGCCGCCAACTCGTCGTGGTGCGCGGCCCGGTCTTCATAGGTTGCAAAACGCGCATCGTCGAGGAGG
The DNA here is from genome assembly GCA_028818755.1 of Deltaproteobacteria bacterium. Taxonomy (GTDB): domain Bacteria; phylum Desulfobacterota; class Binatia; order UBA9968; family JAJDTQ01; genus JAJDTQ01. The sequence continues at coordinate 33,970 of JAPPNF010000096.1, read as the reverse complement.
TCCGGACGCTGGATGACCCGCAACAGGGCTTCCCAGGACCGCCTGTGTGTAGCGAGGTGGACGAGCAGTGGTCGGCCGTCTTCCGCCACCAGGCAAAACAGCCGCCCGCGCTGGAAGTTCTTCGGGGTCACGGCCTCGCCGCCGTTCAGGAACTCGGCGAAGTGGGACTCGATGAAGCCCATGCTGGCCTGGAGCAGCGAGGCGTCCACGAACTGTCCGGCGCCGGTCCGGCTCCGCGCCGCCAGCGCGGCAAGGATGCCGTAGGCCGCAAAGACGCCGGTGGCGTGAGCGGTAATGGAGAACCCTCCCATCTTGGGATCGGCCGGGTCGGTGAGCAGGCTCAGCATGCCGCTGACCGCCTGGCCGATGGACTCGAAGCCGAGCCGGCTCTCGTACGGGCCGCTCTGGCCGAAAGCCGTGACCGAGCAGTGGATGAGCCCGGGGTTGAGCCGTCGCAGCTCCTCGTAGTCGAGGCCCAGGTCCCTTCGCGTTCCCGGCCGGAAGCTCTCGATGAGGATGTCCGCGCGCTCCAGCAGCCGGTGGAGGACCTCACGCCCCTCGGGCTCTCGCAGGTTGAGGGTCAGGCTCTTCTTGTTCCGGTTGAGCACCCTGAAGACCGGGGAATAGCCGTCCCGGCCACGGGCCGGATCTCCGGCCCCGGGCAGTTCCACCTTGATGACCTCGCAGCCCAGGTCGCCCAGGAGGCTTCCGGCGTAAGGCCCGGCCACGTGTCCGCTCGCGTCGACGGCGACGATACCGTCCAGCGCGCCGCCGATGCCGGCTTCAGCCATCCCGATCATTCCCCCCTTGTACCCCTCCACCCCTGGATTCCCGCCCCCGATCGGGGTCGGGGACATGCTTTCGCGGGAATGACGGAGGGTAGAGCGGACAGCACCTTCAGAACGGGTAGTTGAAAAAGGGCTTTCCCTCTCGCACCCGGAAAATGCCGACAAAGCCCAGGAGCCCGCCGATGAAGCCGCCGAGAAAGACGACGGTGGCCACGAAGTCGGTGGTGGAGCCCGGCGCCAGGACCGCGTACACCACCGCCTGGGCCACAAATCCGACGACGAGCGCAACCGCCAGGCCTATGGCGGTGAGGGTCTTGTACTTCATGGACGCGGGTCCTCCAGGCCCCGCCGATGCTGTCCGAAGCAATGTTGACAGCGGTTGCAGGATTGCATACCCTCCTTAGCCGTTGCAAGCCAGTTGCCCTTACGCGCCATGCGCGATGGAGGATCCCGGAGATGGAAACCCAAACGGCCAATGCCCTCGATCAGTTCATCGAGAAGACCCGCGCGCTGTTCGCGGAGGAGGCTGACCTGGAGAAGCGCTGGACCGCGCTGGAGCCGATCCTGGCCGAGCTGCTGGCTGACCCGGACGTGCTGGAGGCGTCGAGGTCGTGGCCGGACTGCGTCCCGCGGGACGGACGGGCCGAGAACCTGCTCTTCTACGAGGACCCGGACTACGGCTTCGCCATCAACGGCCTGACCAAGGGCAACGCCCGCCAAGGCGGCCGCGCGCGCATCCACGACCACGCGCACATCTACACGCTCTACGGGGTCCTGGACGGCCACGAGCGCATCGAACGCTACGACCGGCTGGACGACCGCTCGAAGCCGGACTACGCGGAGATCCGGCTGGCCAGCGACAAGCACGTCGGCCCGGGCGAGATCGACCTGGTGCGGCCCTACGAGGTGCATACCGAGACCACCGTGGGCGAGAGGACCGTGGCCATCATTATCCGCAGCCAGAAGGGCGGCAGCTTCAACCAGGGGCGCTACAAGCCCGAGACCAACGAGTATTACGAGAGCCTGGGTCCGCGTCAGACGCCGGTGGAGATGATGCCCTGGGACACTGGTCGTTGACGCATGGACGCCATCAAGCTCGAGGTCATCTACAACGCCACCAACCAGATCGCGTACGAGCTGACGCAAAAGCTCATGCGCAACGGCTACTCGTCCATCGTCAAGGAGAGCCAGGACCTGGCCCTGAGCATCTGCGACAGTCGGGGTCGCAACGTCGGGCAGTATTCCCCCAACCCGGTAGGGCTCGGCGTGGTAGGGGCCCAGCTCAAGGGAATCCTGCAGGACTTCGACGGCGCCATCGGCGAGGGCGACACCTTCATCCTGAATCACCCCTACCGCTACTGCCAGAACCACCCCAGCGACGTCACGCTGATCTCCCCGGTCTTCCACCAAGGCCGGCTCATAGCCTTCGTCGGCAACACCGCACACAAGCCGGACATCGGCGGCAAGGTGCCCGGCACCAACGCGGGCGACGCCACCGAGGTGTTCCAGGAGGGCCTCATGATACCGCCCCTCAAGCTCTACGAGGGGGGCGTCCTCAACGAGGCGGTAAAGGAGATCATCTGCGCCAACACCCGCACCCCGGAGGTCACCTGGGGCGACATCCGCGCGCAGGTGACCTCGAACCTCCACGGCATCGAGCGGATCACCGCGCTGGCCGACCGCTTCGGGCTGGACGACGTGCTGGCCTGCTGGGAGGAGCGCATCGCCATCACCGAGCGGGAGCTTCGTTCGCGCATCGCGGCCATGCCGCGGGGCACCTACGGCCCGGTCACCGACTACATCGACGATGACGGCGTGGAGCTGGACCGGCCCCTGGAAGTGACGGCGACGCTGCACGTCCGCGGCGACGAGCTGGAGTTCGAGTTCGCTTCGGCCAAGCAGTCGCGAGGTCCGCTCAACCTCCGGCCCTGCGTGGTCCGGGCGGTGGTGGAGTACTGCGTGCAGGCCGCCCTCGGCCCGGACCTGCCCAAGAACCAGGGCTGCTCCGCCCCCATCCGCATCACCCTCCCCGCCTCCGGACACCTGCTGAACCCCGAGTTTCCTGCTCCGGTGAACATGTACGCCACTACCTGCCACCGGCTGGCGCCGGTGATCATGATGGTCCTGGCGCAGGCTGTGCCGGACCGCGTGGCCGCGCCCCAGAGCGGCTCCGGCGGCGCCGTTTCCATCAACGGGCGGGAACCGGACGGCGGCCGGCGCTACTCGCAATACGAGATCCTGTGGGGCGGCTACGGCGCCCGGCCCGGCAAGGACGGCGTCAGCGGCTGCGCCGCTGACATCAGCAACGTCATGAGCACGCCGGTGGAGGCACTGGAGAACGAGTTCCCGGTGCGGATGCAGTGCTTCGAGATCAATCCCGATTCCGCCGGCGCCGGGAAATACCGGGGCGGCCTGGGAATCCGGCGCGGCTGGCAGGTGCTGAACGACGACGTCACCCTCAACCTGCGGTTGGACCGCTTCAAGTTCTCGTCACCGGGCCTGTTCGGCGCCCGCCCGAGCGCGCTCGCGCGCTGCACTCTCAATCCGGGCACCGGCGACGCCCGCGCGCTTCACTCCAAGACCGCCAACGTCCGCCTGTCCAGTGGCGACACCCTGCTGCTGGAACTGGGCGGCGGCGGGGGCTGGGGCGACCCTCTGGCGCGGGAGCCGGAGCACGTGCTCGATGACGTGCGGAACGGCTACGTATCGGCGGCGGCGGCGCGGGAGGTTTACGGCGTCGTCATCGACCCCGAGTCCAGGACCATCGATTCAGCGGCCACGCGCCGGCAACGTGTAGGGGCGGGTTCCGAACCCGCCCGTGCAACGAACACCCAACAGAAAACCGACAAATGAGCGTGCCAATCAACTGGACGGGACACAGCTGACCGTGCTCCGCATCGGGATTGACACCGGCGGCACGTTCACCGACCTGAGCGTGTTCGACGAGGCGGACGGACGGGTCTGCCTGACGCACAAGGTCCCCTCCCAGCCCCGGAACCCCACCGCGGCCATCGCCGCCGGGCTGCGGGAGGTCACCGCGCGCCTGTCGGACAAGGCCCGCTACGTCCTCCACGGCACCACCATCGGGCTCAATACCCTGCTGGAGGGACGGGAGCCGGCGCCGGGGCTCCTGGTGACCGAGGGGTTCCGCGACGTCCTGGAACTGGACCGGCAATGGCGCGGCGACCAGGTCTACAACCTGTTCTTCGACCGCCCGCGGCAGCTCGTGCCCCGGCACCTTATCCGCCCGGTGCGCGAGCGCGTCGACTCCCACGGCCGCGAGGTGCTGCCCCTGGACGCGGAGCAGGCCCGGGCCGGCGTGAAAGAGCTGCTCGACGCGGGAGTGCGCTCGGTGGCCGTGAGCCTGCTCTTCTCCTTCGCCAATCCCGACCACGAGAAACGGCTCCGGGCGATCCTGGAAGAGCTCGCCCCGGACTGCTACGTCACGCTGTCGTCGGAGGTGGACCCGCAGTTCCGGGAATTCGAGCGCACAAGCACCGCGGTGGTCAACGCGTTTATCGGGCCCCGGGTCAGCAGCTACGTCGGCACCATCGAAGCCGCCATCGGCGAGTTGCTGGAAGGCGCCCGTGTCCTGATCATGCAATCCAACGGCGGCGTGGCCACGCCGGGGGTGATCGCCCGGGCCCCGGTGCAGACGCTCATGTCGGGCCCGGTGGCCGGCGTGGTCGGGACCCAACGGCTGTGCCGGGAGATCGGGCGGGAGAATGCCATCTCCCTGGACGTCGGCGGTACGAGCTGCGACATGTCGGTGATTCCCGGGGAGCTTCTGACCGCGCCCCAGAGCAGGGTGGCCGGCTATGCCGTGCGCGCCGCCACCGTGGACATCGAGACCATCGGCAGCGGCGGCGGCAGCATCGCCCGGGTCGAGTCCGGCCGCATCCTCAAGGTCGGGCCGCAGAGCGCCGGGGCCGTCCCCGGACCGGCCTGCTACGGCGCCGGCCACGAGCCCACCCTCACCGACGCGCTGGTGGTTCTGGGACACCTCAACCGGGAGGCGCTGCTGGACGGCGCCATGTCCATCGACGCCACGGCCGGCCGCAACGCCATCGCCGAAACCGTCGGCGGGCCGCTGGAAATGACCCCGGAGCGGGCGGCCGCGGGAATCGTCGAGGTGCTCGCCGCCCAGGTGGCCATGTCCATGCGTTCGGTCACCATCGAGAAGGGCTACGACCCCAGGGACTTCATCCTGGTGGCCTACGGCGGCGCCGGACCCACGGTGGCCTGTCCCATCGCCCGGGAGCTGGAGATCCCGGAGATCTGCATCCCGCGGGATCCGGGCAACTTCTGCGCCGCCGGGATGCTGCTCACGGACCTGGTGCGCAGCTACTCGCTTACCCGCATCAGCGCGTTGGACGAGACCCCGGAGAGCGCCCTCCGCGAAGCGCTGGAGGAACTCCGCGACCGGGGCGTCCGGGAACTGGAGGAGCAAGGCGTAACCCCGGACTGCATCGACGCCGAGTATTTCCTCGACATGCGCTACCCCGGTCAGTCCTACGAGGTCACGGTGCCGGCGGGAGAAACCCGCAAGGAAGACCTCACCCGCCTCTTCCACGAGGCCCATGGCCGGCTGTTCGGGCACACGGCGGAGGAAGAGTCCATGGAGATCGTCAACTACCGCGTGCGCTGCATCGGACGCCTTCCCAAGATGAACTTCGCAGCCGCGCCCGCGAACAACGGTCCGGCCCGGCCCCATGGCCAGAGATCCGCGCTCTTCCCGGGCAGCGCCGCGGCGATGACGGCGCCGGTCTACCGCCGCACCGACCTGGCCCCCGGGTTCCGCGTCGGCGGCCCGGCCGTCATCGAAGAGTACACCTCCACGACCGTCGTCTACCCCTCCTTCGACCTGTCCGTGGACGCTTACGGCAACCTCAGGCTACACAGCACCGCGTCCGCCGGTCCGTAGCGCCGGCAGTCTGTCCTTGACTACGAGCCGTCCGATCACGCGAACTCGATCATGTCGAGCCGGGTGAAGCTTATGCGGTCAGCGGCGCCGGCGGGGATCACGGTAAGCTGGTGGATGGCGTACTCGTGCTCGTAGGTGCTCTTGGCGTTGACGCCGTCCAGCGGGATGATGACGTTGTAGCGATGGACCCGGGCGGCGGCGGTCGAGGTGTAGAGCACGGCGACGTTGGTGAGGCTGCCGACGACGATGAGGTTCTCGGCGCCGGCGTCGCTCAGGATGGCCTGCAGCTCGCCGCCGTGGAACTTGTCGAAGGCGTCGGGATGGAGCACGGGCTCGGTGTCGCGACGGTTGAGAGGCGCCGCCACCTCGCCCAGGGGCGTGCCCTTGAACTGCAACGAGACGGTGAACACCACCGGGACGGAGGCCTCCCGCACCCGCTCCAGGAACCCGCCCAGCGGCTCCATCAACTGCGAGCAGACATCCTCAGGGTCGTGGCACCGGGCGTTGAGGTCAAGCACGACGACAGCGGTCTTGGCCGTGTCGAGCTGGATTTCTTTCGGTTCGGGCCGGTTAGGGCCGGTGGTTTCGCTCATGGATTCCCTTCCTTCTCCTGCGGGTTGGCCAGCCGGCGCTCGCGCAGACCGGCTCGCAGTTCGCGGGTGGCGGTCTCGTCGACCTTCAAGGTCCCCTCTTCCACCACGACGCCGTAGATGTCTTCGGCGGCGCTCCGTGAGATGCGCTCGTTCAGCAGGCTTTCCGCCACGGCCTCGGGGTCCCGATCCAGCGGGTCGCCGTAACCGCCGCCGCTGCCCAGCCGCAGGTACAGTACGTCGTCCTTGCCTATCTCGAACTCGCAGTAGGGCAGAAGCCGCCTCTCCCCCTCCAGGGCCGGAAGCCCGTCGATGCATTGATGGTCCGCCAGCAGCTCGTTGACGCGCGTACCTTCGAGTAGCACCAGCAGGCTCGGGGCGCCGGGGTAGCCGCCGAACATGCCGACGCCGGAGTTCCTCAGCCCGGCGACGCCGAAGGCCACGCCCCGGATCTTCTCCTCGGGCGCGTCGTGGAGTTTCACCGTGGCTTCCACGCCCACGCCGCCGGCGAACCTGCCGGCGCCGGCGCCGTCCTTCAGGTGGCGGCGGTAGAGGTACATGAGCGGGAAGTTCAGCTCGAGCCACTCGACGTTGTGGCAGGTGAGGTAGCCGCCGGAATCGATGCCGTCGCCGTGGGGGCTGGCGCCGGAGCCGCTCAGCTCCAGCAGAGTGGAGACGTAGAACCGGCCGTACTGGTTCACGCCGGCGTGGCGCACCACCCGGAAACCCAGGGTCAGCGCGGTCACCTCGTCCTTCCAGATCTCGCTGCCCGCCAGCATCTGGGCCAGCACCGAGGCGGACACGTAGGAGACCGTTTTGAGCCCCGAGGTCGTATTCATCGACACGGGGCCGGGATACTGTACGTTCACCACCGTACCTTCAGGTGCGATCACCTCGATGGGGCCGAAGGCCCCGTAATTCTTGGGCAGGTCGTAGCCCAGGGCGGTGAGCACGGACTCGAAGCAGCCGCCGAAGGTGGCGTGGTACGGCAGGTTTATGCCCTGGCGCGCCTGCTCGTCGCTGCCGGTGAAGTCGAAGGTCAGGCGGTCGCCACGCTTGCGCAGCTCCACGCACACCCGGCGGGTCTCGTTGGCGGCGATGGTGCCCTGGTCGCGCCAGGTGCCATCGGGGATCTCCCGCAGGCGTTTCCTGAGGACGTCGCCCGAGTAGCGGATCATCTCCGCGGACACCGAGGTGATGAGCTCGGGGCCGTACTGGGCGAACATCTCCTCCATGCGCGAGCGGGCGACGTTGTTGGCCGCCAGCTCGCATTTGAGGTCGAGCCCCACCAGCACCGGTTGCCGGGTCATGTTGACGAGGGTATCGAAGACGTCCTGCCGGAGCCGGCCCCGCTCCACCAGCTTGAGGCCCGGGATCCTGAGCCCCTCGTGGCAGATCTCGGTGGCGCCGGGCGAGTTGCCTCCGGGCGACATGGCGCCGATGTCCATGACGTGGACGAAGGTGGCGCTCCAGGCCATCAACCGGTCTTCGTGGTGGATGGGCGCGATCATGTAGATGTCGGACTGGTGGATGGCGGCGAGGTAGGGGTCGTTCAGCAGGAAGACGTCCCCCGGATGGATGCCGCCGTCGCCCTCGAAGCGCTCGATGATCCGCTTGACCGCGAACCCGGCGCAGGCGGCGTGACGGATCATGGACTCCCCCACCGACAGCACGTCGCCGTTGGCCATGTAGAGGGACGCCATGTAGTCGTGGAGCTGGGTCGTGTTGACCGTGCCGCCGACGCGCTCCAGGGTGGCGCCCATCTCGCGGGTGATCTCGTGAAGCCGGTGCGAGAGGATCTCGAAGGTGACGGGGTCCACCTGCCTGCTCGCGGCGTCCGTTCCGATCGATTCGGTGTCGGTCGAATCCATGATCGTCCTGTTTCGTTCGTCCGCGGCGTATTCCGCCATATCGCCCGCGGTCAGCCGTCCCTGCCCAAGTATATCCTGATGTTGCGAAACCCGTCGATCTCGGCCCGATCCCGGGGGTTCACCACCACGGTCGTCACCGGCGTCTCGATGACCGCCGGGCCGGAAAGCTCCATGCCCGGCAGCATACGCTGGAAATCGTAGATGGCGGTGGAAGCGAAGTCCCCCGATTCCTCGAAGAAGACATGCCGCGGGGCCTTGAGTGCCTCGTCCGCGGCGGTTCTGCGCACCGGCGCCTGCCGGATGGCGGGCTTGCCAAGCAGCCCCACGGCGGTCACCCGGAAAGTCAGGATCTCCTTGCCCGCTTCCCGATAGCCCGAGCCCCTGCCGTACGCCTTCTCGTAAGCTTCGTCGAAGTCCGCGTAGAGCTGTTCCAGTTCTGCCTCCGTGAGTGGCGCCGAACCCGGCGACAGCGGGACGTTCAATTCGTGAACCTGGTAGCGGTAGCGCATGTCGACGCTGCGCGTGACCGCCGTCTCCGCCGGGCCGAATCCGGCGGCGCCCAGGTCGGCCTCCGCCTTCCGGATCAACTCGGCGAAATTCTCGTTGACGCGGGAAGGCTCGGCCGGCACTTGCAGATGATCCGACATGCCGTACTCGTGCACCACGTCGGAGCTGATGAGCCCGGTGGCGCCATGCACCGAAGCCGTGAGCGGGATCACCACCTGCCGGACACCGAGGTCCGCGGCGTAGCGGCCGGCGTGCACCGGGCCGGCGCCGCCGAACGCGAAAAGCACGAACGTACGCGGGTCGTGGCCCTTCTCCACCGTGGCCCGGCGGATAAGGTCGCTCATGTGCGCGTTGGAGATGCGGTAGATGCCCAGGGCGGCCTCGGACTCGCTCATGCCCAAGGGCCCGGCGATCCTTTGCCTTACCGCCCGGAGCGCGGCCTCCCGGTCCAGCTGCATCCGGCCACCCAGGAAATAGTCCGGGTTGAGATAGCCGAGGACGAGATCCGCGTCCGAGACGGTGGGCTCGACGCCGCCCAGGCCGTAGCATACCGGTCCCGGGCTTGCGCCGGCGCCCTCGGGTCCCACCTTGAGCAACCCGGTCTCTTCCTCGATCCAGGCCACGCTTCCGCCCCCCGCGCCCACGGATTCCACCCAGATCTTGGGCGCCAGTACCCTGTGCCGCAGCACCACCGGTGTGTAGTCACGCTCGATCCGCCCCTCCCGGACGACGCCTACCTTGAACGTGGTGCCGCCCATGTCGGTGGCCAGGATGTTCGCTTCGCCGATCAACTCACCCAGGAACCGGGTCCCCACGACACCCGAGGCCGGGCCGGACTCGATGGTGCCGACCGCGTTCCGGCAGGTGGCATCGATGTCGAGCACGCCGCCGTAGGCCTGCATGATCATCGGCGGCTTGGCCAGCCCCTTACCCCGCAGCACCTGCTCGAGATCCACCAGGTAGCTCGAGATCCGAGGGCCGATGTAGGCGTTGAAGACGGTGGTGGCAGTGCGTTCGTACTCGCCCACGAAAGGGGCGGCCGTGCTTGAAAGGGTGACGTAGACGCCGGGATGCCGGCGCCGCAAAATGCCGGCCACCGCCCTCTCGTGGGCGTCGTTGGTCACCGACCAGAGCAGGCACACGGCCACCGATTCGACCCCGCGCGCGACCAGGTCGTCCAGGGCGGCGGCGGCCTGGCTCTCGTCGAGGCGCACGGTGACCGCGCCCTTGTAGTCCATGCGCTCGTTCACCTCGGCAACGAGGGACCGCGGCACGAAGGGTTCGGGCTTCCGCAGCCACGCCAGCCGGCCCGCCTCCGCCTCGGTGAGTCCGTCCGTGACCTTGCCCTGCATCATGAGCAGGGTATCGGGAAAGCCTCTCGTGGCCACGAGGCCGGTCCGGGGGCCGGAGCGGGTGATCAGGGTATTCTCGCCGATGGTGCACGCGTGAAAGAACAGCGTGGTTTGGCGGAGCAGTTCCCCCTCGTCTCCGAGGCCGAGGTTCCGGGCCGCGTCCCGGACCGCGCCGGCGGCGCCGGCGGAATAGTCCGGCGGGGTGGAAAGCGACTTCCCCACCACCATCTCTCCCCGGTCGTTGACCACGACACAATCGGTGAAGGTGCCGCCGATGTCGACTCCGACGATGTAGCTCATGACAGGACCCGGGCGGGCGCGTATTGATCGGCCTGCACCGCGACTCGGACGGGTCCGATTACCACGGATGCGCGGCGCTTGTCCACGGGTCGAGAACGTAGAAAGTCGCATGTTTCCGGTTGACAACGTTCCCCGATTTTCATTAGGGTCAGCAGCTATCCGGCTTAGGCCGAGGCATAAACCGGTCGGGGAAATGCCCCGGCAAAGGAGGGTACACGGATGAAGAAAATCACACTCGGGGCGTTCGTCGCGGCGTTCGCCCTGTTCTTTGTGGCCGCGGCCGCACAAGCGGAGGTTACGCTGAAGATCACCACCTGCATCGCCAAGACCCACGACCAGGTGGAAACGTACTTCCAGGTCTTCCACGACAAGTTCAACAAGATCGCCAAGGGCGAGGCCAAGATCCACTACGTGGGCGGGCCGGAAGTGTCGCCGCGGCAGAAGCAGGGGCCGGCCCTCCGGCGCGGCCTGGTGGACATGATCTTCTGCCCCATGGGCTACTTCGAGGGGATGGTGCCGGAAGCCGGCCTGACGTCGGTGACCAACCTGTCCACCAAGGAGCTCCGGGAAAACGGCGCCATCGACCAGCTTCAGCCAGTGTGGGCGAAAAAGTTCAACGGCAGGATACTGGGCTGGTGCTGCTACGGCGTCGACTTCCACATCTACACGACCTTCAAGCCCAAGGCGAGCGACAAGACGGGGCTCGATCTCTCGGGCCACAAGATGCGCTCCACCGCAACCTACAGACCTTTCCTGACCGCCATGGGGGCCATTCCCGTCACCATGGCACCGGCGGAGATGTATACGGGTCTGCAACGAGGCGTAGTCAAGGGCATCGCATGGCCCGAGGGAGCGCTGGCCAAGTACGGCGTCCAGAAGTTCCTCAAGTACCGCGTCTACCCGGGATTCTATCGCAGCGGCTCCATGGTCCTGATCAACCTCGACGTCTGGAACAAGCTCTCCAAGTCCGTCCAGGACAAGCTCACCCAGACCGGTCTGGAGTTCGAGCAGGGTAGCGAGCCGGTCCTGCGCAAGAAGGCCGACGCGGACAACGAGAAGCTGTGGGCTTCGGGCCTCCAGAAGATGGAGCTCAAGGGTGAGGCGCGGAAGGCCTATCTGCGCACTGTCTACGAGCTTGCCTGGGAGATGCGGAGGGACAAGCCGTATACCGTCCCGTTTGAAAAGCTCAAGGCAAAGATGTACCGCGCACCCTGACGGTCGCGTCGAAACAATGAAAACGCCCCCGATCCGGAGTGCCGGATCGGGGGCGTTTTATTGAGCGCTGGTTTCAATCCATCAGGTTGGGAAGCCACAGCGCGAGCCGGGGTTCCCAGATCAGGATGAGGATCAGGATCAGGTCGCAGATCAGGAACGGGATCGCCGCGTTGGCCACCTGCAGCAGCGTGGTGCCCCGGGGCGCCACCCCGAGCATGACGTAGAGCAGCAGCCCGAAGGGCGGCGTGGTACCGGCCATCTCCAGCGTCATCAGCACGAACAGGCCGAACCAGATCAGGTCGAAGCCCAGGGCCTCCGCCAGGGGAAAGAAGATGGGCACGGTGATGAGCATCATGGAGGTGGCGTCCATGAACATTCCCAGCACGATGAGGATCAGGAACATGACCGAGAGCACTACCAGGCGGGACACCTCGAAGCTGGTGGCCCATTCCAGCATGCCAGCGGTGGCGCCCGAGTAGGCCAGGAGCTGGCTGAACACCGTCGAGTTCATGATGATCAGGAACACCATCCCGGACACCCGCACGGTGCCCGACAAGGAGGTGCGAATGGACTCCCACTTGAGCACGCGGAAGGCCACGGCCAGGATCACGACGCCCAAGACCCCGCAGGCTGCCGACTCGGTCGGGGTGGCGATGCCCAGGATGATGAAGCCGATGACCATGAAGATCACGAGGCTCACCGGCAGGATGTTGAAGGTTACGAACTTGAGCTTGTGGAACCATGTCGTGGGCGGCACGTCATAGGCCGGTGCCCCCGCGGGGTTGATGATGATCTGCAGGTACAACATGGCGGCATACAGCAGAGCCAGCACGAAGCCCGGCAGAAAACCCGCGATCAGCAGACGGCCCACGTCGATGTTGGCGACGCTGGCGAGAAGCACGGCCAGCGCCGAGGGCGGGATGATCATGGCCAGGCCGCCGGTGCCCAGGATGGGCCCCATGGACATGCGCCAGTTGTAGCCCCGCCGCTGCATCTCCGGCACCAGCAGCGATCCCAGCATGGCGGTATTGGCCATGGAGGAGCCGGTGAGGGTGGAGAATATCGTGCCTCCGGCCACGGTCAGGTAGCAGAGGCGGCCCCTGAGCTTGCCGAACAGCGAATCGAGTCCGTCGAAAACCCGGATCGCCAAGCCGGTGTGAAAGAACAGCGCGCCCATGAGAATGAACATGGGTACGGGACCCAGCGTGAACCGGGTGATCAGCACCGTGGAATTGTCCGCCACCTGGATGAAGCCGTGGGTGCCGGCAAAGATGAAGATGCCCACGAAGTTAGTGGTGATGAAGGCGAAGGCCACGGGGACCCCGATGGCCATCAGACAGACGACCATGCCCACCAGAAACGCGAATGCCCAGTACCATTCCATCACACGTTCTCCCGCACCTCAGTGCGCGAGGTGTACATGGTGTCTACGCCCACCAGGAACCTGAGGAACTCGAAGGCGATCATGGCGAACGACACCGGCATGGGCGCGAGGAGCATCCAGAGCGGTTGCGCTTCACCCCGGATGTCCATCTCGCCCGTGACGTACGCGTCAATGAGGAGGTCCGTGGAATAGTAGATGAAGAAGATACAGCAGGTGATGCAGATGACGTAGACGAGCTTCGCCAGCACGTACTGCACGGCCAGCGGCAGGAGCGAGACCAGCGAGTCCACAAACACGTGGCCTTTCATACGCACCAGCCACGGCGCTCCCAGCATAGTGAACCACAGCAGGCCGTACTCGACCACGCCCAGGGTGTAGGACCACGGATGGATGTTCAGGAGACGCAAGAACACGTCGATGACGATGAGCAGGAAGATCACGAAGATGACGATCTCCGCTCCGATCTTGAACAGGTCAAGGACCTTTTCGTAAGCTCGCGCTATGCGTTGCATCCCGCCTCCCTGGGATCCGGTGCCGAGCCGGAGCCCCTGTTCGCCGCCAGCCGAAGTGACCGAAATTTCCTGCTTGTACCGTCTCGGAACTCCGGTGTCAAAGCACTTTTTGTAGAAATGTCGCTTTCTTGACGGGGAACATGGCGCGGTGTTACCACTTTGGCTCGGACGCGGCATAACCGCCTGAAGACGTTAAGGAGGTGCCATTGAAGATACTCGTCACCGGAGGATTGGGAAAGGTCGGCGGCCCGGTGGTGGAAGAGCTGCTCGGCGGCGGCCACGAAGTGACGGTGCTGGACCGCCTGCCCGGTCCCAGGGACGGCGGCGGCGGCCGGTACCTCGTGGGGGAAATCCAGGATCTCGGCCAGGTCATTGAAGCGGCCGCGGGCACGGACGCCATCGTCCACCTCGCCGCGGTCCACAACCCCCACGTCGCACCCACCAACGTCGTCTTCGACACCAATGTCACCGGCACCTTCAACGCTCATCACGCCGCGTTCCGTCTGGGGATCCCGCGGGTGGTCTCCACCAGCAGCAACGCGGCGGTGGGCTGGGCCTACAGCGAAGGCGCGTTTCTACCGGACTACCTGCCTATCGACGAGGAGCACCCGTTGAGGCCCATCGACCCCTACGGCCTGTCCAAGCAGATCGGCGAGACCATCGCCCGCTCCTACAGCCTGAAGGGCGTGGAGACGGTGGTGATCCGGCCAAGCGGCGTGATAACGCCGGAGGCGCTGGACGAGATTCGCCGTACCGGCGGGCGGGAGCCCGAGGGCTGGCGCGAGTACAGCTACATCGACGTGCGCGATCTGGCGGTGGCCTTCCGGCTCGCGGTGGAGAAGCCGCTGCCCGGCTGCACCGTGATGTTCGTGGTGGCCGACGACAGCACCGTGGCCGAGCCCCTGTGCGACCTTTTGCCGCGCCTCAACCCGGCCATCGGCGACCGCGCCCAGGATCTCACCGGCACCCGGCCCGTGTTCACCAACGCCCGGGCAAAGGAGCTGCTTGGATGGCAACCGGCGCACACGTGGCGCTAACGGATCCCAAGGCGGCGCTGACGGCGGCGGACCTGGCCCGGGTGGGCCGGGGCACGCCCGCCGGCGAGTGGTTCCGGCGTTACTGGATGGTAGTGCGCCGGAGCGACGATCTGCGGGACATTCCGGTGCGGGTGCGCATCCTTGGAGAGGACCTGGTTCTGTTCCGGGACGGCGAGGGCCGCCTGGGGCTGCTGGGCCTTCATTGCCCCCACCGCGGCACCTCCCTGGAGTACGGCGACGTGGTGCCGTCGGGGCTCCGCTGCCCTTACCACGGTTGGCTGTTCGATGTCGCCGGCGTCTGCCTGGAGCAGCCGGCGGAGCCGCCCGGCAGCACGTTCCACGAGAAGGTGCGCCACCTCTCCTACCCGGTGCGGGAACTGGGCGGACTGATCTTCGCCTACCTCGGACCGCCGGACCGGGAGCCGCCGCTGCCGCGATACGCGCCGCTGGCGGAGCCCGGCGGCCAGCGCCGCATCGAGACGGCGCGCCACTACGACTACAACTGGTACAACTTCATCGAGAACGGCGCCGACCCTGCCCACTTCTCCACCCTGCACCTCTCCGATCCGGACGACGGCACCTGGCGGAGCTGGTTCTTCAACGCCAAGGACGTGCCGCCGTTCGATGCCGTGGAGACGGACTACGGCATGAAGGTGGTATCGAACAAGCCCGCCCCCGAGCCGGGCATGAGCTACGTGGACGAGAAAAGCTACGCGCTGCCCAGCGTGATGCAGATCGGCGACACCGAGTTCACCCACTTCAAGGAGCCCAGGGAGGCCCTGGCCCGGGGCTCCCGCAACGCCCACTGGATGTTCATCACGCCGGACGACGACGACCACTTCACCCTTTACACGGTAGACCACTACACCGGCCCGGACCCGGACTTCATGACCAGGCTCGCACCGTCGCGGCGGCCCGTGGCCACCACCGAAAAGCCCGAGCACGACCACCGCCCCCTGTCGCCGTACCGCGGCAGCGTCCGCCTGGAGGACATCATGACCCAGTCCACCCAGGGAAACGTGGCCGCGCGCGAGGAAAGGCTGGCGGCGTCGGACAAGGGAATCATCCTGCAGCGCCGCATCATCCTGAACGCCATCGACCGGGTTCGGCGGGGGCTGCGGCCCCAGGGGGTTCTTTCTCCGGACGAGGCGGACAAGCTCGTGCGCATGGATTCGTTCACCGGCATCCGCGCCTACCCTCCGAAGCCGGATGGCGAAACCGCCGCGGCATCCGATTGATCCGCCGCCGCCTGGCACACGAGTACGACTGCGGATGAGACCGGATCGGGAGACCGCGGCATGAGGGTCGCTGTCACGGGCAGCGCCGGGCGGCTGGGGCGATGTGTGACGGAGGCTTTGCCGCGTCACGGCCACGACGTCATGTCCCTGGACCTCGCCGAAGACAACGCAGGCGAGCCCACCGACCTCACCGACCCGGACGCGGCGTTGCGCGCGCTGGAAGGTGCGGAGGCGGTGATCCATCTCGCCCGCGAACGATTCCCTTACACCGAACAGGGGCTCTACGACCGCGTCACCCAGACCTGGCGCACGCCTGACATCGCCGGCGACAGCCTGCGCTTTCAGCGTAACGTCGCCATGACGTACAACGTGCTGGCGGCGAGCGCGTCGCTGGAGATTCCAAGGCTCGTTATCGGCTCCAGCCTGGCCGTGTATGGTCTGTACTATCCTCTGCGCCCGGCGCTTCCCGACTATCTTCCCGTGGACGAGGACCACCCCCGACGCCCCCAGGATCCCTACGGCCTGTCCAAGCTCGCGGGCGAGGCGCTTTGCGACGGCTTCGCCGGGCGCGGCGGCATGGGCATCGCCAGCCTTCGCTTCGCGGGCATCGCCGACGACGCCGTCTATCAGCGGCTGATAGGCCGTCGCGACGACCCGATGATTCGCGGCTTCGGAAGCTTCTGGAGTTATATCGACGTGCGCGACGCGGCCACCGCCTGCCGGTTGGCGCTGGAAGCCTTCTTCGAAGGCCATGAGGCCTTCAACATCTGTGCGCCCACCACCTATCTCACGACCCCCACCCGCGCCCTGCTCCAACGGCACCTCCCGGGGGTGCGGCAGGTAGCTTTCCAGCCGGACGAGAACTATTGTTGTTATGCTTCGGACAAGGCGCGGGACACACTCGGATTCAGCCCCCGGCACGGACCCGAGGCCTGACACCGCCCTTGCCGGGAAAGGAGTTGTCATGTTCCCACACCTGACCCGCTTCAATCTGCAAAAGTGGATCGACGAGAACCGCGCTGACTGGGGCCGGCGCAGAGTCATCTGGGAGGACTCGGACTTCATCGTCTTCGTGACCCGCGGTCCCAACACCCGTACCGACTTCCACGTCAACCCCGGCGACGAGATCTTCTACCAGCTCGAAGGCGAGTTGAACCTCCACTACCTCACCCCCGAGCACAAGCCCGACGTCGCCGTCCTCCAAGAAGGCGAGATGTTCCTGTTGCCCGCCCTGGTGCCTCATTCACCGCGGCGGGAAGACGGCTCCTATACCCTGGTGGTGGAACGGGTACGCCGGCCGGACGAGAGCGACCGCTTCATCTGGGTGTGCGGGAAGTGCACCCACACGCTCTACGAAACCACCGCCCGCTTCAACGAACCCGCGGACACGGTGCAGAAGGCCTACGAGGCCATGGCCGCGGACGAGTCCCTGCGCCACTGCAGCCAATGCGGAAACACCGAAGCGCCGGTCCGAAGCGAAGGCCCGGCGTTCGTCTGGAAGGGTTAGGAAAGACAGCAGCACACCGGAGGGTTCGCGATGCCCGTCATCGACGCCGACTGCCACGTCATCGAGTGCGAGGAGACCTGGGAGTACATGGAGGGCGAGGACCGGCGCTACCAGCCCCGCATCCTCGAGGCCGCGGACCAGTCGGACCCGCTCCGCAGAAACGACTTCTGGCTCTTCGACAGCAACCTGGAGCCCAAGCGGGCGTTCCCGTCCGTGACCTCCGGCACCACTCCCGAGTCGTCCGAGCTGCGGGACGTGGAGGCGCGGCTCGAGCACATGGACGAGTTGGGCACGGATATCCAGGTTCTCTACCCTACGACCCTTTTGGGACTCGCAACCCTGAGCCGTCCCCGCACCCAGATCGCCATGTGCCGCGCCTACAATCGCTGGATGGGCGACGTGTGGCGCAAGGGCAAGGGACGGCTGCGCTGGGTGGCGACTCTGCCGCTGGAGACCATGGACGTGGCCCTGGAAGAGCTCCGCTTGAGCCGTGACAACGGCGCCTGCGGCTTCCTGTTGCAGGGCCTCATGGGCGAGCGCGTCCCCATCGACGAGTACTACTTCCCGGTCTACGCCGAGGCCAGCCGGCTCGACATGCCCGTGTGCATTCACTCGGGACTGGTGAACCACGCCCTGAGCGGCATCTTCCACTCCCGCGCCACCGCCCTGTGGATGGCCAAGGTGCCCATCATCACCGCCTTCCACGCGCTGGTCCTGAGCCGCGTGCCGGACCGCTTCCCCGACCTCCGCTGGGGCTTCCTCGAAGCCGCCGCCTCCTGGGTCCCCTACGTCATCACCGACCTCGGCGCCCGCCTCGACCGCACCGGCACCCGCAAGCTCGACGAGAACGTGCTGCGCCGAAACCGCTTCTACGTCGCCTGCCAGACCGAGGAGGACCTCCCCTACATCCTGCAACACGCCGGCGAGGACCACATCGTCATCGGCTCCGACTACGGCCACGCCGACACCTCCAGCCAACTGGAGGCGCTCAACATCCTGCAGGAGAACAAGTCGGTGAACGCGGAGGCCCGCCGCAAGATCGTCGACGACAACGCCAGGGCGCTGTACGGGCTCTAGCCGGGCAAAGGAACTATTCGCGGAATCGGGGTTATTCCAGTAACCCTCGGGCAGTGTCGCTAAGAATTGCCGCCTTCTCCGCCTCCGGCCAAGGACGGCCCCGTAGTGTGGCCAAGACGGCCTTGCTGCCATCGGGCACGTGGGGTTCGTCGGTGCCGTAGACGAGGCGGTCGGCGCCGAAGGTGGCGCGGGCGCAATCGAGGGCCGGGCCGGAAACCGTGACGGTGTCGTACCAGCATCGGCGCAGGTACTCGCTCGGGGGGTGCAGGCACTTCTCGTAGCGACGGTAGCCCCGGTCGACACGGTCCAAGACCATGCACAGGCTGCCGCCGCAGTGGGACCAGACCACGCGGACGTCGGGACACTCTTCGAGCACGCCGCCCAGGGCTAGCTTAGTGGCGGCCATGGCGGTCTCGCCGAGATAGCCGACGGAAAGGTACTCGCCACGGTCGTCGGCCGGGCCGTCGACGGGAAACGTCGGGTGCACCAGCACCAGCAGGCGGCGGCAGTGGGCCTCGCGCCAGAACTCCCCGAGCTCGGGCGAGTCCAGAGTGTGGCCGCCGACGGTGGTGGTGATGCAGGCGCCGACGGCTCCCATACTCATGGCCCGGTCCAGTTCGTCCACCAGCGCGGCGGTGCTCGTGAAGGGCAGCGCGGCGACGAAGCGGAAGCGGTCAGGATACTCCCGGCAGATCCGAGCCAAGCCGTCGTTGACGAGCCGGGCGGTGGCCGGACCGGCCCAGCCGGTGTCCAGGGCGCCCACGGACAGGACCTCCACCTTGACCCCGGCTTCATCCATGGTCCCGAGCCGTTCACTCAGGTCGGCGTTTGCGGGCGCGGACATGGTGTGGCTGCCGCGGCAGGTCAGCGAAAGGCCCCGTTCCGACCGGATTAGGGCGAACTCGGGCCGGGTCTCCAAGATCTCGTCGAAGCACCCGTCAGGGTAGACGTGTGCGTGCATGTCGACGATATCGCCGGGTGCGATCTTATGCTCTGTCATAGGCCTGTCCGCGTTGGCTTCGCCTCTCACCCTGCCTGGACTCCCGCTTTCACGGGAATGACGGAGGGGCGGGATTGACTGGTTTTCGGGTTTCGGCAGGCTTAGTGTTTCTCGGCTGCGTCCATCAGCTCCAGCACGTAGCCGGGCTTGAGCGGCAGCCGCGTCACCTCCACGCCCAAGGCATTGGATACGGCGTTGGCCAGGGCGGCGCCGGCGGCGGTGATGCCGCCCTCCCCCGCTCCCTTGACGCCCAGCGGGTTGTGGGGCGACGGGAACTCCTCGGTGGAGATGAGCTGACCGCGGGGCACGTCCATGGCGGTGGGCATGAGATAGTCCATGAAGCTGGTGGCCTGGGGCTGTCCGTCCTGGTCGAAGACGAACTCCTCCAGCAGCGCACCGCCGATGCCCTGGGCCAGGCCGCCGGCCATCTGTCCCTCGACGATCATCGGGTTTATCTTGCGGCCCACGTCCTCCATCACCAGGTAGTCGAGGATCTCGACGATGCCGGTCTCCCGGTCCACCTCCACCACCGCCACGTGGACGCCGTAGGGAAACGGCCGCTTGTCGGTGGCGAAGAAGTCCTCCTCGGAGATGCCGGGCGCGAAACCCCGGGCCAGCGCTGGGCCGGGCAGCGCAAGCCGCGCCAGCGCGGCGAAGTCGAGGCTCCGCTCCGGGGTACCCCTGGCGCTGATGCGGCCGTCCGCCAGCTCCAGGTCGCCGGCGTCGATCTCCAGCTCCGCGGAGGCGAGCCGCATGAGCTTGTCCTTGACCTTGCGGCAGGCGCCCACCGCGGCGCTGCCGCCCATGACCGTGGAGCGGCTGGCGTTGCTGCCATTGCCGTAGGGCACCTTGGCGGTGTCGCCGTGCACCACCCGCACATCGTCGATGGAGACGCACATCTCGTCGGCGACGATCTGGCTCAGGGCGGTGGCGATGCCCTGCCCCACCGAGTTGATGCCGCAGTAGAGCACCACGTTGCCGTTGTTGCCCACCTCAACCCGGGCGTACTCCCAGGGGCCGATGCCGCTGGTCTCCACGAAGCAGCCGATGCCCACGCCCATGGCCCGGCCCTCGGCCCGGGCCGCGGCGCATCGCCGCTGAAGCTCCTCATAGTCCATGTGGCGCAAGGCCGCGTCGAGCTGCCCCGGCAGGTCGCCGCTGTCGTACACGTTGTAATGGTACGGGTTCCTGCCAAGGTCGTAGGGCATCTCTTCCGGGCGGATCATGTTGCGCCGCCGCAACTCCGCGGGATCGAGCCCGAGGCGATGAGACGCCATGTCCAAGAGGCGCTCACGCACGAAGTTGGCCTCGTAGCGGCCGGGGCTCCGGTAGGTGCCCACCGGGGTCTTGTTGGTGAGCACGCAATGGATCTGACAGCGGTAGTTCGGGATGCGCAACGGACCCTGCAACATGGCGGATGACGAGACGATGGGCACGCCGCCGTGGGTGCGGGTGTAGCCGCCCATGTCGAACAGGATATCCGCGTCCATGGCCGCGATGGCGCCGTCGTTGCGGAGGCCCAGCCGCACCCGATAGGACTGCTGCCGCGAATGGTTGGTGGACTTGAGGTGCTCCGAGCGGTCCTCGATCCAGCACACGGGCACGCGGAAGTGCATGGCGGCGAAGGGGATCAGGAAGTCCTCGGGGTAGAACTCGCCACGGGCGCCGAAACCGCCGCCCACCGCCGGCTCGATGAAGTGGATCGCGCTCTGGGGCAATCCGCTCAACTCCGAGAGGATACGCCAGTTGGTGTGGGTCATCTTGGTGGGGCCCCACACCGTGAGCATGGCGCGGCTTTCGTCGTACTCCGCCACCAGGCCGCGGGTTTCGAGCGGGACCGCGGCGTGACGGTTGGTCTCGAAGGTCTGCTCGATGATGAGGTCACACTCGGAGAGAGCGCGCTTCACATCACCCGTCTCCACCTGAAACCCGGCGGGCTCGTTTCCCGGCACCGCGTCGTGGAGCCGGGGCGCCTCCGGTCCCATGGACGTGCGCGCGTCTATCACCGCCGGGAGATCCTCGTAGACCACCTCCACCAGCTCCAGCGCGTCCTCGGCGACGTACCGGTCCCGCGCCACCACCACGGCCACGGGCTCGCCCACGTAGCGCACCCGGTCCGTGGCGATGGGGGTCTGCTGCGACCGTTCCAGACCGGGCAACTGTCCGGTACGCATGGGAATGGTCTTGAGGCCCGGCATGTCCGCGACCGTGAGTACCCCCACGACTCCGGGAAGCTCCAGCGCCGCGGCCGTGTCGATGGCAACGAGACGGGCGTGGGCGCGGGTGCTGCGCAGCACCGCGGCATGCACCATACCCGGCCGGCGAATGTCGCCTACGTACTTGCCGATGCCCCGGAGCAGCGGCACGTCCTCTCTGCGCTTCACGTTCGAACCGATGTAGGCCATAGCCCTTCTTCAATCCTTTCGGGGCACCGGGGTGGCCGCGCCGCCCTCGGACATCAGCTCCGCCGCCTCGCGAATGGCCGTCACGACATTCCGGTAGCCGGTGCAGCGGCACAGGTTGCCGCTGATCCATTCACGTATCTCGGTCTCGCCGGGATCGGCATTCTCCCGCAACAGCGCGCGTGCCGTAAGCAGGATGCCGGGCGTGCAGAACCCGCACTGAAGCCCGTGCCGCTCCTGGAACTTCTCCTGCAGCGGATGCAGCGTGTCCGCGTCCGGCGCGAGGCCCTCCACGGTGTCGATCTCGGCGCCGTCGGCCTGCACCGCGAACATCAGGCAGGAACGCACCGGATCGCCGTTCAGCAGCACCGTGCAGGCGCCGCAAACGCCGTGCTCGCAGCCCACGTGGGTGCCGGTGAGGCCCAGGTCGTCGCGGATGAAGTCGCTCAGGAGCTTGCGCGGCTCCACCTCTCGCGACTGTTCGGCGCCGTTGACGGTTACCGTGATCTTGCGCGTGCTCATGATTCTCCGTCGGATCCGGTCCGAGGAAAGCCCGGCGCCAGAACCGCATTCTTGAAAGTGCGGCCCGGGCAGGTTTGAAACCCGCCCCTACACCCGTTCGTGCCCACCATGCGCCGGTTCATCCCGCGTCCGGGGACGCCGCGGCCCGTTGCGCCGCCTCGGCCAACGCACGCCGCGCCAGCGCCTCACAGGCGCGGCGACGGTACTCTGCGGTGGCGTGCATGTCCGAGTCCTGCTCGATGCCGTCCACGGCGCGGCGGGCCGCCTCCCGAAACAATGCCTCCGACGGCTTCTCACCCAGCAGCGCGCCCTCGGCGGCGTGAGCCCGGATAGGCGCCGAGCCGGTGAGGGTCAGGCGCGCGCTTGCCACCGCGCCGTCGCGTCCCAGAGTGACCAGCGCCGCCGCCCCGGCCAGCGCGAAGTCGCCGTAGCGGCGGCTCACTTCCTTGAACGAAGCGCCGCTCCCGGGGGGCACGGCCGGAACCCGCACCTCGCGCAGCAACTCGCCGGGTTCCAGGACGGTGGTCATGGTACCGAGGAAGAACTCATCGGCCGCGACGGTGTGCTCACCGTCCTCTCTCTGAAGCACCAAGCCCGCACCCAGCGTGACCATGGCCACCGGCAGCTCGGCGGACGGATAGGCGTGGGCGAGGCTGCCGCCCACCGTACCCCGGTTCCGGATCTGGACGTGGCCGATGAATCCGGCGGCCTCACGCAACAGCGGCCAGCCGGCAGCCGCCTCGTCAGAGCGCTCCAGCGCGCGCTGCCGGGTCATGGCGCCGATGCGCAGCTCGCCACCCTGCACGGACACGAAGTCCAGCTCGGCTATGCGGTTCAGATCCACCAGGTGCGCGGGACGGGCAAGGCGGAAATTCATCAGCGGCACCAGGCTCTGGCCGCCGGCCAACACCCGCGCGTCCTCGCCCAGGCGGCTCAACAGCGCCATCGCTTCGGACAACGTCGTCGGGTCGTAGTATTCGAATACAGCGGGTTTCATGTCGCGTCCGAAAAGAGCGCCGGCGGAAACAGCACCGCCACCGGCGCCTGCATGGCGTTCATGGAACTGACGGCACCGGCGATGGCGTGGGCCATGTCGTCGCTCTCGTTCACCACGCTGTAGTGGATACGCAGGCTCTGAAGCAGCGGCTCGGTGGCCCAGCCAAAGGGCACAGAGAACCACCGCTGATCGCCAAAGCCGCCGCGGTAGCTGATAAGCAGGAGCATGGGGACGCCGAAGGCGGCGGGACCCCGGAGCAGTGCGTAGCACGACAACGCGAACCCCGTGTTCTCCATGAGCATCGCCGGGCGGGCGCCGCCGAGCCACGCCCCCATGCAGACGCCCACGCCGTCGCTCTCGTTGGCCACCTGCAGGTAGCGGACACCGGAGTCCGTTTCCAGCCGCTGATAGAGCTCGAGGAACGCCGAATCAGGCATGCAGGCCACGAAGTCGACCCCCGCCTCCACGATGCAGCGGTGCGCTTCAGCCGCGATGTCGTCCTTCAATGCCTGTCACCCTCCGTGTAGTAGTGATCCATGGCGAGGGCGACCGCCGGTCGCCCCTACCGGATCGTCGCGCCTTACCGACCGTAACGATACCGTCACGGCTTGGGCGGCGCCAGGATCGAGCGCCCACGGATAGCCTCGATGCGCCGCACCAGCCGGTACTTGTTCTCCTGCCCGTCCATGCTGGGGCCCTCGGCCCGCGCCGCCAACGCGATCTTCGCGGTGAGAAGGGCCGGCCCCGGCTCCGAAAAGAGCCATTCCAGCGCCGCGGCCACGCCGCCTTCGTCGGCTACCGTGTCGGCGCGACGGATGCCCGCGGCCAAGGCCATTGCGGTGAGGTCCGCGCCCGCCGCGGTCTGGCTGGGGGCGCCGCCGCGGCTCCCGAAGAGTTGCTCGTTGTCGAAGACGATGATGCGGAGATTCTCCGCTCCGGACGCGGCCGCCACCGGCAGGATGCTGGGGCCCAGCAGGAGACTCCCGTCGGTGTCCAGGGAAACCACGTTGGACTCGGGCAGCGTCAATGCCAGGCCCAGACTGACCTGGGTGACCATGCCAAGGCCCACGAGGTAGAGGTTCTCCGGCCGGTGGACCACCTGGTAGGTGTCCGCGGTGGTGCCGGCCAGGGCGGCCACCACGATGTCGCTGTCGCTCAGATGATCCCGAAGCCGCTCCAACACGGCCCGCCGCTCCACCGTCATGACGCGGGATTGTAGTACCGGCATCCGGGAAATGCCAGTGACCGGCCTCCGGCCCGTTCGTTTGGGCGGCGCCTTGCGGGAAATGCAATCATACGGGGTCGTTCCAAAGGACTTGGCGCGGGAGCTGAATGACGACCGGGAATACATGACCCCTTACGGTCATGGTCGCATACTTGATCAGTCTCTTGGCTTCGGACACGTCCATGAGAGTGTAGTGCGGGATCCCCATTCCCCGGAGCAGGGGCTCCGCAAGGTATCGGGTGACCACGTGGTAGTCCGTATATTCCCCCAGTCCATCCGTGTGGCTGGTCAGAATCAGCGTCGCCATTCTCTGCTGTATCCCAAGCCAAGCCAGTGCGAGGTAGGACATCCCCAACCCCGACGCCTCCATCACGATGCAACTCGTCCTGCCGCCCAGGAATCCTCCCATGGCAATGGCCATTCCCTCGTCTTCCCTGGTGACCGATACGCTGAGCATCCCGGGATCGTCCGCGGCGAAACGCTGGATAAGGTAGTTCGAGCTGTCCGGAAGATAGACGAACATATCGATTCCCGCGGCCTTGATCCCTTCGTATATGGCCCGTGCATGATCCAGACTGAGATTGCCCGGTTCGCGAGGCACGACCTCGCGAAGGTCCCGGTAGACGGCCTCGACTCTGCCCTTGTCGTCACCGGCGCCGAAATCGAAGCCCACATCCTTGAACGTCGTGGCACCTGCATGCATGGGATCGACCCAGCCCTTGTCCACCAGGGCCCGGCGGAACCTGATGGCGTTTTCGGTCATTCCGTAGGGAACCGGCGCCGCCGCGGGAGTGCTCGTGTCGACCTTCGCCACGATGACGTACGGTTTGTCATCCCGGAGAGCCCGGACGAAGACGTCTTCGAACTCTCTTTCGTCCCGGACCGTGTAGGCGTGCTCGATTCCGGCACCCTTGGCCAAAAGCTCGAAATCACAGCGCCCTGCCGTCGGGGTCGGCATGGGGCCCATGTGGTCTCCCCTGACCTTTCCGCAGGTCATCCAGGATTCGTTGTCCCAAACGATATGGATAAGATTGGGAGGTGCGGCACTGGCGATGGTGCAGAGTGTGGACATGCCGGCGACGGCCGATCCATCGCCGTCGCTGACGATGACCTTTTGATGTGGAATCGCCAGCGCGAGACCGAGACCGAGAGGTGACGGATACGGGAGGTTGACCTGATAGAGATTCAGGTCGTTGTGTCCCAGAGAATTCAACTCCGAGGGCTGATAACCGACACTTACAATGATCGGCTCATCCGTCCGGTGTTTCGTCAGCACCTTGAGAGCATCTATCCTTTTCATGTCACCTCCGCAGTTGCAATCGCCCCATCGAGTCGACCCTGGCGGGTGGGCGATTGAAATCAGCCTAATCCCGTTGATTTCATTCATGCAATAGGAAATGTTGGGAAGCGGGAGGCAAGACAAATGGCGAAGACGGATTCCAGGCACGTTCAGACATCCCTCCACTGGGGGGCCTACCAGGTCGAGGTCCAGGACGAGCGCATCGTGGCGGCGCGCCCGTTTGCCGCCGACCCGGATCCCTCGCCCATCGGACTATCGATTCCGGACGTCGTGCAACACCCCTGCCGGATCTCTCAACCGATGGTGCGCGAGGGTTGGCTGGAGCACGGACCCGAGCACCACGGGGGAGGCCGCGGGAGGGAGCCGTTCATCCCCGTGAGTTGGGAGGAGGCGCTCGACCTGGTCGCCGGCGAACTGCGGCGCGTGCGCGGTTCGTTCGGCAATTCGGCGATCTTCGCCGGCTCCTACGGTTGGGCCTCCGCGGGGCGTTTCCACCATGCCCAAAGTCAACTGCACCGCTTTCTTAACGGATTCGGCGGCTACGTCCGGTCGGTCAACGCTTACAGCTTTGCCGCGGCGGAAGTCATCGTCCCTCACGTCTTCGGGTACGACTGGAGATCCATTCGCGAGGGAGCCACTTCCTGGCCGGTGATCGCCAGACACACGGAGCTCGTGGTCAGTTTCGGGGGACTCCCGCTCAAGAATACCCAAGTCAGCGCGGGCGGCATCGGCAAGCATGCCACCCGCGGTTGGCTCGAGCACTGCAGGAAGAACGGCGTCGAGTTCGTGAACGTCAGCCCGGTCAGGGACGACGCCGCGGACTTCCTTGAAGCGGAATGGTTGACGCCGCGCCCCAACACCGACACCGCGCTGATGCTGGGTCTAGCCTACACGCTGGTCCGCGAGGGCCTCCACGACCAGGCATTCCTGGAGAAGTACTGTGTCGGGTTCGAGGCCTTCCGCGCCTACCTCATGGGTGAGACCGACGGTCAACCCAAGGACCCGGAATGGGCGGCCGCCCAGTGCGGCATCCCCGCGAACACGATACGCGGCCTGGCCCGCCGCATGGCCGCGCGGCGCACCCTCATCACGTTGAGCTGGTCGCTGCAACGCGCCGACCACGGCGAGCAACCCTACTGGATGGCCGCGGTCCTCGCCGCGATGCTGGGCGAGATCGGGCTTCCGGGAGGCGGCATCGGCTACGGTTACGGCGCCACCGGCGCCGACGGCAACCCCGTGAAGTTCATCAAGAGGTTGACGCTGCCGCAAGGGGTGAACCCGGTAGAACCCTTTATCCCGGTGGCGCGGATTACGGATATGCTCCTCAACCCCGGAGGGCCGTTCGACTACAACGGGCAACGGCTGCGGTATCCCGACATCCGTCTCATCTACTGGTGCGGCGGCAACACCTTTCACCACCATCAGGACCTCAACCGCCTGGTGGAGGCATGGCAGCGCCCCGAAACGATCATCGTCCACGAACCTTGGTGGAATCCTCAAGCCCGGCATGCCGACATCGTGCTGCCGGCTACCACCGCCCTGGAACGCAACGACATCGGCACGGCGCCGGCCGATCCGATGGTATTCGCCATGGCGCGGGCCATCCCTCCGGTCGGCGACGCGCGGAACGACTACGACATCTTCTCGGGCCTTGCCGACCGATTGGGGTTCAAGGACGACTTCACCGAGGGCCGGGTGGAGAAGGACTGGCTATCGCACCTCTACGATACGCTCCGCGGCGAGTTCATACGCGAAGGCATTGAGTTGCCGCCTTTCGACGCCTTCTGGAGCGCCGGTCATATCACCCTGCCGACCGAGGGCGAGGAAAGGGTGCTGCTGGGCGGGTTTCGCGAGGACCCTGCCGCGAACCGTTTGCCGACCCCGTCCGGACGTATCGAGATCTTCTCGGAAACCATTGCGGGCTTCGGTTACGACGACTGCCCCGGACACCCGGCGTGGATCGAGCCGGCGGAGTGGCTGGGCGGAGAGAAGGCCTCCCGCTTCCCGCTCCACCTCATCTCGAATCAGCCCGCCACCAGACTTCACAGCCAATACGACCCCGGATCCGTGAGCTTGGACAGCAAGGTGCAGGGCCGTGAACCGCTTCTGATCCACCCCGCCACCGCCGCCGCAAGGGGGATCGAGGACGGGGCCGTCGTGCGCGTCTTCAACGATCGCGGAGCTTGTCTCGCCGGCGCACGCCTCACGGAGAACGTGTCGCGCGATGTCGTCGTGCTCCCTACCGGGGCATGGTTCGACCCGGAGGCACCCGGTGGCCTGGAACGGCATGGCAATCCCAACGTCCTGACACTGGACAAGGGAACCTCACGCCTCGCCCAAGGTCCGATCTCCCAGACCGCGCTGGTAGAGGTTGATGTGTTCGAAGAGGACCTGCCGGAAGTAAAGGCGTTCACTCCGCCCGACCTCGCGCGCCAAGCCCGTGAATTCTGACGCATATCGTACTAGGATGACGGGCGATGCGATGGAGAAGGAAGGTGCCCGGTGGTGCCGCTGGTCTTCAAAACCAGTCTGAGGGCCGTAAGGTTCTCGGAGGGTTCGACTCCCTCCCTTCTCCGCCACCTCCGGGGTCGACGCGTGAAGCACGGGCAAGAGACTTGAGGTGAGCGCATCATCCGACGCTTCGGTCTCTGCCCAAGGCGCGGCTCTACCCGAGCCGCGGCGAGGCCGCATCCTGACGCTGTTGGCGACAGGCCACGGCGTTACCCATTGGTTCCACGGCATCCTGGCGGTGTCCCTGCCGTTGATCACCAGGGACTTCGGCATCACGTATACCCAACTCGGGGCGCTTCGCTCGGTTCAACGCGTATCCCACATCATCAGCATCACCGCCGGCGGCCTGGCCACGGACTTCTTGAAGGATCGCAAGGGTATCCTGCTGTTTTCCCTGGTGTGGCCTTCCCTGTTCTTCTCGCTTCAGGGGTTTTCCACCACATTCCTCATATTCGGAGCGCTCCTTTGCACCCAAGCCCTGGCGGGAGGGTTCATGTGGCACGCGCCGGCACGAGCCGTCATCGGCGACCGGTTCCCGGACCGCATGGGATTCGCCCTGGGCATCCATGCCATGGGGGGCTATCTCGCCTCCGCCGCCGGCCCCGCCATCGTGGGCGCGGTGCTCGCCTGGGTGAGCTGGCGCACGGTCTTCACTTTCCAGTTCCTGCCCGGAATCGCCACCGCGCTCTTTCTCTGGCTGTTGCTGCCGCGCCTGGGACACGCGCCGCGGGACCGGCAGGGAGTATCCTATGGCCGCGCGCTGCGCAGCGACGTCCTCACCAATCTTCCATTGATCGGCGTAACCGTCGTGGCCGGCCTGCGATCCATCGGCGAGAATCTCATACCGACCTTTCTACCCCTCTATCTTTCGGTGGAAATGAAGATGGGGACGGCCGCCATCGGCATCTATCTAGGGTGCCTGGCGCTGGTAGGGACGGTATTCGCTCCCATCGTGGGACACATGTCGGACCGTTGGGGGCGGAAGAGCACGATCTTCGTCTCGTTGCTCACGGGCGGACTGCTGATCGGCTCGATGCCGTTGTTCCCGTCCGGTTGGTTGCTGTTGCCTGTCGTGTCCCTGGGCGGGATGGCGCTCTTCGCGGTGGGACCCATCATCCAGGCCAGCGGCCTGGAGCACGCGCCGAAGGATATCTGGGGCGCGGCACAGACATTCATGGACGTGGGCCGGTCTTCGTTCTCCCTGGTCTTCCCGTTGATCGCCGGCGCTGTAGCCGACCTCTACGGTTTGAGCTACACATTCTATCTCTTCGCCATCGTCAATATCGTGGCGGCGGCCACGATCCTGATCGTCCCCAGGACGCGAACTCTCATAAAGGACTTGAAGACCTGAACCGAGGTGGGGCACCCTGTGAAGATGCCATCGAATCCGCAGTCGAGTACGACCCTCCGCGCACTCACAGAGCGGTCGAACGCCAAGGGACTCGCCCATCTGGCACTCCATCTTGGGGTGATCGCGGCGGCAGGAGCCCTGTATGCAGCCGCTTTCGGGACCGCCTGGATGTTCCTCGCCGCATGGGCCTACGGCACCTGTCTCGTCTTTCTCTTCGCGCCGCTCCACGAGACGATTCACGGCACGGCGTTCCGAAGCCGGTGGCTCAACCGCACGGTCTCGACCGCCTGCGGATGGATCCTCGTCCTGCCGCCCCGCTACTTCCGCGCGTTCCATTTCGAGCACCACCGGCACACGCAGGATCCGGAACGCGACCCGGAGCTTGCGACGCCCCCACCCCGGACCTGGCGCGAGTACCTGTGGCGTCTGACCGGCGTCCCCTACTGGATGGATCAGGTCCGCGCGATCACCCGCCACGCGGCGGGACACGTGACGGAGTCCTGGATCGCGAGTTCCGAGCGAGCCCGGATCGTTCTCGAAGCGCGGTTGTTCCTGGCAGGCTACGCTGCGCTTGGGGCGGTCTCGACAGCGACTGCCAGCACCTTGCTCATCTGGTGCTGGATCGTTCCGGTGCTCCTCGGGCAGCCGATGTTGAGACTCTATCTCATGGCCGAGCACACCGGCTGTCCGACCTCCCCCGACATGCTCGAGAACTCGCGGACGGTGCACACCAACGCGCTGGTGCGTTTCCTCGCGTGGAACATGCCGTTCCATGTCGAGCATCACGAGTACGCCGCGGTGCCGTTTCACGCCCTCCCCCGCCTGCACGCCGAGCTCGCTCCGCGCATCCGCAACCGTTCGGAGGGTTATGTGCAGGTTCACCGGGAACTCGCCCGGAGCTTCCGGTAGCCGGAAGGACAAGACACCCGCGGTGAACGCTTCGTCCGATCATTCCGGCGGCGTCAAACTCGCGGCGGCCGTGATTCTCATGGTTTCCGAGCCCGGAAATTCCGGGAAGACGTGAACCGCGGCTGAAATCCGCCGGACGAACACCAGGAGGAGACATGACAACGGACCAACCTGTGCGCATCGGCGTCATCGGCGGCGGTTTCGGCGTCCAGCACCTGCAGGGCTTCGGCGTCACGGAGAACGCCGAAGTGGTGGCGTTCTGCCAGAGGACCCGGGACAAGGCGGAGGCCATGGCTGGGAAGTTCGGTGTGCCTCACGTGTACACGGACTACCGCGAGCTCCTGGCACACGAAGGCCTGGACGCCGTGAGCATCGTCGCGCCACCGCATCTCCATGCGGAGATGACCGCCGCTGCGCTGGAGAATGGCCTCCACGCGCTGTGCGAAAAGCCACTGGCCATGAACGCGGCGGAGGCCGAGGCCATGCTCGAGCAGGCGGAGGCGGCCGGGCGCGTGCACATGACCGCGTTCAACCACCGCCACATCCCGGCGCTGGCCTACATGAAGGAGCTCATGGACGGCGGCTACGTGGGCGAGCGGGTGCTCCACGTGGAGAGCCGCTGGTTCGGCGAGACCCGTCTCGCCCCGGACCAGACCCACTACTGGCGCCACGCGCGGGAGCTTGCCGGCTTCGGTATCCTCGGCGACATCGGCGTCCACGTGGTGGACCGCCTCCGCTGGCTGATAGGCGAGTTCGAGAGCGTCTGGGGGCACGCGGACACCTTCATACCGGAGCGGAAGGACGACCGCGGCGTGTCCCGGGCGGTGACGGTGGACGACAACTTCACGCTCTTCGGACGCCTGGCCGGCGGCGCCTCGGCGTGCATCCGCCTCAGCGGAGTGGCAAGAAAGAGCAACTACCAGAACCTGGAGATCTACGGCGATGCCGGAATGCTGCGGTTCGCTTTCGACCGCAACGTCGAGGGATGGATCCGCGGCCAGCTCTGGGGCGCCCGCGGCGACACCCGCTCGCCCGAACCCCTGGAGATCCCGGAGCGCTACACCCGGGGACTCGACCCCTCGGACCCGCAGCGCGCCCAAGGAGAGTTCATCTTCGCCGCCCTCACCCGCGTCTTCGTCGACGCGATCCGGAACGGCGCCCCAGCCTCACCGAGCTTCGCCGACGGCCTCGCAGCCCAGCGCGTGCTGGACGCCGCGTTGCACGCTGCGGAAGAAGGACAGTGGGTCCGCGTGTGAGTGGTACTGCCGGAACTTTTGCACCCGGCAGCGTTCAGCTCGTGAACGCAAGGGTTGAAGAGTTCTATGGACTCGATTCCGCCAGCGATGCGGATCTGCGCTGACGGCTGGGGCGGGGGACTATTGGGGATGTGCGGTCACGTTGGCATCCAGGACGGGATCATGCCGGCTCGTCGGACGGCTGCGCCGCCGCGGCGAGGCGCTCCTTGAGAGCGCGGAACCGGGCTTCGTCGATCCCTGTTGCCGACGCGATCACATCCCAGCTCACGCCGATTCGCAAGAAGCCTTCCACCGCCTCTACCTTGCCGCGCTGCAAGCCTTCTTCACGGCCTTCTTCCTTGCCCTCTGCCCGGCCTTTTGCCCAGCCTTCCTCCAGAAGTTGAGCGTATGACATGATCCCTCCTCCTTGGCCTTGATGGCGCCGCAGCGCTTCATCGAAGGCAACCGCTGCCGTTTTGTCCGGCATCGAGAACAGATAGACCGCGATTGCCCGAATATAGTCCACCGTGCCAACGGAAACCAGCGACGCCGCTCGAACAACAGGTAAAGCCGCAACCGGTCCTTCACCTTCCCGTGGCCCTCCGTCTCCTTCCCGTAGCCAGCCTCGAACAGCAGGTCGGACTCACTCTGGCGCAGGGCGTCATCCACGAAGGTTCCCTCCACCAGTCGCAGGCTGTTCCAATCGACGTTCTCGCGCAGCTTCCGCGGCACCGCCGCCTGGAGCAGGCTGGCAGCTTCCGCGGCGTCGGAGAAGACCGCACGAAACAGCCGGTCGTGAGGGTGATCGATTTCATCTGGCATGAGTGACCCTCCCGGACATGGACTTCCTGCCTGCCTGTCCTGTCCGTCCTATAGAGAGTCATCGGCACGCCGTGCCGGAACTTGAACCCCGTTCCTGGAAGCTTGTCGGATTTGGAAATTCGTCGAGTTGGTTCCGCTTCGCTCCACGAAGCCTGTCCTGAGCCCTTCGACCAGCTCAGGACAGGCTTGTCGAAGGGCTCAGGATGAACGGATGGACTTCGCTTCGCGAAGCCGAAGAGACGTAGATGGAGAGACCTGCGGGATGCGGGTCAAGAAGCAGCCGCGTAGGGCACTGAGGCTGCTACAGCGGCGGGATGAAGGCACCGAAGATCACGCCCGCGAAGAGGTCGACGGCCAGGGTCTCCTCGAAGATGAAGTAGAAGAAGCCCAGCGCCAAGGCGGTGATGAAGACCGTTCCGGGCCAGCCGATGCGGCCCTGGTAGCGGGTGAAGAAAACCGCGAACAGCAGGGTCGAGATGTAGAACCCGGAGATGAAGACCAGCACCCCAAAGACGCCGAACCACACGAACATGCGGACAATCAGCTTCAGCTCGCCGGCCTTGGGGCCTTCCTGCGCTTCCGACTCCTCCACGTCATGCTCGCCCGTCGCGGCGCCGGCGAGGACGTCCTCCAGGCTCACCTCGAAGGCCGACATGATGGCGGGGTAGCGCTCGCCGGCCAGGCACAGCGCCGCCAGCACCACCGTCGGGAACGCCAGCACCAGCGGCACGAAACCCGCCATGCCGCCGTACGAGAACGACCACGCGAAGAACAGCAGCGAGGCAGCCACCAGGATGACGCCGAGAAGCCGCGATCCTGTCGTTGAGCCCTTCATGACGACGCCCTCGCTTTGCGGCTCGTGAGCCACGGCAGACACAGCATGAGGATGCTGAGCAGCATCAACACGATGGTGACGGGCCGCGTGAAGAAGATCGCATAGCTGCCGGCGGAGATCTGCAGCGACTGCACGAAGGAAAGCTCGGCGCGGACCCCCAACAAAAAGCCGATGACCAGCGTGACCAGCGAGAAACCGAAACGGTTGAAGGCGAAGCCCAGGATGCCCGCGGCGATGGCGATGCCGATGTCCCAGACGTTCTCCCGGGCGGCGTAGGCGCCGCCGACGGACAGCAGGAAGGCGGCCGGCACCACGAATCCCACCCGCAAGGTCGTAACCCGGGCCAGGATGTCGGCGCCGAACGCGGCCATGAGGCTCGCCAGGAAGTTGGAGATCACGAAGCCGAAGATCAGCACGAACACGATTTCCATGTGCTCGCGCACGAAGAAAAATCCCGGCTGCAGCCCGTGCAGGATGAACGCGCCCAGGAGCACCGCCATGCCGGCGCTGCCGGGGATGCCGAAGATGATGGTGGGCAGCAGCGCGCCGCCGTCCTTGG
>JAPPNF010000156.1:100452-201166 GCA_028818755.1 Deltaproteobacteria bacterium | reverse complement strand
GTGGCGGGTACCACGCGAGGAAGAGCAACGCAGCCGACGGCGAAAAAGACCCGCATATTATGCTGCAAATTAACCAGACACCACACTAGATTCGTCAACTTGTGCCGGGCTCCCCTTCCCCGCCCATGGATTCCCGCTTCCGCGGGAATGACGCGGAGGTGAAACCGGGTTTGATTCTCCTCCGTTTACAGCGTTTACGGTCTTCAACCTGCGCGGGCCATTGTCGCCCAAGAGGCGGCGACAGTTCAACCCGGGCGCGTTCGCGCGCGCTGATTCGATCTGGTACAGATTCGACACGCCACACAGGAGGTGGACCCATGACAGAGGAAGGTTACGCTCGCCCCGAGCTACTGACGGAGACGGACTGGCTGGCGGAACACCTGGACGACCCGGACATCCGGGTCGTGGACTGCGATCCCTTCGACGTCTACCGGCGCGCGCATATCAAGGGCGCCGTGGGAATACGCGTGCACCACTACATCAAGCAATCGGGGTACGACAAGGAACCGCGGAAGTATCCCCTGGTGGCGCCGCCGGACACGGCCAAGGAGGTGATGGAGAACCTGGGGATCGGCGAGGGCACGCGGGTGGTGGCCTACGACAGCAACGGCTCGCTGTGGGCAGCGCGCTTGTGGTGGGTGCTGAACTACTACGGCCACACCGAGGTGACCGTGCTCAACGGCGGCTGGCAGAAGTGGTTCGACGAAGGACGGCCCGTGACCCTGGACGTGCCCAAGCCCGAAGGCGCGGTCTTTAGCCCCAAGGCCAACCCGGACTTGGTATGCACGATAGACTACGGGACGGCGAACATCGGCAATCCCGATGTCGTGTACCTCGATGTGCGGTCGGACGGTGAGTGGACGGGCGCCATCGACCGCGGCAACAAGCGGGCCGGGCGCATACCGGGGGCGGTGCACCTGGAATGGCTCAACTTTCTCCAGGACAACCCGTACAAGACCTTGAAGGAAGCTGGTGAACTCAGGAGCCTGCTGGAGCAGGCGGGGGTCCCACCCGACAAGGAAGTGGTCACCTATTGACAGGGCGGCATCCGTGCGGCGCACGGAGTCTTCGTCCTGACACTGCTGGGCTACGAGCGGACGCGCAACTACGACGGTTCCATGGGCGAGTGGGCCAACCGCGACGATACGCCGCTCGTGCTGGAGTAGGGGCGGGTTTCAAACCCGCCCGTGTCCACGTCACCGCTTTGCTCCGGATGAATCCGTCATGGGCCCCGAGTTCCTCGCCCTGACCTCGTCGGTGGCCTGGGGCTCCGAGGCGATCCTGGTGCGCCGGGGCTCGCGCTACGCCAGCGTGGCGCTGGCCGCACTCATGGGGTTCGTGCTGAGCACCGTGGGGCTGTGGACCGCTATCTGGCTCTACTTTCCCCTGAGCCTGCTGTACACCGACGCCACCTGGTACTTCATCATCAGCGGGCTGATCCAGCCCGCCATCGTCCGTTTCATGCACTATACCGGCATCGTCCGCCTGGGCGCCTCCCGTGCCGGTCCGGTGCGCAGCGTGACTCCGCTGTTCGCCATCGCCCTGGCGTTCACCTTCCTGGGCGAGCGGCCCGAGGCCGCGGTCTACCTGGGTTCGCTCCTGAGCGTCGTGGGGGTCTGGTTCACCTCGAGCCGGCGTGAAGGCGAGAGCGAGTGGAAGGCCATCCACCTTGCGTACCCGCTGGGCGCGGCCTTCCTCACGGCCATCTCGCAGAACTTCCGCAAGACCGGGCTCCTGATCATGCCCAACCCCTACGTCGCCACCGCCGTCACCATCACCACCTCGCTGGTGGTCTTCTCCCTCAGCCTGGTGGCCACGGGTCAGCTCCGAGCCACCTTTCAGGGCGACCGAAAATGCCTGCCGTTCTACGGCGCCGCCGCGGTCGTATCGGCCACCGCCCAATTGCTGGGCTACATCGCCCTGAGCGAAGGGGACGTGTCCGTGGTGGTCCCGCTCATCAACACCAACCCTCTGTTCATCGTGCTTTTCAGCGCGCTCTTCCTGCGGGACCTCGAAACCATCAACGCCCGGGTGGCCGCCGGGGCCGTTCTGATCGTCACCGGCATCGCCCTCATCACGTATCGTTAACCGGTTGTTGAAAGACTCCGTATGGCGCCCTTCGACTTCGCGCCGCTTGCGCGGCGCTACGCTCAGGGCGAACGGGGTTATTTGACTTGACCGTTCGCCCTGAGCGTGGCGAAGCGAAGTCGAAGCGCGCCGACCGGTCTCATATGGAGATCTTCACAACCTGTCAAAACCGAACGACGGCAGTTGAAGCCGCCATCCTTGTCCGGTATCTACGTCCCATGTTTTCGCGGACATCGTAGCCCATGACACAGGCAGGAAGGGAAATAATCGTACGCAGGACACCGGACCTGCGCCAGGCCGAGGAATGGTCCCTGGTGCTGGAGGCGGAGGGGTTGGCTCCTCGTCTGACACGCACCTCCAGCGGATGGGTCCTGTCGGTCCCTTCCCAGCATCTGGAACAGGCGGTCACCGAGCTATGGGACTACGAGAGCGAGACCCGGACCAGCGTTCCGGACGAGGAACCCTGGCCCGGTCACGGTCCTCTCTACACCGGCGCGGGGGTCGGCGCGGCACTGCTGGCGTTCTTTTTCTTCGCCGCCGGGACCCAGGGGACGGTGCCCTGGCTCGAGCGCGGCAGCGCTTCAGCCGACCTCATCCTGCGCGGGGAGTTGTGGCGCACGGTCACCGCGCTCACGCTGCATGCCGATCTGGCGCACGTCGGCTCCAACGCGGTCGCCATGTTGTTCTTCCTGACCGCGGTCTGCCGCTCGGAGGGACCGGGGCTGGGGGCGGCCATGGTCTTGGCGGTGGGGGCCGGCGGGAACCTGTGCAACGCCTGGTTCTACGGCTTCGACCACATCTCCATCGGCGCGTCCACGGCGGTCTTCGGCGCCCTCGGCGTGGTGGGAGGCACCGGAGTGGTGCGACGGCAGCGCCTCGGGTTGCGGGGCAAGCGCGCCTGGATACCGCTGGCGGCCGGACTGGCGATCCTGGCCATGCTCGGCACCGGCGGCCAGCGCGTGGATCTGTGGGCGCACCTCTGGGGGTTCGCGGTCGGCGGGGCCGGCGGGGCCGCGCTGGCGACGGCCATGGACCGTCCGGAGAACCCCCGCATCCAGGTCAGGATCGGCGTGCTGGCGGCAGGGGTGGTGGCGCTGTGCTGGTTCCTGGCCTTCTCCTGAGCCGAGTGTCGGGTTGCACCTACGGCCAACCCGACCTGGGAACTTGTCCGAGTAAGCAGGATGGCGTCCTTCGACTTCGCTTCGCTACGCTCAGGACGAACGGTTTAGAAACCTGTTTCCGTTCGTCCTGAGCGTAGCGAAGCGAAGTCGAAGGACGCTGTCCAGAACGGGTGCCGGCTACAACGCCGCAGGCGTCGCCAGCGAGCGGTGCTCCACCATCAGGCAACGGTCCTGGACCACCTTGATGCCGGCCCGCGCCAGCGCCTCGGCCGCTTCTGAATGGCGGATTCCCGACTGGAACCAGACCGCGGCGGGCTTGGCGGCCAGCATGTCGTCGAGGTGGGCCTCGATGTCCCGCGGACGCCGAAACACGTTCACCAGGTCCACCCTGCCAGGAATGTCCGCCAGCCGCCGGTACACCGGCTTCCCCAATATCTCGGTCACCTCCGGGTAGTAGACGGGCACGGGGATCACGTCGAAACCTGCCCGGTCCAGATACCTGGGCACGTAGAACGCGGGCTGGTCGCTCTGCCTCTCCGTCTTGATGCCGAGAACGGCGATCCGTTCGACCGCGGCGATCAGCTCCCGAAGATCATCGGTCCGTGTCAACAGGTTTGCGTGATGATGCATTTCCACCCCCCGCTATCTCGCCGTGCGGCCAGCAACATGCCCTGTCCATCGTCCCGAACGTATCCGGGAAACAGGACACGAAGCAATCGAGCGAATCCCGTTGACAGCGAATACTTGCCTTGAGATAGTGCGGGCCGCGGATCCGTGCTTGAGACGGCTGACTGCTCCAACCTCCGGAGGGACTCCCATGAAAAACTTGCGATCCATGATCGTTTGTATCGCGGCGCTGCTGATCCTCGCTAGCGGCACCTGGGCGGCGGACGCGCCATTCTACAAGGGCAAGACCATCCGCATCGTCGTCGGCTACAGTCCCGGGGGCGGATTCGATACGTTCTCCCGCCTTGTCGGCAGGAATCTCGGCGCACATCTTCCCGGGAACCCTTCGGTGATCGTGGTCAACATGCCCGGCGCGGCCAGCATGGTGGCGGCCAACCGGGTCTACGCCATGCAGCCGGGTGACGGCCTCACCATCGTCGTATTCAGCTTCGGCGTGATCACGGATCTCGTGACCAGACCTGAAGCCGCCAAGTTCGACGTGCGCAAGTTCATCTGGCTCGGAGACCCGACTCTGGGAGCCGTTCCCGAGGTAGTCTGGGTCCGCAGCGATCTGCCGATAAAATCCCTGGAGGATTTCAGGAACTCCAAGACGCCCCTGGCTTCCGGACTGACCGGCAGGGGGTCGCCGGCCACCGCCGCCAACCAGTTTCTGGCCAGTCTCGGCTATCCCTTGAAGGCAGTCCACGGCTACAGGGGCACCGCGAACGTCATGGCCGCCATGGAGCGGAAGGAAGTGGACGTGCGCATCATGTCTCAGTCGAACATGCAGACCATCTACAGACGCCACATCGAGAGCGGCCTGGTGCGACCGGTGCTCGCCCTGGGAGAGGACCCTCGGGTGAAGCCCATCCCCGGCGTCGCCACGTTCAAGGATATGAATCTCGATCCGAAGCAGCAGCGAATGGCGGACTTTCTGGTGGGGACGTGGAAGTTGCTGCGCCTCTTTGCCATACCTCCGGGGACTCCGCCCGACCGCGTGGCGCTCTTGCGCAAGGCGTTCACGGACACTCTCAACAGCCCGAAGCTCCTGGAGCAGGCCAAACGGCAAAAGGTCATCGTCTCGCCGGCCTCCCACGAGACCATAGAAAAAACCATTGCCGGCCTCTATGGGGCTCCCCCGGATCTCCTCGCCCGGTACAAGGAGCTCTTGGGGCGGAAGTAGCGAACAGAAAGGAAGGCTGATGGGTCTGCTGGACCGGAAGGTGGTCATCGTGACCGGAGGGGGAAACGGCATCGGCCGGGCCTATTGCCTGGGCATCGCCGGGGAGGGCGGTATCCCCGTGGCCGCGGACATCGACGGGGCCGCCGCCGAATCGGTGGCCCGGGAGATTGCCGCGAACGGCGGCCAGGCCCTCGCGGTCCAGACGGACGTCGCGGACTTGTCCAGTTGCCAAGCCATGGCCGGGGCCGCTCTGCAATCCTTCGGAAGGATCGACGGGCTCGTCAACAACGCCGCGGTCTTCATGAGCGTGCCGGTGACGCGTTCGGGTTTCCAGGAGATCCGGGAGGAGGAATGGGACCGGGTGATGGCCGTGAACGTCAAGGGGCTGTGGCTGTGCAGCCGGGCCGTGGCGCCGGCCATGCAGGAGCGCCGCCAGGGAAGCATCGTCAACATCGCGTCCAACATGGCCTACAACGGCGGCGCCGGCATGATGCACTACGTGGTTTCCAAGGCGGCGGTGGTGGGTTTCACCCGGGTCCTCGCCCGTGAGCTGGGCCCCGACAACATCCGCGTGAACACGCTGGCGCCGGGTTCCACCGCCAGCGAGCCGGAGCCCACGGCGGCCGCTCTCGAAGACTACGAGCGGTCCGCGGCCAAGCGCATCCTGCAGCGCATCGAACAGCCGGACGACGTGGTGGGAACCGCGCTGTACCTGCTATCGGAGCTGAGCGCTTTCGTCACCGGCCAGTCCATTCTGGTCAACGGGGGCGCCAACCTGCACTGACCCTCGCGACGTCGCAAAGCTCTGGTGCCGTTCTTTGGCCTTCCTCGACCTAGTGGTCGAGGAAGTACCTTTTTCCATTCAACGTATCCGGACAGACTAGGGCCAGGAGTTCTTTGCCTATCCGGTGCGAGACCGACTTCGCGAGCAGAGCATCAAATTCCCGCCGACCCGGCCGGGTACACGCCTTCTCAACGGGGAGGTTGAACGGGCGCAGCGAACCGGTCCCGAAGAGTTCTAGCCCACTGTCCTTCTGGGGGATCCGGAGCTGGAATACAGGCTCGCCAAGTGGCATTTCTACAACCGGGACCGCCCTTACGACAGTCGGGGCAGCCGCGCCCCTATTGACCGGGTGTGTGATCTTCTTCGCGAGGCTCCCACCGACGAGGAGATCGCCACCAACCAAAATCCGGGTCACGAGTTCATCCTGCCACGGAATGACTGGGCTGTGTTTTGTTGAAACGATGTAGGCAGACGACACAGGTTGTACGTGTGGTAGCCGGCGCGATGGCTTGGCTGACGAATAGAATACCCGCAACCCATAAGCATGTTGGGTAAACGCGGGTGCGAAGGTCGTGGCACGGGGCGGGTTGCTCCCCACAGGCACAAACCGCCTTATTTTGCCCGCTCCCTGACCCCATGGCCTCAGATCCGCGAAGGCCTTGTCTATGATCTTCCTAGGGACGGACCACTCTCTCGCTGGCGATAGGACTTTGCCGGACCAAGACATGCCGAAGGTTACGTTGGGGAGCCACACCTTCAACCCCACCACAATGATAAGGACAGTAACGTAGAGGAGTACACGTTTGAGCCGTCGCTTCCATCCCCTGTCCGTGACAAACGTTTGCCGCAAGTGCGCGCTGGTACGCTTTGTAGTGGCGCCCCACCTGCCCTGGATGCCGGGGGACTCGACAGTACCACGCCACGCTCTTGAGGCCCGGAGAGGCGCGAAGTCTCCTTCCTCCAACACCCGGGCAAGGAATTCACCAGCCCAGAGTGCGAAATCGGGGTGACGCTCCAGCGCTTCGATTTGCACAACAGCGCTCTTGATGTCACCGATAATCGAATAGACTCGAACGAGCGACAATCGGTTGTGAACTGACGGGTCAATCGCCAAAGCTCGCAGAAATTCCTGCGTCGCAGCCTGGGGATCGCCTTTGGCCAGGGCGATTTCCGCTCGAAGTTCGTGATATTGAGCATATCGAACATTGAGCGTCGCCTTATCGAGTCCTTCTCCGCCGTTGGCCTGTATCCGGTCAAACGCTCTTTCGTTCCATTTTGCGGCTTCATCGAACTCGCCCAGCAACAAGGACACCCTCGAGAGGTGGCTACAACCGTCCCATCGGTCGGGTCGACTCTTGTGGGCCTCGACGAAGATCTCCTTTGCGGTCACGACCTCGTCACGCCGTCGCTGCGCCTGCTCGGCAGTGAATACGTCGCCGATCAGGTTGCAGGCCCTGCGTGTACCCTCGTTGAACTTCTCTTGCGTAGGGTCTGAGATGGATGGTTGCCCGTAGTTGATGTCGACTATCTGATGTAGCGCCTCCTTCAAGAGGTCTCTCATGTGCTTTGACACGGTTCACCTCCTTGGCTTAGTTTCTTTCGCATCACGAGGCCCTTTACCATGACCCGTATCCGGGCGCGGACTCTGATCACAAGACCATGTCACCACTCCAAGTCTAGACGACCAGTATGTTACAGGGATTTCAGGAGTATTAACCTTCGGTTACAACATGTTGCGAATAGGTTTCACGCTCGACAGTCCACCACTGGTGCTAAATTGAAACCCGCGTGTGGCCACGCGGTAGGGAACACGGACAGTTTCTGAGGTGGTCCCAGGAAATCGGACAGGTTGTTAAGGTGTATTCCACCGAAGAAGGAGGGATACGCGATGAGCACGAGGCGACGGTTCAGCGGGGACTTCAAGGGGAAGGTGGCGTTGGAGACGCTGAGGGGGGACAAGACGATTCAGGAGATCGCCACGCGGCACAAGGTGCATCCGAACCAGGGTGAGCGCGTGGAAGCAGCGGGCGGTGGCAGGGATGAAGGAAGTGTTCACGGAGGGGTTGCGAGGGGACCACGAGACGGAGATACGGGACCTGCACGCGAAGATCGGGGAGTTGACGGTGGAGCGGGATTTTTTGGCACGCGGGCTCAAGTGATGAGCGTAGGGGAGCGTCGGGCTCTCATTGAGCCCGGCCCTCCCCATCTCAGCTTGAGCCGGCAATGCCACCTGCTGGGAGTGAGCCGGTCCTCGCTGTATCACGAGCCCAAGGGGGAGAGTGAGGAGAACCGGGGGTTGATGCGCCGCATCGACGAGTTGTTCCTGGAGTATCCGTTCTACGGCAGCCGCCAGATGGCCCGTCATCTGCGCCGGGAAGGCGTCCGTGTGGGGCGTCACCGGGTGCGACGACTGACGCGCCTGATGGGCCTGGAGACCATCTACCAGAAGCCCCGGACCTCCCGGCCGCATCCGGAGCACCGGGTCTACCCCTACCTGCTCAAGAGACTTGCCATTGAGCGGCCCAACCATGTCTGGACAGCGGATATCACTTACATCCCCGTGCATAAGGGCTTCCTGTACCTGGTGGCGGTCATGGACTGGGCCACCCGCCGGGTGCTCACCCCGGCCGAAGCCTACGTTCGTGGGCTGCCAGCAGAGACCCGAAAGAAGCCCTTCCGCTCCACCCCCTCTCTACCGGTTCCACCGGAACGTGAGGTCGTGTTAAACAGGACCTTGGCGGCATGATCCACTGTCTGGAATACACCTTAACTTTGCCGCCTTCCTGTCCTACAAACCAGGACCACCTTACTCTCCGTCCCTCAGGCGAACAGTGAGACGGCGAAACGGTTGACAAACGATGCCCATTGGTCGAATTAAACATTGAAGACGCACCGCGGGCCTGTAAGCGTCGGGAACAGCTCTTGCGGTCCGGGATACCCTGGCCGCATACAAGGAGTCGCGCCATGTCCAGTCAAGAAAAGCTCCCGGTCATCGATGCGGACGCCCACGTGATCGAAACGGAACGCACGTGGGACTATCTGGAGCCGTCCGAGGAAAAGTTCCGGCCACAGCTCTTCGCGTCGCCTGACAACCCAACCAAGCAATACTGGATCATCGACGAGAAGATCCGCGGGTTCCGCTTCCCCACCTACAGCGAGCAACAGCTCCGGGATCTGTCGGACCAGTTCGGAAGGAACGTGGAGTCACCCAAGGCGGCCCGGGAACTGGACGACGTCCAGCTCAGGCTCGATCACATGGACAAGTTGGACGTCGACGTCCAGGTGCTTCACAACACCTTCTGGATAGAGCAGATCACCACCCATCCGGACACGGAAGCCGCCCTGTGCCGGAGCTGGAACCGGTGGCTGGGGGACATCTACCGGCAGAGCGAGGGCCGGCTGCGCTGGTCCTGCGTCGTGCCCGTGCTGGCGCTGGACGAGGCCGCCGCGCAGATGAAGCAGGCCAAGGAGGACGGCGCGGTGGCCGTGTGCATACGCCCGCTGGAAGGGGATCGGGACATGACCGACCCGTACTTCTACCCCGTCTACCAGGCGGCCAGCGATCTGGACATGGCCATAGCCGTGCACATCGCCAACGGCAACCCGGTCAACTGCGACACCTACCGCCCGACCGCGGCCGGCCGTTTCGCCATGTTCCGGGCGCCCACGGTCACCTCGTGCCTGGGCCTGATCATGAGCGAGATTCCCCAGGTCTTCCCGAAGCTCCGGTGGGGGTTCATCGAAGCCTCCTCCCAGTGGGTGCCATGGATCTACCTGGAGAGCGAGAACCGTTATGCGGCGGCGGGACGCGAGTTTCCCAAGGACCTCTTCGAGGAGTACGGCATCTACGTCACCTGCCAGACCAACGACGACATCCCGTATGTCCTCAAGTACTCGGGCGAGGGCAACCTGGTCATCGGCACCGACTACGGCCACACCGATCCGTCCAGCGAGATGGACGCCATCCTCGACTTCAAGAAGATGGACGACGTCAGCCAGGAGCGGAAGGACAACATCCTCCACCACAATCCCAAGGCGCTCTACGGCCTGTAGGAGTGGAACACACACCCGCCCGGGCCGTTGAGGTCCGGGCGGAATTCAACGGCGCCGGCGCCCGGGCCGGCACCGCCCGCGCACATCACGTCAACGCAACGGGAAACCTCTTCGCCCCATCCTGAGACAGAAATGCGGCTCCCGCGTATCGTCATCGTAGTCATGTCCGCCGCGACCGTGGTGATCACGTCCATCAGCATGAACGCGTTCAGCCTGTTCCTCACCCCCATCGAAGCAACGTTCGACTGGTCGCGCGCCACCGCGACGATTCCCTACGTGTTCGCGATGCTGGGCTGGGCCATCGGCGGAGTGCTGTTCGGCAAGAAGGCGGACGACCTCGGCACCCGCCCGGTGATTCTCGGCGGGGTGCTCCTCATGGCCGCCGGTTTCTTCGGCATGGGACTATCGCAGAACCTGTGGCAGCTCAGTCTCACCTTCGGGATCATGACCGGCATGGCCAAGGGTGCCTGCGGTCTGGTGATCATCTCGCTCCTTGTGGCGAAGCACTACGACGCCAAGAGTCGCGGCCTGGCGGTCAGCATCGTCCAGACGGCGTCGCCGTTGAGCCCCTTCTTTCTGGCGTACCCGCTGCACTACATCATCGTGAACTACGACTGGCGCATGGCGGCCATGTTCTGCGGGATCCTGCTCCTGGGAGTGGCCTTCCCGTTCGGCTGGATCGGCGCG
The DNA here is from genome assembly GCA_028818755.1 of Deltaproteobacteria bacterium. Lineage (GTDB taxonomy): Bacteria > Desulfobacterota > Binatia > UBA9968 > JAJDTQ01 > JAJDTQ01. The sequence goes on along the minus strand of JAPPNF010000156.1, from coordinate 190,584 downwards.
CGCGATCCGGCCCCGTCCTCCTCGAGCCAGCGCGAGGCCGCGAGCTGGTCAAGCTGCCTCCCCTACCTGCGGGACCGCTCGATGCTGCTGCTGTTCGCGGCGCGGTTCTCCTGCGGCATGGCGCTGTTCCAGAGCGTGCACCTAGTGGGGATCGCGGCGAGCAAGGACTTCGATCCCGTAGTCGGAGCCACCGCCGTTTCCGTCTTCGGAGTCGCCGCCGCCGTCTCCGCGGTGGCCTTCGGCTGGCTCTCCGACCGCTACGGCCGCCACCAGGCGCTGGCCCTCACTTACATTTTTCGCGGCCTGGGTACCCTCGCCATGTCCGCCGACTTCTCCAACCCGTTGACCTTCTACATCGTGGTGGCGCTGGCCATGGGGCCGACCTTCGGCACCATCGGAGTTCAGAACGTCATGTTCTTCGAGATGGTGGGGCCGAGACTCGCGGGACTCATCATGGGCCTGAGCTTCCTTGTGCACCAAGTCGGCTCCGCCGGAGGACCCTTCCTGGCCGGCGTCTACTTCGACGTGTACGGCAGTTACGACGGCTTCCTGCAGATCATGAGCCTGATCCTGCTGGCGTCGGCCGCCCTCGTCTACATCGCCATCCGCTCCGACGACGCCCCGCTGCCGGAGCCCGCGCGGCCTTAGCGGGTTGGTGTAGAACTCCGTTCGCCCTGAGCCCTTCGACAAGCTCAGGACAAGCTTCGCGAAGCGAAGTCGAAGGGCGCCAGGCGTCACGCGTAGTCGCGCGTAATCAGCTCCAGCAGGTGGCCGCTGGGATCCCTGAAATAGACCCCGCGCCCGCCGTTCCGGGTGTTGATCTCCATGTCGGCGGAGGACCTCGGTCCGCTGCCGTACTTGAGACCGGCTTCCCTGATGCGCCCGAAGATCTCGTCGAACTCCGGCTCGCTCACCTTGAAGGCATAGTGATGGTGCTCCACCACCTCACGGTTGTCGAGGTCCAGGGTCAGTGACTGGGAGGCGAGGTGAATCGGCTGGAAATGGCCCATGGGCTCCTGGTGCGCGAACCCGAAGATCGTCTCGTAGAAGCGGGCCGACTCCTCCTTGTCCCTTACGGGCACGATCGTGTGGTTCAGTTCGATAGCCATCGGAACCTCCTTGGCCTGGGGAATCCCGTTCGCAACCGCACGGTACCACGGGCGCCGAAAGGGAGCAAAGCTCTTGTTTCTTGATGTAGAGGATCACGGACGTGTATACGGCAACATGATGACACTCTCGGCGAGCTTCCCGATGTACGACTTCGAGGAGGTGCGCGGCGCCCACGAAATCCTCTGGAGCAGTGTCGCGCGAAAGCTGCAAACGGCTGGACTGGAAGGGGTTCCTGCGGCCCTCGACCGATCCCGGGGCGTTCACGAGCTCTGGACCGATCCGGGGCTGCTGCTCAGCCAGTGCTGCGGGGCCGACCTCGTCGGCCGCTATGCCGGGACCCTCGCCCTGGTGGCCACGCCACTTTACAGCGCGCCCGGCTGCGACGGATGCCTATACTCTAGCGTGGTCCTCGTCGCCGAGGATTCCCGCGTCACCGAACTCTCGGATCTGCGCGGTGCGGTGTGCGTGGTCAACTACCCGGAGTCCCACTCGGGCGTGAACGCGCTACGGGCGCTGGTGGCTCCGTTGAGCCGCCGGGGCCGCTTCTTCTCGCGGGTCGTCACGAGCGGCTCCCACCCCGCCAGCGTCACCGCGGTCGCCCGGGGCGAGGCCGACGTCGCCGCCATCGACTGCGTCACGTATGCCCTTCTCCAACGCTACCACCCATCACTACTCGAAGAGACCCGCCGGCTCTGCTACAGCGCGCGTGCCCCCGGAATTCCCTTCGTGACGCGGACCGGGAGCGATCCGAATCGAATCGGGCAATTGCAGAACGCGCTCCTGGACGCCTTCGAGGAGCCGGAGGTCCGCGCCGCCGGCGCCGCGGTGTTCATCGACGGCGTGGAGATCCTTCCGCTTTCCGCGTACGACCGGATTATCGAGTTCCAACGCCTCGCCGCCGCCCAGGGCTATCCCGAGCTGCGCTGAGCGTCTGGTCCATTCGTTCTGGTTAGGGCCGCACAAAGGCGCCGGGCGTTCTTCGTTGAAGAGGCAGTCCCTTAACTACGACTCAAGGACAGACAGGAACCGCGGAGCATTTAGTATCCTCACGCCCCGATGTTCCTCAAGGGGCAACAAGTGCTTGCGGTCGCCCGTCACCAGATAGTCGGCGGAGGCTTCCGTGGCGCACTCCAGAATGCGATTGTCCGCTTCGTTGGCGCGGATCACGTCCGGCAACTGCCGGGGTTCGATGACGATGGCGACCTTTTCCAGTGTACGGCGAGCCTCGTTCACACGATCTTCGTCCCAACCGAACTTGCGGCCCAATACCCCCGCCACTTCTTCCAGGATGAAGGCAGAAAGGTACAACTCAAACCGCCCACGTAACGCCAGTTCCAGGACCAAGCGCTCGTTTCCGGGAAAATTCATACCGGACACAACAACGTTGGTATCCAGAACGACCCTCATGTCCGAGAGGGACGGACTTCGGCCCGGTACTCTTCAACCAGTGGCAAAACATCTTCAGGGCCGATGCCCAAAGACCTCGCGCGCTGTTCTCCGTATTGGAACAGTTGCCGCCACTCACACTCCTCCAGGTAGCGAAGCAAGGCTTCCCGAACCAACTCGCTCCTGCTCCGTCCCTGCTGCTTCATCGCTTGGTCGACCCGGTCGGCAATTGCCGGGGAAAGGGAGAACGTGACGGTTTTGGTCGTTCGGGGCATTTCCACTCCTATTACCGAGTCTTACTTACAGTTTGGACCAAGGAAGAGCTCTCGTCAAGAACCCGCCTGAACGTGCGCCGTCACGCGCCTTGCTTCAGTATCCTCACGGCATTCCCACCCAGCATCGCCTCGACCTCACTATCGGTGAACCGGTAGCCGTGCTCCTTGGCCAGGACAGGGAGCCGGCGGTAGATGTCGACAGTGTCCTTGAGGGACATCTGCTGGCGCATGTGCGGGAAGTCGGTGCCCCAGAGGATTCGTTCGGCACCAAGGAAATCGCGCATGTGGTCCAGGGCGGCGAGCGTCTCTCCGGGTTTGTCGCGCAGCTTCGTCTGCCATTCGGCCAAGTCCACCACCACGTTCTCGTGGACGCGCGCGATGGTGGCGCAGTCCTCCCACCACAGGCCGCCGGCGTGGCCCAGGATCATCTTCAGGCGAGGGAAGTCGACGGCTACCTGGTCGAACTCCAGGGGATGCGTGAAACGGCTGTAAAGCAGCGGGTGAAAACGCTCGCCGGAGTGATGCAGCACGGGCACGTCGTGCTTGATGCAGATCTCGTAGATGGGGTAGCAGACCCGGTCGTGGGGGAAGTAGCCAGCGGTGGCGTGGAGCTTGATGCCGTGCATACCCCACTCCTCGATGGCACGCTCGAACTTCTCGGGCGCTCCCGGACGCCGCGGGTCGATGCCGTAGAACGCGATGATCTGCTCCGGGTGACGCTCCTGGGCCTGGGCGAGGATCCAGTTCTCCTGGTCGATGGGGAAATACGGAGTGCCGAGGCGGTCGCCATAGTCTGCTATCAGCATCACGGACGCATCCACGCCGGAGGCAGCCATCTCCTCCACCAGCTCGCGCGTCGTCTCCTCCCAGTCGGGCTTGGCGGGCGCCGGCGCTTCTGCGGATGCCTGCGGGTCGTAGTAGCGCTGATTCCCGCGCCAGAAATGGCGGTGTATGTCGATGACCATCGTACCTCCTTCGTCGTCCCTGCTCAGGCGAACACACGCACCCTCATCGCTTCCGCCGTGCTTCATGATAAAGGTGGTTGGGCGACGCCAGCGCGATCACCACATTGACATCGAGCAACGCCGTCACGGCTACTCGTTGAGCGCCCTGTGGACGGTCTTCTCTTGTGATGGGCTCCGCATCGGCGCGTACATGAAACACCGGGACGCCATCATCGTCGTTACGCGCTGCCGCCGTCCCTCTGAACCCGCGGCGCGCGAGCTCTGACAGAGCGCTCCCGAGGCTGATGCCACGACGCTCCGAAAGCGCCCGCGCAACCGCCAAGACGTCATCATCGATAGTTACCGTGGTCCGCATGGCGACATCATTAACCATGGCGTCAACCTCTACCTGGAAGGAATGACGATTGCGCGCACGGCCTTCAGTTTCGCGTCATCGGCGTATTCACCATCATCGAGTCGGCCATCCCGGAGGCGTTGACGGCGCTATCGACGTCGGGTTCGTCCCAGATGGTGAGCCCGCCCTCCTCGTATACCGTCCGGCCGTCTATCTCGATGGTCTGATCGAAACAGGCGACGTCCACGGGGGCGTGCGACCGTCCCACGTGGAAGTGCACGATCATCGGGCTGCAATGGGAATAGCTGTACCACTGCACGGGATTGTCGGCCCGGGCCACCGGCACGATGGTCTTGGGGTTGACGCCGGCGTGCCATGAGTCGATGAAGCCGTCCGTACCACCCAGTGCTTCGTGCATGGGCCCTTCCGGGTCACCGCCCTCGATCGAGACCACGCGTCCCCCCTTCAACTCCAGCCGCAGGCGGTCCGGCATGCCGCCGAAACCCGCGATGTGGTCGGCCACGATCATTCCCTCCGTAGCCACCGCCACCACCGGGCTGTGGACGCCGCCGGGGAAGTTGCGCCGGGCCCGGCCGCCTTCGTCCTCGACGAAGTAAGCTTGGGCCACTGTGCTTTCACGCGAGCCGAATGTTCCCCTGACGTCCGTACCGTTGGGACTGGTGACGCGCCACGCCTTTCCGGGTGCCGACAGGGTATCGAGGGTGGTGGCGAGAGCCCGTTGCACGGAGTAGGGAAAACCCGCCCACTCCGACGACATGAGGGAAACGGTCCGCGCGCGGTTCGGCACCCGTACCCGGGATTCTCCCGGGAAATGGGGATGCAGGGCCTCCCGCTTGAGCGACGGGTAGTGCGCGAACAGCACGTCTGCACGCCGGTACGCGTCCAGCACGGAGGGCGGAATCTCCTGAGGCCGGTCCTTGGGGATGACCGGGCCGTTCACCACGTGAACGTCCCCACCCAGGCCCCGCACTGACTCGGTCAACGCCTCGACCACTGCCGTGTCCGCGGCCCCTTCTTCCGTAACGATGTGCACGCTCTGACTCCGCTCGACCCTGGCGCACCTCGCGACGCAGTTCTCGATACCTGTCTCGAAATCCTCGATCATTGACGTTGCCTCCTGTGATCGCCGTCCCTTCGCAAACCGCGCTGCTCCAACTGACCGGCGGCGTTATTCAGGATCGTCGACCGTGCAAGGCGCGCCCATCAGCGCCCCGCAGATGAGGCGATCCAACCCCTTCTCGCTTGTGTCGGTGGTCACGCTATCCCTCGCCTCGAATCAGAATGGGGACTTCCCTCAGCTCCCCCGGCTGCGCCTCTGCGATGGCGGCACGAATGTCTTCGATCCTTGACCGGGCGTAGGGCCAAGCGGTGGAGAGAAGTACGATGACAGCCAGCCTTCTGCCCGCGAGATTCTGCTGATGCCTTATGCCCTGGTCAGTGGTGACCAGCAGCTCGTAGCCCTCCTGTTCAGCCCTGTCTATCAGGTCTCCGTTGGCGAGGCCTTCCCACTCCCTCTCTGCCGCCGTATCCACCGAGTGTCCGTGGAGATCTCGCCTGAGAGGCGCGGGCGTTCCGTGATCGAAGAGTATCTTCAAGGCTGCACCGGCGCTGGCGCTCTCAAGGAATCGGCCACGTGTTGAAGGACGGCTCGCACCTTCCATTCGTCCACGGGCTGGAACCATTCCATGAATTCTTCGACGGTAGCACCGCTCTCCAGGTTCTCGAACAGGGCATATACAGGCAGCCTGGTGCCGGTGAACACCCAGTTGCCGCTCACCTTGCCCGGCACGCTCTCGACCGCCGGGCACGTACTCCAGTCCGTCATGGTGTCACCTCACTTTCCTTTTCAGCTCCTCCTGCTCCCGCAACTCACACTCCTCAATATAGCGAAGCCGAGCCTCCCGAACCAAGGGCATCGCCTTGACGCAGGAACCCTCGGTGAGCGCTATGATTTGAGAGGGAATTGGTGGGCCCACCTGGATTCGAACCAGGGACCTACCGGTTATGAGCCGGTGGCTCTAACCAACTGAGCTATGGGCCCAAAGTGTTGTGTGCGGCCGGTGAGATGGAGCCCGCCAAATGGGGAAGGCAAGGCGACACTAGCCTTCCATGAAACTCTTGAGTCTCTTGCTTCTACTAGGATGGCGCAGCTTGCGCAAGGCCTTGGCCTCGATCTGGCGGATGCGTTCGCGGGTGACGGAGAACTTCTGTCCCACCTCCTCCAGCGTGTGATCGGACTTCTCGCCGATACCGAACCGCAGCCGCAGGACCTGCTCCTCGCGCGGCGTCAGGGTCGCCAGCACCTTCTTGGTCTGTTCCTCGAGGTTGAGATTGGAAACCGCGTCGGACGGCGTCGCCAGACGCTTGTCCTCGATGAAGTCGCACAGGTGGCTGTCTTCGTCCTCTCCCACGGGCGTCTCGAGGGATATGGGCTCCTTGGCGATCTTCAAGACCTTGCGGACCTTGTCCAGAGGGATCTCCATCTTTGCGGCGATCTCCTCGGGCGTGGGCTCGCGCCCGATCTCCTGGACCAGATAGCGCGAGGTCCGGATCAGCTTGTTGATGGTCTCGATCATGTGCACCGGGATGCGAATGGTGCGCGCCTGATCGGCGATGGCCCGGGTGATGGCCTGACGGATCCACCAGGTGGCATAAGTGGAAAACTTGTAACCTCTCTGGTACTCGAACTTCTCCACCGCCTTCATCAGCCCGATGTTGCCTTCCTGGATCAGGTCAAGAAACTGCAGGCCTCGGTTGGTGTACTTCTTGGCGATGCTCACCACCAGGCGCAGGTTGGCCTCGATCAACTGCTTCTTGGCCCGGTCGGCCTGTATCTCTCCCTGGTGAATGGACCGCACCCGCTGTCGAATCTCGTCACCCGACATCTCCAGGCGCTGCTCGGTCCCCTGCACTTCCTCCCTGGCCTTCCTGATGTTTTCCTGCATGTCCTGGAAGGCCTTGAGGCTCATCCGAAAGGTGCCGACCGTCCTTTGCCAGGTTTCCTTGCCGCCGTTGCCGGGCGTCATCTCGAGGATTTCCTGGGCGGTCTTGCCCGTCTGTCTCTCGTAGCGCTCGACCCTGGACTTCGCGGACTCGATGCGGCGCAGGTCACGCTTGAGGCTGTCCGCCACGGCGTCGATCTGCAGCCGGTTGAGCCCCAGTTCCTTCAGGCACTTGACGATCTTCGTGCGACAGCGTTTCAACTGCCGTTCCAGCCCCGACCGCACGTCCGCGGTGACGCGCTTGCGAATCTTCTGCGCGATTCCATCGCGCTCGCGCACCGCGCGCCGCAGCTTGCCGATCTGTTCGAGGAGGCGCTGCTCGTGCACCTCTTCCTCGACGTAGTCGCCCTCGGCGTCCACGCCCTTGATCACTTCGTGGGCCCGGATCTCGCCGAGCTCGATCCTCTCCCCGAGCTCGAGCACGTGCTGCACGGCCACCGAGCACGACAGCACGCAGTCCGTCACCACCTCCTCGCCCTCCTCGATCTTCTTGGCGATCTCCACTTCCCCGTCCCGGCTCAGGAGCGACACGTTGCCCATCTCGCGCAAGTACATGCGCACCGGGTCGCCGGTCTTGCCGGCAACGTCCGCCTCCGCGTCGAACTCGACCTCGCCGTCCTCCGGCTCGTCGGGTGCGCCGTCCTCCGCCTGCGCACTCAACGCCACCCGCTGGTTGGCGTCCACGACCTCGATGTCCATCTCGCCGAAAATGGACATGACGTCATCGAGCTGCTCCGGCGAAACCGCCTCGGGCGACAGCATGTCGCTGACCTGATCGTACGTCACATAGCCCTTTTCCTTGCCGAGATCGATCAGCCGCTTGACATCCTGCTCCCGCTTCATGAGGCGGGTGCGGGATACGTCGCGGGCGGTCCTGACTGGCCTGGTGCCTACAAACTCGGCCTCGCGCGTTCCAAGCGGAGTTTCTTTTGCATGACCTCCTGCCATTGCCGCATCCTCTCTTTCTTGGCCTCGTCATCACGGGTCTCTTCCGCCACACGGATAGCCCTGCACAGCTCCTGATCGAGCCGTCTCAGGTACCGCCGCTGCAAGTGGAAGAGACAATCCGAGGTCATTCGATCCCGCTCTCTCTCGTCGATCTCCTGCCCCCGCAGCACCAGCCCGCTGATCTCCGCGGCGAGCTCGGGGGGCAGTCCCTCGGTGAGCATGCCTACCGCCGGTCCGCCGCCGGTCTCGGGAGCCGCGAGGATCCGCCGGATCACCTCGCGCCACTTTTCGGTCACGAGCTGGTCCAGCGGCTCCTGCCGCAGGGCCTGCACCACCGACGGGAAACGCAGCATCAAGGCCACCAGCGCGGTTTCCGCGCGGTCTTCACCCAGGGACCCGCGATCCGCGCGTTGCCGGCCGCCGGCGTCCGCGCGGGCTTCCCCGGACGGCTCGGCGCCCGCGGCGGCATGACGCCGCAACGACTCCTCGCGAATGCCCAGCAGATCCGCCGACCGTCGCGCCAGCAACTCGCGGTCCAGGGGGTTGGTCACCTTCGCGAGCATCCCGCTCACCTCGCTCGCCAACCGGCTCTTGCCGCCCAGGTCGCTGCCGTGGCGCTCCCGCAGCCAGTTCAGATAGAAGTCCACGATGGGCGCCGCGCGGTCCAGCACGCGCTCCAGGGCCGCCTTTCCCTCGCTCCTGACGAACGTGTCCGGATCCGAGCCTTCGGGAAGAAACGCCGCGTGCCCCCAAAGCCCGGCCTGCTGGAACACCTCGAAGCTGCGGGCCGCGGCGTTGCGGCCGGCGGCGTCGCCGTCGAACAGCGCCGTCACGTTGCGGGTGTACCGTCCCAGAAGCCGCAGATGATCCGCCGTCAGGGCCGTTCCCAGGGTCGCCACCACGTGGGTCACGCCGAACTGCGCCAGCGCCAGCACGTCGAGGTAGCCCTCGACCACCACCACGCGGTCATTGGAGCGGATACCGTCGCGCGCCTGGCTCAGGCCGTAGACCTGGGCGCCCTTGTGAAAGAGCGGCGTCTCCGGCGAGTTGAGGTACTTGGGGGTGCCGTCGCCCATAACCCGGCCGCCGAAACCGATGATCTTGCCGCCCGGCTCGGAGATGGGGAAGACGATGCGGTCGAAGAAACGGTCACGGTAGTTGCCGGGCTCCCTTTCCGCTACCAGACCCGCCGCCATCGCATCCTCCATCGCCACGCCCTCGCGCCGGAAGCGGCCGGTCAGGACGTCGCCCCGCGGCGCCACGCCGAGACGGAAACGCCGCCACAGGGATTCCTCCACGCCGCGACCCGCGAGGTAGGCGCGCGCCCGAGCGCCCTGGGAAGGGTCCAGCAGGAGCCTGTGGAACAGTTCCGCCGCCTGCTCGTTCAACCGGAACAGGTCGCGGCGTCTGCTGCCGCCGCCGGATTCGGAAACCTCGACGGCGATGCCGTAGCGTTCCGCGAGGCGCTCGATGGACTCGGGGAAGGTGAGCCCGTCGTAGAGCATGAGGAACTTGAAGACGTCGCCCCCGGCCTGGCAGCCGAAGCAGTAGAAGACCCCCTTTTCCTCGTTGACGGAAAAGGACGGGGTCTTCTCGGAATGGAAGGGACACAGTCCCGAGTAGTTCTGGCCGGCCTTCCTGAGTGTGACGTAGTCGGAGACAACCTCCACGATGGAGGCTCGCGCGCGAACCTCTTGAGTGGTCTGATTGGAGATCATGCGCCGCGTTGCGGATGGTCCGGCGTCGACCCCGGTCCCGTTGCATCAGGCGACGTCACGGCGGCAGCCCTCGCCGCCACCCATGCCCCGAAGCCGACGAGCGGAGGGGCCAGGGTCGCCTTGCCGAACTGCTGCTGAAGACTCTGCGGAAACCATGCCTGGGAGACGGAGAGAAAAAGCCCGACGCCGAGAAGCAGGGCGCCTTTGGAGCCGCCTGCAAACAGACCCCCGATTCGGTCGAACCCGCCGAGGAACAGGCGGTTTGCCGACCTGTGGAGCGTGAACCCCATCCAGTTCAACGCGATGAAAACCGGGAAGAACAGGGTGACGAAGACGATGCCTTGAAGGATGAGCGGCGAGTAGGGCCAGGAATCAAACCAGAGGGAAAGCGGTGCGTAGTATTGGAACGACACGATCAAGCCAAGTGCAAGGCCCAGCAAGGCGAATACCTCACGGAACAGCCCCTTGACATACCCCCTTGCGGCAAACACGCAAAGGACTGCTGCCAACACTGCGTCGACGATGTTCACAATGGCCTGTTGGGCAACCCATGCCCCGCCTCACGACGGGGCGCTAGTACCACTGGTGACTTCGGGCACGCTTCATGGCACGCTTCTTGGCTGCGATGGCCTTCCTCTTCCGCTTGACGCTCGGCTTTTCGTAGTGTTCCCGCTTGCGCAGTTCCGCCAGGATTCCGGCTTTCTCGCACTGCTTCTTGAAACGCCGGATGGCGCTCTCGATGGACTCGTTGTCCTTGATTCGAACCCCTGTCATACGATGTGCTCTCTCCTTGAGTCAGTCGAACTATAGCCAATCAGCCATCCAAGTCAACCCCGGCAACCGCTTTTGGATCACCCCTCGGAAGGCCCGGAGATACAGTAAATGAAGAACTCCTTGTTCCCCTTGGGTCCGAGCAGCGGCGACTGGAAAACCGGGCGGCGTTCGAGGCCCAGCGCGTCCACCGCCTCCTCGATCTCGCCGATGACACGGCGGTGCTCATCCTCCGAGCGCACCACTCCGCCCTTGCCCACCTTGCCCTTGCCGACCTCGAACTGCGGCTTGATCAGGGCCACGATCTCGCAGGGCCGGGACAGGAGGCTGCATACCCGCGGCAGCACCAGCCGCAGCGATATGAAGGAAACGTCCACCACCGCCAGATCCGGCCTCTCCTGAAGGGCGTCGGGGTCGAGGTAACGGATGTTGGTGCGCTCCCACACCTCCACCCGCGGATCCTGCCGGAGCTTCCAGTCAAGCTGGCCGTAGCCCACGTCCACCGCGTGGACCCGAGCCGCGCCGCGGGCCAGAAGGCAGTCGGTAAACCCTCCCGTGGAGGCGCCCACGTCGAGCGCAGTCCGTCCCCGCGGTTCGACCCCGAAGTGTTCGAGGGCCGGCTCAAGCTTTTCTCCGCCGCGGCTGACGTAACGGGAGGCGGCCTTGACCCGCACCCGCGAATCGCGCCTGACGAGAGCCCCCGCCTTGGTTACGGGCCGGTCGTCGACCAGAACCGCGCCGGCCAGGATATACCGCTGGGCCTCCTCGCGGCTCGTGACTAGCGACGACTCCAGCAGCACCCGGTCCAGACGTTCCTTTCCCGACGTGTTTCGCGTCAATCCGAAGTTTCCTCCTCCACCAGCTCCCGCAACTGCGCCCGCCCCTCCGAGTCCTTCGTCAGCACCTCGATGCGCCGCTCGACGTCGCCAAGCTTGCGGTCGCACGACTGCACCAGCCGCACCCCCTCCTCGAAGGTCGCCAGCGACTCCTCGAGGTTCAGCTCTCCGCCTTCAATGCGCTCCACCACCTTCTCGAGGGCTTCGAGACACTCCTCGAAGCTCCTGTCGTCCTGCCCCTTGTCATCCTGAGACATCCTGACCCCCTGATATTCTTTCCGGGTCCGGGCTCCGCCGGTCTACTCCTCCACCTCCTCCACCTGACAGATCGCCCGTCCGGCGGCGAAATCCACCCGCACGCGATGGCCTTCTTGAAGCGATGTAGCATCCTTCACGATACTGCCGTCGGAGACCTGATACACGATGCTGTAACCGCGCCTCAAGACCGCCAGCGGATCCACCCCGCCCAGACGTCCGGCGAGATGGCCCAGGCGCTCCCTGAGGCGCGCCACCCCGTCCTCCTGCCGGCGCCACAGGCGCAGCGAGAGATCGTCGAGACGCATCTGTCCCTGGCGAAGACGCTGGCCGGGATCGGCGAGGCGGCGGGCCCAATGCCGCAGGTTCTCCCGCCGGCGCTCCAGCCGGCTCTCCGTGCCGCGCCGCAGACGGCGCGCGAGCGCCGCCACATGGTACGCCAGCTCCCGCCCGATGGGGACAACCATCTCGGCCGCGGCCGTGGGAGTGGCGGCGCGCTGATCGGCCACGAAGTCGGCGATGGTCACGTCGATCTCGTGCCCGACGGCGGACACCACGGGGACCCGCGCCGAGGCAATGGCCCGGGCGACCACCTCCTCGTTGAAGGCCCAGAGATCCTCCAGCGAGCCGCCGCCCCGGCCGACGATCATGACGTCCACCGCGCCGGTTGCGTCGAGCTCGCGGATCCCCGCCGCGATTTCCTCGGCGGCGCCGTCGCCCTGCACCCGCACCGGCCGGATCACCACCCGGCGGTCGGGGAAACGGTGGCCGATGATGCTCAGCATGTCGCGCACCGCCGCGCCGTGGAGCGAGGTGACGATGCCTACGGTCCGGGGCAGAAACGGCAGCGGTTTCTTGCGCTCGGCATCGAACAATCCTTCCCCCGACAGCCGCTGCTTCAACTGCTCGAAGGCGACGGCCAACGCGCCTTTGCCGCGGGCCTCGACTTCGACCGCGTAGAACTGGAGGGCGCCCCGCACCGTGTACAGGCTCACGCGCCCGGAACACACGACCTCCATGCCGTCCTCCAGGCGAAAGCGCAGGCTTTCGGCATGGCGGCGGAACAGCACGGCGGAGATCTGCGATTGCCGATCCTTGAGGGTGAAGTAGACGTGTCCCGATGGGGGGAACCGCACGTTGGAGAGTTCGCCGGTCACCCACAGGGCGTCGATGCCGGTTTCCAGACGGTTTCTGATGATCTCGTTGAGCTCGCTGACCGTGAGGACCGCCGGCGGCCGCGAATCGGGGAGCGAGGATGAGGGACGGGACATACGCCTGACCGCGTCAGGTGGCCTTGCCCGATCCGGCGAGCCCGCGGAACATCTCCCAACCCTTGAGCAGCTCCAGCGCCCGTGCCACCTGAGGGTCGCTCTTCACCCGTTGCACGATGCTGTCCCGAAGATCGGCGCCCGGTTCCGGGGGGTTGTCCGGGGCGCCGGCCTCGGAACCCTTCGCGGGTGCCTCCGCGGTCGTGGCGGAGGGTGCGGGCGGTGCCGTCCGCTCCATGACGATGTCGGGCCGGATGCCGGATTCGTGTATCGAGCGGCCGTTGGGCGTGAAGTACTCCGCGGTGGTCAGGCGCAACGCCGAACGGCCGTCCAACGGCAGGATGGTCTGCACCGATCCCTTGCCGAAGGTCTTGGTTCCCAGGATCAACGCCCTCTTGTGATCCTGCAGAGCCCCGGCAACGATCTCCGAGGCGCTGGCGCTGCCGCCGTTCACCAGCACCACCATCGGGAAACCCGTGCGCGAGCTTTTCGGACTCGCGGAGAACTTCTGCTTCTGCTGACTGAGACGCCCGTCCGTGTACACGATCAAACCCGATTCGAGAAACAGGTCCGAGACCGCCACGGCCTGGCTCAGAAGGCCGCCCGGATTGTTCCGCAGGTCGAGAACGAGCCCCTTGATGGATTCGTCGTCAAGCTGTTTCTTCGCCAGCGCGGCCCTCAGGTTCTCGCTCGTGCGATCCTGGAACTGGGCGATGCGCGCGTAGAGGAAACCGTCCTCCAGGACGTACGCCCGCACGCTGTTTATCTCGATCACGTCCCGCACGATGGTGAACTTCAGGAGCTTGTCGTGACCCTTGCGCCGGACCGAGATGGTGACGCTGGAACCACGGGCTCCCCGGAGCCGATTGACGGCTTCGCCAAGCCCCATGTCTTCGGTCGATTGGTCGTCGATTCCGACGATCTGATCGCCCGGCTGTACTCCGGCCCGTGCGGCGGGGGTATCCTCGATGGGCGAGATCACCGTCAGGAGCCCATTGCGCACGGTAATCTCCAGCCCGAGTCCGCCGAAACGCCCTTCGGTTTCGGTCTGGAGATCCCGGTACTCGTCCTCGGTCAGATAGGAGCTGTGGGGATCCAGCGAGTTCAGCATCCCCTCGATGGCCCCGGTGACGAGTTTCTCGGTCTCGACTTCCTTGACGTAGTTCCTCTGGACAATGGCGAGGACGTTCGCGAAGGTCTCGAGGCTCCGGTACCCGCCGGGGCCCACCGCGGCGACCCGGGGCACCAGCAGACCGGCAAGGAACAGCAACCAGCCCAGGGCGAGAAAACAGCCGAACACGCGGCTCTTCCGATTCCACAGTTTCATCGCATGGTCTCCTCGGGTTGATTGTAGTGGCCCGCAACCACCACCGCAAACCGGCTAGCGTGCCGCCGCGCGGCGGAACCAGGGGATGGGATCGACCGGCTTGCCGTTTTTCCTGACCTCGAAGTAGAGACGCGACCGTCCGGACGGTCCGTCGCCGCCGACCCAGGCGATCCGTTCGCCGCGCTCCACCCGGTCGCCTACCGCCTTGTCGAGCTTCGACAGATGCCCGTACAGCGTGTAGTAACGCCGGCCGTGGTCGATGATGAGCATGTTGCCGTAACCCGACAATCGATCCGCGTACAGCACGCTGCCTCCTTCCACCGCCCGGATCTCGGCGCCCACGGGCGCGACGATGTCGATCCCCGGACGGTGGACGTCCACGTTCAGATCCGGATGCTTGTGGACGCCGAATCCGCTGACGATCCGTCCCTCCACCGGGAGCTCCAGGCTGGCCGCCACGAGGCCAGGCACCCCTTCCGGAGCCGGCCGGCTGCTCTTCTCGGAAAGGTCGATGATGCCCTGGAGACGGCGGGCGGCCCCCTCCAGCTCCCCCAGCGCCCTTTCCCGGAGGGTGCGCTCGCGCCGCAGGCTGTCGAGGGTGTCCCGCCTGCCGGCGCGTTCCTCGGTCAGATCGTCCCGCAGCGCGGCAACGGCGTCGCGCTCCCCCGCCAGCTCCCGCCGCCGGGCTTCGACGGCCAGTCGAAGGCTGCGGCTCCGGCGCACGTTCCGCGATAGCGTCCGAATGAGGTTGCGGTCCCGGGCCAGCAAGGTGTCCAGATGCCGCTTCCGGCGCATCAGCTCGGCCGCCGAGAACTCGCCGTTGAGAAGCACGAAGGGCGTGCCGGCCCGTTGCCACTTGTAGAGTGCCCGCACCCGTCCGGCCAAGGCGCCGCGGCCGTCGTCGAAAGCCTCGGACGCCGCGTGCGCCGCCAGTGTGGCCTCATCGAGGTCGCGTTGGCGTTCCCGCAGCCGCGAGTTCAAGGTCTCCAGCTTCCGGCGCTTGCGGTCCAGGGAGCCCTCGATCTCGTCCAACACCTCCAGCACGGATGACTCACCCTGCCGGATCCTTTCGAGGTCGGCCTTCCCGCGGCGGATGCGCTGCTGGAGGTCCGCGAGGTCGTCGGCCGCCCCGGCTCCGGACGGGGCCGTGCCCGCCAGAGCCAGGCAGAGACCGGCCGTCACCGAAACGCGCCCCATGGCTTGCAGCATGTGCACGGTATTACGCCAGGAACCTCTTCACGGACAGCATGCTGCCGGCCGTGCCCAGGAGCCATCCCATCGCGACCAGCAGCACGCACCGCGGAGCGTCGAGAAAGACAAACTCCTCCACGGCTACGAGGGCGCCGAACGGAGCCAGCAGTTCCGCGGTCAGCAGCGAGAACGACGCCCGCAGCAAACCCAGGGCGAGAGCGGCTCCCGCCAGCCCCTGAATCATCCCCTCGATGACGAAGGGGGCCTTGATCAGGCCGTCCGCCGCCCCCACGAGCTGCATGATCTCGATCTCATCCTGCCGGGCGACGATGGCGAGCTTGATGGTGCTCCCGACGATCAGGAACGCCACCAGAAAGAGAAAACCCCCGAGCGCCCATTTCAGCCACTCGATCCCGGTCATCAGGAGCCGCACCTTCTCGAGCCAGGTCTCGGGATACTCAACCTCCTGGACCCCATCGAGGGCCGTGAGGCGTCGCGCCAGGCTCAACACCGCGTCGCGTGACCGGTAGGCCGACCGCAACTCGACGTCCAGAGAGGCCGGCAGCGTGTCGGTCTCGAGACCCTCGAGTATCCCGGACTGCGATCCCAGGCTTTGCCTGAACGCATCCCATGCGCCTTCCTTGGAGACGTAGCTCACCGCGCGCACCTCCGGGTAGGAGGCCACCCGTGCGCGCATGGCTTCCGCCGCCGCCGCGTCAACGCCGTCCTTCAGGTAGGCGAACACCTGGACCTCTTCGCTCCAACCCTTGACCAGCCGGCCGACGTTCGCCTGGATGATCAGGAATCCGCCGAATACGGACAGCGTCATGGCCATGATTCCGGCCGTCAGCAGGTGGGTCCAGATGAGCTCCCGAAGGCTCCCGGCGACCCGTCCGGCCACGAACAGGACGTAGGCCGATCTCACGGCGCGGAAGCCGCCCGCACCGTATCGTGAATACCGGCCAGACGTCCCTGGCGCATCATCAGGACGCGCCCGTCGAAACTCCGCAGGAAGCGGTGATCGTGCGTGGCGACGAGCACGGTGGTGCCCTGCCGGTGGATCCGTGCGAACAGCCGCATGGTCTCCTCGGCAAGTTCCGGATCGAGATTGCCCGTGGGCTCGTCCGCCAGCACCAGTTCCGGATCGTTGACCAACGCCCGGGCGATGGCCACCCGTTGCTGCTCCCCGCCGGAAAGGGCCGGCGGCAGGACGGCGTACTTGTCCTTCAGGCCGAGCTCGGCCAGCAGCCGAAAGGCCTTGCGCCGACCCTCGCGCCAGGACACACCGGTCACGTCCGCGGCCAGGGCGACGTTTTCCAGCGCGCTTATACGGGGGATCAGCTTGAAGTCCTGGAAGACGAGGCCCAGGCTCCGCCGAAACGCCGCCAGGGCCTGGCCCTTCAAGCGGGTGATATTGCGCCCGCTTACGACGATCTGGCCTTCGGTGGGCTGCTCCGCCCGGAACAGCAGCCGCAACAAGGTGGTCTTGCCGGCGCCGCTCGGGCCGCACAGAAACAGGAACTCGCCATCCTCCACCTGGAACGTGATCTCCTTGACCCCGGTATAGTCCGGCGGGTAGACCCTGGAGACCTTGTGGAGCTGAATCATGGGCATCGACGGCGTTCAGGGAGAATCGGGAAAACTTTTCTTGACTCGCCTTCGGGCGGTTGATAACTTGGCGTGAATACGGTCTATTGTCGGTATTGGTGGCCTAGTTTCGGTGGCCTATTCCGGTAGGTTATCAAATCCATCCAGTAACAAAAAGGAAAACCACGGGGCGCATCGGGGAACCGACTCGATGAGGAGTTGCACGTCATGAAGATCCTGTTCATCAACCCGCGTTTCCCGAACTCGCTGTGGCGCCTCACCGGCATTACCGACATCCTGCCACAGCGGTGCGCGCAGACGCCCCTGGGCCTCCTGACCGTGGCCGCGTTGACGCCGCCGGACTTCGACGTCGAGCTGCAGGACGAGAACGTCAGGCCGCTCAAGTTCGACACCGACGCCGACGTGGTGGCGATCTCGTGCTGGAACATCCAGTACGGCCGCGCCCGCCACATCGCGCAGGCGTTCCGCAAGCAGGGGAAGATGGTGGTGGTGGGAGGCCCCTACCCTTCCCTTTGTCCCGAACGTTTCACCGACGGCCTGTTCGACGTGGTCTTCGACGGCGAGGTGGAGATCACCTGGCCGCAGTTCTGCGACGACCTCCGGTCCGGCAGTCACAAGGCCCTCTACAAGCAGGAGGGCAACGTCGACATCACGCTGTCGCCGGTGCCGCGGGTGGACTTGGCGTCCCGCGACGACTACCTCTACTACTTCCTGCAGACCACCCGGGGCTGCCCCTTCAAGTGCGAGTTCTGTGACATCATCATCACCGACGGGCGGGTGCCGCGCACCAAGAGCGTCGACCACGTAATCAAGGAAATCGAAGCCGTGCAGTCCGTCGGCGGAATCCACATCAGCTTCTCCGACGCCAACCTCATCGGCAACATGCGCTACGCCGAGGAGCTGCTGACCGCGGTGGCGGAGTTCGGCCGCGCCAACAAGTATCCCATCAACTTCTCCGGCGAGATGACCATCAACGTGGCGGAGAAGCCCAGGCTGCTCCAGTTGCTGCACGACGCCAACTTCACCAGCATGTTCCTGGGCATCGAGTCGCCGCGGGTGGCGAGCCTCAACGAGACCCAGAAACGGCAGAACACCACCTCGCCGCTGATGGAGAGCATCCGCAAGATCCAGTCCCACAACATGGCGATCCTGGCGGGCATGATCGTGGGCTTCGACAACGACGACAAGGACATTTTCCGGGAACAGTTCGAGTTCCTGCAGGAGGCGGGAATCGCCTTCACCACCAGCGGCGTGCTGACCGCCATCGAGAAGACGCCCCTCTATGAACGCATGGAGAAGGAAGGCCGGCTGATCCCCTACGACTCCGCGCAGATGAGCGGGCACGGCTCCGCGGACCTGAACTTCGTCCCCAAGCTGATGACCATCGAAGAGGTGCAGCAGGGCTACAACTGGCTGATCCGAAGCCTCTACAAGTACGAGAACTACGGCGCGCGGCTGGCCACCGGAGTCCAGCCGTTCCGGCCCGAATATATTCGCCGCGGCCGCGGAAAAGTGGACCGCGAAATACTCGGCATCGTGGCCAAGGCGGTACGGCACTACGTCTTCACCACCGACCGTGCCCGGCGCCGCTTCTTCCTCAAGACCCTGCGGCAGGTCATGTGGCCGCGCCCCAACTTCGAAAAGCTGGACTACGCCATCAGCTACATGATCTCGGAGAAACACTTCCACGACTACGTCGACAAGGCCCATGGCGACCCCGAGACGGTGGCCGCCGCGCCCTTCGTGGAGAGCGCCGCGGTGGAGCAGACCTGGGGCGAGCTGAGCAAGGAATACCTGAGAAAGCTGAAACGCGAGGTCTACCCCGGCGCCATGCGCTGGGTGTGGATGCGGCGTCGGCTGCGGCATGCCGTGGCGGTGCCGGAAGCGTTCCTGAAGGACAAGGTGGGACAGCGGTTGAGCAACTTCCTGTCCGACCTCGGCATCGACGTGGTGCCGGTGGCGAGCGCGGCCCTGTCGCGCATCCAGGACAAGGCCGACGTGCTGGTGCTCCCCATCCTCAACAAGGTCCTGAAGGGCCGCGAAGAGCTGCAGCAGGCGGTGGAGCACCTGACCGAGGAGTCCCAGAAGGAAATCAAGCGATTCCGCAAGGTGGTCCACTTCCCCATGGACCAGGGGGACGGCGCCGCCCTGGAAGCGTTCGCCCGCATCGGCCTGCTTTACACCAGCCGGGTGGAACGGGTGCAGCGGGCGTACGTCAAGGCGTTTCAGTGAGGAGAAAGCGGGGTCGGGTGTAAGCCCCGCGCCTGCTAGTGGAGAGCCCGCGCCTGCTTCTTGAGGCGCTCGATCTGCTTTCGCACCGTCGCGGCGCCATCGGAATCCGGCGCCAGCTCCAAATACTTCTCCAGATCCGTCAGCGCCCCCGCGCCGTCCGCCAACCGCAGCCGCAGGAGTCCACGGTCCCGCACCTGCTCGG
Organism: Deltaproteobacteria bacterium; assembly: GCA_028818755.1. Classification (GTDB taxonomy): domain Bacteria; phylum Desulfobacterota; class Binatia; order UBA9968; family JAJDTQ01; genus JAJDTQ01. Next base: position 171,135 of record JAPPNF010000156.1, on the reverse strand, counting down.
GGTCGTCCGGGTTCAGGATCACGAGCTGCTCCACCGCGCGCAGGCACCGTTTCAGGTCCTGCCGGTTGGCGTAGATCAGCTTGATGTTGTTCAGCATGCGCTGGACGATCTGTCCGCCGGACACGGCTGACAGGAACTCCGGCCGGACCTCCAGCCTCCCGCCGTACATCTTGTCCAGCAACTCCTGGAGATCCCCGGGCGACAGGATGCTGCCGCCATGGAAGGGGTCGACGAAGACATCCTCGCCGTCGCACACCGTCTTCACCAGGAAATGGCCGGGGAAACCCACGCCCCGGATATCGAGGCCGACCCTCCGGGCCACCTCCATGTAGAGGACCGACAGGGTGATGGGGATGCCCGTCTTGCGGTCCACGACCCTGTTGAAGAAGCTGTTTTCGGGGTCGTAGTAGTCCTCGGCGTTCCCCTTGAAGCCCTGCTGCTTGAACAACACGTATTCCAGACACGCCAAGCGCCGGTAGGCGTCTTCCGCGGCCCCGACCGCCTCTCCCACGCTCTCTGCCAGCTCGTCCAGGCGAGTCAGGTATCGCCCGACGTCGAGCTTCGGATACTCGGGCAAGGCAATGGTCAGGGCCACCCGCGCGAGGTCCATTTCCGGCCCGGAAACCGCCTCGGCAAAGGCCCGGTACTGCTCGGTCTCGTCCATGTCCCCTTCCCGGGAGAACCCGCGGCGGTCCCTCTCCGCCGTGCCTCTCCCGCCGTCGTCAACGCGGCTCGGACACCACGTCCACCACGGCTGGAAGCCGCTGCTCCTTGACCACCTTGCAGGCGCGCTCCAGCGCGGGCCCCAGCTCCGCCGGCGTGGTGATGGGGCCCTCGCCCCACACCCCGAAACACTCGGCCATCTTGGCGTAGTCCACCAGCGGGTCGCTCACGTGGGTGCCGATGCCGGCGTTCTCGACCGGGCGGTTGCGGAACTCGGCCAGCTTGATGCCGTGCTCTTCGGAGTTGTAGAAGGACTGGTTGTTGTGGATGACGATCAGCAGCGGGATCTTGTGGTGCGCCGCGGTCCACAGCGCGCTGGACGTCATCAGGAGGTCGCCGTCCGACTGGATGTCCACGCAGAACTTGTCCGTTCCCATGTGGCCCAGCGCCACGCCGATGGCCGCGCTCATGCCGTAGCCCACGCCGGCGCCGCCGCTCCGCCCCAGGTACTGGCCGGGCTTGGTCCAGTCCCACAGCTTCCGCGCCCAGCCGTTGGCGCTGCCGTTGGCCAGCACCCAGTCCTCGCGCTTGATCGCCTCGCCCAGCTCGTAGCCGAGACAGGCGGTGGAGATGTCGTTGCGAGTGAGGGTTTGCCGCGCCTCCTCCTGCCAGCGGGCGCGGGCGGCGTCGTGCACCGCTTTCACTTCCTTGGCGCGGGCCTCAATGCCCGACTTGTCCGAGCCCATCAGCTCCCGGCACAGCCGCGTCAGCTCGGGCAGGGCGATGGCGGTATCGGCGCTGATGGGAACGTCCACCGCCTGCAGCGGCTGCACGTCGGTGGCCCAACTGTGCACCAGCATGTCGTTCAGGTTGATGTGGATGATCCGCGTGCCGGGCTGGATGACGTAGCCCATCTCCCGGGTGGTGCGGTCCACGGTGGTGAGCGAGCCGTAGAGGTCCTGGACGTCCAGCGCCAGCACCACGTCGGCCTTTTTGAGGAAGTCACTCGAGACGTTGGTCACGTCCAGCGGATGGGTGTTGGCGATGTTGTGGCGGTTGCCCTTGTCGATGACCGGAATCGCCAGCAGCTCGGCCAGCTCGGCGAGGGCCGCCACCGCCGCGGGCTTGCGGCCCATGAAGTCGGCGATGATGAGCGGCGCCTTGGCGCCCACCAGGAGCTCGGCGGCCCGGCGCATGGCGTCGGGGTTCCCCTGCACCGGCGCCTGGGGCGCGAACCGGCTCACGTCCGGTACCTCGATCTGCTTCGCTACCTCCATCTCCTGGAGGCCGGCGTCGTAGTTGATGTACACCGGCGCCGTGGGCTCGGTGACGGCGAGCCGGTAGCCGCGGATGAAGGACTCGGGAATGCTCTCCAGCGTAGCCGGCTGGTCGTCCCACTTGGTGTAGTCCCGCACCTGGTTGCCCTGTGTCAGCGCGGTGTGGATCCAGTCGATCCAGGGGCGGCGGATGGTGGTGTCCACCGGTCCGGTGCCGCCCAGGCAGATGACCGGCACCCGGTCGCACCAGGCGTTGAAAATCCCCATGCTGCCGTGCTGAAGCCCCACCACGTCGTGCAGGATCGCCACCATGGGCTTGCCGGTGGCCTTGGCGTAGCCGTGGGAGATGGCCACCGAGATCTCTTCGTGGCAGCAGAAGATCACCTCCGGGTGATGGTTGCCGCCGTAGTTGACGATGGAGTCGTGGATGCCGCGGAAGCTCGCCCCGGGGTTGAAGGCCGTGTACTCGATATCGAAGGCCTTGAGCATGTCGACGACGACGTCCGAGCCGTACTCCGCCTGCTTCTTCTCCGTCCTGCCGCCTTTTGCCATAAGTGGTGTTCTCCCCTCGGTATGTGTTGGTCGCGAGACGTTCCCGCCACGGCCTCTGCGCTGTCCGGCCGCGCGGGACGTAGCAAGCCATAGCTGCTTTGTACCGCCCGCGTCAACCTTGTCTGGTTTGACACTCCCGCGTGCTGTCGGCTACTAGGTGTGGTGCGTCACACACGGACCCCATTCCCCTTCGAACGGAGCCACGCCACGAAAACCGGAGTCTTCCTGCCGATTTCAGGACGCGCCGCCACTCCCGAGACCCTGCGCCAGGCAGCCCGGAGCGCCGAGGACTGGGGCTTCGACTCCATCTGGGCGGCGGACCGAATCATCATCCCCTGGCGCATCGACACGCCCTACCCCTACGGCAAGGACGGGGCATTCATCGTGCCGCCGGACCGCCCTTTCCTCGATTCCCTGACCTGTCTGACGTTCCTGGCCGCATGCACCAGCCGAGTCGAGCTGGGAATCAGCGTCCTGGTGCTGCCCTACCGCCAGCCCCTGGTGTGGGCCAAGATCGCCGTGACCCTGGACCACCTTTCCGAAGGCCGGTTCATCCTGGGCGTGGGCGTGGGGTGGATGGAAGAGGAGTTCCGGGCCTTGCAGGCGCCATTCGAGGACCGCGGGCGCAGGACCGACGAGCAACTCGAAGTCCTGAGAAAGCTCTGGAGCGCCGAGCACGCGAGCTTCTCCGGCGAGTTCTACGAGTTCGAGGACGTCGCCTTCCTGCCCAAGCCGCCGGCGCCGCGCGGCATCCCGGTTTGGATCGGAGGCGAGGGGCGTCGGGCCCAGAGGCGTGCCGGACGCTACGGTGACGCCTGGTTTCCCTATTTCGTGCGGATCGAGCCGGACGAGTTGGCCGCCCGCTTCGAGAACGCCCGGCGGTACGCGGAAGAGGCCGGGCGACCACCGGACGCCGTTCACTTGAACTGCTGCCTCCCCATCGAGGTGACCCGAGACCCGGTCCCGCAGGAGCCGGACCGCCTGGCGGGCACTCCGGCCCAGCTCGTGGACGCCATCGCCCGCTACCGCTCGGCGGGCGTGGAGCACATGGCGCTTCAGTTCATGGTGCCGCGCTGGCCCGACCGCCTGGAGCAAATGCAACGGTTCGCCGAGGAAACGCTGCCGCACATCCGAACCTGATCTCATGCGCCGCCGCCCTTTCTTCTACGGCTACGTCATCGTCGCCCTCTGTTTTTTCAACATGGTGCTGATGCGGGGCATCCTGGCCTCGTACAGCGTCTTCTACATCGCGTTGGTGGAAACGTTCGGCTGGTCTCGTGCCGCCACGGGCTCCATCGCCTCGGTGAACGGTTTTTTCTACAGTGCCTCCTCACCGCTGGTGGGCTGGGCCTACGACCGGCTGGGTCCGCGCATCCTCATGCCCTTCGGAGCCTTCCTCATCGGTTGCGGTATGCTGCTTTCGGGGGCCGGCACGTCGATCTGGCACCTGTACCTCGCATACGGCCTGCTCGTGGGACTCGGCATCGGCTGCATCGGCTTCGTCAGCAACACCGCCCTGTTGTCCCACTGGTTCCGCCGGCGGCGGGGAATGGCCCTCGGCCTGTCCACCATGGGACTGGGCTTCGGCATCCTGGTCGTTCCCGCGGTGCAGGTCCTGATTACCCGGTACGGCTGGCGCGCGGCCATGGCGCTGCTGGGGATCGTGGTTCTGGCAACCATTGTGCCTCTGAACGCCGTGTTCCAGAGACGGCGGCCCGAGGATATCGGACAGTTGCCGGACGGCGATTCGCCCGGGGCCACGGACGTTGCCGCCACGGCGGAGCCCGCCGCCGCAAACCCCGTACCGGCGCGGGACTGGACGCTCGCGGAAGCGTTCCGCTCGTTCCCGTTCTGGTCCATCGCCGTGGGCCACCTGGGACTCGGCACCGGCCTTGCGCTCATGTACACGTACGCGGTTGCCCACCTGGTTCACGTCGGACTGGCGAAACAAATGGCCGCCAACGCGTTCAGCCTGGTGGGAGTGGCGCGGATTCCGAGCACCGCCATCTGGGGGTTCGTCTCGGACCGCCTGGGGCGCGACCGCGCCTACCGCCTCGGCACCCTTTTCACCCTTGGCGGAATCGGTGTGCTCATGGCCCTGAGCGCGGACGCGCCGGCCTGGTGGTTCGTGGCCTTCGCCGTCCTCTACGGCATCGGCCACAGCTCCGGCAACCCCACCTTCGGCGCCACCATCACGGACATCTTCGGCGGCAGAAACGTCGGCAAGATCCTCGGTTGGCTGGAGGTCACCTTCGGCATCGGCGTGGCGCTGGGATCGTGGTTCGGCGGCTACGCGTTCGACGTGGCCGGCTCATACCAGTACGCATGGGTCCTGGGTCTCGTATCCTTCACGGTGGCCTACCTGAGCGTCCAGGCGTGCATGGTCTGGAAGCGGCGGTCCCGCCACGAGACGCGGTGAGACACGACGCCAGACGCCCCTTCTTCTACGGCTACGTCATCGTCGCCCTGTGCTTCCTCAACTTGGTGCTGGTGGGGGGGCTCATGGCGTCGTTCAGCGTGTTCAACGTGGCACTGCTGGGGGCTTTCCGATGGTCTCGCGCCACCACGGCCGCCATCGCCTCCGTACACGGTCTTGCGTACACCGTCTTGGGGCCGCTGGTGGGATGGGCCTACGACCGGTTGGGGCCGCGCATTATCATGCCCCTCGGCGGCTTCCTGATCGGCGCCGCGCTCGTGCTGTCGGGAAGGAGCACGGCGCTGTGGCAATTCTACCTCTGGTACGGGCTCCTGGCGGGCCTCGGCCTCGTCTGCCTCGACTTCGTCGGCACCGTCGCCTTGCTGTCCCACTGGTTCCGCGGCCGCCGAGCCACCGCCATCGGTTTCGCCACCATGGGCATAGGGCTCGGGTTCGTGTGCGTGCCCGGCGTGCAGTTGCTCATCACCCGCTTCGGCTGGCGCGCGGCGATGGTGCTGCTGGGGATCGCCGTGCTGGCTTCGCAGGTGCCGCTGAACGCGTTGCTACAGCGCCGCCGGCCCGAGGATATCGGGCAACTCCCGGACGGCGCGTCGATTGAAGCCCCCGGTCCCGGCGTCACCGCCACGGAGATTCAATCGGCATCGAGGACTCGGGCCGGCGCCGACCATGACTGGAGCCTGGCAACGGCGCTGTGCTCGTTCCCGTTCTGGTCCATGGCCATGGGCCACCTGACGGCCGGCATCGCCCTGTCACTCGTGAACACCCACGCCGTGGCCCACCTCGTCCATGTCGGCCTGGACAAGCTCGCCGCCGCCTCGGTCTTCGGCTTGGTGGGGTTGGCGAGGATTCCCGGAACGGCCTTCTGGGGTCTTGCCTCCGACCGCCTGGGGCGCGACCGTGCGTATGGCATCGCCACGGTTATGACCCTCGCGGGGGTCGGACTGCTCATGTCCTCGGAGCCCGGGGCCCCAGCGTGGTGGTTCGTGGCACTCGCCGTCCTCTACGGCGCCGGTCACAGCGCCGCAAACCCAACCTTCGGATCCACCCTCGGGGATATCTTCTGGGGAAAGCACCTCGCGACCATCATCGGTTTCCTGGAGATATTCTACGGCATCGGGGTCGCGATCGGGCCCTGGTTCGGCGGTTTCGCGTACGACGTCACGGGCTCTTACCGCCACGCCTGGATGACGGCGCTGCTGTCGTATACGCTGGCCTACGTGAGCATCCAGATAAGCATGACGTGGCAACGCCGGTTCCGCGACGCGAAGCGGTGAGCGGCATCCGGACCCCATGCCTCGACGTCGTTTCTTCTACGGTTATGTCATCGTCGCCCTGTGCTTCCTCAACCTGGTGGTGGTGGGCGGCCTCATGGCCGGCTTCAGCGTGTTCAACGTCGCGCTGCTGGAGGCGTTCCGCTGGTCGCGCGCCACCACCGCCACCATCGCCTCGGTGAACGGCATCGTCTACAGCGCCATGGCGCCGGTGGCGGGTTGGGCGTTCGACCGTTTCGGGCCGCGCATCGTCATGCCCCTGGGCCTGGGCCTCGTCGGCACCGGGTTGGTGCTGGCCGCCGGCAGCCGATCCCTGTGGCAGTTCTACATGTGCTACGGCGTGCTGGCGGGGTTCGGCATCGGCTGCATCGACTTCGTCGGCACCACCGCCGTGCTGGCCCACTGGTTCCGGAGGCGCCGGGCCACCGCCATCGGCTTCGCCGCCATGGGACTGGGCGTTGGCATCGTGATCGTGCCCGGAGTGCAGATCCTCATCACGGGCTACGGCTGGCGTGGCGCCATGATGCTGCTGGGCGCGACCATCCTGGTGACGCACGTGCCGCTCAACGGGCTGCTTCAGCGACGCCGGCCCGAGGACATCGGCCAGCTTCCGGACGGCGACTCCATCGAGGCGCCGGAGCGGGGCGCGGCGGCCGTCACGCCCTCCCCGGGAAGCCCCGCCGGCCATGCGGACTGGACGCTCGGGCGGACCGTGTCCTCGGTCCCGTTCTGGTGCATTGCCGTGGGACACCTCGCCGTCGGCGCCGGCATTTCGCTGGTGTATACCCACGCTGTCGCCCACCTGATCCACCGCGGCCTCGGCAAGCTCGCCGCGGCCTCGGCGTTCGGCCTGGTGGGGGTGGCGCGGATTCCCGGCACGGCCATCTGGGGCTTCACCTCGGACCGCATCGGCCGCGAGCGCGCCTTGCGCCTGGCCACCCTCATGGGCGTGGCCGGCGTCGGTCTTCTCATGTTCCTGGGCTCCGAGACGCCGCGCTGGTGGTCGGTGGCGTTCGCCCTCCTCTACGGGCTCGGCCACAGCGCCAGCAACCCGGTCTACGCCTCCACCATCGCGGACATTTTCTGGGGCCGGAACATCGCCATGATCGTGGGCCTTTTGGAGATCACCTTCGGCCTCGGCGCGGCCCTCGGCACCTGGTTCGGCGGTTTCGCCTACGACATGACGGGCTCGTATCAGTACGCGTGGATCCTGGAACTGGTGTGTCTCGCGGTGGTCTACGCCAGCATCCGGGTCGGCCTCACCTGGAAGCGGCGGTTCCAGCCCGGACCCGGGTGAAGATCGAAAGGGCCCGCCGAAAGGTTGACACCGCACCTCCCATTGGCTAATGTGGACTGACTCCGCTCGTGAGTGCACGACCCCGTCTGACGAGTTCCTTTGCAGCGTTGAGGAAGAGTTCTCCGTTATCGGCAAAATCACGATGACGGCCGGCGGTCAACATCACGGAGCGAATCGAACGCAAAATCACACAAGAGGAGTAGGAAATGGCCAAAGCAGCAAAGAAACTGGGGGCCCCGGCTGAACAAATCCATGATCTGCGCAACGCGCTGGAGTGGCTCAAGGCCGAAGGCGACCTGATCGAGACGGACAAGGAGGTCGATCCCGACCTGGAGATCATCGCGATCCAGAAGAACCTCGACGGCGGCTGCCCGATCCTGTTCAACAACGTCAAGGACAAGCCTCATCATCGGGCGGTGACCAACCTGTTCGGCGACATGGGCGTCATCAACAAGATGTTCGGCTGGGAGAGCCACACCGACCGCACCCGCAAGCTCGCCGATGCCATCAAGAACCAGATTCCGCCCGTGGAGGTGAGCTCCGAGGAGGCGCCGGTCCACGAGGAGATCATCAAGGATCCCAAGGACGTCAACGAGTACATGCTGCCCGTCCGCCACACCGAGTACGAGCCGGAGCTGACCGTAGGTTCGGGCAACCGGCTCATCTCCGGCGAGCATTTCGACGGCGGCACCGATCTCGGCTACAACCGCATGAACTTCCGCTGGGGCAACGTCGCCACCTTCCAGATCTCGCCCGGATCGCACATGTGGCAGGTGGTGTCCAAGTACTACAAGGAAGACAAGCCCGTTCCCATCACCATGTGCTTCGGGGTCCCGCCTTCCTGCACGCTGCTGGCGGGAGCCGGCTTCGACTACGTGGTGCTGCCCCAGGGCTGCGACGAACTGGGCGTGGCCGGCGCGGTGCAGGGCTCGCCGGTGCGGGTGGTCAAGGCCAAGACCGTGGACGCGCTGGCGCTGGCCGACTGCGAGGTGGTGCTGGAGGGTTACGTGAACCCGCGGGACCGCCGCTACGAGACCGAAGAGTCCGAGAAGGCCGACATCCAGGGCCGCTTCCACTTCCATCCGGAGTGGGCCGGCTACATGGGCAAGGCCTACAAGGCGCCCACGTTCCACGTCACCGCGGTGACGACGCGGAAGCGCGAGGGCAAGCCCATCATCTTCCCGCTGGGCGTGCACACCCTGGACGACCACAACATCGACACCACCGTGCGCGAGGCGTGCATGTACCTGCTGTGCGAGCGCATGCAGCCCGGCATCATCCAGGACGTCAACATCCCCTACTGCATGACCGACTGGGGCGGCGCCATCATCCAGGTGAAGAAGCGCAACCGCATCGAGGAAGGCTGGCAGCGGAACTTCATGTCGGCGATACTGTCCACCTCCCAGGGGTCGCGCCTGGTGGTGGCCGCCAGCGAGGACACCGACATCTACGACATGGACGACATCATGTGGTGCCTGACTACCCGGGTGAACCCCAAGACCGACATCCTGAACCCGATTCCGGGCGGGCGCGGCCAGACCTTCATGCCGGCCGAGCGCATGACCGCCGGCGACCGGCAATGGACCGCCTCCAACACCGTGTTCGAGGGCGGCATGGGCATCGACGCCACCGTGCCGTTCGGCTACGAGAGCGACTTCCTGCGCCCGGTCTACGCGGTGGAGAAGGTGGACCTCAAGAACTTCTTCAGCGACAAGGACATCGCCAACGCGAAGTCCCGCATGCACGGCTGGGTCCACTCGCTGGCCCGCACCGGCCGGTAGCACGTACCGACTGCAAAGGGCGGCCTCGGGGCCGCCCTTTTTTTGTCCGGGAGGCCGTGAACGCGGAGTACGACCCATTTGAGTGTCTTTCGACTTGGATGTCCTTCGACTTCGCTTCGCTACGCTCAGGACGAACGGAAACAGGGCATTCAAACCCGTTCGTCCTGAGCGTAGCGAAGCGAAGTCGAAGGACGCCATTCCCACTCGGACTGCACGCCATGACCGACCTCGCACGACTGGAACGGATGTGCACGCTGCTGATGGAACGTTACGGCCCCGCAGGCGGCGAAGCCGCGGAACGCCTTCGCCGCTGGGCCGGCGGCGAGATTCCCTTTGCCGTGCCGGAGATCCTCGACCACCACCTCGAGCCTGACCGCGCGGCGCTGGTGTTCGACGCCTTCCGCCAGGTGCTGCCTTTCGGCACCGGCGGCCGGCGCGGTCCGGTGGGCTACGGCCCCAACCGGATGAATCCCGCGACCGTCGCCATGACCGTCCAAGGGCACTGCAACTACCTGCGCGGAAGCTCCTCCGGCAACTTCGGCGCAACGGAGCGCTCCCACGACGCCACCTTGAGCGTGGTGGTGGCCAACGACGTGCGCGTGTTCACCGACAACGCCGGCGTGTACGGGTTCCTCGGACCGCGACACCCCCTGATGGGGGTTTCCTCGCGGGCGCTGGCCAAGCTGGCGTGCGAGATCTACGCGGCCAACGGCATCGCCGCCTACCTGGCCGACCCCGAAGACGACCGGGCGGTGACCAGCACCCCGGAGCTGTCGTTCTTCATCGTCCGACTGGGCGCCGCGGGCGGCGTCAACGTATCCGCATCCCACAATCCGCCGGACGACAACGGCATCAAGGTCTACGACGCCTACGGCAGCCAGCCCATCGCGCCGGAGGACCAGCGGCTGGTGGACGCCATGGAGCGGGCCACGGAGGTGCGGACCGTCCCCTTCGAGGAAGGCCTTCGGTCGGGCATGATCCGCCCGTTGCCGCCGGACCTGCCGGCCGCCTATGTCGATACCTACGTCGAGCTTTACGGCAACCTCTATCCTCCCAGGGCCGAAGCGCCGATAGGCTACACGCCGCTGTGCGGCTGCGGGGTGAAGACCGTGAAGGAGGTGCTGGAGCGGCTCGGTTTCTCGCTGCTGATTCCCCCGGACCAGGGGCTGGACGGCAGCTTCGCGGCGATTCCCTTCAGGGCCCCCAATCCGGAAGTGCCCTACGCCACCGAGCCGGCCCGTGAGTTTGCCGGCCGCCACGGCTCGGGCATCGTGCTGTCGAGCGATCCCGACGCCGACCGCATCGGCCTGGAAGCCCGCTTGGCGGACGGGACCTGGTACCACTTCGACGGCAACCAGATCGCCGCCATCCTAGGCTACCACCTCATGCTGGACCCCCACGGGCCGCGCCGCCGGGGTCTCGTGATCGAGACCCTCGTCACCACCAGGCTGCTCGGACGCGTCGTGGCCGAAGCCGGCGACTCGTGGCTGATCGACGACCTGCTGGTGGGGTTCAAGTACGTAGCGGACGTGCTCAAGACCCTGGAGCGGTCAGGCCGCTACAAGGAAATCACGTGCTCGCCGCACGACCTGGTGCTCGCCGCCGAGGAGAGCCACGGCGTGGTCATGGCGCCCGCCATCCGCGACAAGGACGCGACACCTGCCTGCATGTTCCTGGCGGCCCTCTACCAGAGGCTGCTGGACGAGGACCGGACCATGCTGGACTACTACGTCGACATGCTCCGGGAGCTGGGAGGTTACGACAACGTCAATCGCGGCATCACGCTGGCAGGGGCCGAAGGAACGCGAAAGAAGGACCGGATCATGGCCAGCCTCCGGGAAGCGCCCCCCACGGAGCTGGCCGGACAGCCGGTACGCCGTTTCACGGACTACTGGGACCCCGAGCGCTTCGGCCCCATCGCAAGCGACACCGACCGGCTGCCGCGGAACGTGCTCCAGGCCCACACCGACCAGTTCGTCATCACCGTGCGGCCGTCCGGCACCGAACCCAAGCTGAAGCTTTACTGCCAACTGTTGCCGGACGGCGAGCCCCTTGACGCCGCCGGGACCGACCTGCTTGAACGGGTGCGGGGCAAGGCGGAGCGGGTGGCGCGGTCCCTCTACAACGAGTTGCTCGCACGCATCGACGTCTCGCTCGACGAATCCGCGCTGCTGCTCCCGGACATCATCGACCTGGAAAACAAGCAACGTTTCGCCACGGAAACGGTGCCGCGCCTGCGGGAAGCAATGGGCAGCGGAAGGTTCGCCGGCATGGACGAACTGTTGCAGTGGCTGCGCCGGGACGCGGCGGCGATGACCCCGGCCGCGGACCCTCTGCCGGCGCTGAAACCCGCGCTGGCATGGCTCTGCGGGCAGTGGCGTCGCGACCCACGGATGACCCTGGTGGAGGAGCTTGGCCGTTGGGCGGCCGGGTAGCCGGCGCCGGGGAGTCGGAAACAAGGAAGGAGCATTCAATGAAGGACAAGATCAACGCGAGCCTGGAGATCGAGCGGGTGCAGCAGGAATGGCTGCAGGAGATGGCCGCGAAGTACCAGCTTCCGGACCCCTCCAAGGCCCTTCGCGTGGTGCTGGACCACGCCCGTACAGCGGGTGACGAGAACGTGATCTTCGAGACCATCCGCTGCCTCGGCTGCGAGTGAGCGGGGAGGCCACGGGGGCTCGAAGCGCGTCTACCGGCCCCTCCGTCAGGCCGATACGGCCGCCAGCGCCTCCCTGCGGATAGCTTCGATGTCGTCGACTTCCTTGAGGATGGCGGCGGACAGGACCTCGTGCCCGGCTTCGGTCACCAGGACGTCATCCTCGATGCGGACGCCGATTCCGAGATATTCGCCGCTCACGTCCTCCAGGTCTTCAGCGATATAGAGGCCCGGCTCCACGGTGAGGACCATTCCGGGCTCCAGAGGACGTGAGGCGCCGTCCATCCGGTAGCGTCCCACGTCGTGCACGTCCAGGCCCAGCCAGTGGCCGGTGCGGTGCATGTAGAACCGGGTGTGCGCTCCCTTCTCGATGAGCTCCCCGGCCTCCCCTGACAGAAGACCCAGTTCGAGCAAACCGTCCACCAACACCTCGGTGGCCCGGTGGTGGATGTCCTCCATGGAGACGCCGGGACGAACCGTGGCGATGGCTTCCTTCTGCGCCCGCAGGACGATTTCGTAGATGCGCCGCTGGGGCGGTGAGTAGCCCGCCCCGACAGGGAACGTGCGCGTTACGTCCGAGCAGTAGCCGTCGAACTCCGCGCCGGCGTCGATGAGCACCAGATCGCCGTCCCGCATGCGGCGGTCGTTCTGCGTGTAGTGAAGGATCGTCGCGTTGGCGCCGGAGGCGACGATGGACGGATAGGCCGGGCCCGACCCGCCGGCGGCGCGGAAGTGGTACTCCAGCAGCGCCTCCAACTCGTACTCGAGGCTTCCGTCGCGGACCTCGCGTATGGCCGCCGCATGGGCCCGGGCAGAGGCGGCCACCGCTTTGCGCATCAGATCGAGTTCCGCGGTTGACTTGTGAAGGCGCATTTCGTGGAGAATCGCGCCCGGATCCACCAGCGACACCACGCCCCGGCCGGTGCGGGCGCGCCCCGACCGGCTGCCGTCGATCAAACCCTGGATCAGGGTGTTCATGCGCTCGTCCCGGCCCGGCGCGAAGTGGACCGCGGCGGTCTCGGCCAGATGCGCCGGCAGGACGTCCCGCACCTGGTCGATGGTATAGGCCGCGTCCGCTCCGAACACCTCCCGGGCGCCGTCGACGCCGTAGCGCTTTCCGGTCCAGGTCTCCTTCTCGCGGTCCCGCGGCTGCACGAAGAGGATGAAACGCTCGGAGTCGTGCCCCGGCGACAGCACACAAACGCAGCTGGGTTCGGGAAAGCCGGTCAGGTAGAGGAGATCGTTGTCCTGCCGGTACCGGTACTCGACGTCGTTGGAGCGGGTGGACTGGGGCGCGGCCGGGATGATGGCCACCCCTTCGCCCATGGCCTTGACGAAGGCTTCACGCCGTTCCGCGTAGCTCGACATGTCCATGCCGCAATTCCTTACGGCATGTTCCGTCCGGTGGCAAGGGATGCTCCGGTTCGCGGAAATCTTCTCGCTTCACCTGACCGGATCTGCTACAAGGTCTGCACGGACACAATCCAGCGATCGTTCGAGCCGGCAGCGGGCGCGCCGCCGGGGTTCGGCAAGGGCTCGCGCCCGACACCAGGGAGGAGAGCGCATGGCGGAAACCGTATACAAGGACTTCAAGCGCGAGGAGATGGAGTATCAGTTCAATCCCCGCACCACCGTCACCGAATATCCGCAGTTGACCGAGGAGCGGGAGAAGGCCAGCGAGGCGACTCGCGCCAAGCTGAAGCATCATCGCGACGTGCGCTACGGCGACGGACCGCGGATGACCCTGGACATCTTCCCCGCCGAGCAGTCCGGTGCGCCCGTGCAGATCTACATCCACGGCGGCTACTGGCGCGGCGGCAGCAAGGATGCCTACAGCTTCATTTCCGAACCCTTCGTCGAGGCCGGCGCCACCATGGTGCTGCTGGAGTACGACCTCTGCCCGCAGGTTACGGTGCCCGACATCATGCGCGAGACCCGGGAGGGCATCGCGTGGGTCTACCGCAACATCGCCGAGTACGGCGGCGACCCGCAGCGGATCTACCTGTCCGGCTCCTCCGCCGGCGGCCACCTGACGGCCAGGGCCTTGAGCCACCGCTGGGAAGAGGACGGTCTGCCCGAGGACATCATCAAGGCCGCCGTGGCCATCACCGGAGTGTATGACCCCGACCCGGTCTTCTACGTCTCGTCCAACGAGGACATCCGCCTGACGCCCGATTCAGCGCGGGAGATCAGCGCCATGCTCCACCCTCCCCTGGACCGGACCCCGTTCGTGGTGGCGGTGGGCGGGGCGGAGACCCGCGGCTGGATCGGCATGTCCAGGGACTTCTTCGCCCTTTGCCAGGAGCGGGGCCTGGACTGCAGCTACATGGAGGTGCCCGGGACCCACCACTTCTCGGTGTCCGGTCAACTGGGGGAAAGGGGCAGCTTGATGGCACGCACCGTGCTGTCGCAGATGGGTTGTCTTTGATCCTGATGAATCGTGAATACCGTAGACCGCGGCGGAACCGCCGCACGGCCCGTCCGGCATGGATCGTCGGTTTGATCGTGCTCTTGTCGGGCGCATTCTCGCACGCCGAGACTTTCTACGTCAGCGGCCACCGCGAGCTCATGCTGCGCACGGGACCGAGCGTCGAGCACAGAATCATCGCGGTGCTGAGGACCGGCAACGAGATGCAGGTCCTGGGACAGGAGGGCGACTACAACCTGGTGTCACTGCCGGACGGCCGGCAGGGTTACGTGCTCAAGAGCTTCCTGACGAATGAGCCGCCGCCCGAGCGCCAGATCGAGGACCTGACCGCCAAGGTCGAAGCCCAGGCAGCGGAACTCGAACAGCTTCGAGGCGAGAACCTGCAGCTCATGGCCGCCAACGACAAACTCACCAAGGACAACCAGAGCGACAAACGCCAACTCCGGCGGCTCCAGCAGGAAAGCACCGACCTCCAGCGGGACATGCGGCTGTTGTGGTTCGTGGCCGGCGCGGGGGTCCTGCTCATCGGCTGGTTGATGGGATGGACGCGAGTCCGCCTCAGGAGAAGGGCGCGGTCCCGGAGCTTCACCTGATTGACAGCCCCTGGACCGTGGGCTAAGGGGTTTTTCGCAAACCGGCCGGCCGCCGTCTCACATTGGGAGGGAGCATGCACCCAGTACAGCTATTCTGTTGGCATTTCATGGCGTACCCCCACCTGCCCAAGGACTTCGACGAGAAGTACGACACCGGCTGGGTCACGGTTCCCAACAGCCTGTGGGACTCGGAGAAGTCCCACGGCCTTTTCCAGGAATACATCGACCAGCTCGCCTACGCCGACGAACTGGGCTTCGACGGCCTGGTGCTGAACGAGCATCACCAGAACATCTACGGGCTCATGCCCTCGCCGAACCTCATCGCGGCGGCTCTGACGCAACGCTCGAGCAAGGCCAAGATCGTCGTGCTCGGCAACCTGCTGCCGCTCCACATCAACCCGCTCCGGGTGGCCGAAGAGTACGCCATGCTCGACAACATGAGCAACGGGCGCGTCATTGCCGGGTTCGCGCCCGGCGGCGGACCCGAGAACTACAACTACGACATCCCTTCGGTGACGTCGCGGGAGCGTTTCTGGGAAGCGGTGGACCTCGTCGTGCGCTCCTGGACCGACGACGGCCCCTTCAACCACGAGGGCCACTACTATCCGTTGCGCTACGTCAACCCGTGGCCGAAACCCACCCAAAAGCCCCATCCTCCCATCTGGGTGCCGGGCTCCCGGAGCGCGTCGACGCTGGTGGAGGTGGCCAAGCGCGGCTACTGCTACTTCCTGTCGTCCCGGAGCCACGGCGGCGAGACGTACAAGGCTCGCGAGCAGTTCTCCCAGATACTCGAAGAGCACGGCGACACCTACCACCCGTTCCGCATGGGCATCCTGATGTCCGCCTATGTCAGCGAGACCGATGCCCAGGCCAAGGAGGAGTGCGAGGAGGGCGTGTGGTATTTCCTGCGCAACTGCCTCAAGGGCCACCTGCGCAAGGAAGGCCGTCAGCTCACCTTCGGCGCCGGCGTGCCCTACATCCCCGCGCCCGCCTGGAAGGAGTTCCTGAAGCACTCCGATCCGGAACGCTCCATGCTGGGGGACGTCAACGACTGGGACGAGCTCGACAAGGCCCAGTCCATTGTCGTGGGGAGTCCCGAGACCGTGCACCGGAAGATCCTGAGCCTCATCGAGAAGTCGCAGGTGGGCAACCTGCTGATCCAGTTCCACCTCGGCAACATGCCCGGAGAGCTGGCGCTGAAGAGCCAGCGCCTGTTCGCCACCGAGGTGGCGCCGGCCTTGCGGGACGACTCCGCGCGGGTGTTCGCCAAGGCCTACCCCGGGATGGAAGAGACTCTTGCGGCCGGAGCGGTCGCATGAGCGGGCGAACCCTCGATATCAACGGCCGGAAGGTGTCGGTGCTGGAGGACGGTTCCGGCGATCCCACCCTCTACCTGCACGGTTTCGCCGACGTCCACGGCGTCACGGAAGGCTGGTTGTCGTTCCACGAGAAGCTCATTGAATGCTGCCGGCTGTTCGCCCCGGCTCACCCGGGGTGCGCCGCATCCGACGAGATCGAGTACCTGGAGTCGGCCGAGGACCTGGTGTTCCACTACCTCGAGGTCATCGACGCCCTCGGCCTGGAGCGCTTCGACCTGGTCGGAGCCTGTGTCGGAGGATGGGCGGCCGCCGAGCTTGCGGCGCGGCACCCCGAGAAGGTCCGCCGGTTGGTGCTCATCGACGCGTCGGGCCTGTTCGTGCCCGGTGCTCCCATCGGCGACATCTTCATGATGTCCCACCCGGTGCGCGGCACCGACTACTCCGAGTTGCGCGCCATGCTGTTCGAGAGTGACGAGACACCGGCGGGACACGCGCTGTTCCCCAACGGCCGGGCCGAGAACATCGAGGACGAACTGCGGCGCTACCAGATGCTGCGCTTCACCAACCGGTTCGGCTTCAACCCGCCCTACTTCTACAACCGCTCGCTCAGGAGCCGCTTGCGCCGCATCTCGGCGCCGACCCTGGTGGTGTGGGGCGAGTCCGACAACATGGTGCCGCCGGCCCACGGCGAAGCCTACGCCGCCGGCATTCCCAACTCCAACGGCGTAAGACTGGTGAAGGGCGCCGGCCACAGCCCCCAAGCGGAACAGCCGGAGGCGACCGCGGCGCTGGTAGCAAATTTTCTCAGCGGGTAGAGACTTTTCCGACGGAGGTGCGCCCATGATCGGGGCACGCCCATTCCTGGCCGCGGTGTTCCTGGTGGCGCTGTCGCTGACGCCCGCGGATCAAGGACGTTCAGACGAGCAGTCGGAAATCTCCGACCAGATGCGCGCCTACGCCCTTTGGCAGCAAGGCTACCTGTTGCATCTCAACGGCCGATACCAGGCCGCCGTCGACAGTTTCCGCGAGTCCATCGAGATTCTACCCACGGCCGAGGGGCACACCTTTCTGGGCTGGTCTCTCAGCATGCTCGGGCATCTCGAAGAAGCCCTTGCCGAATGCAAGAAGGCTATCGCCCTCGATCCGGACTATGGCAATCCCTACAACGATATCGGGGTGTACCTGATGGAGCTTGGCCGCCCGGACGAGGCAGTCCCGTGGTTCGAGAAGGCGATAGCCGCCAAGCGCTACTGTTGCTATCAGTTCGCGCATTTCAATCTCGGTCACGTGCGTCTGAAGCAGGAGAACTATCACGCGGCGAAGCGTTCCTTCGAGGAGGCCCTGCGGCACGATCCCGACTATCTGCCCGCGCGCATGGCCCTCGAGTATCTCGAAGCGGAAATCGGAAAACCACTGTAGACGATCGTGGAACGCGAACCGACAAGAGGCCCCCGGTAGCGGCCCGAAGAACGGCCGTGAAGAGGATCGTCGAGCCGACCATCGGGGGTACATCTCAAGCTACTTGGTGACCTTCTTCCACTTCCGCGCCCGGCGCTTGGCTTCATCGATCTCGCTGTACGTGAGATGGTTTTCCGCGACGCCCATCCAGTGGCCTACTGCTTCCTCGCGGAACCGGACGGAGCCCTTGTTCTGCTCCTTGGACAAGATCAGGTACATGTAGCCGGTCACCACGTCGTTTTGCGTCCCAAGACCCCGAACAGCTCTGCCCACCAAGTTGATGCCGTAGTTGTACTGGCCCAAGTAATGCCCCCTCTCGGCAGACTTCTTGTACCAACGTAGCGCCGCTTCCTCGTCTCGAGTAACCCCCCATCCCTTGTTGTAGAGATACCCGATTTGCGACATGGCTCGGCCGCTTCCCCGTTCCGCCGCCTTGCGAAACCACCGCATAGCCTCGCTGTAGTCGCGGCCCGTGCCTCGCCCATTCTGGTAGAGATATGCCACCCGAAGCAAGGCACGCTTGTCACCTTCGCCCTTGTCAGCGTTCACGGCCTCCGCATGGCACGCCTCGAACGCTTGATCCCACTGCTTGTCTCTGTACGCCTGCCGACACTCCTTGTAATCCGCCCAGGCCGTACCCGCTAACACCAAGATGCCGACAACTACCAGAAACGCCTTCATGACCAAACGCTCCTCTCCAATTAACACCCCAAGCCCCCTTAGACTCTCCCTGCGGTCATACAAGCATCCGCTACGGATCGAGTAGAGCACCTGGAACAGCACGCCTTTGCGGCAGAATCCCTTATAAGCTCCTCGTCACCGAAACAGCACCTTGCCATGCGGAGCGGACCCATAGATGACACCGACAGCGCATCTCAAACTCTCGACCGGGATACCCTGTTGTCACCACAATCAATCGTGTCTGTACGGTTTGAGTCTAACGCATTGATCCGGACGTCCGTAACTGAACAACCCCTCGGCGCTCCTATACACCATGGCGGCAGGAGCCCTTCCTCCAGGGATCTGGACGTTGTAGAGCACGCAACCCCTCCGGTCCACCGTCGC
Organism: Deltaproteobacteria bacterium; assembly: GCA_028818755.1. GTDB lineage: Bacteria > Desulfobacterota > Binatia > UBA9968 > JAJDTQ01 > JAJDTQ01. Next base: position 152,338 of record JAPPNF010000156.1, on the reverse strand, counting down.
CGGAGTGTACACGACGCCGTCACGTACTACCGGAGGACCTAAACCCCGCGTGACCGGAACAGCCTCGGACTTGTCCGGACCTGCGCATGCCGAGCCGAGGGCAAAAACGCATCCGATCGACAAGATGTGGAGTAGTTTCACCAAGCTGTCGAAAAAGCCAGTCCCATATGCGTTTCGCGTGCTCCCGTAACATGGCCGGCGTTGATTGTGGCGCCGGCCTCAAAGGCGATACGCCCGCCGTACACGTCATGTTCGTGGCGTAGCGTCATACGGACTTCGCGCGAATCTGGCCGTAGGTGAATGCGATGCTCGTCGTAGAGCCTTCGGTCGTTTTCGATTCGCCCGTTCTCGATGCGGAACGTGCCGGTCCCTGTCTCTGCACGTAGCGGCTGCTCCAATGTAAGCCCTGTGGTTTCCGTGCCGACACGAATCGACATCGCCGACAACACAGAGGGAGAGGCTTTGAATATCGCGTTATCTTCATAGCGCGGCGCGCCAAAGGCCAACATCCCCGTTGCCTTGACGCTCCAGCGAGCGTCAAGCTCTTGCGCAAAGGTACGCGAGACCCATGAAAAACCCGACCGCAGATCCGAGCCAAACGCCCCCGCCGTGCGCGAGCCCAGGTACCCGTCGTCGTTGAAGCTCAGGCCGTAGCCCCATCCCTGGCCACCCGGCTGGCGCGCCAAGCTCGCCGACGACGGGCCAAAGCCCGCCACCCATTGGCCACTTCGTAGCCAGGAGCGTTGAACTCTTCCAACTGTCGTCCAATGCTGTCCCAGGGCTTCAAGGCCAGCAGCGGGGCCAACGCCCTCATCGAGCACAGGGATCGGCGACCGACCAACCTCTTGCGCAGCGATCCGTGACGACAACGGAATCCAGAACGGAAAGTCCTGCCTGTCGAACGCAGCGAGCTCAATAGTTGAGACGCGCTCGGCAACCGGTCCGAAAGCAACAGGTGCGTGCAGAATGGTACGCCTCAGAGAACGTGCGGACTGTCCCGCGTTGAGGGTTCCGACGGGCGAAAGTGCGGCTTCAAGGTCCAGGAACCCCGCGCCGTACGTCTCCAGGTCGCCATATTGGCCGCTTCTATCCGCGGTGTCGAGCATTCGTTTCACCACCGCGGTGTTGCCGCGTGTTCCCCGAAAGTGCTCCATCATCAATGCCAAAGCCCCCGAGACCATGGGAGCGGCAAAACTGGTGCCCTGTACTCCGTCCTCAACGTCACCTTGCCCTGGTGTGTTCGGATTGGGTACCAGACCTCGCACGGTTCCCGGAGCGGCCAGGCAGTAGTGCGGACCATGCCTTGCCGTATCCCAGTCGGTCGGTAGAGGGCCGCACCGGTTGGAATAGTCCGCAATGACACCAGTGGTGGGATCCGTCGCAACGACGGAGAGGCTATGTCCGCGGAGCGCTGGAATGTAGTAGGGATAGTCGGCCCCCAACCCGGACCAAGGTTTCTGGTCATTCCCGGCAGCATATACCAGTATGGTCTTTTCGGCGTCGGGCGTGTCGATCTGAAAACTCACCCTTAGGTACTCCGGTAGGTACGAAGAGAACCACCTAAGTTCGGAACGAATTTCGCTGGAGATTGCATCCGGGTCGAAAAGGGCTCGCCCATAAGACCTGTTGATGATATCGAACTTCGCAGCGTTGTCTCGCGCAGCGCTCGCAAGCAGATTATCAACGACCCCGCGATCAGTGGCCGGGAGCGAGGCGATCCAATGTCGTAGAGTGCTGCTTGCCAGCCCGTCCGCCCTCTGGTCTTCCGTGAGATTCTGTGCAACAGGGATAATGGTCGCACCCGGTGCGACACCAAGGTTCCTCCCGGCAGCTACAGAAGCCACGATGGTCCCGTGGCGCCCCTCGCCGTATGGTGTCGGCACTTCCTTCCACCGGAACAGTCGCTCGATCGGATGGAATTCGTTGAAGTGCTCGTCGAGCACAAACACGGAGTCGTCCTGGGCGGGCCAACCATCGGTGTCTACGATCTGACGTATCCAACTGTTTGCCGCTTCCGGATTTCCTTCGCTGTCGCCAACCCAGACGCTGCACGTTGGATCGAACAGTCTACACGTGCCAACATCACCGAAAAGTCGGTCTCCATCCGGGCGGTTGTAGGCTAGACTCGCCCCATCCGCTTCCGTGAGCTTCACCCGATTTCCAAACTCGGCGGTTTGCGTGTAGTCCACGATGCTGTCGTCGATCCCAATTCGCACGCCTCTGCCGGTCAGACCCTTGGCGTAGGCGTGGTGTGCACCGATCTGCTCAAGCACATCCGGCTGGTGCGTCGTAAACCGCGCCGTGTCGAGGTGGTATTCGGGGTCCGAGGATGTCAGAGGAGGCGGCTCAGGAGGCCTTGGTCTCGGGTCGAGCATCGTGTCCCCGCCTCCTCCGCCACCGCCACCGCACGCCGCGAGGAAAAGAACCAGACCGAGCGCCCAGACAGAATGCCTCATAGGAAACCTCCTTGTTTGGGAACCGGCGCCGTGTATTGGAACACGATGGAACTCGGTCCGATGAAGGCAATCTTGTTCGTCGACCGATTCTTCGTGCCGATGCCCAGCGTCAGGGTATTGCCGGCCACCTGCGCAGAAACCAGCGTCGGCGCGGTGTCGGCGGCGGTGGTCACCGTTGCCCACTCCGACCAGGAGCCCGAACCGTCGTCGTTCACCGCCCGCATCCGCACCTTGTATGTGGTGGCCGGAAGTTATTGTGAAAGCGGCACGGGCGGGGTTCAGATTGCGGGGACGGAGACTGCGGAGTGCGCACGCCCGCCGCACACGGTCGGGGCGCAGTCATGACGCTCGGTTCGGCCAAAATCATACGAAACGCCAATTCCGCAGTTGTCAAGTCCAGCGCGTGCGCGCCGGCGGAGGCGGCCCCTGCCTGGCTTCCTGAGTCCGACCGTCATGCTCATTCCGTTCTCCCTCGCGGCAGAGCCAACCCGCACAAGACGCTCTGAAATCAGACCCTTCAATACACGTGACGCATGTATTTCTCGTATTACCTCGGGTGCAAAGAGTATTTTTATCGTGCACATCCAGAAATCTGGTAATCGGTCCGCAGACCCCACGTTCTGGGGCCTGGACAAATCAGTACCCGCGCGGGATCCGCACGTGCGGCCGGGGGTGACAGAGACAATCGCCGCCGCGGGGCGACAGGGCTGCGAAGCCGTGGATTCGCGCCTTGTTCTCATGTGGGAAAGGCCATGATTGGACTTCATGGACCCGCAAGAACGGCGAGAATACGTACCGGGCAGGAGGCATCGGCACACTGAGCGAGTCTTCACCTGTCCACCTGCCGCTCGCACTCCTCTATCTCGGGATTTGGAGCGCCATCAGGTTGTCGCCACACGCCCGGCGAACTCCCTCTACTGGCAGACGATGAGCTGGGTCTCACGACAAGCGGCTGATCTCCGATCCGGTGAGCAAGCCCAAGCCGGTTATCCTAACCGAACCGGACCTGCGCCAGGATAATGCGGCATTCCTCGCGATGGGCTCCCGGGCCGAGCCACTTTGCCGGACGAGGGAGGTCCACGGCGACGACAACCTGCGGACGCACTTCGCGGAAATGCCGGGACGGCCACGGTGGTGGCCGAACAGGCGCGAAGGCGCCTCGGACCGCGACTATTGGGACTGGGAATATGGTCTGAAAGCGCCGACTGCGCCGTGTGGGGTCGGCGCTTTCAGGCCATATAGCCATGGATCGAGCGTCCACCGCGAGCTTCACTGTCGGTTGTGTTTCCTGGAGGGCCGTGCTCAAGAATGGCCATTCGTACCAAGGCCCTTGTGCAGTCTGCCGGTCTACGGATGGCTTGCCAGTGAAACAACACGGTCCGGGGGTTGTGCAAGGAAGAAGATGTTTCGAACCAGGAGGATGTCGGATATGCCGGTCTTGTTGAACAACTGCCGTCGGCGCGACCATTTTGCGCTCTATGGTCCCGACGCATTCTACGACTTACACAGTACCGGTCAGCACGCAACGATGCTGCGTCAACTCAGAGCGGGTGATGAGTGCGTGGTTGCCACCCCTGCCTGTGATAACTGCATAATTTTCAACTGGTTCGCGTTTCGGTACGAGAAGGAGATTCCAGACGAGAACGGAGTCAAGTTCCGTGTCTTCTTTGGTCAGTACCTCCGGTCCGAAGGACTTGACAAGATCAAGGCAACGAAAACGGAGCCGTACGGCAACTTCTTCGACATTATAGGCCGTTTCAAACAAAGGTCGGTTATCGAACAGTAGCGGTGTTTCCTGCCGATCTCCACCGAGCGCCGCACCAGACGAGACCGCGAGAATGCTGGAAAGCCCACACGGAGAGCGCCCGCGATCCGGACGGGCGGGACAAGGGTATGTTGGGGTGAAAGACAATCGACGACAGACGTTGACACGCCTGTGAAACGGGCCTTTCGGCCCTTGTACCCGGTCCGGAAAACGCGTATCCGGGCACCATGGACGCGCTAAACCAGTGTATGGACGCGCCTGGCGCGAGGCCCGGATCGTAGCCTCGATCGGCGTGGTCGCCTCGCCCTCGCAGGGCGTATCCTACTACGGAAAGGACGGCTACTACGCGAAGGCCGATCGCGCCCACAGGGAGGCGAGCGCCTGGGCGGGCAGGGGCGCGGAGGATTTGAGACTTTCGGGTCCGGTCGATCCCGACACCTTCCAGGCCGTGCTTGAAGGCAAGGTGCCGGACGGCCCGCACCCGGACAAGCGGGACAAGGACGGGGAGATCCACCATCGGCCGGGGCGCGATGTCACCCGATGGTGGCCGCAACCTTCCGCTACGACACCTCCCGAAACCTCGACCCGCAGCTTCATACCCATGCGGTGGTGGCGAACATGGTCCAGGGGGAGGATGGGAAGTGGCGGACCATGGTCAACGACGGACTCTACCGCAACAAGATGGCGATCGGCGCGGTCTACCGGGCCGAGCTGGCCCGGGGTGTCAAGGACCTGGGGTACGGGATCGAGAAGACGCACGGGGACGGGCGGTCCGAGATCTCGGGGGTATCGCGGGATGTAGTGGAGGGGTTCTCGACGCGGCGGGCAGAAATCGAGACGGCGATGGCGGCGCGGAATGAAGGGGCGCCGCTGGAGAACCCGAAGCTCGCGGACCGCGCGGCGTTGACGACGCGGGCCATAAAGCGGGACGTGGACAAGGGGGAGCTTCGACGGAGTTGGGAGCGACAGGCGGCGGAGATCGGGGTTTCGGCCGAAGCCGTGCGTGCGAGGGCACGGCGAGCGGAGCGGGAACGCCGGGTCCCGGACCTAGTCACGGACCGGGGACAGCCGACGAAGGAGGCCGCGGCCTGGGCGGTGGCGCACCTATCCGAGCGCCCAGGCGGTGTTCGGCCACGGGGATCTTCTGGCGGCGGCGCTGGCCCGGGAGCCGGGGGCGGTGGCGGTCGAGGCGGCGGAGCGGGCCATCACCGGGCTCGAACGGGAGGACGGCCTCCATGCCGCGAAGGGTCTCGGATCGGGGAAACACTGGACCGTCTGATCGCCGCAGCCCGTTCGCTGTCGACTGCGACCTACGTGAAGGTGCCGGAGGCGGACGGTTTCCTATTCCAGTCGAGGTTCACTGGGCATGTGTGTGCGGCCGTATTCGATAGAGCATTCGGAAAGTTGGCGGTAGTAGACATCACGCCCCTTGTCGACCATGTCGACTTTCTACAAGCGCTGATCGACTACGGCATAACGCTGACAACCCTTGGCTAGAAACTCCAAAGACCTTAGACCCGAAGGCCGGACGGTGCAGGATCGCCCCAAAAGTTGTGGAGAAACTCATGGCAGAGTCCGAGATCTGAGTTGTACTGACCCGGTCCTTACCCCGTTCCCCGCCGGATGGGTCGACCAAGTCGATCAGGCGACCGCCCGCAGGCCGTTCTTCGCAACCAGCGTCAAGAGCTTCAACGATGCGCCGCCAGGCCGCTTCTCTCCCCGCTCCCACTGGCTTACCAAGCTCGTCGTCACGTTGAGGTGCCGGGCGAAGACCGCCTGACTCGCCCTTTCACGAAGTCGAAGCTCCCGGATCTCTTCTGCCGTCATCTGCTCCACCGGCGTCAGACACATCTCGTCGAACGCCTTCATGGTCTGCTTCGTCATCACCCCGGCCTCGGTCAAACCGAGCGCCGCCTCATGTACAGCAGCAAGGGCGTCGCTCTTGTACTGCTTAGCCATCGTTTTTCACCTCAATGATCGTTCCATTCGCCAGCACTGCCTGAAGACCCACCTCGTCCAGCTTGAGCATTTCACCCGCCAGCATTCGGAAGGCCTTCAGTTCGTCCCGGCGGAGATTCTTCGGATCGCTCTTGGCGAACCCGAAAACAAAGAACGCGAGGTCGTCCCTCCGAAACAGCACGATCGAAGCGGGCGAACGCTTTGGTCTTGAACGTCCGCAATCTAGACCTCGCCAACGCCTTTCGTCATCACGATACCTATAGCACTATGTGTGATGCTCCTCAATCCACACGCCGCTGTGTAGCCGTACGGAAGAACGCGAAAAGCTCCAAGTTGCGGAAGGTGAAGTCGCGGTGATGGCGGACAGGTCGACCCGACACGCCGAGAGGCAGGTACGAAGACTCGGCCGGGAACTCAGGGCTGCAATGATTGGAGCATGACCGCGGCCATCGCCTTCGACACCCATCGCTAGACCTTGCCACCGCAAGACGTCCTGCGCTTCTCGTATGCTTGACAAGAGTAGGCCATTGGCCTATAGGCTTGGGCTGGCGTTCGAATGGGACGATGGCAAGAACCATGCCTGCTTCGTGCGTCGTGGCTTCGACTTCGCCTATGCCGTCCGTGTATTCCTGGATCCGCACCGGATCGTGGCGCAGGATCGCCGACGGGACTACGGCGAGGACCGCTATCGGCTACTCGGCATGATCGACGGACGGGCGTATGTCATCGTCTACACGATGCGGGGTTCTACGATCCGCATCATTTCGGCCCGCAAGGCCAACGGGAAGGAGGTCGGTGACTATGAGCACAACGCGCGTCAGGATTGATCCCGACGATCCGGCAACCCTACCCAAAGGGCGGGTCGACCTTGCGGTGGTGGACGGCACCACCGAGGCGGAGATCGCCTTGCAGCAGCAGGAGGACGACGCCGAGGCCATGCAGGACATGGCGCGCTACGCGCGCCGGGTTCGCCGGCGTCTGGGGCTCTCTCAGATGGAATTGGCGCGGCGTATCGACGTGCCGCACGAGACGATCCGCAACTGGGAACAGGGAAAACGTTGCCCGACCGGCGCGGCGCGCGCCCTGTTGCGGGTTCTTGACAAGGCTCCGGAGGCCGCGCTCCGCGTGCTGACTTGAAAAGGCTGGAGCCAGTACCGGCTTTGCGTCACCCTTCACCCGGATCGTATCCCAGCACCGGTCCGAGCCAGCGCTCCACTTCCGTCACGGCCATGCCTTTTCGCGCGGCGTAGAGGGCCACCTGGTCCCTGCCCACGGCGCTGACCGCGAAGTAGCGTGCTGACGGGTTGGCCAGGTACAGGCCGCAGACCGACGCCGCCGGCCACATGGCGAAGTTCTCCGTCAACTCGATTCCGGAGCCCTCGCGCGCGCCGAGCAGCTCGAACAGGACGGGCTTCTCGGTGTGGTCGGGAGTCGCGGGGTAGCCCGGCGCCGGACGGATGCCGCGGTAGCGCTCCCGGATCAGGTCCTCGTTGCTCAACTGCTCGTCTCCGCCGTAGCCCCACTCGCGCCGGACCCGGGCGTGCAGGCATTCCGCGAACGCCTCGGCCAGGCGGTCGGCAAGGGCCTTGCTCATGATGGCGTTGTACTCGTCGTTGTCGGCCTCGAAGCGGTTGGCGAGGTCGTCCGTGCCGTGACCGGTGGTCACCGCGAAGGCGCCGATGAAATCTTCCCGGCCGGAATCCCGAGGCGCCACGAAGTCGGCCAGGGCATACTGGGGCGTGCCCTTGCGCCCCTCTTTCTGCTGGCGCAGGGTGTGGAACCGGGTCAGCTCCGCGGCCCGGGTCTCGTCGGTGTAGAGCACGATGTCGTCGCCGTCGGCGTTGGCGGGATAGAAGCCGTAAACGGCGTGGGCCGTCAGCAGTCCCTGTTCCACGATGCGCTCCAGCAACTCGCGGGCGTTGGCCAGCAGCTCGCGGGCCGCGGGACCGCGTACGGGATCGTCCAGCAGATCCGGATAGCGGCCGCGGATCTCCCAGGTATGAAAGAAGGGCGACCAGTCGATGTAGGGGACCAGCTCGACCAGAGGGAAATCTCTTAGCACCCGGTTGCCGGTGAACTCGGGAACGTCCGGCTCGCAAGTGTTCCAGTCGATGCGGCAACGCCGCTCCAGCGCTTCGGCATAGCTCAGGAGACGCGTGCCCACGCGGCTCTCGTACTCCCGCCGCATGCGTTCCTGGTCGGTGCGGTTGGCCGTGTCCAGCGCGGCGCGGGCATCAGGGTCCATGAGATCCTGCACCACCGGCACGGCGCGGGAGGCATCGAGCACGTGGACGGTTTCCTGGCCGTAGGCGGGGGCGATCTTGACCGCGGTGTGGCGCTTGCTGGTGGTGGCGCCGCCGATGAGGAGCGGCAGCCTGAGGCCGCGCCGCTCCATCTCGCCGGCCACGTGCACCATCTCGTCGAGGGACGGGGTGATGAGGCCGCTCAGCCCGATGGCGTCGGCGTTCTCGGCCACCGCGGTGTCGATGATCCGGTCCGCGGGCACCATCACGCCGAGATCGATGACCTCGTAGTTGTTGCAGCGGAGCACGACCCCGACGATGTTCTTGCCGATGTCGTGGACGTCGCCCTTGACGGTGGCGAAGACCAGCTTGGCGCGCTTCATGGCGCCGCCCAGCTCCGCGCTCTCGGCCTCCATGAGCGGCGTCAGGCGCGCCACCGCCCGCTTCATGACCCGCGCGCTCTTGACCACCTGGGGAAGGAACATCTTGCCCGACCCGAACAGGTCCCCCACCACGTTCATGCCGTCCATGAGCGGCCCCTCGATGATGTGGAGCGGGCGATCGTAGTGCTCCAGGGCCTCGTCGACGTCGTCGTCGATGTAGTCGGCGATGCCCTTCACCAGGGCGTGGGAAAGCCGGTCCTGCACCGACTCCTCGCGCCAGGCCTGCTCCTCCACCGCCGTGGGGCCGGTTCCCTTGACCTGCTCGGCGAACGCCACCAGCCGCTCGGTGGCGTCCTCGCGGCGGTTGAACAGAACGTCCTCCACCAGATCGCGGAGATCGTCCGGTATCTCCTCGTACACCGCCAGTTGTCCGGCGTTGACGATGCCCATGTCCATGCCAGCCTGGATGGCGTGATAGAGGAACGCCGAGTGCATGGCCTCGCGCACCCGGTCGTTGCCGCGGAAGGAGAACGAGATGTTGCTGACCCCGCCGGAGATGTGGCAGCGGGGAAAAAGCTCCTTGAGCTGCCGGGCCGCCTCGATGAAGTTGACGGCGTATTCGGCGTGCTCCTCGATGCCCGTCGCCACCGTGAGGATGTTGCTGTCGAAGATGATGTCGGCTTCGTCGAAGCCGATTTCCCGCGTCAGGATGTCGTGGGCGCGCCGGCACACCGCGACCCGTTCCTCCACCGATGTCGCCTGCCTGACCTCGTCGAAGGCCATGACGATCACCGCGGCGCCGTAACGCTTCACCCGGCGGGCGTGCTCCCTGAACTCATCCTCCCCTTCCTTGAGCGAGATGGAGTTCACCACCGCCTTGCCCTGGACGCACTTGAGCCCGGCCTCGATCACCGCGAAGTTCGAGCTGTCCAGCATCACCGGGACCTTGACGATCTCGGGCTCCGCCGCAACGTGGTTGAGGAACGCGGTCATGGCCTCGGCGGAGTCCAGCATGCCCTCGTCCATGTTGACGTCGATGATGTTGGCGCCGCCCTCCACCTGTTCCCGGGCGATGGCCACGGCCTCCTCGTACTCGCCCTCGCGGATCAGCCGGGCGAACTTCCGGGAGCCCGCCACGTTGGTGCGCTCGCCCACCATGATGAAGTTCGTGTCGGGCCGGATCACCAGCCGTTCCAGCCCGCTCAGGTGAGTGAAGCGGTCAGGCTCGGGTGCGCTCCTCGGGCGGAGGCCCTTCATCCGCGCGCCGAGGGCGGCGATGTGCTCGGGCGTGGTGCCGCAGCAACCGCCCACCAGGTTCAGCCACCCCTCCCGAGCCCATTCCTCCAGCGCACCCGCCAACTCGTCGGGCCCCATGTCGTAGCCGCCGAACTCGTTGGGGAGCCCGGCGTTGGGATAGGCGAACACCGGCAAATCCGAGAGTCGCGACAGTTCCTCCACGAAAGGGGTCATCTGATGCGGCCCGAAGGCGCAGTTGATCCCGACCCCGGCCAGGTCCGCGTGGCTGATGGAGGTCAGGAACGCCTCCAGGGTCTGGCCCGACAGCGTGCGCCCGCTCCGGTCCGTGATGGTGACCGAAGCGAGCACCGGCAGCCGCGCGCCCCACTCCTCCAGCAGCTTTCCGATGGCGAACAGGCAGGCCTTCAGGTTCAGGGTGTCGAAGGTGGTTTCCGGCAGCAGCAAGTCGACCCCGCCGTCCACCAGACCCCGGGCCTGGTCGTAGTACGCCGCCACCAACTCGTCGAAGTTGACGGCCCGGAACCCCGGATCGTTGACGTCCGGGGACATGGAGGCCGTGCGGTTGGTGGGTCCCAGCGACCCGGCCACGAGCCGCAAGCCATTGTCGCGGGCGTTGATCCGGTCCACCGCCTTCCGCGCCGCCGCCGCGGCGGCCCGGTTGATGTCGTAGGCCAAGTCCTCGAGACCGTAGTCCAGGAGCGAGATGGCGTTGGCGTTGAACGTGTTGGTCTCGACGATGTCGGCGCCGGCCGCGAGGTACTCCTCGTGGATCTTCTCGATGGCCCGGGGCTGGGTGAGGCACAGGACATCGTTGCATCCCTTGAGCGGCTTCGGGTGCTCGGCGAATCGGGAGCCGCGGAACTCGGCCTCGCCGAGGGCGAGGGCCTGAATACGCGTCCCCATGGCCCCGTCGAACAGCAGGATCCGGTCCGCCAGGAGATCTTCCAGCGTCTTCGCCGACATGCCTCTTCTCACCCCTTCCCCTTGCTCACCCGAGCCGGCTCCGGCGTGACATAGGCCGCGGTGATGCCGCCGTCCACCACGAACTCCGTGCCCGTGACGAAAGACGACTCGTCACTCGCCAGATAGAGCGCCGCCCGGGCGACCTCGCGCGCCTCGCCGAATCGCCCCATGGGAATGTGCGCCAGCCGTCGCTGCCGCTTGCGCGCGGTGTTCAATACCTTCATCAACAACTCCGTGCGCAACGGCCCCGGGCACAGCGCGTTGACACGGATATTCTCCCGTGCGTGGATCACCGCCAGCTCGCGGGTGAGTGCGACCACGCCCCCCTTGCTGGCGGTATAGGCAAGCTGCGGCGTAGCCGCTCCCATCAGGGCGACGAACGAGGCCGTGTTGATGACGGAGCCGCCGCCGGCCCGGCGCAACGCCGGGATGCCGTGCTTGCAGCCCAGGAACACCCCCTTGAGATTCACCGCCAACGTCACGTCCCAGACCTCTTCCGTGGTGTCCACCGCGTCGGAGTCGTCGGCCAGCATGACGCCGGCGTTGTTGACGAGCACGTGGAGCGCTCCGAAGGCCGTCTCCGCGGTCTCCACCATGGCCGCACAGTCGCCGTCCCGGGACACGTCCGCGCGGCAGTACACGGCCTCCCCGCCGCTCCGTTTGATGCGGGCTGCCAGGCGCCTGCCGCCCCGGTCATCGACATCGGCGATGACCACCCGGGCGCCTTCGCGCGCGAACAGCAGAGCCGCTTCCCGGCCGATACCGCCGGCGGCGCCGGTGATCAGTGCCACCTTGTTCTTCAGACGCATGAAATAACTCGGACGATGCTTCAATCAGGAGCCCCGCGAACGATCAGGAAAACCCTCTCCCTCCGGGAGAGGGTGGCCGAAGGCCGGGTGAGGGTGCTCGCATCACGCTAGCCGATTGCCCGGGCGCCCTCACCCCGACCCTCTCCCAGAGGGAGAGGGAGTCGGAGAGGATCCCGAACGGCGGCGCCGTTCAACGCCCGCCCGCGGCCTCCACCAGCGCATCGAACAGCCGCTGCTGAATGGGGTCCTCCGCCGCGGTCAGCTCGGGATGCCACTGCACCGCGAAGAGCCACGGATGCGCGGGCATCTCCAGACCCTCGACCGTGCCGTCCGGGGCATACGCGACCACCTCGAATCCGGGCGCCACGCGGCGAATGCCCTGATGGTGCCAGGACATGCACGAGAAGTCGGTGGCGCCCAGTACCCCGGCCAGCCGCGACTCGGGCAACACGCGCACCGGGTGCGCCACCGGTTCGCGCGGCGGCGCGCGATGGATCACCGTCTCGCCCATGACGTCCGGAAGGTGCTCGATGAGGGTCCCGCCCCTGCTCACGTTCAGGAGTTGTGCACCGCGGCAGATGGCCAGGGTCGGAACACCCGTCTCCAGCAGGCGCCCGGCCCATTGCAGCTCGGTCTGGTCCCGTTCCGTCTCCACCATGTAGATGGTTTCGTGCGATTGGCCGCCGTAGAGGCCGGGATGAAGGTCGCCGCCGCCCGTGAGCACCACGGCGTTCAGCAGCGGCAGGACGGCGTCCAGGCGCTCCTCCCCGGGCGGCAGCAGCAGCGGGATCCCGCCGGCGCGGCGTACGGCGTCCACGTACTCGCCGGGAAGCATGAACCGGTTGTTCGGGCCGCGGCCGTAGGTGGTCAGGCCGATCAACGGAGTGTTCGTGTCAGATTCTTTCGAAATAGCGTTTCCTTTCCCAGTCGGTCACCGCCTCGCGGTACTTCCGCACTTCCGTGCGAAAGAAATGGGCGTAGTGTTCCACCACGTCGGGGCCGAAGCTGTCCCGGCAGAACTCGCTGGCCTCGAACAGGTTGACCGCGTCAGCCAGGGCTCCCGGCACCTGCAGCAGGTCGGCGGCGGTGTACAGGTTGCCATCGAACGCGGGGGGCGGCTCGATCCGTCGCCGGATGCCGTCCATGCCCGCGGCCAAGGCCGCGGCATAGGCGAGATAGGGGTTGCAATCCGCACCCGGCACACGGCATTCGATGCGGCAGCCGCTCCCCTGCCCCACCACCCGGAACCCGGCCGTGCGGTTGTCGTGGCCCCAGGCGATGCCGGTGGGAGCCCAGGACTCCGCCCGGTAGCGCTTGTACGCGTTGATGGTGGGCGCGTAGAACACCATGGTCTCGGCCATATGCGTCAGCCATCCCCCGAGGAACCAGCGGAACACCTCGGAAAACCCGCCCTGACCGCCGTTTCCGGCGAAGGCGTTGCCGCCGTCGCGCCACAGGCTCAGGTGCATGTGACAGCTCGAGCCCGCCAGCTCCGACGCGTACTTGGCCATGAAGGTGACGCTCAGTCCCATCTGCTCCGCCACCTCCTTGAGGCACTCCTTGTAGACGCAGTGGCGATCGGCCATGGTCAGGACGTCGCTGTAGCGCACGTTGAGCTCGTGCTGGCCCGGTCCCCACTCACCCTTGGAGCTCTCCACCGGCACTCCGGAGTCCCGCAGGTGGCGCCGTGCCGCCCCGTGAAACCCTTCTTCCCGGAATCCCTGGAGCACGTGATAATCCTCGATGTAGCCGCCCGCGGGGACCAGGTCGTGATAGTGCTTTTCCGACGCCTGCCGGTACGAGTCTTCGAACAGGTAGTATTCCAGCTCGGACGCGGCCATGGCCTCGAATCCCAGGGCGCGGGCTCGTTGCAGTTGCCCGTGCAGCACCGAGCGGGGCGCTTCCGCCACAAGCTCGTGGGAGACGGTCTCCTTGACGTCGCACAGCACCATCGCGGTCTTGTCCTGCCAGCTCAGGCGGCGCAGGGTGCTCAGGTCGGGCACCAGGTGGAAGTCGCCGTAACCCCGCTTCCAGTTGGCCAGCCGGTATCCCTGGACCGGCTCCATCTCCATGTCCGTGGTCAGGAGGTAGTCGCAGGCGTGGGTGCCCTCGGAGGCCGCCGCGTCCAGAAAGTAGCCGGCGTCCAGCCGTTTGCCCATGAACCGTCCGTAGAGATCGGTGAACGCCACCAGCACGGTGTCGACCCGGCCCTCGGCCACGGCTTCCCGCAGTTGCTCGACGCTGAGCATGCCCGCGACTTCTACCGCTCCGTCATCCTTGCTCGGAATGTCCATGGACGTTGCTACGATGAGATAACCCTGGGCGGGTTGCCCGAAACACGGGGTTTCATAGGTTCCTATCGCAGGAACGCGGAAATATCCACTGACGCATCCATCGCTGCCCGTTTGTCAAAACCACCTTTCACAGAAAGGTCCTGTTGCATTGCGCTACCCGTTGTGGCATGGACACGGCTGTTGGTTCCAAGAGGTTTCACGACTGCAACCCTAACCGAAGGAGGACACTCATGAAGCGTTTACTCACGTTTATGATCGGTCTGGCACTGTGCGGCACCCTGGCCCTGTCGGCCACGAACGCCGCCGCACAAAACTTCCTGGTTATCGGCGGCGGCTCCACGACCGGCGTCTACTACCAGGTGGCTTTGAACATCTGCAAGATCGTCAACGACAAGTTGGGCGGCAAGGGCTACAACTGCATCGGCCGGCCGGCGCTCGGATCGGTCTTCAACATCAGGTCCATCCAGCGGGGGCTGCTGAACTACGGCGTGGCCCAGTCGGACTGGGTTTGGGCCGCCGCCAACGGCAAGAAGAACTGGAAGGGCAAAGCCGACAAGGGACTGCGCACGGTCTTCACCGTCCATCCCGAGGCGGTCATGCTAGTCACCCGCAAGGACACGGGCATCAAGACCATCGCGGACCTCAAGGGCAAACGCGTCAACATCGGCAACCCCGGATCGGGACAGCGGGGCAACGCTGAGGATGTGCTGCGCCTCTCGGGCATCGACAAGGACAAGGACATCAAGGCCGAAGGCCTGCAGCAGAACGAGGCCAACCGCGCGCTGGTGGACAAGAAGATCGACGCGTTCTTCTATACCATCGGGGTGCCGTGGGGCGGCGGCCTCGAGATCGCCAACAGCACCGCCATCGACATCGTTCCGGTGGACACCGCGCCGATCAAGAAGCTGGTGGCGGACAACCCCTTCTACGTCATGACCAAGATCCCCGGCGGGACCTACAAGGGCGTGGACAACGACGTTCCGACCTACGCCGTGAAGGCGACCTTCGTCACCGGCGAGAAGGAGTCGGCCGACTCCGTGTACACGGTAGTCAAGACTATCTTCGAGAACCTCGACACGCTCCGCAACTCGTACGCCAACTTCAAGCACCTGCAGCCGAAGGACATGTTGGGCGGCCTCTCGGCTCCGTTGCATGCGGGAGCGATGAAGTACTACAAGGAGAAGGGCTGGCAGTAAGCAACCGGCTTCCTTCCCCGAAATGACGCACGGCTCGGGGCGCGGGCGGAGGCGCCCGGCCCCGGGCCGGTTCACTTGACGGAAACACCAACGGCTCAGGCTATCCGGGCGACCCCGTGAATTCATCCGATCGCGACGACACTGCCGGCGAGACCGTCGACCTCGAAGCGTTGGCCGAGTTGGGCGAGGGCGAAGGAAAGACCCGTTCTCCCGGCGGGCCGGTCGGGGGGTTCCTCTGGGTGCTTGCGCTCTGCTGGTCCCTGTTCCAGCTTTACATCGCCTACGATCCCATCAACTCCATCATCGCCCGCAGCATCCACCTGACCTTCGCCGTGCTGCTGGTCTATCTGGCCTTTCCGGCCATACGGCGGACCGCGACACTGGAGCGCTTCAACGCCCTGATGCAGCAGTTGTTTCCGGGCCGGCACAAGCGCGATCCCGTAAAGATTCCCTGGTACGACTTCATCATCGCGGCCCTGGCGGGCTGTGGCACCGCCTACCTCGCGTGGGACTACGTAGGGATCATCGAACGTTCCGGCCTCCCGTTGACGCGGGACGTATGGATCGGCGCGGCGTTCGTGCTCCTGCTGCTCGAGTCGGCGCGCCGCTCCCTGGGACTGGCGCTGCCGGCGCTGGGCACGGTCTTCCTGCTCTACTGCTTCATCGGACCGTACCTGCCGAGGTTTCTCGCCCACCCCGGCATCCCCTTCGAGTTCATCGTCGACCACATGTACCTGTCGGACAGCGGCATCTGGGGCGTACCGCTGGGCGTATCCACGGACTTCGTTTTCCTGTTCGTGCTGTTCGGGGCGCTATTGGACCGGGCGGGAGCGGCGGAGTACTTCGTGCAGGTGGCGTACGCCATGGTGGGACGTTTCCGCGGCGGACCGGCCAAGGCCGCCGTGCTGGCATCGGGCCTGACCGGCATGGTGTCCGGTTCATCCATCGCCAACGTGGCCACCACGGGAACCTTCACCATTCCGTTGATGAAACGTGTAGGGCTTCCGGCCTACAAGGCCGGGGCGGTGGAGGTCGGCGCGAGCACCAACGGCCAGCTCCTGCCACCGGTCATGGGCGCCGCCGCCTTCATCATGGCGGAGTTTCTGGGGCTCCCGTACATCGACATCGTCACGGCCGCGGCCATACCGGCGGTGCTCTCATACATCGCCCTGCTCTACGTGGTGCACCTCGAAGCGCTCAAGCTGAACCTGACCGCGATACCCGTGGAAGAGCTGCCGCCATTCTGGACCACGTTCCTCAAGGGCGTCCACTTCCTCGTTCCGATCCTGGCGCTGATCTACACGCTGGTCATACTGCGGTTCTCCGCGATTTCCGCCGCGTTCAACGCGATTCTGTTGACGCTGGCCATCATGGTCATCCAACGGCTGGTCCAGAGCTGCGCGGCGGTCCTTCGACCCTCTCCGGACAACCCGGCACCCGGATCACTCGGGCAGGCGATATTGCAGGGACTGGCCCAGAGCGTCCGCGAGATCCTGCAGGGCTGCGTGTCCGGCGCCCGCAACATGGCGCCCATCGCGGTAGCCACCGCGGCCGCCGGCATCATCGTCGGCACCGTGACGCTGACGGGACTCAGCAGCCGGTTCATAGAGGCCATCGAGATCATCTCCCTGGGCAACGTGGTGCTGATGCTGCTGCTGACCGCCCTCACAAGCCTGATCCTGGGCATGGGCCTCCCCACCACCGCCAACTACATCGTCATGGCCACCCTGACGGCACCGGTGATAGTCACCCTCGGCGGGCAGGCGGGCCTGGTGATACCGGTGCTGGCGGCCCACCTGTTCGTCTTCTACTTCGGCATCCTGGCCGACGACACGCCGCCGGTGGGCCTGGCGGCCTTTGCGGCGTCCGCCATCGCAGGATCCGATCCGATAAGGACAGGTATCCAGGGGTTCACCTACGACCTGCGCACGGCGATCCTGCCGTTCGTGTTCATCTTCAACCTGGAGCTGTTGCTGATCTCCGGCGTCACCGCGGACGGCACCATCATCTGGCTCGACGACCTGTTCAGCGTCTTGTGGGTGATCGTAAACGGCCTCGTGGCCATGATGGCCTTTGCGGCCGCCATGCAGGGCTTCTTCGCGGACCGTTGCGGCTGGCCCGAGCGCGCGCTGCTGATCGTGATCTGCGTCGCCGCCTTCCGGCCCGACCTCCTGTCGGGCGACGCCGACACCCTGCGCCTGGGCGTCCAGTTCGGCGCCTGGGTGCTGTTCGCCGGGCTGTATCTGCTGCAGAGGAAAAGGCGAGGGTCCCGACCGGCGGCAGCGTAGCGGATGCAGTTGCCGATTTAGAGCTTGTTGACTAGTGTCGTGTCCCACGTAACAATTGACAAAGATGCGCAGGATTTTTCGTTGTCGGCAAGGCGCGATGACGAGCAGTGGCGGGCACCACGCGAGGAAGAGCAACGCAGCCGACGACGAAAAAGACAAGCAGATTTGTCAACTGTTACGTGGGACACGACACTAGAGTAGTCCGGCACTCACACCGAGGAGGAATACCACTCATGGCGGATACCATACCCTATCTCGTCGACGAGAATGACCCCGATCTCGAATCGGGAATGGTCGAGTACGGAAGCTGCACGGGCTACCTGTCGCGGCCCAAGGGCGGCGCCAACCTGGGCTCGGTCATCGTGATACATGAGAACGTCGGCTTGGTGGACCACATCAAGGACGTGGCGCGGCACTTCGCCAAGGAGGGCTTCGCCGCGCTGGCGCCGGACCTGTTACAGCGCACCGGCGGCACCGGGCAGTACACGACGTCGCAGGACGCCATCGCGGCCATCCGGAGCCTGGATCCGGGCGGCTGCGTGGAAGACCTGACGAGCACGCTCGAATATCTCAAGAGCCAGGGCTTCGCCAACGGCAAGGTGGGCGTGGTGGGCTACTGCTGGGGCGGCGGCCAGTCGCTCAACTTCGCCACCAAGTGCAACCAGCTCAACGCCGCGGTGGTGTACTATGGCCGCAACCCCGATCCGCTGGAGCAGGTGGCCAACATCACCTGCCCTCTCATGGGGAACTACGCCGAGGACGATCCCAACATCATGCCCGGCATCGAGCCCCTGAAGGCCGAGCTGGCCAAACACGACAAGAGCATCGACCTCAAGATCCACGGCGACGGCGCCAAGCACGCCTTCAACAACAACACCAACGCCGACCGTTGGCATCCCGAAGCCGCGGCCGACGCCTGGCAGCGAACGTCGGATTTCTTCAAGGCCAATCTGTCGGGCTAGCAATCCAACTATCCCGGCGGCACACAGGTGTTACCGGGAGTCCCGTTACGTTACTCGCTATCGAGGGGCGGCCAATCCGGTCGCCCCTTTCCGTATTGGGCGAGGTGGCGATCAGCAGTCTTCGGAATCGAAGTATGCCAGGAGCTGGCGGCGGACGCTCTTGTGGTTGGGATCGTCGTAGTGGCGGATGCCGAAGTAGTAGCAGCAGCCTTCGTTATCGAGGTCGTTGTGGAAGACGCGGAGGCGGCCGTCCTGGAAGCGGATCCGGGCGAGGCAGGTGCCGCCGGGTACATTGGAGGTCATCACTTCCTCCACGATTCCGACGCCCCACTGGAGGTTGCGGTTGTGCTTGACCTGCTCTCCCGCCCGCAGGAACAGTCTTACGTCGTTCCCCACGATTGCTCTCCCTGGCTCGCACGGTAGCAACATCGAATGGGCATTTCAAACCGCAAGCCGAATGCCCCGGGTCATGCCAGGAAAGGTGCCAGCGTCCGGGCCAGGGCCTCGGGGTTGTCTTGTTGAACCATATGGCCGGCGCCGTGCAAGATCACGAGATCGGCACGCGGCAGCCAGCCGTACCGCGCCTGGATATCGCCGCGCGCGCGATGCTCGCTCTCGGCGCCTTGAACCACCAGGGTCGGACAGGTGACGTGGCGCAGGAACTCGCGGAACTGCTCGAGGTAAAAGGGTTGCGGCGAGGTGGTCCGGTGGAGCGGATCAAACTTCCATTGCCATGCGCCCGCCTCAGTCCGGTGCATGCCGTGACACGCCAGATGGCGCGCCCGCTCCGCGGTAAGCCTGGGGTAGGCGCGCCGCAGGCGATCGGCGGCCTCCTCCAGGCTCGCGTAACCGGGACCCTCCCTCACGGCCGGAACCTCGTCCAGCCACCGCGCCGCGCGGCGGGGAGCGTCGGCGAACGACATGTCCGGCGGCCCCAACCCTTCCACCAACGCGAGCTTCGAGATACGCTCGGGATGTGTCCCCGCGTACAGGCAGGCAATGGTACCGCCCATGGAGTGACCGACCAACCGCACGTTCGGGACGCCAAGATGCCCCACGAGGGAATCGAGGTCCATCAGATAGTCGAAGAAGTGGTAGTAGCCTCCAGCGCCGACCCAGCCGCTGTCGCCGTGACCCCGGCAGTCCGGCGCCACCAGCCACAGGTCCGGAAGAATCGCGAGCAACTCCGCGACGAGAAAATCCCAGGTCCGGCAATGATCACGGAAGCCGTGGATCAGAATGACCGGGTACGGTCCCCGCTCGCCCCACTCGACCCAATGCACCCGAAGCCCTCGAACATCGAGGCTGTGATGCTCGGGCTTCAACGGTCGGCGACTCTCTTCAGCGAAGTTTCGACGTAATCCTCGACGTCAGGATTCCAGGCGAACACCGCCACTCGGCCGACATTGCCGCTCATGACCGAGACTACGATCTGAGCGGCGTCCGGGTAGGTGGGCTCGCCGAAGGGCGTGGCGCACGCCTTGTCCTCGGCGGAGAAATAGGCGTCGTGGTCCGGGTGGGAATGATAGACGGCCTTCAGAGACACGCCCCTTTGCTCCGCCTGCTTGAGGACCGCCTCCAATTCTTTCGGGTCCATGGTGTAGGCGATCCGGGCGTCTCTGGGGAAGGTCTCGGGATCGGTGGCGTGCAGCCGGTTCTGGATGTTGACGAGCCGATGGACCTCGTCGCCGCCGACACCTCTGAGGATGACGCCACAGCATTCCTCGGGATAGGTCTTCACGGCATGGGCCTTGACACTGGCAAGCGCTGTTTCGTTCAACTCGAACATGGTCACGTCCGACCACGGAACGGAGAAGCGATCGTTGAGACTTCCACCGTCCCTTCAGTGATTTTCGTCGTCGTCTCGCTCTATATGACGTGACAGATCCATGGAGTCGTGCAGCAAACGGAGCACGTCGATGACTTGCGTGGGACCTTGGGTATTGACGCGATACAGGACGAAGTGCCGGCCCTTCCGCCCTCCACGAGCGACGTGCAGGGTCATGACTCCCTTGGCGATATCGCTGCGTTCCCTGGCGCCGGTGACGCGTGGGCCTTCCGCAAGATCATCAATAGCCGCCCCCAAGGTGTCCGCGTAAATGCGAGCCTGTATTTCGCCGAAATGCTGAGCAGTCCAGCGCAGGATGCTCCGGAGGTCTGCCTTGGCTGCCGCCGCAAGACGAATGCGCCATCTCTGATGTTCCGTCATCTCTCATCGTCTGGCCCGGCACCCTTGGCGACGACGGCTTCTTCGGCCAAAGCTTCAAGGTGACGCCGAAGCGACTCCGATGTGTCAAAGCTCTCGAAACGTCCCGCATCGATGTCAGCCAAGCCCACGTTGGCGGCTTCACGCAACGCCTTTAGACGGGCCTCGTCTTCCGCCTCCTGCCGCTCCACTAGCCGGATTCCCTCGCGTAACACCTCGCTGGCGTTCTGATAGCGGCCGGACTTGACCATCTGCCCGATGAAGCGTGTCTGATGATCCGTTAGAACGACGTTGCGTGTCGGCACAGTCCACCCCCCTTCAAATGGCATTATT
Organism: Deltaproteobacteria bacterium; assembly: GCA_028818755.1. Lineage (GTDB taxonomy): Bacteria > Desulfobacterota > Binatia > UBA9968 > JAJDTQ01 > JAJDTQ01. Next base: position 131,224 of record JAPPNF010000156.1, on the reverse strand, counting down.
GGCATATTATGCCACTACTGGGCGGATTTTCAAGCCTCCGAACGCACCTTGGTTGGAGACGTTCCTAATCAATAATACCTTCCTGCGTGAACGTCTCGAACTCCTCCTCCGAGAGCCCCAGCAGCTCGCGGTAGAAGTGCTCGTTGTGCTCGCCTAGCAGGGGGTCGCGTCGGTCCGGGCCGCCGTCGCTTTCGGACAGGGTAAAGGGCGCGCGCTGATACGACATGGTGCCGATCTCCGGATGGTCCATGCGGTTCCACTGGCCACGGTGCACGAGTTGCGGGTCGTCGTAGACCTGGTCCATGCCGTTCACCACGCCCGCCGGCACGCCCGCGGCCTGGAGCTTCTCCACCAGGTCGCGGGCCTCGAACCGGCGGGTCCACTCGCCGATGTGCGTTTCCAGCTCGTCCGCCCGCTTCCGCCGCCGCTCGGCGGTGGCGTACTCGTCCCGGCCGCCCCAGTCCGGCCGGTCCATGGCCTGGCACAGCGCCCGCCACTGTTCGTCCGAGGCCACGCTGAGGACGCACCAGTTGTCGTCGCCGGCGCAGGGAAACGCGCCGTGGGGCACGGCCTCGGGGTGACGGTTGCCGTCGCGAACGGCGATGTTGCCGTTGACAGTGTAATCGAGCAGCAGCGGCGCGAGGTACTGGAGCCCGGTCTCGTACTGCGCCAGGTCGATGTGCTGTCCGCGCCCGGTAGCTTCCCGGTACTCCAGCGCCGCCAGCACCGCCACCACACCGTAGCCCACGGCGATGTAGTCGATGTAAGGGCCGTAGAGGATCTGCGGCGACCCGTCCCGGTATCCGGTGAGATTGGTGAAGCCCGCCAGGGAGGAAAGCTGGGAGCCGAAGCCGGGATGGTGGGCGTGGGGTCCGCTCTGCCCCAGGTTGGAGCTGCTCAGCATGATGAGCCGCGGGTTGACCTCCCTCAGGGTCTCGTACCCCAGGCCCAGCCGGCCGATGGTGCCGGGGCTGAAATTCTCCACCAGAACGTCCGCCCAGCTCACGATGCGCTTGGCCAGCGCCAGCGCCTCCGGACCCTTCTTCAGGTTCAGCGTGATGCCCAGCTTCTCGCTGTTGCACAGCGCGAACAGTCCCGAACGGTTGAGCCCGTGGATGTTGTCCTTGTAGGGCGGATAGTGGGTGCGGAAGCCGTCGGGACGCGTGCGCGATTCCACGTGCACCACCGTGGCCCCCTGGTCCACCAGATGCTTGCCCACCACCGGGCCGGCCGCGTACGCGGCGGCCTCCACCACCTTGAGACCTTCCAGTGCCTTCATGACCCTTCCATTCCCTAGACCACGCCCTCTTTCTCCAGACGTGCGATCTCCGTTTCGTCCAGTCCCAACTCCCCGTAGATCTCCCGGTTGTGCTCGCCGATGAGCGGCGCCCGGCGGCGGATCCGGCACGGGAACTCGGAGAAGCGGGCGAACCCTCCCGGGTAGGTGATGGAGCGGTTGAGCTCCGGGTGCTCCACCTCCTGCCAGAAGTCGCGCGCCTTGAGTTGGGGGTCGGCGAGAAGCTCCTGCGCGGTGGACACCGGATAGCCCAGCATGCCCCGCCCGGTCACGGCCTCGAAGAACTCCTGCTTGGTGACGCCGGTGAAGAACTCGGCGATGGGCTCCTCCATGACGTCGATCTCTTCCTGGGTCACCTGCTCGATGTTGAAGGTGCGCCAGTCCTTCTCCAGCAGGAACGCAGGCGCCGCGCCCTTCTCGGCCATCCACTCCACCAGCGCCTGGTTGGTCTTGCGACCGGCTTCGCCGCCGTAGATGATGAAGTTCAGGTAGCCGTCCTTGCAGGGCCAGAACACCCGCATCTTGGCGCCGGTGATGGTGCGGCCGGTCATGAACGAGCCGGCGCGCTTCTCCACCGAGCGGTTGAGGTCCCAGAAGGTGTGGGCGTGGGAAAAGCCCCACAGCATGCACGCCTGCGCCGACACGTCCACGTGCTCGCCCCGGCCGGTGCGCCGGCGCTGGGTGTGGGCCACCAGCGCGGCCATGGCGGCGTAGGAGGCGGTCCACTGGTAGCTCTGCGGAAACGTCACCCGCAGCGGCGGCTTGTCCGGGTCGCCGGTGAGCGACATGCAGCCGCTCATGGCCATGATCTCAATGTCCGTCGCCAGATACCGGCTGTAGGGACCGGTGAGTCCGAAGGGAGTGATGGACACCAGCACCGTGTCGGGGTTGGCGGCCCGGATGGCGTCGTGGCCGAGACCGATCTCTTCCAGCCAGCCCGGCCGGAAAGTCTCCAGCACGAAGTCCGTCTTCTCCACCAGGCGCCTGAACAGCGCCTGCCCCTCGGGCGCCTCGAGGTTCAGGGTGATGCCGCGCTTGTTGTTGTTGAAGGCGAACCAGTAGAGGCTCTTCTCCGGATCGCGCTCGCCGTCGAGATACGGCCCGATGCGGCGGGAGGCGTCTCCGCCCGGGCGCTCCACCTTGATGACGTCGGCGCCGAGGTCGCCAAGGGTCTTGCCGCACAGGAAGCCCAGCTCGTCGGTCAGGTCCAGGATACGATAGGGTGACAGAGGTCCTTGTTCACTCAGAGTCATGGCACCTATTTTCATAACAACTGGCGCGTCAGTATTCCATGTAGTTCGACACCCGCCAGCCCGCCTCTTCCCTGCGCACCCGGATCAGGAGCCTGCGGGAAAACTCGCCGGCGCCCTCCGGCCGGATGGTGAGTTGGTAGACGAACGCAACGCGTCCGCGGGCCTCCCGCTCTTCCAGCAGCTTGTAGTAGACACGGGGCTTGCGCGTGCCCGCGTCGACGGCGTGCCCGGCGGTCAGGCGGATCCGCTTGTCCACCTTGCTGCGGGCCAGGCCGGTGGTGTACTCCCTGGACCTGGGCAGGTCGACCTCGACGTAGTGCCGGTCCATGAACGCCTCCGCCGCTCCCCGCGCCGTGGCGTCGCCCCCGCCCTTGCAGCCGACAAGGGCCGGCAACAGCGCCGCGCAGAGCACGCCGCGCCAACTCACGCCGACCTCCCCACGTGCCGCGCCATCCACTCTTCCGCCTGGCCCAATGCCGCGACACGGTCCTCCTCACGCGTGAACCGGTGGTCGGCCCCGGGAAGGATGCACAAGCGCTTCTCGCCGGGAACGGCGGCATGGAGCCGCCGGGCCTGTTCCACCGGCACGGTCGGGTCCGCGTCCCCGTGGATCACCAGCACCGGACAGGTGATCCGCGCCACCGCTCCGGCGACGTCGATGGTCAAGGCCTCTTCCAGGAAATCCGTCGTCAGCCGGTGGCCGTTGAACTCGATGGAACCCCGCGCCCGCCACCGCGCGACGGCCTCGGACGGAAAATCCCGTTCCAGCAGTTCCCGCGGGTTGAAGGGCGCCGCCAGGGTCGCCAACGCCGCCACGCCCTCCGCGGCACCCGCGTACACGAGCGCCGTGGTGCCGCCCATGCTGGAACCGATGATGCCTACCCGGGCCACTCCCCGCTCCTTCAGCAACTCGTGGGCGGCCTCGAGATCCTCCACCTGGCGGGTGCAGGTGATGGACTCGAAGTCGCCGGTGGATTCGCCGGCTCCGGTGAAGTCGAAGCGCAGCACCGTGTAGCCGGCCCGGCTGAGGGATTCACCCAAGTGTACGAGCTTGAGGCTCTCCTTGCTCGATTCCATGCCGTGGCACAGGATCACGCCTTGGGAACCGGCCTCCCCCGGGGGCAGATGGAGCGCGCCGGCCAGACGTTCGCCCCTGCCGTTACGGATGGTAACCTGCCGTTCCATGAGCGCGGGAGGTCAGCGGCCGGCCCGGACCGGCGCGAAGGGGTCCCGGCCCTTGGTGCGCATGAGGCACCAGAAGCACAGCACCGCGCCGATGGTGATGAAGCTGTCCGCCACGTTGAACGCGGGCCAGTGCCAGGCGTTCCAGTAGACGTCGACGAAATCGATCACCTCGCCATAGAACAATCGATCCACGAGATTGCCCAGCGCCCCGGCCAGAATGAACGTCAGCGACAGGATGAGCCCGGTGTCCCGTTCCGAGAGCCGGCGCAGGAGGTGGATGACGAAGCCGACGGCCACCAGCGAAAAGGCGATCAGGAGGTAGGAAGCCAGGGCCCGGCGGCCGCTCGCCATCAACCCGAACGCGGCGCCGGTGTTGCGGACGTGGGTCAGGTCCACCCAGCCCTCGACGACGGGAATCGAGTGATGCAGCGGAATCGTGTGGTCAACGAGCAGCTTGGTGCCCTGGTCGAGCAGCAGGATCACGGCCAGCAGGGCGACTATGCGCGCGCGCTTTCGGCCTCCGGTAAAGATCGTAACACCTCCGCGCAACGGGGGCAGACCCCCGGATGGGCAGCGTCCTCTCCCACCGCCTCGTGGTACTTCCAGCACCGCTCGCATTTCTCGCCGGCCGCCGGATAGACACCGATGGAGCCGCCCAGGAGGACGCTCTCATAGCCCGTCCCTTGCCCTGCGGCGTTGCCCGCGCCCGTCCCGCCGGTGTCGTCCCCGGCGTTGGGCTCCGGGTAGACCAACTCGCCCGGCGGCTCTCCCGCGGCCACCGACACCTGCGAGACGATGAACATGTCCTCCCACGGCATCGGCGCGCCGGCGCGCAACACTTCCTGAATGTCCGGCGCCTTGTCGTAGACGTCCGGATACAGCACCACCCGCGCGTCCAGGGAATGGCCGATGGCCCCGCACTGACGCGCCACCTCCAGCGCCTTCAGCACCTCTCCGCGCAGGTTCAGGCGCAGTTCCCATTCCGCGGTGAGAGCCGGATCCGAAAGACTCTCGTCCGGCTCCGGTATGGGCGAGAGCAGGATGCTGTCCGGGCCGTCCGACCCCGGCGCATGCTCCCAGATCTCCTCGGCGGTGAACGACAGGATGGGCGCCATCAGGTGGACAAGGGTTTGCAGGATCTTGTGCAGCGCGGTCTGCGCGGATCGCCGGGCGGTGGAGCCGGGCCCCTCGCAGTAGAGCCGGTCCTTGACGATGTCCAGGTAGAGCGAGCTCAGGTCCACGCTGCAGTAGTTGTTCAGCGCGTGGTAGACGACGTGGAACTCGAACCGGTCCAACGCATCGAGACAACGCCCCAGCAGCCGCTGGGTGCGGTCGAGGATCCACCGGTCCAGGGGCTCCAGCGCGTCCGCCCTCACGGCGTCGGTCGAGGGATCGAAGTCGTTGAGGTTGCCGATGAGGAAGCGCGCGGTGTTGCGCAGCCGGCGGTAGGACTCCACCAGCCGGTTCAGGATCTCGTCGGAAATGCGCACGTCGTCGCGGTAGTCCTCCGCCGCCACCCACAGCCGGATGATGTCGGCGCCGAACTTCTTGATGATCTCCTGGGGCGCCGTGACGTTGCCCATGGACTTGGACATCTTGTGCCCCTTGCCGTCCAGCACGAAGCCGTGGGTGAGCACGCCGTCGTAGGGAGCGCGGCCGCGGTTGGCCACCGACGTCAGCAGCGAGGTGTGGAACCAGCCGCGGTGCTGGTCGCTGCCCTCGAGATAGAGGTCCGCCCTGCCGCCCAGCTCGGGATGGCGTTCCACCACCGCGGCGTGGCTTACGCCGGAGTCGAACCAGACGTCCAGGATGTCTTCTTCCTTGGAGAAGCGGGTGGAGCCGCAACTCTGGCAGCGGAACCCGGGCGGGGCCAGCTCTTCCGGCGGCCTCAGGAACCACGCGTCGGACCCCTCCTGCTCGAACAGCCCGGCCACGTGCTCGCACAACGCCTCGCTCAAGTGCGTCTCGCCGCAGTCCATGCAATACAGCACCGGGATGGGAACGCCCCAGGAACGCTGCCGGGAGATGCACCAGTCGGGCCGGTTGACCATCATGCCCATGATACGGTCCTGCCCCCAGGGCGGGATCCACTGCACCTGCTCGATGGCGTCGAGGGAGCCCTGCCGCAGGCCCGTGTGAGCCATGGAGATGAACCACTGCTCGGTGGCGCGGAACAGCACGGGCTGCTTGCAGCGCCAGCAGTGCGGGTAGCTGTGGTCGATATCCTCGGAGGCGAGCAGGCGTTCCACTTGCTCCAGCCGGGCGACGATCCGCGGGTTGGCGTCGAAGACCATGTCGCCCTCGAACTCCGCGGCGTCCGCGGTGAACCGCCCGTTGTCGTCCACCGGCGCGTAGGCGTCGAGGCCGTAACGCTGGCCCGCCTCGAAGTCCTCGTGCCCGTGTCCCGGCGCGACGTGGACGCAACCGGTGCCCTGCTCCGCCGTGACGAATTCCCCCAGGATGACGATGACGTCCCGATCCAGCCACGCGTGCGAGCACACGATGCCTTCGAGATCGGCCCCGGACCAGGAGCCCTCCAGCACCTCGAACGCACCGGCCTCGTACCCGAACGCCTCCATCAGCGAGGACAGCAGCTCTTCCGCCACCACCAGCACGCCCGCGGGGGTGCGCACGCGACGGTAGCGCATCAGCGGATGCAGGGCGATGGCCTGGTTCGCCGGCAGCGTCCAGGGCGTGGTGGTCCAGATGGCGAAGGCGCCGTCCCCGTCGTCCGGCAGCTTGCCCTTGGCGTCCTTGATGGGGAACTTCACGTAGACCGACGGAGTGCGCTGGTTGTCGTACTCCACCTCGGCCTCGGCCAGCGCCGTGGCGCAGGAAGCACACCAGTAGACCGGCTTCTTGCTCCGGTACATGGAGCCGCTAGCCATGAACTTGCCGAGCTCGCGGACCTCCGTGGCCTCGTACTCGAAGTCGATGGTGCGGTAGGGCTCCGCCCAGCGCCCCAAGACGCCCAGCCGCTTGAACTCCTCCCGCTGGACGCCGATGAACTTCTCCGCGTGGGCGCGGCACAGCTTGCGCACCTCCACCTTGCTGAGCCGGTTCTTCTTCTCCCGCCCCAGGTTCTTCTCCACCTGCAGCTCGATGGGGAGTCCATGACAGTCCCAGCCGGGGATGTAGGGCGTGCAATAGCCCCTCATGCTCTTGTACTTGATGATGATGTCCTTGAGGACCTTGTTGAGGGCGTGGCCGATGTGGATGCGCTCGTTGGCGTACGGCGGACCGTCGTGCAGGATGAACTTGGGACGGCCTCGATTGGCCTCCACCATCTTCTCGTGGACGGCTTCACGCTCCCACTTTTCCACCTGCACGGGCTCCTTCTGCGGCAGGTTGCCACGCATGGGGAACGTGGTCTTGGGGAGGTTGAGCGTCTCTTTGTAGTCCATGAACTTCGTCCCTCACTTGCCGGCAAGCGACTTCCGGAGCTCCGAAACGACCTTGTGGGAAATTGGTTCGGGCGGAAGGCGGGAGGACCGTCCCATCTTGAATCCTCCCGGACCATTTGTAACACAAAGCCGCGCCGGGAGTCTACGGGAGCCGGTTGGATTCGCGGGGTCCCCTGTGCTATGAAAACCCCCGTTCCAACGGGCTTTCCGCCCGTTTTTCATTTCCGCTGACGAAGCGTTCCGCCCTCCCGTCCGGTCCGCGTGAAACACGAATCCCGGCGCGGGGCCCGGTTCGGCGTTATCGAGGAGGAATCTCCATGGCCAAGTCGCAGAAGGGCAAACTCAACGCGCGCGAACTCGGTCGGCTCAAGAAGACCGTGGCGTTGGCCACGCGCATCCTCTTCCACCAGGGACTCGCCGACTACCACGGCCACGTGAGCGCGCGCATCCCCGGCACCAACCGGCTGCTGATCAAGCCGGTGCTGGCGCCCTTGGGGTCGATCCGTGCCAAGGACATCATGGAAGTGGACATCGACGCCTACATGGAGAACAGCGAGGCCAACTGGGCCAAGGCCGGCAACCAGAAAGCCGTGATCAATCTCAAGATCCCGCCCCGGGAAACCATGATCCACGCGGCCATCCTGCAGGCGCGCCCGGACGTCAACTCGGTGGTGCACACGCACCAGCCCCTGGCCACGGCCTTCGCCATCGCCGGCGTGCCCATCCGTCCCATCTACAACCAGGCTTCGGCGTTCGCACCGGAGACGCCCATCTTTCACAGCCCCCGGCTCATCTACAGCGTCCAGGACGGCGCCGAGCTGGTGGCTACCCTGGCCGACCGCATGGCCGTGCTGATGCAGGGTCACGGAATGACCACGGTGGGCGACTGTGTCGAGGAGGCCACCAGCCACGCCGTCTACCTCGAGCGTACCGCCTACATGCAGTGGGTAGCCAGCAGCATCGGCGAGGCGCCGTCCATGCCGGGCCGGAACATCGCCGTCATGGGGGCCACCAACCGCGGGCGCGCCCATCACGCGTTCGCCTATTTCGCCGGGCTGCTGCCGGAGGATATGAAGGAGTAGCCGCCGGTCGTCTACGGAACGACCGCGGCGACACGGGGACCGGCTCCCAAAGGTCAGGCCAAGGGGTCAACCGGCGAAACCGCTGACCACGAGGAACACGAACATCACAAGACAAGGAAGGTGAAACATGGCTGAGGCAAACAGGACGGAGCCGTCGGCGGCAGGCCGTCCGATACAGGATATCCGCGAGTGGCTCGACCGCGCGGAGGGAATCAACGAACTGATCCAGATCGACAAGCCCGTGGACCGCGACGAGGAGATGAGCGCCATCACCTACCTGGTGGCCAAGCAGAACCCGTCCCCGGCTATCCTGTTCGACAACCCCAAGGGGTACGAGGACAGCCCGATCGGCGCCCGGATGTTGTGGAACATCCTGGGTCCCAGCTCGAAACGCATCGCCCTGACCATCGAGGAGCCGCCCGAAACGCCCACGCTGGAACTCATTCGACGGCTCAAGGACAAGATGAAGGACCGGATTCCCCCGCGCGAGGTTCCGGCGAACGAGGCTCCGGTATACGAGAACACGCTCGAAGGAGCCGACATCGACCTCGAGCAGCTCCCCATTCCCAGGCATTGGCCGCTGGACGGGGGCCGCTACGCCGGCACAGCCGACGCGGTTTTCACTCGCGACCCGGATTCCGGGTACCTGAACGTGGGCACCTACCGGATGATGCTCCAGGGCAAACAACAGGTGGGCCTCTACCTGTCTCCGGGAAAGGACGCCCGGCTCCACATCACCCGGTACTGGGAGAAGGGTGAGTCCGTGCCCGTGGCGGCAGCCTGGGGAATCGATCCGCTGTTCATGCTGGTGGGCTCCCAGACCTTCCCCAAGAACGTGTCGGAGTATGAGTTTGCCGGCGGCATCAAGGGCGAGGCGGTCCCGGTGGTGCGGGCCCAGACCAGCGACCTGCTGCTGCCGGCCAACGCCGAGCTCGTGGTCGAGGGGGTCATCCACCCCAACTCGGTGAAGACCGAGGGGCCCTTCGGGGAGTTCCCCGGGTACTATGGCCGGCCCGAGGCCGGCTGCCCGCTGGTGGACATCACACGCGTGCACTACCGCTCCAACCCCGTGCTCACCAATGCCATCATGGCGGACTACCCGTCCTGCGAACAGAGCGGCTTCTTTGCCGTCATCCGCTCGGCGCGCATCTGGGACGACCTGGACAAGCTCGGCATACCGGGCGTGCAGGGCGTCTACGCCCATCCGGCCGGGGCCGGCGGCTTCGGCATGACCGTCATCAGCCTGGAACAGCGCTACGCCGGCCACGCGGCCCAGTGCCTGGCGCTGGCCGCCCAGGTGCCCGGCGGCGCCTACTTCACCAAGTGGATCATCGCCGTGGACGAGGACATCGACCCCACCGACATGGACCAGGTGATCTGGGCCATGAGCAGCCGCTGCAATCCCATCGAGGACATCGACATGCTACGGAACACCTGGAGCACTTGGCTGGATCCCACCCAGAACCCGCCGGAAGAGCGGCCGTACGGTTCCAAGGCGCTGATCAACGCCTGCAAGGAGCACCGCTACCTGCCGGTGTTCTCCAAGCGCACCACGCTGAGGCGGGAGATGTACGACCAGGTGGCCGAGCGCTGGAAGGAGTTGGGGCTGCGCGGAACGATTCCATCGGTGCGCGCCTTCGAGGAGGACAAGAGAGTCGTCTACCACGAACAGGGCGGGTTCGAGCCCGGGAAGAAGTAGTGGGCGCGGGATTCTTTCGCAACCCACGAAAATCGTTAACGAATCTCCTGTAAAACCGTCACCGTCGCGGCGCAATAGGTCAGGAGGCGCCATGCTCACATTCACCGAAGAAACCATGCTGTTGATGCTGGACGACGACGGTGTGTACCGGCCGGTCCGAGGCAGCGCCGTGGAGTACATCCTGGTCGGTGCCGTGCTGATGGACCTGGCCTTCGCCAACCGCATCGACACCGACCCCGAGAAGCTGATGGTGACCGACCCGACACCCACCGGCAACTCGCTGCTGGACAGGACCCTGGAACGCATCGCCAATGCCGGGGAGACCATGAGTACCAAGGTGTGGATGGAGGTGCTGGCCCGGGAGCAGGCTGCCGACATCCGCCAACAGGCCGTGAGCACACTCATCGAACGCGGCATTGTCGAGGCCAAAGACGGGAGTTTCCGGATCTTTCGTTCTATCCGGCGCTATCCAACCATCGACGAACGCATCGAACGCGAGGCCAAGCTGCGGTTGAAGGATGTACTGCTGTCCGACGATACTCCGGACCCCCGGGACGTTGCCATGATCGGCCTGTTGGACGCCTGCGGTATCCTCGACGCTATATTCTCGGAACCCGAGATGGAACGGGTTCGTCCCCGCATCAAGCAACTCCGAATGATGGATCTCATCGGCCGTGAGGTGGGCGGCGTCGTCACCGACATCGAAGAGTCCATCACCATGGCCATGGCCCCGTTGACGCACTAGTGTCGCGTCCCGTGAATTCCTCCTGTCCGGCATGTTCTCGCGGTTCGACACCGGCGTATCCGCACCATCCGCCAACCTCTTCGCCACGGCCTTCATGGCCACGAGAGCCCCGTCTTCCACGGCCTCCCGGCTGATTCATACGCTTCAGGGACGAGCGCGTCGGCTTGTTGCCCAGGTATCGGAACTGTGATATTCTTTGGCGGCCTTCGTAGGGGGGTTCGCGTTCAGTTGAGAGCCAATCCATGACGGTAACCGTTGCTACCGTCTTTCGGACAAGGTTTCACGCAACAGAGAAAAGGTGTCGGATGGAGATTCAAGAGGAAACGAGGGGATCGGTGGTCGTGGTGGCCCCGAACGGGCGCGTTGACGGGTTCACCAGCCCGGAGCTCGAGAAGCGGATCTCGGAGATCATAGAGCGTGGCGACCACCGCTTGCTGCTGGACTGCGAGAACATGGAGTACATCAGCAGCGCGGGGCTGCGCGTGGTCCTGGTCAGTGCGAAAAAGTGCCAGAACGAAGGCGGCAAGCTGGCGGTATGCGCGCTGCAGCCTTCGTGCAAGTCGGTCATGGAAGTCAGCGGGTTCCTCAACATGCTCGAATACCACGAGACTCGCGATGCCGCGCTCGCGGCGGAATAGGTCAGGCGACGCCATGCTCACATTCACCGAAGAAATCTTGCTGCTGATGCTGGACGACGACGGCCTGTTCCTGCCCATCCGCGGAGGCGCCGTCGAGCACATCATGGTGGGCGCCGTGCTGATGGATCTGGCCTTCGCCAACCGCATCGACACCGATCCCGAGAAGCTTCAGGTGATCGACGCGACGCCTACCGGCAACGCGCTGGTGGACGGAGCCCTGGACCGAATCGCCAATGCCGGCGAGACGATGAACACCAAGGCGTGGGTGGAACTGCTGGCGCGGGAGCAGGCCGCCGACATCCGCCAGCGGGCCATGGACAGCCTCATCGAGCGCGGCATCCTCGAGGCCAAGGACGAGAAGTTCCTATGGGTGTTCCACTCCCGCCGCTATCCGACCATCGACGGGCGCGTGGAAAGGGGTGTCAAGCTGCGCATGGAGGACGTGCTGTTGTCCGACGACATGCCCGACCCGCGGGACGTCGCGCTGGTTTGCCTGGTGGACGCCTGTGACATCCTCGGCGACATATTCTCGGAACGGGAGATGGAGCGCGTCCGTCCCCGCATCGAGCAACTCCGCGTGATGGACCTGATCGGCCGCGAGGTCAGCAGCGTCATCGCCGAAATCGAAGAGTCCATCACCATGGCCATGGCCCAGGTGGCGCACTAGCGTCCGCACTCGCACTAAGGCCCGTTCAAACTCACCAGCCGCGGGCAGGGTCTGGGACTCTCAACCCCGCGGCCGGCTCTCCGGCAGCCTGCGCGCCTCTCCTTGAACGCGGAATCGAGCAAGTAGAGCGTCGCGTTAACGCCCCCCTTTCGACAGCTTCACCAATTCAGCCCTACGTGAAACGGTTTCACCATCAGAAAAGTTTGTCTTTTGGTGGAATTGCCGTTAAAGTTCGCTCTTCCTCCAGCCGACTAAATCTGTGTGGGCGGCGAAAGGCGCCAGCGACAACTGCGCCCCGTACAAGGTCGACGCGGAGCGTGCCGTCAACGACTACTCGGAAGCAATGGGCATGCCGTAGCGTAGGGGCGCACTGCCATCGGAGTCCGTTGCCCCGAGTACGTCCCTCGGAGTCGAACTTTAGCAAGGGGCGGCGGGAGGCCACGCCCTCCCGTCGCCTCACCGGGTCCAATACGGATTCACGCAACTCTATTTTCAAAGGAGGCGAGGATGCGTTTCGAGCTCATGGGAGCCTTTCTGGAAAGTCACATATTCTGGCCTGATCGAACCGTCATGTTCCCCTCGACATAACCGCCGCAGGATCCTGAAATGAACAGATCGCGCCACGCGGATATCATACTGCTCGTTTCTCTCTGCGTCTTTCTCATCGCCACCTTGGCCTGGGCCTCGCTCGCCGAAGTGGAGTTGGCCGCGGTGGCGCCGGGACGCGTCGTTCCTACCGGGCAGGTCAAGGTCATCCGTTCCTTCGAGCAGGGCAAGATCAGGCGCATCGCCGTCGAGGAAGGAAGCCTGGTTGAGCGGGACAGCGTCCTGATCGAGTTCGATACGACCCTGGTGGATGCGGAGATCTCCAAGCTCACGGCCGAACTGGGTATCAAGTCGGTGGAGGCGGCACGTCTCGAAGCGACGCTGAACTGGCGCAAGGACCAGCCTTTCCGTCCACCCGCCGGCGCCCCGCCGGAGATCATTTCCATCAACAAGGCCCTCATGGCGGATCAGATCGCCGCGCACCGCGCCCATCTCCACGAGCTGGACGGCACAATGGCGGAACAACGGGCGCAACGCCGCACCATCGAAGCCGCGCTTGCCAAGCAAAGCCGGTTGTTGCCTATCCTGCAGGAGAGGACCGCCATGCGCGAGACTCTGTTCCACGGAAACCACGGTTCCCGCCTCGCCCTGATCGAAGAGCAGGAGCGGCTGGTGGAACTCGAGGGCAACATCGCGCTTCGCCGGACGGAGCTGGCCAAGACCAAAGCCTCTCTGAAGGCCATCGAAGCGCAAAAGGAGCGGGCCGTCGCCGAGTTCTACCGGCAACGACGCTCAGCGCTCGCAGCCGTCCGGGAAAGGATGATCGTGCTGCGGGAGGACATCCGGCAGGCCAGAGAGCACCGCGCCCGGCACACCCTCCTGTCCCCTGTCGACGGCGTCGTCCAAGACCTCGCCGTGCACACGGAAAACGGCATGGTGGAGCCCGGCGCGCGGCTCATGGTGATCGTACCTCGCAACGCCGGGATCAGGGTGGAGGCCTTCGTTGCCAACACCGACATCGGTTTCGTGAAGCCCGGCCAACGAGTCATCCTCAAGGTCACCAGCTTCGACTTTCGCCGCTACGGCGCCATCAACGGCACCGTGAGCTATGTTGGCCATGATGCCGTGAACGCCGGAGCGCAGTCCGGACCGCCGGCGCTTACGGACATCGCGAACGGCGTTGCGCCGGCAAACAGGCGCCCAAACGGCCGGTCCCGTGTTCAAAGCCATCATCGAACTCGATCGGACCTTCATGGAGGTCGAGGGGCGACGAATCGAACTCTTGCCCGGCATGTCGTCGGAGGCTTCGGTCATCCTGGGCAAACAACGGCTCATCGAATACCTCCTCCAGCCCCTTCGGGGCTACCGGCAGGATGCTTTCCGCGAGAAGTGACGCGCTTGGCCATGGCGAACGAAACCAGACACTTTCCCGAAACCGCAGACCCTGCCGCATGGGAACCCCACGACCTCGACCGGTCGGTGGCCTGGCGCCATCGCTTTACCGACACCGAGTTGGCGGAGTTGCCCGTGTCCCTGAGAGAGAACCATCTAGACGAGCTGGATGGGATGCCTGCCCGGCCGCTGCTGGCTTCGCAAATGGCCGTGACGGCGCGGGAGCTGAAATCGGGACTTGGCTTTCGAATCCTTCGCGGTCTGCCGTCGGGAGACATGACCGAGCGCGAGCTTGCCCGTGCCTTCCGGGCGCTGAGCCGGTTGTTGGGCGAGCCGGCAGAGCAGCCGGGAGGGGTGACCATGGCCCACGTACGGGCGGAGGCGGGGAGTCGCGACCGGTTAGGCTTTCGCGCTGCAGGGGCGCTTCCTTTTCACGCCGACCCCGAGGACGTCATCGGATTCCTGTGCGTGCAACCCTCTCGTAAGGGTGGAACCCGCCGGCTGGCCAGCGCCGCCACCGTCTACAACATCCTCGCGGCTGAGCATCCCGACTTGTTGGAAGTGCTCACCCAGCCGTTTTACGTGGCTCTGACTCACCCGCATCCGGACCACGGCCACCCGTGGACCCGGCTACCTTTCCTGAGCCTGCGAGACGGCGTTTTCAACGCCTGCGCCTACCCGGTCCACATCAGGCGCGCACAGAAGTTGGCAGGTGTGCCGGAGTTGACGAAGAGGCAGAACCGCGCCCTTGATGTATTCGACACCGTGGCCGACAGGGTCGCGGTTTCCCTTGAGCTCGAAGCGGGCGACATCGAGTACTTCAACAACCACGTGGTCTTGCATTCGCGCACGGGGTTTGCCGCGGAGGGAACCGGACGTCATCTGCTGAGGGTGTGGCTTTCAATAGCCGGTTTCAGGCCGCTGGACCCGAACCATCCCGCGCGGCTCAAGGAAAGAAGGAAGGGTTCCGATAAGGGGTAGATCAGTCGCTCGCCAGCAAGCGCCCCCTGCCCCACTCCTCGTGGCGGAAGATCAGCGACTTGATCACCACCGGCACCGCCTTGGCGTCCGGCAGCTCCTCGCCGATGTCGACGAAGTCGAAGTCCTTGAGGTCGATGCCGTCGATGGAGATGACGCCGCACCCCGGAAGGATCTCCTTGTCGATGATGTTTCCCACCAACTTCGCGATGTCCGCGTCGAACACCAGCACGAGACGCTGTCCCTGCCGCAAATGCTCTCTCATGCCCTCCACCACACCGGTAGCCAGCGTCTTGATGAGCGGATAGGAGGGACCCAGCTCCCAGTGGAGCGCCAGCGCCGCGCCGCGGTCTCCCTCGGTCATGTCGAAGCGCTGCAGCGCGCTCTCGATGGAGCTGCGGACATCCTCCGTGGTCAGGGGCTCGGTCTGGCGGAAGTGCGGCGTGATCACCTGGAGATTCCGCAGCGGCAGCACGGAGTCATCGGAGAGGAAGATGGTGTTGCCGCTGACCTGCACGGTGTATTGGGAGGCGCCGATGACGGTGGCGCGGATGCGCACCTCGGGTTCCTTGAACTCCCACGACTCGCGGGTCGCCAGCTCCACGGCGCCGTCGCGGATCTTCCGCCCGACGTGGTTGCCCAGGTCTCCCTTGTCCCCGGTCTCGTAACCGTAGATGTACTCCGACACCCCGCCGGAGAACTGGACGGAACGTATCGGTTCCTGGTACGAGAGCGCCGGCGTGAGCATGATTTCCTGCGTCAGCGGGGACAGCGGCCCGCGCCCCAGCACCTCCAGGAGGCATCCGCTCAGCGTCCCGGCCATGCGTTCCTTGTCGGCCTCCCCCAGTACCTTGCCGAGGGCCAGCGACACGCCGCTGGCCTGTCCGATGCGGGCCCCCGCGTCCTCGAGCCGGTCGATCTTCTGATTCTCGTCCAGCGCCACCAGCCGGGCGCCCACCTCCAGCGCCGCCGTATCCACCACCTGTCCGCCGCGGGTGATGGCGATCTTGCTGGTGCCGCCGCCAACGTCCACGTTCATGCAAGCGACGTCGCCGTCACCGGTCGACGCCTCCACCGCGCCCGACCCGTAGGCCGCCAGGATCGCCTCGAGGTTGTGACCCGCGGTAGCGCACACGAACTTGCCCGCCTCCTCGGCGAACAGCGCCGCGATGGCCTCGGCGTTCTCCTTCTTGGCGGCCTCGCCGGTAACGATCAGGGCTCCCGTATCGATGTCCCGCCGGGTAAGGCCCGCGCGCGCGTACGCGTCGTGGATGAACTCGTTCAGCTTCTCCGTGTCTATGGTCAGCTTGTCGACATAGGGCGTCAGCAGGATCGGCGACTCGTAGACGATCTCCCGCGACACCACCACGAAGCGGCTCGACAGGGAGATGCCTTGCCGGCGGAGGACCAGGCGGGAGAAGATGAGATGAGACGTCGACGAGCCGATGTCGATGCCGACCGAGGTCAGCGAGATGCGCTCGGACCGCCACATGGGGTGGTCTTCATCAGGCAGCGGCACATCGTCGTGGTCGTGGTCTTCGTGCCCTTCATGACAGACGAGGGGCAGTTCCGTGTAGTCGCGGTCCATTCAACGAGTCCTTTCAACGGAGACCTTGCGGGGAATGCAGGTGAGTCCGTCTTTGTACCACAAGCCCCGAGGGGTTGCCAGATCGGTCCCCGACGGCGTCCCGCGCGTGCCGCTAGCCCTTGTGCATCCGGAAAAAAGTTCTAGAATGTGTCTTACAAACCCAGGCTAAGCGCACCAATGGGTACGCTTCCAGGCGAGGAGCCTCCCTTGCACGAAGAAGACTACCGTCCGATTGATGACCTCCTGCGGCGGTTCGTGAACCGGCTCCGGAGAGTCGAAGGCCTGGAGGCGTTGTGCCTTGCCGGCACCGCGCTGGCGGTGCTGGCGGCCCTGGGCGTGGGCGTGGACGCGGTGAAGGAGTTCCTTCCCTACGCCCCGTTGGCGTTCAGCGTGCTTTCCATCGTCACCGTGCTGGCAATGGCGGGCATCACGCTCCTTCGTTTCCTGAGGTCCCGCAGCCTGTCCTGGGCGGCCCGAGCCATCGAGAGGCAACGGCCGGAACTCCGCAACAATCTCATCAACTCGCTGCAGCTCTACCCGCAGGTCGCCGACCCGGCCCGTCCGGCGGGCGCTTCCGCCGCCATGATCCTCGCGCTGATCCGCCAGACCCGCGAGCAGATACGCGGCATGGAACCCGCGGCCCTTGTGGATCTGCGGCCGCTCCGGGTCAAGGCACGGCTGCTGGCGCTGGCGGCGGCGCCGGTTCTGGCCCTGGCCGTCTTGCTCCCGGACTTCCCCGGCCGGACCCTGGCCCTGGTGGCGCATCCGCTGGAGCACCTGCCCCCGGCCGACATCTTCATCAACGTGGTGACCCGCGACGTGCGCGTAATCCGCGGCGCCGCCGTTTCCATCGAAGCCGGCACCTCCGGGGCGCGTCCGGACGTCGTGGAGCTCGTGTTCAAGCCGGCGGGAGCGGAACCGGCGACCGAGAAACCGCAGACCGCCGCCATGGACCTGGCCAAGACCGGGCGCTACACGGCCGTCCTGCCCGAAGTGACCCAAAACGTTCTTTACCAGGTGGTGACCGGGCCGTTTGAGTCTCCCTGGTACACCATCACCGCGGTGGACCGGCCATCCGTTACCGACCTGCAGGTGACGCTCTATCCGCCCCACTACACCGGCCTTCCCGACCAGACCTTCACCGGCGGCAACGTCCACGGCGTGAAAGGCTCGACCCTGAGCTTCTCCGCCACCACCAACAAGAGCATGGCGCACGCGGTGGTCGCCCTGGACGACGGCCGGGAGGTCCCGCTGAAGATCACCGGAGACAACGCTCAGGGCAGCGTCGTGCTGTTCCGTTCGCAGGGATACCGCATCCGCCTCCAGGACGCCTTCGGCTTCGAGAACCTGCCGATACCGTACGAGATGGTGGCCGTGCCCGACAGCTTCCCGCTGGTGGAGCTGCTCAAGCCGACGGAAGACCTGGAAGTGAACGGCGACGAGAGGCTGGCCCTGGAGTATCGCGCCAGCGACGACTACGGGCTCCGCCAGGTCACCCTGGTGGCGGCCGTCGGGGAACGGGAGGAGCGCATCCCGGTGTGGCGCGACGAGGTCGCACGTTCCCTGGAGGAAACGTTCATCTGGGATCTGGACAGCATTGGCCTGGAGGAAGGCGACGTCGTGGTCTACCATCTCGAGGTGCTGGACAACGACACCATCTCGGGGCCCAAGCTGGTGAAGTCGCGGCCCCTGAGCCTCCGCCTCAAGAACCTCAAGGCCGAGCATCGCCAGGTGGCCGAGATGATCCGGGACATTTCCGACAAGATGATAGACCTCCTGGGCGATCACCTGGAAGCCCCGCCTGACGACCAGATCGTCGGCGATCCGGCCGAACGCCTGGGGGAGGGCCTCGAGCAGATGTTGCAGCGCGTGGACGAAGCCATGCGGCGCACCCGCGAGGACCGCATCAGCGACTTCGCCACCTGGTCCGACCTCGAGACCCTGAGACGGAACCTCCAGCACGCCCGTGAGGAACTCGTGGAGGGGATGCGCCAGGCGGAATCGCCGGCGGAACGGGAACAGGCCCACGACGCCATGGCCACGGAGCTGGAACGGCTGTCCATGCTCAGCGAGGACGTAAGCCGGCGCCTCGCGGGCCAGGACATGGCGGCCAACGCCCGGGACATGGTCAAGAACCAGGAGCGCTTCCTGGATTCGCTGGACAAGCTGCGCAGCGGCAACAAGGAGCTGGACGAGGTGCTCAAGGAACTGTCCAAGCTCTCCCGGCAGCTCCAGGAGCTGCAGGCCTCGCTCATGCAGTTCGCCCAACAGGTTCCGAACCAGTTCGTCAACCCGCAGAACCTGCGCAACATGCCGTTCTCCGACATGCGCTCCATGATGGACCAGATCCGCCAGAAGCTCAGGGAAGGCGACATCGAGGGCGCGATGCAGTTGGCGCGGGAGCTGTTCAACCAGATGGCGCAGTTGGCTGCCATGCTCCGAAACCAGCAGCAACAGGCCCAGGGATCCCAGATGTCCCGCATGCAGGGGGCCATGAGCCGGTCCAGTGACGAGCTGCAGCAGATCCTCCAGGAACAGCAGGAAATCCTGCTGGGAACCGAGGGCACTCACAAGGAGGCCACCGCGGAGGTCGATGCGCAACGGGAGGAGGCCCTCGGCCGGCTTGCGGCAAGCGCACAGGCCGACCTGGCGGTGCTTTCCCATCTCCTGGCCCCGCCCGACCTGGAAAGCGACCGCGCCCGTCCTCCGGCCGAACGCGAACGTGACGCCGCCATCCGCGGGCTGTTGTCGGGACTGCGAGAAATGCTCAAGAACCGTGACTTCGACGCGTTTTCCAAGCAGTTCGTTCCGGCCACCGAAGAGCTCGCGGCAATGGGCCCCCTCGATGACGCGCGCAAGGCGGCCCTGGAACTGCTGAAGGCGCTGGCACGGGAATACCAGGCCATCGCCAGCATCCCCGACCCGGAGCTGACTCCGTCCCAGAAGGACTCGGTGCGGGAGCTCGCCACTCGCGAAGACGTGCTGGCGACTCGGACCCGGGACCTGGTGGAACGGCTGCGCTACCTGTTCCAACTTTTCCCGTCGCTGGATCCGAAGATCGTCAACAACATCGCCGAGGCGGGCGAATTCATGGGCGCGGCCACCCACGAGCTGGGCTCGCTGCGGCCGGGGCAGGCCATCCCGCCGGAGCAGGAGGCCATCAACCGCCTCTCCCAATCGAGCCAGCAGATGCAGCAGGCGATGCAGCGGCTGGCGCAGCGGGGCAGGTTCGGGCGCGTGCCCCTGGTGCACGTGTTCCGGCGCGGCCGCTTCCTGCCTCCCGGACAGTTCCTGCCGCCCACCGGCATGCCGCCGCAGTTCCCGGATCACGACATCGACGAGAACCTCACCGGCCTGGACACGGAGAAGTTCAAGCTTCCCGGCAAGGACGACTACAAGCCCGAGAAGTTTCGCAAGGAGGTCCTCGAGTCGTTGAAGGAGCGCGTGCCCGACCGGTTCAAGGAACAGGTCGAGCGCTACTTCAGGGAGTTGTCGCAGTAGCCGGCGGTACGAAGCGGACGCGGATGCCTATCACCGAAGCGTAACTTCCGGCGGCGCCGTTCCATGGCAAGATTGTCCACCGTCTTCAAGCTCACCTGCCGGATCCTGTGGCTCGCGGGGGTTCTCGCCCTCGTCGCGGCGCCCGCGCGGGGTGCGGAAACCGCGCCGAACGGTTCCGCGGTCGAGACCGCGCGGCAACTCCTCGGAGCCTGGCGGGTCGAGGATGCGCGCCCGGTGATCGAGGGGCTTCTGCGGGAACAGCCCCGATCCCTGGACGCACTGGACCTGGCGGCGCTCCTGGCCTACTACGAGGGCGCCTACGCCAGGGCTCTCGCCACCGTGGAGAAGGCCCTTGCCATCGAGGCCGAGGACGAGCAGCGCCAGGCCCTGCGCCTGCTGCTGCAGCAGACCCACGACGTCGTCCGGCACATGAAGCGCTACGAGAGCGACCACTTCGTGCTCCACCTCCACGAAGAGAGCGACGGCATCCTGGCGGAGCCGGCGCTGGCGGCGCTGGAGCAGGCGCACGAGGAGGTGGGCCGGGCGCTTGGCTACCGGCCGCGCGGCAGGGTGCGGATCGAGATCGCCCCGGACGTCCAGTCCTTCACGGCCATCACCACCTTCTCGCTCCGTGACATCGAGGAGACCGGCGCCATCGGGTTGTGCAAGTTCAACAAGGTCATGATCATATCGCCGCGGGCGATGGCCCACGGCTACCGCTGGCTCGATTCCCTCGTCCACGAGTACATCCACCGGGTCATCGTCAACATCACCCACAACAAGGCGCCCATATGGCTGCATGAAGGCATCGCCCGCTACTACGAGACCGTGTGGCGCAACCCGGAACAGGGGGCCAAACCGGACTACCTGACCCCGGCCAACGAAACCCTGCTGGCCACGGCCATCGAGCGGCAGGAGTTCGTCAGCTTCAAGGACATGGAACCGTCCCTGATCCGCCTGGACACGCCGGAACAGGTCCAGCTCGCCTATGCGGAGGTAGCCTCGGCCGTTGACTACATAAGGCAGGTGAAGGGCGCCGCGGGCATTCGCGACGTCCTCTCCAACGTCCGCCGGTTGTCCACCGCCGAAGCCATCGAAACGGTCATGGGCGTGCCGCTCGACGGTTTCGAGGCCGATTGGCAGCGGTTCGTCGAGGGTCAGGGGCTCAAGCTGGTCCAGGGCAGCCGCATACGCCGCTACAAGGTGGCCCAGGAGGGAGAGACCGAGCCGGCCGTGGAGCTGAGCGAGATCCAGTCCGAGATCGCCAGGAACCGCACCCACCTGGGCGACCGCCTGCGCCAGCGCGGCCGCCTTCGCGCCGCCAGCGCGGAGTATCGCCGGGCGCTCCGCGCCGGACCCGACTCGACCATCATCCTGAACCGGCTCGGCGAAACCCTGATACACACGCGGCGTTACGACGAGGCGTTGCCGCACCTGGAGAAGGGGCGGTATCTCGATCCCGACCGGGTCCACACCTACTACCTCCTGGGCCGGCTTCACCACGAGGCCGGCGACTACACGCGGGCCCGCGCCGCCCTGCTGGAAGCGCTCCAGATCAATCCGTTCCACCGCGGCGTGTACCAGGTCCTCGTCGGGGTCTACGAGGCCGCCGGCGACGACGAAGGGGCGCGCAGGACACGAGAGATCATGAGGAGGCTGCGCGGCTCGTAGCTCCCTCACCCCGACCCTCTCCCGGAGGGAGAGGGGAGAATCGTCCCTCTCCCTCCGGGAGAGGGTGGCCGAAGGCCGGGTGAGGGCTCAACACGGAAGGAACCTTACCGTCATGGACGAAACTCAGGACGAAACCCAGCTCTTGGATCAGGAACTCGAGGCCATCGAGGAATTCGGCCGGAAGCGCCGCACCATGCTCGCGGAGATACGCAAGGTGATCGTCGGCCAGGACAAGGTCATCGACGAGGTCCTCATCGCCCTTTTCTCCAAGGGACATTGCCTGCTGGTGGGGGTGCCGGGCCTGGCCAAGACCCTGCTCATCGGCACGCTCGCCGAGGTGCTGGACTTGAGCTTCAACCGCATCCAGTTCACTCCGGACCTGATGCCCTCCGACATCACCGGCACCGACATCCTCCAGGAGGATGCCGCCACCGGCCGCCGGCAACTGCAGTTCCTGAGGGGTCCGATCTTCACCAACGTCCTTTTGGCGGACGAGATCAACCGGACGCCGCCCAAGACCCAGGCGGCGCTGCTCCAGTCCATGCAGGAGTACCGGGTTACAGCCAGCGGCACCACCTACCCGCTGGACCTGCCGTTCTTCGTACTCGCCACCCAGAACCCCATCGAGCAGGAGGGCACCTATCCGCTGCCCGAAGCGCAGCTCGACCGTTTCATGCTCAACATCGAGGTGTCCTACCCGCCGCTCGAGGATGAGATCCAGATCGTGCTCCAGACCACCTCTGCCGAGCGGCCGTCGCCGGCCAAGGTCATGGACGGACCTGCGATCCTCACCTTCCAGGAGCTGGTGCGCCGGGTCCCCGTGTCGCCCTACGTGGTGAACTACGCGGTGACCCTGGCCCAGGCCACCCGGCCCGGCAATCCCCTGGCGCCCGAAGTGGTGAAAAACTACGTGGAATGGGGCGCGGGGCCTCGGGCGTCCCAGTTCCTGGTGCTGGGCAGCAAGGCCCGGACCATCCTGGACGGGCGCTTCGCGGTGTCGGTGGAAGACGTCCAGGCCATGGCGCCGTCGGTGATGCGCCACCGCATCATCCCCAACTTCAAGGCCCAGGCCGAGGGCCTGTCGTCGCTGGACATCATCGCGCGGCTCATGGAGGAGATCCAGCCGCCGGCGGAAGGCAACGCCGCGGCGTGAACCGCGGCCCCGCCGCATGCTGCTCAACTTCGACTACGACGGTGTCCTCGTCGACTCGTTCGACCAACTCCTGAGCGCCTTCCAGCGGACCGCCGCGGATACCGGGCTGGGGCGGCCGCCGACCCGCGACGACTTCGAGACCATCGAGGACCTGAATGCCGCGGGCCTCGCAGTGCTGCTGGGCGTTCCGGAACCGGACATCGACCGCTACACCCGGCGGACCCACGCCATCCTGGAAGCCGACGGCTACGATCCGGCCATGTTCCCGGGCATCCCCGATCTCCTGAACGCCCTGTCGGAGCGCCACACCCTGGTCATCGTGACGTCCAACTACGACCACTTGGTGAGGCACGGGCTGGCGCGCAACGGCGTGGACGAGTGCGTCTCCTTGGTGCTCGACGCGCGGCAACCCGGGACCAAGGGCGACAAGATCATCCACGCCCTGAAGCGCTTCCACGTCCCGCCGCGCGAAGCGTTCATGATCGGCGACACCCGCGGCGACATCCGCCACGGCAGGGCCGCCGGCGTGCGGACCGCCGGGGTCACGTGGGGCTATCAGAGCCGGACCACGCTCGCGAAGGAAGCCCCCGACCACATCGTGGATTCGCCCGGCGAGCTCTTCCGCTTGCTCGTGGAAGCTCGATGACACCGCCAGCGAAGCCGCGGTTGTAAGGGGGTTCGAACCCGCCCGCCTCTGCGGCGCGCTGCAGGCGGATCCACACCCCTTGGTTACCTGTTTACAGATGCCCGCAGAACGTCCTACCATTGGGGATCAGAAATCACCCGAAGGGAGCTTTCCATGGCAGAAGAGCGCACGGCATACGTCAACGGCGAGTTCTTGCCCGAGAGTCGGGCGAGCGTTTCCATCTACGACCGGGGTTTCCTGTCCGGCTTGGGCGTGTTCGAGCGGACGCGGACCTTCGGCGGCGAGATATTTCAACTGGACCGGCACATCGCCCGGCTCTACCGTTCGCTCAAGGCGGTGAAGCTGGATGCCGGCCTCACGGCGGACGAGATGCACGAGACCACCGTGGAGTTGGTGAAGCAGAACAAGGGGCTGCTGGGAGCGGACGAGGACTACTTCGTGGGCCACTACGTCACCCGCGGGCCGGACAAGGCAGGCCGGGCCACGGTGGTCATCCTGTGCGAACCCATCGCCTTCAACAAGTTCGCCCACCACTATATCTACGGCGGCCACGTCATCACCACGCACATCCGCGCCATCCCCACCCAGGTGTGGGACCCCAAGATCAAGAGCACCAGCCGCATGCACCTGTGGCTGGCGGAGCAGCAGGCCCAGTTGGTGGACCCCGAGGCCTATGCCCTGCTGTTGACCCTGGACGGCAACGTCACCGAGCTCACCGCGGCCAATTTCTGGATCGTGCGCAACGGCACCCTGGTCACCGCGCCCGTCCAGACCATTCTATCGGGTGTCACCCGGGGCGCGGTGCTGGAGATCGCTGAACACCTCGACATCCCGGTGGACGAGACGAACTTCCAGCTCTACGACATCATGAACGCCGACGAAGCGTTCATGACCACCACCTCCCGCTGCGTGCTGCCGCTCACCCAAATCAACGGCAACGACATCGGCGAGGGCAAGCCCGGCCCCATGGTGGGCAGGCTGCAAAAAGGCTGGACCGAGGTGTTCGGACAGGATTTCGTCCTGCAGGCACTGAAGCACATCGACAAGGACAAGGTGCCGGAGGGCGAGGCCGTACCGCTGTAGGCAGCCGGGACACGTGGGCGCGTATCCATCGTCAAGCCCAGGACGAACGGTCCAATCTTGCGCCCGTTCGTCCTCAGCGTAGTGCAGCGCTAGCGAAGCGAAGTCGAAGGACGGTGGGCCATCTGGCCGCCCAACGTCTTCAGGGCAAATTCGCGGTCCCGCCCGTAGACGTTGACGATGAGCTGGCTGAGGCCGTCCACCTTCGCCAGCTCGGCGATCTTTCCTGCGCAGTCGTCGGGCGTGCCCACCAGGGTCATCTCCCGGAACAAGTCGTCGCCCAGTGCCGAGCGCAGGGTACGCGCGAGATCGTATTCATGATCCTGCCGCGTGGCCCCGTCGAGCACGTGGGCACGCAACTCCTCGGACAACAACGGTCCTGAGGCCCCCAACACCTCCGGCGGAACCCGTAGCGCGGCTTTGAACAGGGTCCGGCCCACCTCCGGCGCCAACGCATCCATGGCCTCTGCCGTGCTCTCGCCCACGACGCAGTGGGTCCAGGCGCAGATGTGGAGCGCATCCGGTTCCCGCCCGGCCCGCCCCGCCCCTTCTCGAATCCTCTCGATGGCGTAGCGCAGGAAGCGCGGCGAACCGCCCGGGCTGATGATGGCCCCGTCGGCAATTGCCCCGGCAAGCTCGAAGGTCCGCGACCGCTCGGCCGCCAGCAGCAGCGGCGGCTTGACGTCGGGCACCGCCGGAAGCGCCAGCCGGCGGCCGTTGTACCGCACGCTCTCACCCCGAAGGAGCCCCTGCACGACGTCGATGCTTTCCCGGAAGGCGTCGAAACGGGACGGCTTCCTGCCGAGGAACTTTACCGCGCTGTCGCCCAAACCGACGCCGAACTTGACCCGGCCGCCGGTGAGGATGGCCAGGGTCGCGAAGGCGTTGGCCACCACGGTGGGATCGCGGGTCTGGGTGTTCGTCACCGCCAGCCCGACGACGGCCCGCGACGTGGCCATGGCGCAATAGGGCAACGAAACGTAGGGCTCGGCGCACCGCGGCGAATCATACAGCCAGACGTGACTGAAACCCGCCTCCTCCGCTTCCCGCGAATGTTCCGCAAGCACGGACGGATGCCGCGCGCGCAATCCCAAGCCCAATTCCAGTCTTCTGTCTCCCATCGAATATATGCCGCCCACCAGGAGGCCCCGCCTCAGGAACACCAGGTGTAGGGGCGGGTTTCAAACCCGCCCGCATCCGCGCGGACGCCGTCCGTCGACTCCGCCCCCTACGGCCCGTGGTGCGTGGCCAGGGGGCTCGTATCGGTGAGCTCCATCATCTTGCGGGCCAGCGCCTCGGTCAGCTCGGCGCGACGGGAACCGGACTCGTCCCACAGGTTGCGGATCTCGTCCGGATCGTTTTCGAGGTCGTAGATCTCACCCCAGTCCGCGTTCTCGTACAGAGTCAGGCGCAGGTCGGGCGTGATCAGGGTGCGGGCGCGGAAGTTGTTGTCGAAGCCCATGTAGCCCCGGCGCTGGTGCTCCTCGATGAGCAGTGCGTCGTAACCCGTGCCCGAGCCGTCCATGGCGGGCAGGAGGCTCACTCCCTGCATGCCGTTGTGCCCTTCCAGGCCGGCCCGGTGCAGGATGGTGCTGGGCAGGTCCAGGGTGCCGCACAGGCTCGGGTTGACGACTCCCCTCGTACCGGTCGCCGGATCGACCCAGATGAACGGCACCCGCACGAGGCCGCGATAGTGCAGCGCGCCCTTGAGCAGGAGCTGGTGGTCGCCCATGAAGTCGCCGTGGTCGCTGGTGAAGACGATCACCGTGTCGTCCGCGAGCCCCAGTTCCTCCAGCCGCGCGCGGATGCGCCCGATGGCGTCGTCGATCATGGTGATCATGCCGTAGGTGAGCGCAATGGCCTCGCGCGCTTCCCGGTCGGTGATGGCGAAGCCACGCTGGCCGTCACGGTTGGCCTCGCCGCGGTCCCGTTCCTCGTAGAGCCGCGCCAGGTGCGGCAGCACCGGATGCTCGCCGCGATGGAACGAGCCCGGCAGCGCGATCTGCTCGGCGTCGTAGAGATCCCAGTACCTTCCCGGAGGCGTGAACGCATGGTGCGGGTCAGGAAACGAGCACTGGATGAAGAACGGCCGTTCGCGGCCGGAGCGCGCGTGCTCCTCCAGGAACGCCATGGTGCGCTCGGCCACGTAGGTGGTGGGATAGAGCTCCTCGGGCATGCGGGTGCGCCATGCCTGGGGGGCCTTGCAATCATTGCCGGGAAGCTCGTTGGCGCGCCCGCGCAGGGAGTCGGGGTCCGGGTGACGCGCCCGCAGCCAACGGTCGTAGTGCCCCACCACCTGGTCCGCGTGCTTGATGCACAGATCCACGTGCTGGAACCCGTAGTAGGGAAACACCGGCTCGAACTCCGGGTCCCGCGCCCAGGTGGACGGCAGTTCCTGGTCGTAACGCCCGCCGAAGTCCTTCCGCGCCTCGCGGAGCCGCTCGGGCGGCCGGGTGCGCTCCGGGTCGGGCTCCGGCATGCCGATGACCGGGAGATCGTCCTTGATGCTCTGCAGGTGGCACTTGCCGATGAGGGCCGTGTGGTATCCGGCGGCGGCCATGACGTCGGTGAAGGTCGTGGCTTCGAGGGAAAGCGGGATGCCGTTGTGCCGGACGCCGTGGAGCGACGGCATCCGCCCGGTCATCAAAGTCGCCCGGTTGGGCATGCAGATGGGGGTGGCCGTGTAGAACCGCTCGAAGCGGGTACCCGACGACGCCAGCCCGTCGATGTGCGGCGTTTGCACCACCGGATTGCCGTAGCAACCCAGGTGGTCCGCCCGGTGCTGGTCGGTGATGATGAACAGGAAATTGGGTCTGTCGCTCATTTCGCTCCGTCCGTTTCTTCCGTCGCGCCGGTACACAGTCCTCGTGACTTGTCGCCGGCAACCGGTGATATCTCTACAGATCCAGCGGCTTCTCGCCTTCTGCCGGCTCCACTTCCATG
The DNA here is from genome assembly GCA_028818755.1 of Deltaproteobacteria bacterium. Classification (GTDB taxonomy): domain Bacteria; phylum Desulfobacterota; class Binatia; order UBA9968; family JAJDTQ01; genus JAJDTQ01. The sequence continues at coordinate 103,756 of JAPPNF010000156.1, read as the reverse complement.
GAATTGAGGACGCAGGCCAGCAGCACATAGTATCCGATGAGGGCTGAAAGCTCCACGCAGCCGGCCGGCCCCAGGCGCGCTTCCACCGCGGCAAAGGCGTCCGCGCTCACGCGATGGGACTGGAGCAGCTCACGGGCGTAGCGGCGCACGTCGGCCTCCTCCGGGGTGAGCCCCGCCGGCTCCCGCCGCGTCCGCAGGGCCTCGATGCAGTCGTCGGAGATCCCCGCGGCGCGCGCGTGCCCGGCATGCACCGACCACTCGAACCCGCAGTCCAGCTCCCGCGCCACGGTAAGGATCACCAGCTCCTTCAGCTTCTGCGAAAGCCCCATCTCGAAACGCACGTGGGCGCCCAGGTGTGCCACGCGCCCGGCCAGCTCCGGACTGTGCAGGAGCATGGGAAACGGCCCCTGGACCCTGCCGCGGCTCTCGGCGATGGCGTCGAACACCCCGTGGTGCTCCGGGCTCAGGTCTTCCCTCTTCTCGATCTTCGCGATGCGCGCCATTTGACTCTCTCCTCTCGTATTCGCTCCCGTGTCCGGCGGCAACCCGGGCACGGGCGGGTTTGACCCGGCCCTACGGCAAGCCGTCGTCGGGGTATTCCCAGCACCGTAGATGCCATTCCTCTCCTTCAACCGCCAGCGCCGCCTTGTAGCCCTCGCCCGCGTCCAGCGCACGCATGGACCACCGCGCCGCTTCGGCCGGTTCGCCTTCGAACCGCAACAACGCCGCCGGCTCGCCCGGCCGCAACGTCACGTCGAACCGGCTCAGGCCCAGCGCGATGCCCTCGCCGTGGGCCTTGATGAACGCCTCCTTGCGGGTCCAGCAGTTGAAGAAGGCCTCACGCCGCTGTCCTTCCGGGAGACTCGTCAGGGCCTCTACCTCGACCGGCGAGAAGGAATGGCGGGCGACCCCCATGATGTCCGTCTCCGGCCGAATGCGCTCGACGTCGACGCCGACCTCCCGGCCGACGGCGAAAGCGTGCAGCGCCCACCCGTAGGAATGGGACAGATTGAAGCGCACGTCCCTGCCGCCGGGACTCTCCGCCAGCGACGGCTTGCCGTGGGCGCCGTAGCGGAACTCGATGGCGGCCGGCTCCACCTCAAGGTAGCGCGCCAGGATGCTTCGCAGCACGCCCCGGGCCACGGTGTACTGCCGCCGGTCCTCCTCGTAAAGGAACCGGCCCGCCCGGGCGCGTTCGTCCGGCGCCAGCAGAGCGGCCAGGGGCGCCAGCCGGGGGGCGGAGACCTCGGTCCGCGTACGCCACACGTGGACCGCGTCGCGCGGCAGCTCCAGGTCCGGTACCGAGAGCGACCAGGACGTCATGATCCGTTCCCGTCACCGCTCATGCCGAGCCCTTCGACAGGCGCAGTATACGTCCAACCGAAACGACGCCGAAGCATCACCGTCCCGAACCCCTGTAGAGCCGCAGCGGGATGATCGCCGCCACGGCCGCCAGCAGAAAGCCGCCGGACAGGTAGAAGACCGAGGCCATGCCGTAGAGCCCCACCAGGTATCCGGCGATGACCGGACCGGGCAGGGTAAACAGGCTGTTGGAGAGAAACGTGATGCCCAGCGAGGTGGCCTGTATGCGCGAGCCCGCCACATCCACGACGGCGGCCGCGGTTATGTTGCTGAGAGTGTAGAAGAACAGGCTGATGAGGGTCACGACGATGCCCAGCGGAATCCCCGCACGCACCAGCGGAATCAGCGTGTAGAGCACCGCCAGCAACAGGAAAGACGGCAGCAGCACCGCCTTTCGACCCAGGCGGTCCGACAGGTAGCCCAGAACGGGCTGGGAGACCGTGCCGAGCACGTGCAGCAGCGCGTAGTAGTAACTCAGTCCCGCGGAGCCGTAGCCGAGGGTTTCCTGCACGTAGAGAGGGAAGAAGGTGATGATCAGTATCCGGCCGGCGTTCATGAGTCCGTTGGCGAGGGCCACGCCCAGGAAGGCGGGATTGCGGAGGAACTCGCCCAATCCGGACTCCTGCGCGCTCCCGGTCGGGGACGCGGACGGCGGCGCGGCAAAGATGCCGCGCAAGCCGATCCACAAGGGAACGCTCAGCGCCACCGCCAGCAGGAACTGCAGCGCCATGACGTTGCGCCAGGGATAGAGGCTCAACAGGATGCCGACGGCCAGCGGCGTCAAGGTGTCGCCGGTGGTGGCGCCCATGCCGTGGATGGCGAACGCCGTGGCCCGGTGTTGCGGGAACCGGCTCGACAGCGACGCCATGGCCGTGGGATGCCACAGGGCGATGCCGACGCCCACCAGCCCGGCCGCCACCAGCGCGTACAGGTAGCCGGGGGCAAGCCCGAAGGTGAGGTATGCCACCCCGAAAGCAAGGAGGGCCGAGCACAGGATCGCGGTCCGGTGACGCGCCAGACGGTCTCCCAGGAGCCCGGCGGGCAGGTTCGTGAGCCCGGTGGTCAGCTCCCGGGTGGTGGTCAGAAGACCCACCTGCACATAACTCAGCCGGAGGGCCACCTGCAGGGGATGCAGGATCATGGGAAAGAGCTGGCCGAACCAGTGCACGGCGAAATGCCCGCCGGTCATATACCCCAGGAGCGCCAGCCGGTCCCTGCCGATGGCGCGAAGTCCGCTGTTTCGTCTCACGAATCGGTTGTCCTCCATCAGCCCCAAACTAACCCATCAATACCGCATTATCCACAAACCTTGAGCCCCAGGAGTTCCGGCTCGACCGATCACTTGGCATTCGGGCCAACAGGGAGTTCGAACCGTTTGGAAACGAGCTTTTCGTTAATTTTATTTTAATAAAATCTTTTTCCGATAGTATTGACCTCGTCACTTGCTTGTGTATCGTAGAATCAAGAAGTGGTGCACGGAGGCGAGGTGAAGGAGGCGGCGCAACTCTGCTGAAACAGGGCTTGTAAGAGACCTGCTTTCAGCGTGCCGGTGCAGCGGATGGGAGCGGCGGGCTTCCCCGATGTGGCCCGATGCTTTCCGGGGTGGCGAGAGAGGGGGCGGTCAGGCGGCCTTGGGCCGGGCATCCGCAGGCATGATGTAGCCGTAGCAGCGGAGCGTCCGAATCGAGTTCGGAGGATACCCCATGTCCTTTGTCACCAAAGCGATGATCGATACCGGTGCGCTTGGCGTTGTAACGAAACGCCGGGCGAACGCTTGCGCAACAGGCGGGGGGGGGGCCCCCCCCCCCCCCCGCGCGCGCGGGGCGCCCCCCCCCCCACCCGCCCCCCGGCGGGGGGGCCGCCGGGGCGGGGGGGGGCGGCGCCCGCGGCGGCCGCGGCCGCGAGACCCGGCGGCGCACCGCCGGTGACCAGCACCACGGTG
>JAPPNF010000156.1:0-100442 GCA_028818755.1 Deltaproteobacteria bacterium | reverse complement strand
GGGCCCAAACTGTTCGGTGGATAACCCCACGTCATTTTCCCCAAAACCCTTCTAGATAACCGGGGGGCTTGGGGTGTTAACCAAACCCGGGGGCAACGGGGGGCGCAACGGCCCCCCCCCCCCCCCCGCGCGCGAGCGTCTGTCCCGCACCAACACCCTCCTGAGAAGTGGGACATTTCGGTTGCCTCGACACACGTCCCCACCAGGCCATCCAGGACGGCGTTCAGGGGCGCTCTCGGTGCGGGGCGATGCGAGCCTGTCGCGCCTGGAGACGGACTCGGGCGCGCAGCACGCGCTGAGGCTCCGGCTCGATCTCAGGTTCTGAGACGGGCGCCGCGACGATTGCCGGCGCTGGCCTGGGTGTCTTCGAGCGAACCGGGAGGTGGCCCATCATGAAGCGCATGACCTTTGGAACGGCGGCGGTGCTGGCCGCGCTGATGCTGGCGGCCTGCGGCGGGGGCGACCCCGCTCCTTCGGCGCCGCCGGAGCCGATGCCTCCCGGAGACGCCGCCGGGCTGGAGGGCATCCTGGAACGGGCCGACACGCTGCTGGCGACCGGCGCGCACTCCCGCTGGACGCTGTCGGACGGGGAGACGGAGATCGGCGAGGCCGGGGCCGAGGTGATGGCCTGCGCGGGCGCGGTCTGCGTGGACTCAAGCGGCATGGTGACGACGGTTGCGGATCTGCGGGGCGCCTTCGCCGGCCGCGGCGCGGGCCGGACCCAGACCGGGACGCGGGGCGGGTTCGACACCGCGGCGGCTCGGAGCGGGTTCGAGGTCACGCAGCGGATCACCGGCGCCACAGTGATGGCGATGCCGGAGGCGATGAGTTGGGGTATCTGGGGCGAGCATGGGTTCGGGGTGCTGGTCGTGAGCGCCGGGCCGCTCGCCGCGCAGGTCGAGGGGACGGCGTTCACGGGCAGGTTCTCGTCGGCCGCGGCCTGGGCCCTCGGCGACGCCGCGGGGTCGAACCCCGAGGGGCTGGGGAGCGCGGTCTGGCGGGGCGTCGCCGAGGCGGCCTCGACGGCGACGTTCACGCGGCTCGCGGGCACGGCCACGGTGACGATCGCGGACCTGTCGCGGCCCCGGGTCGGGGTGGAGATCGCGGTGTTCGGCCACGACATCGGCGCGCCCGGCTGGGCTGACGTGCCGCTCGTGAACGGGCGCTTCTCGACCGGAACCGCGGGCGCCGACTACCTTGCCGGCGACTTCCACGGACCGCAGCACGAGGAGGCCTGGGGCGTGTTCGACACCGGCGCGTATGTCGGCGCCTTCGGGGCCAAACGGACCCCGTGAGCGGCAGTTCAGCAGGCATGAGGTAGCCGTAGCAGCGGAGCAACCGAATCGAGTTCGGAGGATCCCCCCATGTCTTTTGTCACCGAAACGACGACCGATATTGGTGCGATGGCCGTCATGATAAAGCGCCGGGCGGACGCTTCCGTAACAAGGCGGCCTGACCCATCCGCCCGCCCCGCGCGGGCGGGTCTTCCCAACCCCCTTGCCCTTCTTTTTCGCCGCCCTGCGGCCCCGTATTGGGGTCCGGGCGGTTTCGCAGCAGCCCTACTCCTTCTCGCCCTCGCCACGCTGGTCCCCGCGGGGCCGGCCCCCGCCCAGACGATGGTGGTGTCCCCCACTGCCCTGACGATCGCGGAGTTCTATGGCGCGGCAACGTTCACCGTGAAGCCGAGCACGAACCCCGGTACGCCTAATTTACTGGTGACGGTTGGACAGTTTTTCAACCACATCGCTGGCAACGTCAAGCTCAACGGCCGCTCGAGCCCAATAAGTCTGGTCTTCACCCCTGCCAACTGGAACACGGCGCAGAGCGTGACGGTGAGCTCCGTGGACGATAACGTCGACAACCCGGATGACAAGCGCGTGGTGAGCATCAACATCGCCACGTCCAAGAGCGTTTTCAACAGCGGCGGACCTTACGTGGTAAGAGTGACCATAACCGACGACGACGATCCGCCGCCACCTTACACGGTGAGCATTCAGGGGCCGGCCGGCCCGGTGAGCGAGGGCGCGTCTGCCACGTTCACGGTCCGTTCCTCCACCGCCGCCCCTTCGGGCGGCCTCACCGTGGGGTTGAACGTGGCGGATGCGAGCGGGGGGAGCGACTTCGTGGCCTCGGGCGACGAAGGGGCGAAGAGCGTGACCATAGCTCAAGGGCAGACCACGGCCTCCTACCGCGTGGCCACGGTTCAGGACACGACGGACGAGCCGAACGGGCGGGTCACGGTGACGGTGCAGTCCTCCACCGCCAGCCCGGCGACTTACGCTGTGGGCTCGCCGGCGAGCGCCTCGGTGGCGGTCAACGACGATGACGCGGGACCGGGGCCAGGACCAGGACCCGGGCCGGGGCCGGAGCCTTCCAACGCCCCACCGGCGTTCCCGTCCGGGGCGACGGCGCAGACGGCAGCGGTGAGCGTGGCGTTCACCTACGCGGTTCCGGCGGCGAGGGATCCGGACGGCGACGCGCTCACCTACGCGGCGACGCTCGCGGACGGCGGCGCCCTGCCCGGCTGGCTCGCCTTCGACAGCGCCACGCGCGTGCTCTCGGGCACGCCGGGCGCGGGCGACGCTCCGGCGGCGCTTTCGGTGCGGGTGACCGCCACCGACGACGGCAGCCCGCCGCTCTCCGCGTCGACGACCTTCGCGCTGACGGTGGCGGACCTGCGCCCGGCGCTGCTGCAGGTTGCGGTGAAGCGCGCGCTGGCGGCGGTGGCGCGACGCTCGCTGACGAGCGCGCTGGAGAACATCGGGTCGCGGTTCGCGGCCTCGGCGCCGGCCTCGGGGCTGACCCTGGCGGGGCGGGCGGTGCCGCTCGGAGGGACCGGCCTGGCGGCCGCGGACGGGGTCGGCGCCTGCGTTGCGGGCGGCCTGCCGCGTCGCGGCTTCGGCGAACGCCACGGCCTTGCAGCGGGCGGGTCCGGCAACGCGGGCTGCGGCGGTTGGCGGAGCCCGGGCGTCGGGGCCGGGGAGCTGTTCCGCACCAGCGGGTTCTCGCTTGGGCTGGGGGCGGCGGGGGTGGAGCCTTCGGCGCCGCTGTGGTCGGTGTGGGGCCGGGGCGACCTGGGGAGCTTCGAGGGCGGCCCGGAGTCGGGGTCGCGCTACCGCGGCGAGTTGCGCACGGGGTGGCTGGGCATGGACGCGCGCGCGGGTCGCTGGGTTGCGGGCCTGGCGGTGAGCCACGGGGCGGGCGAGGCGGACTACGGCTTGGACGGCGGCGGAGCGGCGGAGCGGGGCCGGCTGGAGACCGTGGTGACGGCGTTCTGGCCCTATGCGCGCTGGACGTTTGCGGACGGGCTGGAGTTGCGAGGCATGCTGGGGGCCGGGGCGGGCGAGGCGCGGCACCGGACGGACGGCGACGGAGAGCGGGAGAAGAGCGACCTGCGGATGTACATGACCTCGCTCGGCCTCAGGCGGGAGCTTCCGGCCTTGGCCGGGATCGACCTTGCGGTGCGGGGAGACGCGGGCCTGTCGCGCCTGGAGACGGACTCGGGTCCGCAGACCATCGACCATCTGAGTGCGGACAGTTGGCGGGCGCGGTTCGGGCTGGAGGGCTCGCGGCGGTTCGCGCTGGAGGGAGAGGCATCGCTGACGCCGTTCGTGGAGGCGGCGGTGCGGCGCGACGGCGGGGACGGTGTGAGCGGGACCGGGGTGGAGGTAGCGGGCGGCGTGCGCTACGCGGCGCCGGGGGTGCAGTTGGAGGCGCGCGGGCGCTGGCTGGCGGCGCACACGGAGGACGGCGCGGAGGAGCGCGGGGTGAGCGTGACGGCTCGGGTGGGCCCGGGGGCGCAGGGCCGCGGCCTGTCGCTGTCGTTGAGCCCCCGCTGGGGCGAGGGCGCGGAGCACGCCCTGACGCTCCGGCTCGATCTGAGGTTCTGAGAGCTTCGGGGCTACCTTGCCCGTCCGGCCGCCTTGAGTTCACCGGGCGAAGGTGGTTAACTGACGCCGATTCCACTACCGCTTCGGCGTTCATGGCGACCCCCGAACAAAGCTACTTCGACCCGACGGTGCTGGCGAGGCTCTCGAACCTGCATCTCAAGGCGCGTTGGGTCGTGGAAGGCGTCATGGCCGGCCTCCACCGCAGCCGCGCCAAGGGCTTCAGCGTCGAGTTCGAGCAGCACCGCGAGTACGCCCCGGGCGACGAGATCCGCCGCATCGACTGGAAGGCCCTGGGCAAGCTGGACCGCTACTTCATCAAGGAATTCGAGGACGAGAGCAACCTCAAGACCCACCTGCTGCTGGACGTCAGCGGTTCCATGGACTACGCGTCCGGCGACGTCACCAAGTTCCACTACGCCTGCATCCTGGTGGCCTCCCTGGCCTACCTGATCCTGAGGCAGCAGGATGCGGCCGGGCTCACCACCTTCTCGGACCGCATCGATTCCCACCTTCCGCCCAAGGCGACCCGCGGCTACATGGTCGAGCTGCTGCAGCGGCTTGAATCCGAGACCACGCGCGGCGACACCGACGTGGGCAAGATCCTGCAGGAGGTAGCCGGCGGCATCCGGCGGCGCGGCATGGTGGTGCTGGTTTCGGACCTGCTGGACGACGCCGAGTCGGTGCTTCAGGGGTTGCGGCTGTTCCGCTACAGGGGCAACGACGTGCTGGTCTTTCACGTGATGGACGAGGCGGAGCTGACCCTCCCCTTCTCCGGCAACACGCGGTTCGAGGACATCGAAGACCCCGGACTCCGGGTCACGGCCGATCCCAAGGCCATCCAGGCGGAATACCGCCGGGTCGTGACGAACCACATCGACACCCTGCGTTCGGGTTGTCACGACTACGCCATCGACTATCAACTGATATCCACGGCCACGCCGCTGGACCAGGCTCTGGTGAGCTACCTGAGCTGGAGGAAGTAACCTGGCATTCCTCTATCCCCTGTACCTCGCGGCGCTGGTGACGGCGGTGATTCCGCTGGTGATCCACCTGCTGAACCGGCGGCAGCAGAAGCGCCTACGCTTCCCCGCGGTGAGGTTCGTGCTCATCTCCCAACGGCGCGTGGCGCGCACCTACAATCTGCGGAACTGGCTGCTGCTGGCGGTGCGGACCCTGGCGATCATCTTCCTGGTGCTGCTCATGGCACACCCGCTGTGGGAGACCGGAGCGGGGCTTTCGGCCCGGGGCGCGCCGCTCGCCACCGCCATCGTCGTGGACAATTCGCTCAGCATGCAGGTGCGGGAGCAGGGCGCGCCGTTCACGGAAGCGAAGCAGGCCGCCGGCCGCATCCTGGAGGCGCTGGACGACGGCGACCGGGCGGCGGTGATCGCCACCAACCCGGTGGGCCGCCGGCAACCCTCGCTCAAGGACCCGCGGGAGGCGGCCCTCAAGGACCTCGAGCCGCTGACCGTTACGGCCGGCGCCGCGGACTTCACGGCGGCGCTGCGCACGGCCTACGGGCTCCTGGGCGGGAGTGGCGGACAGAAGGCCCTGTGGGTGGTCACGGACCTGGGACTGTCGGGCTGGGACCGCCTGTCACTGCCGGCCGTGGGCGAGTACGACCCCACCGTCCCCTTGAAGATCGTCACGGTGGGCTCGTCCGAGGCGGCGCCGGCCGCCACCATCACGGCGCTCGCGTCCTCGGCCGCCCACGTGGCCCCCGGACTCGATATCGGGCTGGCCGCCACCCTCGGCAGCTTCGCCGCCGACCCCATCCCCGAGGTGGCCGCCCGCCTCACCATCGACGGCAAGGTCCGGGACGAGAAACGGGTGGCCCTGTCGCCGGACGCGGAGTCCACCGTCGACTTCCGGTTCACGCTGGACCGGCCGGGCGGTCACTCGGGCCACGTTTCGCTCCACGCCGACGGTTTGTCCGGGAACCTCCGGCACTACTTCACGCTTCACACCCGGGAGCGCTTGAACGTCCTGTTGGTGGACGGCGACCCGCAACGGGCGCTGGTAGCCAGCGAGACCTTCTTTCTCAGCCGCGCGTTGAACCCCAGCGGGGACGTGGCGAACTCGGTGCTGCTGCCCGAAGTCATTCTCCCCGGCGCCGTCGGCCAGGTCGACCCGAGTGCGTATCAGGCCGTGATCCTGGCCAACGTCGCCGCGCTGCCGCCGGCTTTCGTGGCCCGCCTTGCCGCCTTCGTCGAGGGCGGCGGAGGTCTCCTGCTTTCCCTGGGGGACCGCGTCGCCCCGGAGGACTACAACCGGGCGCTATGGAATAACGCCTCTCCCCTGCTCCCCGGTCCTCTCGGGCAACGGCGGCGGGTGCCCCTGGACCGGAACGTGACCGTGGGCGAGGTGGATGTCGCGCACCCGGCGCTGGAGGCTTTCGATGACCAGCGCCTGCTGGATTCGTTGCGGTCGGCCAAGGTATCGTCGTACTTCGAGGTATCGCCGGTGGGCGGGCGCACGTTGATGCGGCTGAGCGACGGCAGCCCCCTGCTGATCGAGAAGACGCTCGGCAAGGGACGCGTGCTGCTGCTCACCTCCACCGCCGACAGCGCCTGGAACAACCTCCCGCTCAAGACCGGCTACGTGCCGCTGGTCCAGTCGCTGGTGACGAGCATGACGGGCGGCGGCAGCGGTTCCATCGATACCGGGATCACCGCGGGTACGGTGAAACGGTGGTCGGCGGGCGCCGCCCACGCGGGAAAGCGGCTGCGGGTGGTGGACCCGAAGCGGGGAGAAAACGACGTCGCGCTGGAGCCCGCCGACGGCGAGGCCGCCGGGGCCTTCGCCGGCAATCACTTCGCGGGAATCTACCGGGTGGTCTCGCCCGGCGGAGGCCTGGACATCCCCGCGCTGTACGCCGTCAACCCGCCGCCGGTGGAATCGCGCCCGGAGCGGATCGGCGCCGACGAGCTGGCGCGGAAGCTCGGGCCCGTCAACCACGAGGTCCTTTCCGCCGGCGCTCTGGCGGAGGGCGGCAGCCGGACCGATCTCGCGCTGGCGCTGGTGGTGCTGCTGCTGCTGACGCTGCTGTTCGAGAGCTGGCTGGGGCAACGGAACTATGAATAGGCGAAGGTTCCTGCAAGGCCTGTTAGGAACGACGGCCGCCGCTGCCTGGGGGCTTCCCGCGGCGCTTCCGGCCGCGGAAGCCCCGCAACGCATTCAGTTCGTCTTCGCGCAGGTGCGCTACCGCGGCGGCGATTGGGACCCGCGTCCCCGGGCCGTGACCCCGCTGATGGAAGAGCTCATGCGGCGGACCAGCGTGACGGCGGCCCTGGAGCGCCGGGTCGTGAGATTGACCGACCCCGAGCTGTTCTCGTTCCCTTTCCTCTACATGGCCGGCAAGTACGACTTCCAGCCGTTCTCCGAGGAAGAGGTCCTGAACCTGAGGCGTTTCCTTTCGTTCGGTGGGTTCCTGCTGGCCGACAACACCTTGGGCCAGCTCGGTTACGGCTTCGACCGGCGCTTTCGCGCGGAGATACAACGGGTGCTGCCCGGGCGCGAGATGCGCAAGGTGTCGCTCACCCACGCCCTCCTGCGGAGCTACTACCTGCTCCGCCGGATCGGCGGTAGGGTCGCCACCAGCTCCTTCATTGAGGGCATCCAGCTCGGCGAGACCACGCCGGTGGTGTACAGCCACAACGATCTGGCGGGCGCCTGGGAACGGGACGGCCTGGGACGCTGGAGCCATCCGTGCGTCCCCAACGGCGAGGAGCAGCGGCGCGACGCCTTCCATCTCGGCATCAACCTGATCCTCTACGCCATGACCGGCAACTACAAGCAGGACCTGATCCACGTGCCGTTCATCCGCCGGCGGCTGACGCAGTAGGACGACATGCAAGCGATCTCGGACATCGTGTTCGGCGGAGGGCTGCCGCCGTGGCTGGCGGCGGGCCTGGCGCTGGCCGCCGCGGCTTTCCTGGTGCACCAGTTCCGGTTCCTGCACCGGAGCCTGGGGCTCCGCAGGGCCTCACTGCTGACGCTCCTGCGGGGCGTGGTCTACGCCCTGCTGCTGCTGTTTCTCATGGGCCCCGTGCGCACCGTCGAGGACCCCACTTCGTTGCGGCGCCCGCTGGTGGTGCTGCTGGATACCTCCGAAAGCATGAGCCTCCCCTCCGGCCCCGGCGACGCCAGCCGGATCGACTCCGCCAGGGAAGTCCTCGCCGCCGCCGGTCTGACCCGCGGGCTGGCCGGGAAATACGATCTCAAGCTCTACTCCTTCGACCGCGAGACCGCTCCGCGGGACTTCGACGGGCTTGCGGGCGTGGTCCCGGCGGGCGACGCCAGCCGGCTGTTCGACGCTCTCGGGCAGGTGGCGGAAGGCGAGCCGGACGCCGCCGGGGTCGTCGTCGTGTCCGACGGCATCGTCAACCCGGCCGATGCCCTCGACGATTTCCAGGGGCACCCCAGCCCGGTCTTCGCGGTGGCCGTGGGGGAGACGGAAGGCTTCAGGGACCTTCGCATCGCCGGCCTGCGCACTCCCGAACTGGCCTTTCGCGGCCGCGCCGCCACCATCGACTTCACGATTCAGGCCTACGGCATGGCCGGCGTCCAGGTGCCGCTCTACTTCAACCTCGGCCGCAACCTCATCTCCACGCACCCCATCACCATCGACCGGGACGCCTACGAGAACCGCGTCACCCTCAACTACACGCCGCGGGAGCTGGGCGCCCACGGCTTCACCCTGACGCTGCCCGAGCAGGCCGGAGAAAGCATCGCCGGAAACAACCGCAAGGCGTTCCGGATGGAGGTGCGCCGGGACAAGATCCGGGTGTTGACCCTGTCGGGTTCCCCGTCGTGGAACTACCGGTTCCTGCGGTTCGCCCTGAAACAGGACCCGTTCCTGGAGCTCGTGTCGTTCGTCTTCCTGCGCACCCCCAACGACGTGGTGGACGTGCGCGAGAACGAGCTGAGCCTGATTCCCTTTCCCATCGACGAGATCTTCGTGGAGGAGCTCAAGAACTTCGACGTGCTGATCCTCGACGACTTCTCGCACCGCACCTACTTCAACCCGCTCTACTTCGAGAACATCCGGGACTTCGTCCGCGACGGCGGCGGCCTGGCGATGACCGGCGGCGCGCGCGCCTTCGATCGCGGCGGATACGACCAAACCGCCCTGGCCCCGGTGCTGCCCGTGAAGCTCGACGGACGAGGGGCCTTCCGCACCGGCGTCGCCGCCCGCGCCGCGTTGACGCCGGCGGGCAAGGCCCACCCGCTGACCCGGGTGCTCGCGGACCCCGCGGCCAACGAGGAAGCCTGGCGGGCGCTGCCGCCCCTGACCACCCTCAACGAGGTGGCGCAAGCCAACGGCGAAGTGTTGCTCTCGGCGCGCGCGGGCGAGCGTCAGGCGCCGCTGCTGACGGTGGGGCGATACCACCAGGGACGGACGCTTGCGTTCGCCAGCGACGACCTCTGGCGCTGGAACTTCGACCAGGTGGGGCGCAACCAGAACCCGCAGATCCACCTCAAGCTCGTCCGCAACGGCGTGCGCTGGCTGGCCCAGGAGCCCGCCTTCGACCAGGTGCAGATCCTGGCGGTGGGAGGCTCCCGGAGGCCGGGAGAACCCATCGAGTTCCGCATCCGCGTCCTGAAGGACGACCACGGCCCGGCCAGCGAGCCGAACCTCCAGGTGGTGGTCACCGGACCGGAAGGCGAGCGTTCGCCGCTGGAGGCGTCGGCCACGGATCAACCGGGCGAGTACCGCGCCGAGTTCACTCCGCGCCTGGAAGGCTCCCATCGCATCGAGGTCCAGGCATCCTCGTCGGGAAAGCCCCTGGGAAAGTCGGCCGTCAACTTACTCGTGGCCCTTCCCTCGGAGGAGAACGACGACGGCCGGCCGCGGCCGGAGCTGCTGGCGGCGGTGGCGGAGCGCAGCCAGGGGATGTTCGCCCCCGCCGACGCGCTGACCGACGCCCACTGGTCGGAGTTCGAGCAGTTGATGGAACGGGCGGCGCCGTCGAGCATCGTGGCGCGGAGCCGGGTGGCGCTCTGGAACGAGCCGCTCCTGTTCACGCTCGCGGTGCTGCTGCTGGGGGCGGAATGGTGGCTGCGGCGCACCTGGGGGCTCGTGTGAACGTGGTGTCCCGCGTGCCAACCATCCCCGCATCTGCCGGGAGGGACCCGGGGTGAGGGAGCCAGGAGCCGTATGACCACACACGTATTTTCCGGCAATCCCCTGGACCGGGGCGACGTGCAACGCCGTGACGAGGACTGGCTCGCGCAGGCGGCCCGCGACCCCCGGTCCCGCTTCCTGCCCCTGTGGCGGCTCGACATCCTGTTACGGAACGGAGACCAGACCCAACTAGGATGGATGAAGCCCGCGGACATCGAAAGGCTGGGGCTCGATGGTCCGCCGGTCTTCCTTGGCCTCATGGACGGCACCGCGCACTTCGCGGTGGACGTCTCCACGGTCGAGGAACCGCTCCGGGAGCTGAACCTGGAGGAGCCATGGAGCTTCGTCGAGGCCCGAGCCGCGGCCGCCCAACTCGAGCCGGAGGAGGTGGGCATCCTGGCCCACGGCAAGTCGCAGGTGGACTGGCATCGCCGGCACCGCTTCTGCGGCGTGTGCGGCGCCCCCACCGCGCAGGGGCGCGGCGGCCAGTTGCGCAAGTGCACAAGCTGCGACACCGAGCACTTTCCCCGCACCGACCCGGTGGCGATCATGGTCGTCACCGACGGCGAACGCGCGTTGCTGGGCCAGTCCCGCGGCCGGCTCGCCCGTTCCGGCCGCTACTCCGCCCTGGCGGGGTTCATCGACCAGGCCGAGTGCATCGAGGAGGCGGTGCGCCGGGAGGTCAAGGAGGAATCCGGAATCACCGTGGGCGAGGTGCGCTATCACTCCTCCCAACCCTGGCCGTTCCCCTACTCCCTCATGATCGGCTGCCACGGACAGGCGCTGACCACGGACATTGCCAAGGACGACGAGGAGATGACCGACGTGCGCTGGTTCTCGCGGGAAGAGGTGCTGTCCTCCCTGGCAGGCGAGAACCCCAACCTACGCCTCCCCGATCCCGTCGCCATCGCCCACCACCTCATCCGGGCATGGGCCGAGGGGCGGGTGGTGTTCTAATTTCCGCGTAGCGGCCATAGTCCCCCTCTTCCCCAGGGAGAGGGTTGGGTGAGGGGTCCGGCTCCGCGGGCACACAGGAGAGATCCATGTCCAAGCCACGTATAGCCGTGTTCTCGGGCCCGCGCGCCACCATCGCCAACACACCGCCGCTGGTCACGAGCAACAAGGCGCGGGCGGCGGGGGAACGGCAACTGGAGGGGCGGTTCGACCACCTCGTTCCGCAGCGCCTGCACGAGCCTGTGCGCGTGCGCATCGAGAAGTTCAGCGCACACCCCCTGGAATCCGACGCCGCGGAAGTCTACCACGACGACGGAAAGGCGTACCACGAGGTGGAACTGCGGCCGGAGGACGGCCCGTATCCACTACCCTACATGGCCCGCCGCGCCGACGGCTCCGGAGACGGAGCACCTTTTGAGGACGGCGACCAGCGTGACGCGAGCATCGGCTACGGCGGGAGACAATCGTACTTCCCCGATGCATCGCGGCTGTTCGAGGAGATCGACCGCGGGCTGGGCGGCCGCGGCCACGACGGCGCGGCGAGCGAGTTGGATCGGCTTGCGGAGTTCGACTTCGTGCGCGTGCTCCCTCCATCGGGCTACACGAAGCAGGGTGAGGTGGGCGGGCGCGACTTCTTCCCCTACAGCCCCAGGCCCCTGAGCAAGTTCCCGCCCAATTCGGCGATGGCGCGCGCGGCAAACGTCGTCCAGCAGACCATCGACTCGGGGCGCTACGACGGCTTCATCTGGCTGGAAGGCAGCCCGCACGTGGAGGAAACGCTCTACTGGCTGAGCCTGGTGCTGGACACCGACCTGCCCTTCGTGGGCATCTCGTCACAGCGTCCCCACGGGACCCTCGCCAACGACGGCGACCGCAACCTCGTGGACGCTACGCGCTATATCGCTTCCGGGCTCGGCGCGGGGCTGGGCGCGGTGGGCATCGTGGACGAGCAGATCTTCGCCGCGCGTGCGTTCAAGAAGGGCGACGCGCGTCCCGGCGGCTACCGCGCCACGGGCGGACACGGCGGCGTGCTCGGCAGCGCCGGCCACGAGATCCGCGTTTGGTTCCGCCCCGCCTACCGGACCACGGGCGCGTCCGCGCTTGCGGTGAAGGACCTGCCCGCGGAGGTCGCATTCCAGGAGTACGGCGACAGCCCCGGGACGGCGACAATCCGCGTCAAGGACGACGACGGCTCGCTGCGCGGCGACGCCATCGCCCCCGTGCACGTCGTGAAGTACGGCCACTACATGGCCGAGGAAGACACCGCGGACCCGGAGGTCGAGGTGGACATCATGGCGCGCATCGAGCGCGGCCTGGCGCGGGAAGCGTCCGCGGAGCCGGGCGCGCCGCGTTTCCACGGGTTCGTGCTGGAGGGAGCGGCCGGCACCGGCTCGGCGCTCCACAGTCAGATGGCGGCCCTGGCCATCGCCGCCTGCAGCGGCATGCCGGTGGTGCGGGTGAGCCGCGGCGACCCGGAAGGCGCCCTGCCCTCCAATCCCAACGATCTCACCATCGAGGGGAGCAACCTCGACGCCACCAAGGCCCGCGTGCTGCTGCGCGCCGCCATGCTGCGCCTGGGGCGTCTTCCCAAGGCGCGCGACCCCCGCAACCCGACGGCGCAAGAGCGCGAGGCGTTACGAGCGGCGATCGCGCGTTACCAGGAGATATTCGACACGCACTGAGGGACGCTGGCAGGAACCAGTTATTGGAGGCGTCACACCGCTGGCTGCGGCCGGTATCGTTGGACATGGATCCGATCCTCGTCCTTGCGTGCCTGCACGAGATCGTAGGTAGTCTGGCGTCGCATCCAGAACTCGGCATTCGACCAGCCTGCCTTTTCCAGCCGGAGAGCCATTTCCGGAGAGATTCCCGCGTGGCCGTTGAGAACCCGGGATAAGGTGTGACGGGCGACGCCCAGCACCCGCGCCGCTTCGGTCACGCTCAAACCGAGCGGTTCCAGGCAGTTCTCGCGGATGCTGCGTCCCGGATGCGGAGGATCGATCATCGCCATGCTCATGCCTCCCATTAGTGGTAGTCGGTCAGGTCGACGTCGTAAGCGTCACCGTCCTCAATGCGAAATGTCATTCGCCAGTTTCCAGAGATCGAGATGCTCCAGTACCCTTTGAGATCGCCTCTCAGCGGGTGAAGTCGGTAGCCGGGCAGATCAAGGTTCGAAGGCTTGCGGGCATCGTCGAGATCGGCCAGGGCCAGCGCGACACAGTCCAAGAGATCGGACCCCACCCTGCTCACATCCCCGCGCTCATACATCCGCCTGAGCCCTCGATGCCGAAAGCTTCGGATTATGGTCTTCTGTACCGTATACCGGTATACATATCAATCGGAAGCATTAACGATCCTCTATGACCACCCTTGCGGCAGACCTGGTTCCTCGTTGACGGAGAAGGCTTTGCTTCCAGTGCCTGCGGCCTATTTTCGTTGATGGCGACACGCCTTGAACTGTCCACGAAAGCGAAGTAACTCCGTTCCATGGCCATCATTATCCCGAATCTTAGGCTGGACAACGCGAAGTCGCCTGCTGAAATTCCGCTCCGAGGTTCTGGGGGAGTTGCTCAACAAACCGATTCTCGTCTTATGCTTCAACATCACCCTGGCGGCGAAACTCAAAGCCGGTCTCGTCCTAGGCACACGCGAGGGTTGACGGAACATGAGCACGGCCCATGCAGCCTTCCCTGAACCACGAGACTCTCCGAGCCAAAGAACAGCGATTGAGCGCCGAGGTCCCAAATTCGTTGCGCCTTCGCGTCCATAGATCGATCAGTTGGATCGGACGGGCGGAGCGAGCATTGGACGACGATGCCCGCTTCATCTTTTTCTGGATTGCCTTTAATGCTGCCTACGCTGACGAGAGTGTGTTTCGGGAGTCCACATCCTCTGAACAGAAATTCCGTGCCGATTTCTTTCAGAAGGTGGTGTCCCTCGACAGCAAACAACGGATCTACGGGGCGATTTGGGAAAACTTCCCCGGTCCCATACGGCTACTCATGGAAAACCAGTACGTGTTCGGGCCATTCTGGCAGCACCATAACGGGACCACGGGCACGGAGGATTGGCAGGATCGGTTCGACAATGCCAAACGCCGGTTCCACCAAGCCATCTCACAACAGAACACGGAGTTCGTCCTGGACCTGGTTTTCGATCGACTCTCTGTTCTCCGCAACCAACTCGTGCATGGGGGCGCTACCTGGGGCGGCGGTATCAACCGCCCTCAGGTACGCGACGGTACCGCTATACTCGCCTTCCTCATTCCCGTGTTCGTCGACGTGATGTTGGAAAACCCGCTGGAATACTGGGGACGACCTTTCTACCCGGTGGTCGCGTAGTGAGGTGGTCCTGACTCGTGGAGCGTCGGCGGGTCATTGAAGGGATTCAGGGTGGACACGGTCGTTTGCCGGAAGTCGCAGACGTTGCCGGTTACGCGGTCAACCCGTTGAGGATGGCAACTGATGCGATCAAGGCACCCTGCCTCAGCGCATCATAGACGTGCTGCGACGTGGGATCTCGAACCTCGATGGTTTGGGAGATGCGCCGGGCTATAGAAGTCTGACGAGGGCGACGGTCACACCAACGGCCGCCAGTCCTCTTCACCGTACACGAGCCATGCGTCCACCCGGCGGCCGTCCCAGCGGTAACAAAGATGCCGGCCCGGGACCGGTATGCCGACAACGTCCGGCCAAAACGCGGCCACGGCCTCGCCACGGGGGTAGCGGACGCTCGGATAGACGATGCCGTCGCTGGCGTGGTTTTCGCGCAATTCCGCCGCCAAAGCCTGTCCGGCGGTGTAGTCACCGGGGTCGAGGGCTGCCTGGAAGACTTCCGCGCCGCGCAGGTCGTGGAGTTCCGCGTCGATGGGGCCGACCAACTCGCGGTAGTCCGCGGTGGCCGGTTCTTCGTCCGTCGCGGCCATGAAACGCTCGAAGTGGTACACGGTCTCCGCCAACGCCACCTCGAAGCGGTTGCCCGCGTAGTAGACCCCGTAGCTTCCATCGCTGAAACGGCTCACCCGGTCTTTCGAGACGTGGCAGAACGATCCCATCACCCAACCGGCGTCCGGACCGGAAACCCGACGCACGGGCGGCACCAGACGGATGACGCCGGCATCGTCTCTCACCCGTGGGTCGGTCTTGGCTTCGGCCTCGGCGAGCGGCTCCCAGTCGGCCGGATCGGCGATGTCCTCGAACAGGTTCACCGGCGGATAGATGGAGCGGACGAGGCGGAACGCGCGGCGCCAACGGACCCGGCTCCGGCGCGGGATCACCAACCGCCGCGCTCCGCATCGAGATAGACGCGGACCGCCGCCAGGTCCGGGATGGAGCCCGCCAGCAGCCGATCCAGCACCGACGCGCCGCCGAACGCACGGTTGGGCTTGCGCAGCCAGTCGTAACCCCGCGACGGATCACGGAACAGATGGCGAAGGCTTTTGTGAATGCCCATCAGCATGGACAGACGCTCGCGAGTGTCCCGCGAGATGCGCGACGCCTCAACCTGCCCGACTTTCCAGCGCGCGTAGGTCCGCGCCGCGGGATCGCCCAACAGGATCCGCCCCTGGCGGTCGTTGAGCTGCCACCGCTCCATCAGATTGAAGAAGGCGCGCAGCATGGCCGTGGTTTCACGGTCGCCAATCTCCGGCCAAGGAGCCCGCGTGTGGAGCGACAGAGGGACAGTGTTTGCCATATGGCGGATATAATGCAAATTACTGCCGTGAGTCAATAGCTGTAACCGGCTCATCGAGCGTTTCCTCCCATCTTCGGGGTTCCTATATTCCTTGTCGGCAAGTTTCCAGCAATCTATAGTGACGGCGTAGGAGGTGAACCATGACCAGCACACTCCGCTTCAGTGGCGCCATTCCGGCCAACCTGCTGCCTTTCAACGAGGACCTGTCGTTCGATGAGGTGAACTACCGGAAACATCTGTCGTGGCTGGCCGCGGTGGACGGCGTCGACGCCATCGTCTGTAACGGCCACGCGGGCGAGGTGTCGTCGTTGGATCGCGAGGAACGGCGCCGGGCGCTGGCCCTGGCCGCAGACGAAGTCGGCGACCGGGTGGACCTCATCTCGGGCATCTACACCGACAACACCCTGGAAGCCGCCGAGCTCGCCAGGGACGCCAAGGCCGAGGGCGCGGCCGGGCTCCTGATCTTTCCGCCGACGCTCTTCATGTGGGGCGCCCGGCTTCGGCCCGAGATGGCCGTTGTCCACTTCGAAACCATCGCCGAGGCCACCGACCTGCCCTTGATCGTCTTCGAGTATCCGCCGGCCATCGGCATCGGCTACGACCCGGAAACCCTGGCGCGGCTGGTGGAGATCGACCACGTGGTTGGGGTCAAGGACTGGAGCAACGACATGGTGGCGCTGGAGGCCAACCTGCGCGCCCTGCGCGGCACCGGCCGGCCCGTCGCCATGCTCAGCAGCTACACCATGTCGCTGTTCGGGAGCTACGTGCTGGGCGCCGACGGCTCCATCTCGGGCATGGGGAGCGTCACCGCCGATCTGCACGCGGATCTCTTCCGGGCGGTTAAGGCCGGAGACCTGGAGGCCAGCCGCCAACTGAACGACCGCCTCGCCCCGCTGGTGGAAGTGTTCTACGCCCCGCCCTTCGTGGACATGCACAACCGCATGAAGGAAGCTCTGGCGCTGCTGGGACGCATCAGCAAGGCGGTGGTGCGTCCGCCCTTGAAGCGCATCACCGACGACGAGCGCGAGCGCATCCGTCAGGCGCTTTTGCAAGCACGGCTGCTGCTGCCATAATTCGGCGATCCTACCGGGCCGCCGCCCACACCCCGTTCGGCACCCTTACCCTTTCGTGTCGAGGTCAAAAACTACGTTGACAAGGGGGCTTCGTCAGTGCTAAGGCGTACCTGTAGGTACGGTAATTAGCAACCCCAACCCACTTGTCGATTTGGCGTTTCAACGCACCTGACGGCGTTTCGAGTGATTGCATGATTAGCGTCAACTGCAGTTGCAAGACGTTGGTTCGCTACAATCTGTGGCTGCTCGTTTTCGCCGCGGTGTTCCTCGTCGCCGTTCACCTGCCTTACCTTCAGGACATTCACAAACAGTATGCCGCTTTCTTTCTAGCATTACTTTGGTTCGGCACCATCCTCGGGCTCGACCGCCTGCTTCGACCTACATGGATCCCCGCGATCATCGACAAATTGGCCGGGACCATATGCACCTCTCGGTCAGTGGCCGTTCCGATCCTGCTCTTCGTCACCGTTGTTTCTTTCGTCTGGATAATCCGCATCACCGATTGCCTGCTCGTCAGTACCCGCTACCAAACTCACTTGGCGACCTACTCCGCATCCAACGACGTAACCGATTTGACCTCCGCGTTCGCACTCCTTCCCCGCCGCCAGGATGCCATGATCCTCTTTGAGAGACACCTTCTTTCACTCTCCACCGAAAGTGACCCGGGCCCATTGCGCCGGGCCGCTGTTCGTTTCGTTGACCACCCTGACGTCGTTGCTCGATTTGAAAATCAGTCCGTCAACACCCGCTCTCATTGCTTGTGCAAAGCGTCTAAATCCTGGCTTGACCCTACCTTGTGGTATGCGATGACATTGCCAATGGCCGAAACACATGGCCAAACGAAACGAAAACGGCAAGCCCGTCAATACTTGGTCGACCGCACCGACCACCTTCCGTCGCAATTATTCGTTCATATACTCGATCTCGAACTCCTGACGCTGGGCGCGGGACCCGATCACTCTGACGACCTACGGCGTCTGATTGGGAAGGCCGATGATATAGACATGTCCCACCTCGTACAAGAAGCCCTGGACCACCTCGCTCAGTATGAGTTGACCCAGAACAAGTGCAACATTCCTCGCGCAATACAATACTACAGAACTTTGTTGGACAAGAGGGACGCGGTAGCCCGAGCGTATCCAAATGATCGCATTTGGATACGGAGCCCCCGTAAACTGAGTCTTTTTCACAAGTTCCGCGCCATTCGCAACCCCACGCGACCAGGGGACACCATGGACGAAGCTCACAAGATGTTGAATCGTTGTCCTGGCCTTGGGGAGGCGATCAAAAAGGACCTGTACGAAGTCTTCTCCCGCTATCAAAATGAGACGACCTGGTACACGAATGCTTTGTTGGGACACGGTAGTTCGTGGGGGACCACAGATTCCTGGGCTTCCGCCTGTTGGCGGTACTAACCTGAACAGGAGGGTGTGATGTCAAGCTCAACATCCTTTAGACGTGTAAACCAACCGCTCAAGTTGTCGGTCTTGCTTGTTGCGGCGTTAGTACTGTTAACCGCACCACGAGCGCTGGCCCAAGTACCTGGCTTGGGCAACAAGCCATGTCCGCGGATGCCTTCTCAAGGTCCGATCGGCCCAATAGCGTACTCCGTATCCTGTTACCCATGGGAGCAGGTCGCTCACGTGTTTGACAGCCGAAAACTGAAGAGCGCAACTGACAACCCGGACGTTGGCTGGATTGTGGGGCATGGAGTAAACGTGGCCCGTGGCAAGTTTGAGGCTGTATCGGAGTGGTTGGAAGTCGCGCCTATGTTCACTTCCCGGTTCAACGATGTAACTAATCTGAAACTAGCCGACTTCCGGGCCATTTTGGAGGGTCGCATCAAGAGTTGGAAAAAGCTGGGATCGCCGACAAGCGAAAAAATATGGCTCTATGTTCATGGCGGGGATCTCCACCAGCAGAAGTTCACCGCGTTGATAAAACAACTCGACGTCAAGCCGCGCCTGAAAGACGTCGTTAAGTACTTGCCGACCTACAAGCTCCTTCAAGACGTGGCCTCCAGAGACCCGGGGGCGCTTGTCATCGGGCTCCGTGGGCGCCCACCCATTGACTTGAAACTCATGTCATTGGACGACAGGTTTCCATACGACCCAAAACCCCAGGCGAACTATCCGTTATCGCTGAAAATGTACTTCGCTAAACGGCACGGTACCAAGGGTGAGAAACACGGATCCAACTACCTCACGAAGGTGGGCCAACGTTACTGTAACGACCTGAAATGGAAACTATTCAAGAAAAGGTGACCGCGGCTGCCCCTAACAGGTTGGATACACGCCAAAACACCGCCGAGACGATGGGCAAGGCGCCCTACGACCAGCTATCCTCGTAGACCCAGCGGTCGAGATTGTCGAAGTACTGGCGCCGGAGCATGAGGCTCATCTCCACGGCGCGGACGACGCGGTCCTGCGTCTCGGGGCTGGTGGCGTACTTGACGAGCAGCTCGAAGGGATAGTTGCCGTGCTCTTCCTCGTCGTCGTGGATCTTCTGGTAGGGGCCCGTGACCCATTCGGGGACGGTGCCGGCCTCCAGGCTCTTGCCGATGAGGTAGTCGGCGACGCCTTCGCCGGCGAACGGAAAGGCGGCGATGCGCTCACAGGTCGTGGTCAATGCCTCGAAACCGTTGAACATCGCCATCTGGGCGGGTACCGGCTTGTAGTCGTAGGGCACCGCCCCCTTGCTCTTCAGAGCTTCCGAGAGATACTCCGCGTGAACGAACTCCTCGTAGATGGCCTCCGCCAGAATGGCCTTGACCTCGAGTTCCGGAGTGGTCTTGAGCCACGAGCCGAAGACCTCCGCGGCGCGCACCTCGTTGAAGAGCCGGCTCTGCATCACCTTGATGCGCATGTCGTCGGTGGTAAGCGGAATGTAGCTGTAGGCAGGCAGGTTATCGTCCAGCCCTTTGCAGAACTCGGCGACGCGTTTCTGCACCTTCTTGGCGAATTCGTGACTGTCCATGAGCAACCTCTGTGCGGATGATTCCGGTACGGATTCGATGCGGGAAGTGATAACAACCGCCGGGGTCACCGTCAACCGAGCGTCCGGCCCCACGGGCAATTGGGACCGCCGTGTCCAGGGGAGAGGAGTCTTTACCGCGGTCGTGCGCGGCCGTCGGCTCGGCCCTTACTTTTTCTGGCCAAGGAACTGCCTGTATTGGTCCACGATCTCCGGCGGGGCGGCGGCCATTTCCCCTATGATCCGTGAGACGTCCTTTCCCGAGCGCGGGGCGACTCGAATGCCCGAGCGCTTGGCTTCGCTGACGAACTCGGAACTGTTCAACGCCTTGAGAAAGGCTTCTTGCAGGACCGCGAACCGGTCCGGCGGGGTCCCCGGAGGAACCGCGTACAGGCGTAGAATGCTCCAGCCATGGATCAGGAAGGCGGCCAGCTTCCGCTGCTTGGAGTTGAGCGTCAAGTCCTTCAACGTGGCTACTCCCGGCGGCGCTTCCGCCCCCGGACCTGTTCCGATGGCCAGGAACGGCCGGATGGTGCCGTTCTCAATGAAATGCCCGTAACGGTCCTGAACGAAATGGAGGGAGAGGTTCATCCCCTCCAGCTCCTTCCGTTCCAGCGCAGCCAGGATCCCGGTGGAGCCCTTGTAACCGGTGACGACCTTGACGTTGAGACCGAGAGCACGCTCGAACTCGCCCATGATGGCCGCGGACTGACCCACACCGGTCGCGCCCACGGCCAACGGTTCCTTCCTGCCGTTCAAGTCCGCGAGCGTACGGATCGGCAGGTCGCCGCGAACCCATAGCACTCTCGGCAGGGCCGGAAGGGAGGGATCACCCAACCACATGTACTTCCTGGGGTCGAACTTGGCCGCGGGATCATCCATCAAGGCCTGCAGAACGACTCCAGCGGCGAAGTTGACGACGGTGAGCCCGTCTCCCGGTTGTTCCGCGTAGACCCGGTTGGCGGCGATCAGGCTTCCCGCGCCGGGCATGTTCTGCACGACGATTCTGGGCTTGCCGGGTATGTGAAGCGGGAGGTGCCGGGCCAGGAGACGCGCAAAGGTATCGAACCCGCCTCCCGGACTGACCCCGACGATGATCTTGATAGTCTTGCCTTCGTAGAATGGCGAGGCCCCGTGTGCCGGGGCGCCGGCGTAAAGCCACACACACAGGGCGGCGATGAGACCGAGCAGGGCTACTCTGGTTGGTGCTACGGTTTGGCCGTTCATGAACACCTCCTCGGCACGTGTTCGGAACACACGGAACCCTTTGAGTTTTGGGACACTACGATGGGGTTGGAACTATTGTCAACCGAAAGCAGGTCGTGGTCGGCAGTCGTCCGGTGCTTGTCCGGGGGTCGACGCCCGCTTCTGTTTGACACGCCCGGAGCATTCGAAATAAACGGGAGCCATGGCCAACGAAGCCTTCGTCGACTCCATCGTGAACGAGATCATCGAGCCCGGCATCCAGCGCCTGATGGAGAGCCGCTACTTTTCCGAACTTCGAGAAGGGAAACTCTCGGTGCGGCGGCTCCAGGGTTGGTCGCTGCAGCACTATCTGCACAACGTCGTGCTGTTGAAGGGCTTTGCGCTATGCATGGTCAAGAACGCCCACGACAGCCGACTGTTCAACCACTTCTCCTACCAGTTCGAAGAGGAACGGACCCACCCGGACCTCGCCAAGCGCTTCGGTCTCGCGCTGGGGCTCGGCGAAGAGGATTTCGCCGATGCCACGCCGGTCTTCGGATGCCTGGTGCACACGAGCCGGATGATCCACGGCATGCTGTTGGGTTCCCCCGCGGAGAATCGGGTCGGAGCCCTGGTCGACGAGAGCATGGTGCGGCGCTACTCGGGAGAGTTCAATACCTATGCCCGGAAGCACTACGGCCTTGGCGATGATGCGTGCGAGTTCTTTACGGTTCACATGGTAGCGGACGAGGAACACACGGCGCAGGCCTCGGAAGTCATCGCTCGCATGGCCGAGACGCCACGGGAACAGCAGTTGGTACGCGAGGCCGCGCAGCATACCGTGCGCCTGAAACTGGGTAAATTCGAAAGCATCTACGAGAGCTACGCGTAGCTCACGCTGTCCCTTCGGAACGGAGTCATGAAGATATACAACTTCGACCTTCTCGCGTATCCGCACGTGCCCATGGACATTCCGGGCACCCCCTTGCCCAGCAACCTGTTCGATCCAATGGAGGGCTGTCGCAACTACGAAGAGCACTTCTACGAGATGGAACACTGCGAACAGCTCGGTTTCGAAGGCGTGCTGTTCAACGAGCACCACTACAGCGCCTACGGCACCATGCCCTCACCCAACCTCGTGGCAGCGGCGCTCAGCCAGAGGACCAGCCGGATCAAGATCGGTGTGCTCGGCAACGTCCTGCCGCTGCGTCACCACCCGGTGCGGGTTGCGGAGGAGTACGCCATGGTCGACTGCATGTCGGGAGGTCGCCTCATCGCGGGCTTCGTGCGCGGCATACCGCCGGAATACCTTTGGTACAACGTCGACCCAAGCGAGTCGCGCGGGCGTTTCGAAGAGGCTTTCGAGCTGATCATGAGGGCGTGGAGCGAGCCCATCTGGAGCTACCACGGCAAGTTCTTCCACCTCGAAAACTGCGCCACCTGGCCGCGCCCCATCCAGCAGCCCCACCCGCCCATCTGGGTCGCCGCCCGCAGCGCCGAATCCGTCGAGTGGTGTGCGCAACGCCGTATCCCCATCGCCCAGGTGTACCAGACCGCCAGCCAGATCGAGGATACGTTCGACTACTACCGCAAAGTGGCCCGGGATAACGGTTGGGAAGCCGACCCCAAGCAGTTCATTCTGTGTCGCCATATCTACGTTGACGAAACGGACGAGAAGGCGCGCGAAATCGCCGAACCGGCGTTGCGCTACTTCTTCACGCTCCTGAACCGCGGTTTCAAGCAGACGGCCACCCCCGAAGGCGCGCGCGTAAGAGAAGCCCTTTACACCGAGAAGTCGTTCAACTACTTCCGCGAAGAGAATCGCCAGCGGCACGACTTCTCGCTGCTGAGTTGGGAAGACCTGGACCGGGTCGGCTATATCATCGCCGGGAGTCCGGACACGGTGGCCCGGAGACTCAACGAGCAGATGCGTCTCGTAGGCGCCGAACACTTCATGGGCATGTTCCACATCGGCAACCTGCCCCACAGCAAGGTCCTCGCGTCCCTCGACCTCTTCCACAAGGAGGTGATGCCGCAGTTGGAGGGGAGCCGGTAAGCCCGATTCCAGGAGAGTCTTGTGGCAGGCACCGAACGCATCACCGACCTGAAGGCCCTGGACGACCTCCTCGAAAGCGAGTCCATGAGGGGATTGTGGGTCGGCGAAGAACGGTACTTCACCGAGCCTCGACCGTTCGGCGGACCCCATCTCTGGCGGTGGGCGAAGATTCAGGAGGGACTGGAGGCCGCGTCAAGAATCGTGCCAACGAACTTCAAGGGCTCTCGAAGAGCCATCACGCTCGTCCATCCGGACATCGCCGGAGGAACGAGCCACACGCTGGTCATGGCGGTGCAGTTGGTCAAGCCCGGGGAGGCCGTCTACGCGCATCGGCACACGGCCGCGGCCATTCGATTCGTTCTTGAAGGGGGAACGGATGCCTACACCGTCACCAACGGCGAGAAATCCGTCATGGAGCCGGGCGACCTCGTGGTTCAGCCGAACTGGAGCTGGCACAACCACATCAACGAATCCGGTCGGGACGCGGTCTGGATCGACATTCTCGACGTGGGCCTCATGGCCATGCTGCGCACGATGTTTCAAGAGCCGCACCCGGCAGAGGAGCTGAGACTCTTCAACAGCACCACCGACACCACGGTCCGCAATCCCGGTGGGCTCGCGCCTCCGGGCAGAAGCCTCAAACAACCGGTCTACAAGTGGCGCGAGACCCTACCCGCTCTGACCGAGATGCTTGCCGAAGACAAGAGCGCTTACGACGGTCGTTGCCTTGAATACCGAGACCCGGCCACGGGGGGCCCGACATTCCCGACGTTCTCGTGCTGGATTCAGATGCTGGACCCGGGAGAGGACACCTTGATCCACCGCCACACCGCGAACCACCTGTACCATGGTTTCCGCGGCTCCGGCGTCGTCGAAGTCGAAGACACTGAACTTGCCTGGGAAGAAGGGGATTTCATGGTCGTTCCCAACTGGAGTTGGCATCGACACAGGAACACTTCCGACACGGAGCCTGCCATCCTCTTTTCCGCCACGGACCGCCCCCTACTGGAACGGCTCGGGCTCTACCGCGAGGAAGACGGTAACGGCAAGAGTACAAGCTGACCAATTCGAGAGCCGATCGCTCCGTTGATCCTAGCAAATCCGGAATTGAATTCCGGAATATCCCGAAACTCTGGTCGGCTCGGGTCAGGAGTCCAGGGTCGATTCCACGAACAGGTCGTCCACCGCCACCTCCCGGTCCATCAGCCCCTGGTCGTGGGAGTAACCCATGAAGCGCTCCAGGTTGGCACGGTTTCGCTTGAGGCCGTAGGGCCAGTAGTCCAGGCCCAGCGTTTCGCGCTCTTCTTCGTAGAGGTGCCGGGTCCACACCAAGCTCGACCAGTTGGGGTCCGAGTAATACTCGAAGCAGGCTGCCTTGGCCTTCTCGAAGGCATCGGTGACGCTCTGCACGGCGAAGGGGTACTTCTCCAGCACCTCGTTCTTGAACGCCACGACGTGCATGATCGGGTAGAATCCGTTCTTGCGGAAATACTTCAGTTCCTCGGCCCGGGGATCGCGGAACAGCCGGCAGATTTTCTCCGACCCGTCCACCACCTCGTCGGGAGGGTGGGGCATCATCAGGGCGTCGATCTCGCCCCGCTCCAGCATGGCGCCGATGCTCTCACCCTTCTCGAGGTAGCGCATGCTCACTCCCTCGAGGTCGATGGACAGCGCCTCGGGCTTGTCGATGACCCAGTTGATCTGGCGCCACGGGACGTCGTACTCGCTCTGCAGGTCGCCTTTGGCGAGCACGGAGAGGGTGGTCTGGAACGTGCTGAGCCCCACCGTCCTGCCGATGAGGTCCCTGGGCGACTCGATGCCCGCGTCCACGTTGACCCACATCTGGGACAGGCTGAACAGCCGCCGCGGGAACACCGGGATGGCCTTGATGGGCATGTCGCGGCTCTGGGAGATGAGGTAGGACGACAGCGACAGCTCGCAGATGTCGAACTCGCCGTCCTGGAGCATGCGCTCGTGGCGCCGGGCTCCGTGCCTGAGGGGATGGGACTGGCCGATCTCCAGCACCTCCAGGTCCAAGCCTTCGGCGGTCACGCTTCCGTCGAACAGCGGGACGTGCCTGTCGTAGTGGGACAGGGCCATGGTCAGTTTGGGGTCCGCCATATTGTCGCTAGCCTCCTTCCTCGCGCGGCTTGCGCCACGGATTGAAACGAGACTATACACTAGCGGTATCGGCGGAACCAAACCTGACCGGCGCCCGCCGCCGCACAGGAGGGATGGACATGGCCAGAATACGCTACGTCGCCACCATGAGCCGCGACCCCGACGCACTGGCGGGCTTCTACACCCAATACCTCGGCATGAAGGAGCTCGGGCGCTCGGCGGACGGAGACGTTTCCCTCACCGAGGGACTCTACAACCTGACCCTGTTCCGCAAGCGGCAGTCGCTGGGCGAGTTCCACATGCGCCGCGGGCTACATCACATCGGACTCCAGGTGGAAGACCTGGGCGAGGTCCGTGCACGCTACCAGAAGTTCAACCCCAGGGGCGTGGTAGTGACCGAACCCGGCGGCCTGCACCACGGCGCCATCCGCATCTTCGATCCCGAGTGCAATCCCGTGACCCTCTCGGAGGGGAGCTTCGGCGTGGAGGAGGGAAGCGGGTTTCCGCGTATCGCCCACGTCGCCTTCAACGCCCTGGACCCGGAGGTGATGCTCAACTTCTACGTCCAGGTGCTCGGGCTCCGGGAGGTCGAGAGCAGCTACAAGCGGCGGCGCAGCGGCCTCCTGAACCGCTTCGCGGGCGACGGCTCCACCAACCTCGCCATCCACCCGTTCTTCAACTCCAACGCGGGCCACGAGCGCCGCTTCGGCGTGAACCACATCGGATTCCTCGTAGACGACCTGGCCCGGAAACTGGACGACCTGGGGAGCGTGGTGGCGGTCAAGGCGCGTCCGCCGGACCGGCCTTACGCCGAGTTCCGCTTCCGCGACCCCGAGGGCAACGCCCTGGACCTGTCCCAGAACAAGGGCTGGGAGGTGGACATCGACAAGTGGGAACGGGCCGCCTGAGAGCAGGCGTCACAAGGACGCCGGACTGAAACAAGCACGGTTGAATTCCGTTTCGGGAAGGGAGAACGACATGGCCATCGAAGTCATGGATCTGATGGAGAAAGGGCGCAAGGACCTGAAACGCGAGGTAGTGTTGAACACCAAGCGCTTCCACACTTGGGTACACGTCTATCGCGAGCCCGGCGACAAGGACGACATGCACTGCCACAACGCCGACCAGAGCTTCTACGTCATGGAAGGGGAATGCACCATGCACTTCCCGGACGGCGGCAAGGCGGTGATGACGCCGGGCATGGTGGCGCTCATTCACGGCGGCGACTTCTACCAGCTCGAGAACACCGGCACCGGCCCTATGATCCTGATGGGCAACCGCTCGGGTCCGTCCGAGGACATCAAGCACATCAACCACGAACTCCGAGTGGACATCAAGGATCTGCCCAAGGAAGACCGGGAGCGTATCGGCAAGGGCGGGCCGGTCTACGTCACCAAGGCCGGCTAGAGGTGGCTCTCGATTATCTGCCGATCCTGGCGGAAAACGCGGCCCCGAGGCCGCCGCGCAAGCTCTACCGCGCGCCCCGCATCGGCTGGCAGCCCCTCGGCCGGCCCCTGAACGAGATGCGCGTGAGCCTCGTTACCAGCGCGGCCATCCGCCAGCCCAGCCAGCGCGCCTTCACCACGGGCGGCGACGCGAGCTACCGCCGGATCGCCGCGGATACAGGCGTGGACGTCACCGTCGACCATCACTCTCCCGTGGGCGCCGACGTGCGCAGGGATGCCGAAGTGGTCTTCCCCCGGCGGGCGCTGCAGGGGCTGGCGCAAAGGGGAGTCATCGGTAGCGTGGCGCGCGGCCACTTCTCCATCTACGGCGGCATCTCCGATCACGACGCCATCACCGAACGGCTCGCCCCGGAGTTGGCGCGCAGGCTCGCGGCCATGCGCGTGGACCTCGCCCTGATGGTCCCCTATTGACCCTACTGCCACGAGACCGTGAGTCTCGTCGCCAACATGGTGGAGGCTTCGGGCATACCGACGCTGCTGGTCGGCACCGTGCGCGACATCGTGGAGCGGGTGAAGCCTCCGAGAGCGGTGTGCATCGACAACCCCGTGGGCCGTACCTTCGGGTGGCCGCGAGCGAGACGCCGGCAGGAGTCGCTGCTTGCCGAGGCCCTTGGTCTGGCGCATTCGTTCAAGCGCAAGGGACAGATCATCGACCTCCCCGGCAACTGGACCGACCGCGCAGGCGCCTCCTGGCAAGATTTGGTGCGGCGGGAAATCCTGCGGCTACCGCGGCGCTGATTCTAAGGGACTCTAATCAATGCCGCCGAGCAAAGATGGCGCCCTTCGACTTCGCTTCGCTACGCTCAGGGCGAACGGAGTTTGATCGGGTTCCTCGACTCAATAACCGTTCGCCCTAAGCCCTTCGACAAGCTCAGGACAGGCGTAGCGAAGCGAAGTCGAAGGGCGCCTGCACAATTGCAACTGATCAGAGTCTTCCTAGATCCGCTGCACCGAACCCGAGTCCTTGAGCGCCTCGTAAGCCCGCGAACCCACCGCCAGGTCCATGATCCCCAGACCCTGAAGCTTGAACAGTGTGATCTCGTTCGGGGCGGTCCGTCCCGGCGCGTTGCCGAGGATCACGTCTCCCAACTCGCTCACCTTGTCCCAGTTCAGTACTCCGTCTCGGACCGCCCGGAACAGGTCGCTCTCGTTTGCCTGTACGGTTGCCTTCGAGGTGACGCACACGCACGCGGCCTGGCGGATGGTGTCGTGGTCGATTTCTTCGCGCACGCGGGTCTTGTCGCCGTTGGCGATGGAGGTGACGTGCATGCCGGGACGGAGGCTCCGGCCTTCGAACACCGGACTCTGCGCGTTGGTGGCCGTGATGACGATGTCCGCGCCCTCCAACGCCGCCTCGGCGCTGTCCGCGGCCGCGGCCTCGACCTCCAGACCGGCACGGACCCGGTCTGCGAACCGCAGTCGGTGCGCGGGGGTGGGGCTGAAGACCGTGACGGTCTCGATGGAGCGCACCGTGCACACCGCCTGGAGCTGGGTGAAGGCGTGCTTCTCGCTGCCGATGACCGCCACCCGTGCGGCATGGGGCGAGGCCAGGTACTTGGCGCCGACGCCCCCGGCCGCGCCGGTCCTGAGCTCGTTGATGGCGCAGTCCTGGAACATTATCAGCGGCTCGCCGGTGTCGACACTGTAAAGGATCACGGTCTCGTGGTGGATGGCCCGGTCCCGGTCGGTCTGGAGGTAGGCGCCCATGGCCCCCTTGAAGGAGCCCGGGAGCACGCCGAACAGCATCCGGTTGGCGTGGTGGATGCGCCGGCGCGGCAGCACCACGGCGTTGCCGCGGGAGGTCTCCGCCAGGGACTCCTCCACGGCCTCGATGGCCTGCGCCATGGGGATGATGGTCTCCACCGGCGTCTCCTTGATGAACAGCATGAATGGTTCCCCCGCTTTCGTGTGTGCCCGCCGTTTGCCGACTCGATGGAGCGAGCCCGCCGGGCACCGTCCGGGCAGTCTGCCATCCCTTGAACTGGCCGTCCAGGAACGCTATTCAACATCAGCAGCCAGTGTCCTGTCCCGCATTCGCTTTCGGCGTGATGCGCGAGACTGAACACGCTACGCTTGCCGTGTCGGCCCGGCGCCGATCCCGCACGTTTCGCTTCGGCACACCCGGGACAGCGACCATCCGAATAGGAGGATCATCCCCATGGCCATCAACGGTACCAAGGTCATCGACCTAGACAGCCATCTGGTGGGAGACGTGGGCAACTGGAAGCATTGCATCGAAGAAGAATGGAAGGAGCACCTGCCCCGGCCGCTTCCGACCGCCCCCGACGAAAGGCGCAAGACGCTGGTGGGTACGCGCATCATGGTGGGCTCGGAGGTCACGCGGCAGAGCGGCGAGAAGCCCGTCTGGCACAAGGCGGAAGACCTTGCGGCCGGCGGCCGGGTGCGGAACCTCGACAAGGACGCCATCGATGTCGCGGTGTTGTCCCCCAACTCGCCCGCGCTGGACTTGGTGTGGTTCCCGGACGACCCGCAACTGGCGGCGGCCTATTGCCGGGCCGAGAACAACTACATGCGGCAGTACTCTGGCGAGTTCCCGGAGCGCCTGCAATGGGCCGGCGTCATTCCGTGGCAGGACGTGGACCTGGCGGTCCAGGAGCTTCACCGCATGGCGGACATGGGCAACCAAGCCCTCAACATGAAGGCGGTGCCGGTGGCCGGACGCCAGTGGTGGGACCCCTACTACGACCCCATCTACGCCGAGCTGGAGAACCTGGGCTGGCCCATCATCATCCACGACACCAAGCACGAGTCCATGGGCCAGGAACGGTTCGCCGACAACTTCTTCTTCTCCCACATGGTCGGACGCGTCTTCGAGTCCATGGTGTGCATGATGACGTTCATCTGCGGCGGCGTGCTGGAACGGTTCCCGAAGCTGAACCTCGTGTGCCTGGAGACCGGTGCGTCGCAGATGCCGTGGTGGCTGGGGCGCATGGACGAGCACCACGAGAAGCTGCCGCACCTAGTGCCGTGGCTCAAGATGAAGCCCAGCGAGTACTTCATGCGGCAGGTGTACGTGGGCTGCGAGCCGTTCGAGGACGAGCACTTCGAGCTGGCCGTGGAGATGCTCGGCGACGACAACCTGGTGCTGGCCACCGACACGCCGCACTGGGACTCCTCGCCTCCGGGGGAGGTGACCCGCCCCATCGTGGAGAGCGACAAGCTCACCGACGAGAACAAGCGCAAGATCCTGGGCGGGAACGCGGCCCGGATACTGAACTGAACAGCACCCTGAATCGGCATTCACGCAGCGAATCAACCGGAGGTGAACCTTGGCCTATCAGACCGTCGGAAAACCCATGCCCCGCATCGAGGGCGCGGATAAAGTCACCGGCGCGACCCGCTACGCCGCGGATCTGCCGATCCCCGAATCGTTGTACGCCAAGGTGTTGCGCAGCCCGCTGCCTCACGCGCGCATACGCAACATCGACACCAGCAAAGCCAAGGCGCTGCCGGGCGTCCACGCGGTGCTGACGGGCGCGGACCTGCCGGAAGTGTACGTGGGACTGCGTATGAAGGACATGCCGGTGTTGGCCAGGGACAGGGTGCGATTCGTGAGCGACCCGGTGGCCGCGGTGGCAGCCGATACGCCGGAGATCGCCGAAGAGGCGTTGCGCCTCATCGAGGTGGACTACGAGGAACTACCCGGGGTGTACGATCCGCTGGAAGCGGTGAAGCCCGGCACCGTGGCGCTGCACGACGCGCCGCGGAACTACAAGAACGCCCCGCCGCTGGCGGAGGGCGTGGACCCCGACCGGCCCAACGTCCAGTCTCACAGCATCTGGCAGAACGGCGACATCGACGGCGGCTTCGACAACGCCGACCGGGTGTTCGAGGGCACCTTCGCCACCCAACTGGCGCACCACGGCTACCTGGAGCCCCACTCCTGCACCGTGGCGGTGGACGAGTCGGGAAACGTGGAGGTTTGGGCTTCCAACAAGGGGCCGTTCGCGCTCAAGAACCGGCTGGCCCAGGACCTCGAAATCGAGCCTGAGAAGGTGAACGTCCACATCCTTTCGGTGGGCGGGGACTTCGGCGGCAAGGCTTCGATGATCGATACCCCGGTGTGCTACTACCTGGCCAAGGAGACGGGCCGGCCGGTGCGCATGGTCCTCACCTACACCGAGGAGATCGCCACCGCCGCCCACCGGCATCCGGCCATCGTGTCCCTGCGCGTCGGCGTCAAGAACGACGGCACGCTTACCGCCGTCGACGGCAAAGTCACGTTCGCGGGCGGCGCCTACGCCGCCTGGAAGGCCAATCCCGAGATCACGGTGCTGGGCGCCAAGCGGCTGGCCAGCTACTACCGGATCCCGGCCATTCGCATCGAGACCATCTGCGCCTACACCAACCAGGTCCCGTGCACCCAGACCCGCACCCCGGGGAGCCCACAGATCGTCTTCGCGGTGGAATCTCAGATGGGCCAGATCGCACGGGAGATGGGCATTGACCCCGCGGACTTCCGCCTGCGCAACTTGGTGGTCCCCGGCGACACCTCGCCACTGGGCGCCAAGTGGGACGGCATTCTCGCCCGGGAAACCCTGGAGAAGGCCGTGGAGGCGTCGGGATGGCGCACGGACCCGCCGGGTCCCAACCGGGGACGCGGCATCGCGCTATACGAGCGCGGCGCCGGCGGCGGCAACGCCAACGCCGGCATCGACCTGGAGGAAGACGGCACGGTGACGGTTCGCGTGGGCGTGCCTGACGTGGGACCCGGAATCCACACCGCCATCGTGCAGATCGTCAGCGAGACCCTGGGCACCGCGCCCGAGACCATTCGCATCCGGGTGGAGGATACCGACAACTCCCCGTGGGACCCCGGCACCGGCGGCAGCAAGTCCACCAACACCACCGGACACGCCGCTCACAAGGCCGCCCGAGAGGTGCACGAAATGCTCGTGGAGTGCGCCGCCAGGAAGCTCGGCTGCGAGCCCGACCAGGTGGGCCGGGTGGACGGCCGCTTCGCCGCCCCCGAGGGCAGTGATCTGTCGTTCGTCGAAGTTGCTCAGGCCGCCATCGCCGAGGCCGGCGGGTCGTTCCACCACGATACGGTCTTCGCCCCCGAAGGCCAGCCGCCCATCACGTCATTTGCCGCGCAGATCGCCGAGGTGGAGGTGGACCCGGAGACCGGCCAGGTAACCGTCACCCGCATGACCACCGCCCACGACTCCGGCCGGATCATCAACCACCTGACCTACCAGGGCCAGATCGACGGCGGCGTGGTCAACGGCGTGGGCTTCGCGCTCATGGAAGACAACCCCATGTCCGACGGCCGGATCACCACGCTCAACCTGGGCGACTTCAAGCTCCCCTGCGCCAAGGACATCCCCAGGCTCGACACCGTCTTCGTCGACCAGGGCGAAGGCCCGGTCCCCTTCCAGGGCAAGGCCATCGGCGAGCTCCCCAACGTCCCCACCGCCGCCGCCATCGCCAACGCCGTGGCCGACGCCACCGGCGCACGCATCTACGAGCTCCCGCTTACCGCAGAGAAAGTGTACGCGGCGCTGAACGAATCGTAGCGGCTAGGAACACAGGACCCTGCGCCCTTCGGGGCTCAGGGTCCCACTCCACAGCCGTATTCTCGGGTAACGTTCACAGAGGGGATTGAATGTTTGCTCGCCGGCGACGTTGACACCGGCGAGGCCGTCTTCACCTTAATGTGGTCACGAATTACCGATCCGCCGCTGACAACCGTTCCTTGAGGGCCTTGAATCCGGATTCGTTCAGGCCCGTCGCTTCCTCGATCACGTCCCAACCCACGCCTGCGCGCAAAAAGCCAGTGTCGGGAGGAACCTTAGCTTTCACGTCAGATTCGCCAGGATCTCCTCGTCGGCGGCAGTGAGATCAACCGACTTGCGGAACGGCTGCGGCCAGTCGATGCCGGTGGGCCAGTAGACTTCCACGGTGTTGCCGTCGGGGTCGGTGAAATAGATGCCGATGGCGTTGCCGTGGCTGTTGACGTGCTGGATGGCGATGCCGCGTTCCACGAAGTCGCGGTGGAAGGCCTTCAACTCGGCGAGGCTCTCGCACCGGAAGGATATCTGCGAGACCACCTGCCCGTCTTCCCGGCCGGGGCGCAACTGCAGCTCGTGGTGCTCCTGGTGGCGCTCCTGGGCGGTCATGAACACGGTGCCGGTTTCGCTCTCGTCGCTGACGGTCAGGCCCAGCACGTCGCGGTAGAAGGCCTTGGAGCGCTCGATGTCGTGGACCAGCAGGCCCACGTGGCCCAATGATGAGACCTTCGGCATGATGGGTTTCCTCCTGTCGGCTTCCCTCCGGGCTGCTTCCGTCAGCCGTTGTAGAACCGCTCGGCGTTGGCGTAGAGCACCTTGTGCTTCTGCGTGTCCGAGAGGTCCTCGCGGGCGCTCAGCTCGTCGATGTCGCCGTAGAACTCGCCCTTGTGGCGCTCGTGAGGGTAATCGGAGGCGAAGAGGATGCGGTCCTCTCCCACGAGCTGCAGTACGGTGGGCAGGGTCCTCTCCTCCACCTCGCAACTGAAGTAGACGTTGCCGTCGCGCACGTAGTCACTGGGGCGCTTGGTCAGCACCGGGCACCAGCGCCTTCGCCGCTCGTAGTTCTCGTCCATGCGGTCCATCATGTAGGGCACCCAGCCGGCGCCCGCTTCCAGGAAGGCGAAGCGCAGGTCGGGAAAACGCTCAAACACGCCCTCGGTCATCATGTCGGTGAACTGGATGAGCTGGGACAACGGGTGTTCCAGCGTGTGGGTCTTGAAGAGGTTGTCGGAGTTGTCGATGCCGATGCGCTGGCTCACGGCGCCGTGGATGGCCAGGCAGCAGCCGAGCCGCTGGGCTTCCTCGTAGAGGGGGTCGAAGTCGCGGTGGCCGTAATGCTTGCCGGCGGCCGTGACCGACGGCAGCATGGCGCCGGGCATGCCCAGCTCGGTCACCGCGGCGCGAAGCTCGGTCACGGCTTCCGGTATGTTCTGGGCCGGGATCAGCGCCACCGCGCGCAGGCGCTCGCTGGCCTGCATGAACTTCGCGTGCACCCAGCGGTTGTAGGCCCGTGCGATGGCCGCGGCATAGTCCCGGTCCTGGATCATGCCGCTGGCGAGGCCCACCGACGGATACAGATAGGAGGTCTCGATGCCGCAGCGGTCGAGAAACTCCACCCAGCGCTCGGCGTTCGGATCGTCCTCCTCGGTCAGACGCGAGAAGCCGCGGACGAAGCCGTCCACGCTCGGAAACAGCGAGTAGACGGTCCAGGGCAGTTGGTTGTAGGGCGGCTCGAAGAACTCCTTGATCTCCGCGGGATGCTCCATCACGTGGCCGTCCGCATCGACGGCGCGGTAGTTGCTCATCTTCCCTCGTCTCCTTCCCGTGAACGCTGCCGCCGCTTGGGGCTTCCGCCCATCCTATTACCCCGGCCGAACCTTGACAAGGTCCGGCTCATGTGGCCATGTAGGGGCGGGTTTCCGACCCGCCCTCATCGGACAGACTCCTGGTTCCCGCGGCCACCAAAGGAGGTTTCTTTCATGGCACCGCAGTACGCATCCAAGCTCATCTACGGCAACGAGGTATCGGACTGGCAGGAGCGTCTCAACACCGACCGCATGCGCCGGGAGCGGGCCGAGCGGGCCAAGCGGATCATGCGCGAGCACGGCATACCGGCGCTGCTGGAAGCCAACTCCGCGAACATCCGCTACCTCACCGGCCTCAAGGGGTTCAACTATCCCATGTGCCGCTACACGTTGTTCTTCGCCGACCACGACCCGGTGATGTACGAGCACAGCGGCCACTTCCACCAGATGCCGGACCAGGCGCCCTGGATCACCGAGTGGCGGCCGGCGCGTGCATGGCTGACCGCGGCCTGCGGCATCGAGGCGGCCAAGGACGAGGCCCGGCAGTTCGCCGCCGACATCCACGACGAGCTCAAGAGCCGCGGGCTCCTGAACGAGAAGATCGGCTTCAGCGCCTTCGACGGCATCGCCCGGGAGGCCCTCACCAACGCCGGCGTCAAGAACCTGGTGGACTTCAGCCTGGTGATGAAGGAGATCCGCAAGATCAAGACCGCCGACGAGATCGATTGCCTCAAGACCGCCGCCGCCATCGTGGAGGGCGTCTGGTACAGCATCTGGGAGAACGCCAAGCCGGGCGTCCGCGACACCCAGCTCTCGGGCGTCGCCACCAAGGCAGGCTACGACATGGGCGCGGAGTCGGCGCCGCCGGGAGGCTGGCGCTCCGGGCCCAGCACCTTCGACCGCGGCTTCCATCAGTCCAGCCGGCTGTTGCAAACGGGCGACCTCTTATACGGCTCGCTCTGCGGCCTCACCTACCAGGGCTACGCCACCTGCACCTACCGGACCTTCATCGTGGGCAGGAAGCCCAACGCCAAGGAACTGGACTGGTACAAGCGCGTCAAGGACAGCATCGACGGCGTCATCGACGCCATCAAGCCCGGCGCCACCACCGCCGATGCCGCCAAGCACTTCCCGCCGGCGTCGAGCTGGGGCTACGACGAGGAGTGCGAGGTGCTGGCCAGCGAGATCGGCCACGGTATCGGTCTCACCCAGGGAAGCACCAACTACGACATCCCGATCATCAACCGCCAGTGGTCGCTGAACTACCCGCAGGTGTTCGAGGAGGGCATGACCATCGCCATCGAGAGCCGAGAGGGCGAGACCCGCGTGGGCGGCGTGCGGCTGGAGAACATGGTGGTGGTGACCAAGGACGGCGCCGAGATCATGGACCACTTCCCGCGGGAGGAGATTCTGGTGGCGCCGCGCTAGATCGGAAACGCAAAGGAGGAGAGAACGATGGGTGATTCACTCCGCTATTACGTGGCGTTCAACGGCGGGCTCACCGTCTACGAGAACCGCGGCGGTGGGCTGGAGACGTGCGCCGAGCATTTTCCCGGCCAGACCGTGGACGGGCTAGCCGGCTCGAAGACCCGGCCCGAGCGCGTCTTCGCCGCCGTGCCCTTCGACGGCGCCTACCGCACCGACGACGCGGGCAAGAGCTGGAAGAGGGTCATCGAGGGCGACTCCCGCTGCTTTGCGGTGGACCCCAACGACGACCGCGTGGTCTATGCCGGACTCGGTCCCGTGCAGCTCATGCGCAGCGAGGACGGCGGCGACACCTGGGAGAACCTGGAGAGCCTGCAGCAGATGCCCGAGGAGGTCCAGAACCAGTGGTGCGTCCCGGGACCGTACGTCGGCGTGCAGTTCCCGCACGTCTGCAACATCCTGGTCCACCCAGACGACTCCGAGCTCCTGCTGTTGACGCTGGAGCACGGCGGCGTCGTGCGCAGCGAGGACCGGGGCAAGACCTGGGAGGATGCAAGCTCGGGCATCGACTATCTCGACATGCACCACATCTACAACTATCCGGGCAGCAAGGACCGCTACTACGTGTCGTGCGCCCGGGGTTTCTTCCGCAGCGACGACCGCGGAAGGCAGTGGCGCCGGGTCGAGGACGGCATGCCGTGGGGCTACACCGAAAAGTACAGCTACACCCACGACTGGTTCTTCCTGTCCGGTGAGACGCCCCGGATGATGGTGTGCGGCGGCCGCGGCTCCCCGGGGGTCTGGCGCGGCGAAGACACCAACCCCCACGGCGTGATCATGCTGAGCGATGACGAGGGCGCGAGCTGGCGCACCGCCACCAACGGCCTTGCCGAGATGATGCCGTACATGCCGTGGGTATTGCAGCGGCACCCCGAAGAGCCTGATACCGTTTTCGTCGCCATGGGCGACGGCGCCCGGGGGTTCGGGTTCGATCCCAAGCAACGCGGCACCGGAGCCCTCTACGTCACCCGCGACCGCGGCGACTCCTGGGAGCCGGTGCTGCCGGACCTTCCGTCGGTGCTGACCACCTGCGTGACGGCGCAGTAGCGAGGTCGTTCATAAACCGCGTCGGCCCGGGACGGACCGCTCGACGCCGTCCGTTCCCGGTCCGGCCGGCACCCGCTGAAACCACCGCACCCTACTCCGGACGTCCGCATCACCCCGACTGACTCGCATGAAGAAACTCCAACTCAGTCTCGTCTCCGCCGAATACGAACGCATCGCTCCACTGCTCGACGGCACCGTCCCTGTGGAAGGTGTCGACCTGGTCTGGACCCACTCGAACCCCTCGGAGACGTTTTGGCGACAGCTCAGGTTCGGCGAGTTCGAAGTCGCGGAAATGTCCATGTCCTCCCTGCTCATCGCCAAGTCCCGGGGACACGACATGGTGGCGATTCCCGTGTTCCCGTCGCGCCGCTTCATGCACCTGGCGCTCTACGTCCACAAGGATTCCGGCATCACCCAGGCCAGCGAACTGACGGGCAAGCGTATCGGCGTGGGCGAATACCAGCAGACCGCGGCGCTGTGGGCCCGCGGCACTCTGGAGCACGACTTCGGCGTGTCCCAGTACGGCGTAGACTGGTACATGGAGCGCAGCGAGGAACTGAGCCACGGCGGCGCCACCGGTTTCACGCCGCCGGAAGGGATCCGTTTCCACCGCATTCCTACGGAAAAGAGCCTGATCTCCATGCTGGTGGACCGGGAGCTCGACACGGCCATGCTGCTGAGCACCTTCCACGCCGAACGCAACGTCATCGATCGTTCCACCGGAGACCGCCGGGAGGGCGACGAGGACCTGGTCAGGCCGCTGTTTCCGGACATGATGGCCGAGGGTCGGCGCTACGTCGAGGCTCACGGGTTCGTCCCCGTAAACCATTGCTATGTGATCCGCGGCGACGTTCACGAGAAGCACCCCTGGCTCGCCTTCAACCTCTACGCGGCCTTCGCCAAGGCCAAGGAACACTGGCTCCGGCAGCTGCCGCGCGCCATCCCGTCGGACCTTTTCTTCGGTCCCGCGTACCTGGAGCAGACGCGGTCCATCGTCGGAGAAGACCCCTTCCCCTACGGCATCAAGGACAACGCCGCCATGCTCGAGACGCTTGTCGACTACTCCTTCGAGCAGCAGCTCACGCCACGCAAACTCCCGCTGGAGGAAGTATTCGCCCCGAGCACGCTGGACCTTTGAGGGGGCGGCGCGTTCACCCTGAGCGTAGCGAAGCGGAGTCGAAGGGTGGCGTACGGATTAGCGGAACGCCGGCATGACCTCGCGCGCGAAGAGGCGCATGGACTTTTTCACTTCCTCGTGCGGGAGCCCGCCGAAGTTGAAGTTGTGGGTCACGGTGTCGAAGTAGTAGTGTCGGCGGGCGTTGTTGATGATCTCGATGCACTGCTCCGGGGTGCCGTAGAGGTTGCGCCCCGTTTCCAGCATTCCCTCGAAGTCGTAGACGTAACCCGGCGGAAGAGGCGCCTTGCGCTGGATCCGTGAGATCGCCTCGTAGCGGTCGATCGCCCTCTCGCCGATCTCCCGGGCCGTCGAGGCATCCTCGTTGACGTAGGTGCGCAGGTGGTACTGGCAGTGGTAGTCCTCGGGGTCGCGGCCCGTGGCCACCAGGCCCTCGCGCCAGGCCTGCACGCCCGCGCCCACCTTGTCCGGCGGATGGGGATGACCCACGGTCATGATGTGGTAGCCGTTCCGCCCGGCCCACCCCAGTCCCTCCGGCGAGGTGCCCGCCACCCAGATGAGCGGCAGCGGCTGCTGCACGGGGCGCGGGTAAAGGGTGATCTCCTCGAACCGCCAGAACTCGCCGGCATGGCTGAAGCGCTCCTCGGTCCACGCCTTGATGATGATGTCGTGGGCCTCCTGGTACCGTGCCCGCCCCTCGGTTTGCGGCACCTCGAACACTCGGTAATCCAGGGCCGTGTTGCCCAGCCCGATGCCGAATTCCAGCCGGCCGCCGGACAGGGCGTCCACCATCGCGTAGTCCTCGGCGACCTGCAGCGGCTGACGTACGCTCAGGATGGCGATGCAGGGCCCGAGGCGGATCCTGGAGGTCCTGGCCGCGGCCGCCGCCAGCATGACCGCCGGGTTGGCGATGAGACCGCCGTAGCCCAGGAAGTGGTGCTCGTTGAACATGAAGCACTCGAAGCCAAGCTCCTCGGCCAGCTCGATCTGCTCCAGCATCTGCCGGTAGTAGACCTCGTAGGGCGGATCGATGTCGGGATAGTAGGTGGAGAGGATGTTGATATAGAATCGCATGGGTTTCCCCTTGCTCGACGGACGGCACGGGATCAAGTGTCCCACCCCGTTCCGCCTGCCCTTGGCCGGCCTCGCCCATGTGCCTTCGCCGCCCTCCGCCGAGCTCCCCGCTAGGCTCCGAACGCCGGCATCACCTTCTCGGCCAAGGCCTCTACGGTCTCCTCGTAGACGCGCCGGGCGGGGGTCAGCATGACGTGATCGACGCCGGCCTCCGCCAACTCCTCCAGCCGTTCGATGCACTCCTTGGGCGTGCCGGCGATGGCGAAGCGCCGCACCAGGTAGTCCGTGATTAGCGCCGGGTCGGAGCGTTCCTCCATGGGCTTGGACTGGTCGAAGGCCGCCATGAACTCCTTGATGCTGGCCAGCTCTTCCTCGGGCACGGTCTCCAGGGTGGCCTGGAAGTTGTGGTGCGCCCGATTGGCGAGGCGGCGGCGCACGATTTGCCGCGCCTCGTCGCCGTCCTCCTTGACGCACACCATGCCGGCGGCCAGGGCGGCGATCTCCTTGGGCGAACGTCCGGCCTCGGCCGCGCCCTCGGCGATGCGAGCCAGCGCCCAGCTCACGGCGCGGGGCTCCACCCCGCTCCCGAGAAAGACCCCGTCGGCCACCCGCCCCGCCAGCCGGAGACCCCTGGGTCCTTCCATGGAAAGGTACACGGGCGTCGGCAGCAGCCGGTAGCTCACGCGCACGCGGCTGTTGGGCGTCACCAGCTCGCCGCCCCGGAGCACCTCGCGGATGGTGCGCACGCCCTCCTCGAACTCCTTGAGCCGGGTGGCCTTTCGGCCCATGGCGAATACGGGACCGTCGCCGGTGCCGAGGCCGAGAACGGCGCGGCCGTCGGAGATGTCGCTCAAGGTCGCGGCCGAGCCCGCCAGCACCGTGGGGTCCTGGTAGACCATGTTGGTCACGGCGGTGCCGAGCTTCAGCCGGGTCGTGGCCACCGCACAGCACGCCAGGATCTGGAATGGCTCAGGGGTGCTGAGCTGGCTGCAGCCGAGGTAGATGCCCTCAAAGCCGAGCTGCTCCGCGCGCACCACGCGATCGCGTATCCGCGCCGCTTCCTTCAGGCCGCCGTTGGGGCTGTGAAGACTGAATTGCATCCGCATGGGTGGACCATTCTCCTAGATTCCGGCCAAACTTGCGGTTTCGACCCGACTTTGAAAAGCTCCCTCAACTCAGGGAGCGTCGTCGCTCAAGCAACGGAATCATACCACGGAGGAAACGACTTTGGGGAATCTCTCATTGACCCTTGCAACCGGGCCGTATGACCGCGTCGAAGCCATCGCCAAGGGCGAGGTCCGGCCCGAGGGCATCGACGTGACCTGCCTGCAGATCCAGTCGCCGCCCGAGATCTTCACCCGCATGATGAAGACTCGCGCCTTCGACCTTTGCGAGATGTCGCTGTCCACCTACGTGACACGGCGCTCGCGGGGATCGTTCCCTTTCATCGCGCTGCCGGTGTTCCCGTCGCGTCTCTTCCGCCACGCCTACGTCTACGTCAACCGCGATCGGGGAGTCACCGAGCCCGCCGACCTGAACGGCAAGCGCGTGGGCGTCCAGGAATACGGGCAAACCGCGGCCGTGTGGATCCGCGG
Organism: Deltaproteobacteria bacterium; assembly: GCA_028818755.1. Classification (GTDB taxonomy): domain Bacteria; phylum Desulfobacterota; class Binatia; order UBA9968; family JAJDTQ01; genus JAJDTQ01. The sequence goes on along the minus strand of JAPPNF010000156.1, from coordinate 60,233 downwards.
CATCCTGCAGCACCGGCACGGCGTCGACCTGTCCAGCATCCGCTGGGTCGAGGGCGGGGTCAACGCGCCGCGGCCGCCGGACGGCGAGGTGGACCTGAGGCCGTTGGGCGACCTGGATCTCGAGCCGGCCCCGGCGGACAAGTCCATCAACGACCTGCTGGCGGAGGGCGCCATCGCCGCGTATCTCGGTGCCCGGCAGCCGGATTCGCTGGGCAAGAATCCGGCCGTCGGCAGGCTTTTCCCGGACTACCGCCGGGCCGAACGGGAGTACTTCCAGGCCACCGGCATCTTTCCCATCATGCACACCATCGTCATGCGCGAGGAGCTTCATGAACGGCACCCGTGGATCGCCGAGAGCATGTTCAAGGCCTTCCAGGCGGCCAAGGCATGGGTGCTGAAGCACATGAGCTTCACCGGCGCCATGCTGTACATGGTCCCGTGGCTCAACGCCGAGGTGGACGAGATCCGGGAGCTTTTCGGCGGCGACCCCTACCCTTACGGGGTGGAGGCCAATCGGGCCAACCTTGAGACGTTCATGCAGTACCTCGTGGAGCAAGGGTTCGTGGCGGAGCCCAGGCCCGCCCTGGAGGACCTGTTCACGCCCATCGTGGGGTGGACGGAGTAGCTTGACACCATCGCAAGGGAAAGCGTAGAAGGGTTCCATCACTGCGAATTCTCGGGGAAATGTCCCGAAGTACATTGTCAGGAGGAGTCGTATCATGAGCCATACGTTGGAACAGTTCGCGGCAGAGTGTCATCGCATTCTCAAGGCGGAGCCCGGCCCCGAGGGGCGCGAGAAGGTGGTCACGCTGGTCGCAGAGGTCTGCAAGGACGATGAATTCATCGCCGAGCACATCGAGGAGGAACAGCCGGAGCGCAAGGTGATCTACGAGGACGAGGAGCTCGGCTTCTGCATCCTCGCCCACCACAACAAGGGCGCTAAGGGCAGCAATCCCCACGACCACGGTCCCGCATGGGCCATCTACGGTCAGGCCGCGGGCGAGACCGAGATGACCGACTGGGAGAAGGTCGAGCCGGCCGGCGAGGGAAAGAGAGGCAAGGCCCGCAAGCTGCGCACCTACACCCTCAAGCGCGGCATGGCTCACCTGTACAACGAAGGGGATCTCCACTCGCCCTGGCGCGCCGACACCACCAAGCTGATCCGCATCGAGGGCAAGAACATGGAGAAGGTAAAGCGCTACCCCTACGAGGCGGTCTCATAGTCGTATCGCCCGATACGGCACATCCATCCCGGGAAGCGTTCCCCGACAGCAGAACCGGAGGTTGACGATGCGTACGAAATCCTTAGCGAGAGTCTCCCTGCTCGCCCTGTTGCTGGCCGTCCCGGTGTGGACCCTCACCGCCGCCGCGCCCGCTGACGGCAAGGAGGTGGTGATCCGCGCCATCTCGGCCTGGCCGCTGAGCATCGACGGCAACACCTGGTACAAGAACTACATCAAGGAAGTGAACAAGCGCGGCAAGGGCGTGGTGCAGATCCGCCTGCTGGGCGGCAACGAGGTGGCCTCCGCGTTCGAGCAGTTCCAGGCCCTGCGCACCGGCATCGCCGACATGACCAACTCCGCGCCCGCGTACTACGTGGGCGAGACCGTCGAAGCCGCGGCCGTGAGCCTGATCGCGCCCAAGAGCCTGCAGGGTTTCCTGGACGGCCTGCGCAAGAGCGGCGCCCTGGATATCATCAACAAGGCCTACCGGGAGAAGTCGTCCATGCGCTTCCTGGGCATCACCGTGGCCGGCACCGGCTTCCGTTTGCTCATGGCCACTCCCATCAAGGACCTCGACGGCGTCAAGGGCAAGCGCATCCGCGCCTCGGGGGCCCAGGATGCCGCCGCCATCCAGTATCTCGGAGCCTCGCCCCAGACCCTGCCGGCCAACGAACTGTACACGGCGTTGCAGCGCGGCGTGGTGGACGGCGCCTACCGTGCGCCCAACGACGCCTGGAGCTTCGGCGAGCACAAGGTCTACAAGGCCATGATCGCCACGCCCATCCAGTTCGCGCCAGGCGGCGTCTACATGCCGACGGGAAAGTGGGACAAGCTGCCGGACAACGTGAAGAAGGTGCTGGAGGGGACCATCGTGGACATGGAGCCCGGGATCCTCAAGTACTTCCAGACCAACGACAACGCGGCGATCAAGCGGCTCGAGAAGAACGGCATGAAGGTCATCGAGGTGGACGACGCCGCCAAGAAGCGGCTGGGCGAAGCCCGCAACGCCTACTGGCCCGAGTTGCTCAAGCAGTCGCCCAAGTACGGCGCGCAGATCCAGAAGGCCCTGGCGCCCTACAACTGATCCGGGCCGTCCGGACCTGATCCGCGGCGGCTGCCGGCCTGCATGACAGCGCGCCCGGCGGCCGCCGCCCTCCTGTCCTACGAAGTAGGACCACCTCCATGCTGAATACGCTGAACCGCGCATTCGACAGGACGAACCGCGTGCTGGGATATGTCTCCGCCGCGTTCGTCGTGACCATGGCGGTGACCGTTCTCTACGACGTGCTCGCCCGCATGCTCTTCGCCGCGCCAACCATCTGGGTTCTCGACATCAACGAATACCTGCTCGTCTATCTCTGCTTCGTTCCGGCCGCGTGGATCCTCATGAACGACAACCACGTGAAGGTGGAGATCGTGACCGCACGGCTCAGCCCGGCATCGCAAGGCAGGCTGCGGGTCGTCACCGACTTCCTGGGGTTCATTTACTGCGTCGTCCTCGCCTGGCAGGGTTGGGTGGTGGCGTGGCACGCGTTCGAGAACGGCTACCGGTTCTCCACCGCGCTCAACCTCCCGAAGTTCCCGGTGCTGGTGATCATCCCCATCGGGGCCGCGTGGCTGGGCCTCGCCTTCCTGGTCAGGATCCTCACCGGATCGCGCGCGCACGCCGCGACGACTCCCGAGAAGGGAGGCCTCTGATCTTCCTCGAGTGGTGGATCGTCCTGGTCATCATGTTCGGCGCCCTGATCGTGCTCATGGCGTCGGGCATCCCGATCGCGTTCGCGTTCGGCGTGCTGAACCTCGGGTTCCTCTACGTGCTGGTGGGCCCGGGCGCGGTCCAGGCCATTGCCCTCAGCAGCTTCACGAGCATCGGCACCTTCGCGTTCATCGCCCTGCCGCTGTTCGTGCTCATGGGCGAACTGGTGCTCCACTCGGGGCTCGCCGCCCTCGCCATCACCTCCATCGGCAAGTGGCTGGGCAAGGTGCCCGGCCGCCTCGCCGTGCTGGCCGTGCTCGCGGGCACGGCGTTCGGCGCAGGCAGCGGCTCCAGCATGGCCAGCTCGGCCACCCTGGGCACGATCCTGGTGCCGGAGATGCGCAAGCAGGGCTACGACACCGGCCTGGCCGTGGGCACCCTCGCCACCTCCGGCGGCCTCGCGGTGCTGATCCCTCCCAGCGCCCTGATGGTCATCTTCGGCGGCATCAGCCAACTCTCGGTGGGCGATCTCCTGATCGGCGGGATCCTGCCCGGGCTGCTGCTGGCGACGCTGCTGTTCGGCTACATCGTCATTGTCTGTACTGTCCGGCCGGATTTGGCGCCGGCCGTTGAGCTGGAGAGAGTGTCCTGGAGCGAGCGCCTGAACGCGCTCCTGTACTTCCTGCCGCTGGTGGTGCTCGTGCTGGTGGTGTTGGGCTCGATCTTCATGGGCATCGCCACCCCCAGCGAATCCGCCGCCATGGGCGTGGCCGGAGCTTTCTGCCTGGCAGTGGCCTACCGGCGCCTGTCGTGGGAGATCCTGCGCAAGGCCCTGCTGGGGACGGTCGAAGTCTCGGGATTCGCTCTGCTCATCGTCACCAGCGCCACCGCCTTCAGCCAGATCCTGGCCCATTCCGGCGCCGCCATGGGCCTTTCGATGTTCGCCACCGAGTTGCCGGTGTCGCCGTGGATCATCATCGCCAGCATGCAGATCGTGATCCTTATCATGGGCGCGTTCATGGAGCCCATCTCCATCATGCTCATCACGGTGCCGATCTTCTTCCCGGTCATCCGCTCCCTGGGCCTCGACCCCCTATGGTTCGCCATCGTCACCATGGTGAACATCGAGCTGTCGCTCATCACCCCGCCCTTCGGCATGAACCTCTTCGTCCTCAAGGGCGTCTCCCCGCCCGACGTCACCCTGGGCGCCATCTACCGCGGCGTCATCCCCTTCGTCCTCATCAACATCATCGCCCTCGCCTTGGTCATGCTGTTCCCGCCGATCGCCACCTTTCTGCCGGGGCTCATGCGGTAAGGCTCGTCTACCGCCAGCCGCACCTCGACGTTCAGAACGCCGGAGGACTCCCTCCACTCCGCTGACGCAACCTCTCATACATCACCCGGTAGAGTGTGTCCGTTGACAACCTGCACGCCATTCTGTAGCCTTCAGCCCTGGCAGTACCGTCCAGTACGGTCCAGCCGAACTTGTTTCAGATTTGGCGACGTCTGGCCTGTTGGGGGGAGGAAAGCAATGTCAAGCTTACGTCCGCCCGGTGTCGGTCCGATTGTAGGACACACAACGGATACGACCGCACGGATTTGGGTTCGCGCCGATCCAAGCACGGATCCGACCAGAGAACCTGATTCTGGAACGCGGTCACTTGGGGTGATCGCCATCACGATGGAAGGCGGTTCAAGACTCCGCGTCAAACCTTGCTACTACTTCCGTCTGCAGCGTGAATTCGATCGTAGCGGCACGATCAACCTGGGCGGCCAGGTCAATCCGCCGCTAAAGCCGGACACATCGTATGAGATTCGTGTCGGTACGCTGCTTCTGGACGATCCCATCGACGACGATCAGCTCCTCGATTTAAAGCAGTTGGAAGACAAGCTGCCACCTGCCAAGGCTTGGCTAAAGGATCTGTTCGCCTTGCCGGAAGAACAGTCCAAGGCGGAGTTCCGCACGTTCCCGACAAGTGGCGTCGGTGATGATCAACTCGATTTCCTGCTCGGCTCCTGCCGTTATCCAGGTCTATTGTGGAAATTTCGACATTCGGACCGTATCTTCGCCCCGATGGCCGAGTCGCTCGCCGATGCCGACGATGGCTCGCGGCCGCGTTTCGTCCTGATGGTTGGCGATCAGATTTACGCGGATCTCTTCAATCTGCTGCCCATCGGCCGCGCGGATACGTACAATGAGTTCCGCGACCGTTACATAACGGCGTTCCGTTCGCATAACATCCGTCGACTGATGCAACGACTCCCGACTTACATGGTCCTCGACGACCACGAAATCGAGGACAACTGGACGCAGGATCGAATCCGCCGATGCGCCAAGTACCAGCTCTTCACCATAGCCATCGACGCCTACCTCAGCTACCAGTGGAGCCACGGCCCGCGAAGCTATGGCAAGCGGCTCTACTACCGTTTCGACTGCGGGCGGTACCCGTTTTTCGTACTCGACACCCGCACACAGCGTTATCTGGAGGGGGACGAGGGCGATCTTTCCGACAATCATCTACTAGGCCGGCCGACCCTGCCGGGCAGTCAACCAGGCCAACTGCAGCGCCTGCTCACGTGGCTGCAGACCCAGCAACGATGCCGCGGCGACGTGCCCAAATTCATCGTGTGCTCCAGTGTGTTCGTACCCAACCCGATGTCGGCGCGTAACGACCGCAGCGATCGCGCCAAGGAACGCAGCGATTCCTGGCCGGGGTTTCCGAATACACGTGCGGCGATTCTACGTTGCATCGTCGACAACTGCGTGCAGAATGTGGTGTTCTTGTCCGGCGACATCCATTGCTCGAACGTCGCATCGCTCTCCTTCAAAGGTTCCGAAGAGGCAGAGAAACTCCGTGCCTTTTCCGTGACGTCGTCGGCATTCTATTGGCCATTTCCGTTCGCCGACGGAGAGCCCTCGGACTATGTCCACGATTCGACGGAGGCCGGCCAGAGCGACACCTTTACTTTCGAAAGTAGCGCCGGTCAAACATTGACAATGGACTATGAGGCCGGGAACTTCACCCAGGAGGACAAACTTCTGCCGTCTCTCGATCGACCGGGCAAAACATGAGCTGCGGGTACGTGCTTACGACCGGCACGGCGAAGTCGTCGTGGAAGAAGACGACAAGGGGCAGGCGCAGGCTCTCGATGCCCGCCTCGCGCTCGTTTCCTGGTAGACGGCCGTGCCGATGAGAATACACGCAATCACGCTGTGAACCGGAAACCATGGGTGCACTTGGCATTACATTCGATGAGACCATGGCCGGGCCGTTTGCGCTGGGGGAACGCGAGCCGAGCGCCGGCGCGAGGAAAGGCGAGACGGAGGGTACACGCCTCGAGATGCACGCCAGGGTCACGATCGCCGACCTCGATGCCTTTGTGGCGGATCCGGATCATTCCGGTCAGCTTGCCGGCGTGATCGACTTCAACCCACTGGGACAGAACCTCAGAGCCGACACGGGAGTCTTCAACCTGTTCTCGCCGGCAGAAACGCCCGATGCACGCCGCATGGTCTATGAACTGGCGTTTCACCACCACGGCCGCCCGTTCTACCTTGCCGGCCACAAAATCGTTTTCCACGATCGGCCATTTGATCTATGGACCGACGTAACGACATTGTTCACCACCCTCCACGCCGGATGTAACGCATCCGGCGCGATAATCGGTTCCGGCGTGTTGACACTCGCGATGGTCGAGTTGGTCAAGCTGATGTCGACGATGCGGGTCGTCGGCGCCGACGATACAACCGGAAAAGCACAGGCACTTGTCAGGTTCGGCCGGTTCTTCATGGGTGAGCTGTGGGACCGTTATGGTCCCGGTTCCAAACCAGACTGACGGATCGAAACCCACCTGGAGCGCAGGTCCATGGCGGAACGGTTCGATGCGGTAGTGGTTGGCAGCGGCTTCGGCGGTTCAGTGCTGGCCTGCCGGTTGGCCGCGGCGGGACGCTCTGTTCTGGTTCTGGAACGAGGACGGCGTTGGCCAGTCGCAGAGTATCCATCGGTATCGCAGGCCAACTGGATCTACGATCCGGACGAACCGGAGAAACAGAACGGCTGGATCGACATGCGCTTCTTTCGGCGCATGGCCGTGGTCCAAGGGGCCGGCGTAGGTGGAGGCTCGCTGGTCTACGCCAACGTCTTCATTGAAGCGGAACCCAATGCATTCGATGGCGGTTGGCCGCCCGAAATCACCTACGATCGTTTGAAGCCCCACTACGACATGGCCGGATCCATGCTAGCGACCCAAGAAATCCCGGACGAACAACTGACGGAACGATTCAAGCTGGTGCGCGAGGGGGCGCAAGCAGTCGGTCATGGCGCTCGTTTCCGCAAACTCGATCTTGCGGTCAGCTTCGATCCCACCTGGACCTATGCGCAGGAGGATCCTCACAACCCGGCCAAATCAAAGAGTTTCCGGAACGCGGAAGGGATGACCCAAGGCACCTGCATCCATTGCGGCAACTGTGATATCGGCTGTCCGGTGCGGGCCAAGAATACGTTGGATCTGAACTATCTTGCGAAAGCAACGGCCAATGGCGCCGAGATTCGGTCGCTGCACACGGTGCGTCGCCTTGTGCCCGTGGACGGCGGCTATCGAGTCGACTTCGAGCGGATCGTTGATGGTGGCCGGCAACCCGGCTTCGTCACCAGCGCTAAAGTGTTCATTGCCGCGGGATCCCTCGGTTCGACCGAGCTGTTGCTGCGCTGTCGTGATGAGCACGGCACACTACCGAACCTGAGTCCGAGACTCGGCTATGGCTGGTGCTCCAATGGCGATTTCCTCACACCTTCGGTCTATTCGGGCCGTGAAGTATCGCCGACCCGCGGACCCACGATCACGGGGGCCATCTCGTTTCTCGACGGTACCGTAGGCGGTGAACGGTTCTTCGTCCAAGATGGCGGTTTCCCGGATCTTCTAGGCAATGCGTTGGAACACGTGGCCTCGAGGAATTGGATGTTCCACCGTGTTGTGTCTCGAATAGCCAGAACACTGACCCGCTTGGCGCGGGATCGGGATCCCGCGACGGCGATAATGCCGTGGTTCGGTCAGGCAGTCGATCAGCCGGTCGGGCAGTTGAAATTGAGACGGCGGTGGTTGGCCCGCGACGGCTTCGCATTGAAGTTGAGGTGGGATCCCAAGCCGTCGAAAGCGGCGGTGCAGGCCCTGGTGGAAATGCATCGCAAACTGTCAATCCAGACCGGCGGGATACCGCTCGTACCCTTCACCTGGACGTGGATGAACTATCTGGTGACACCGCACCCCTTGGGTGGTTGCAACATGGCTGCCTCGCAAGACGCCGGCGTAGTCGATCACAGGGGTCGCGTGTTCGGTTACGACGGACTGTACGTCGTTGACGGCGCCATAATTCCGCGCGCAATAGGCCTCAACCCATCGCGCACCATCACCGCCGTCGCCGAGTACATCGCTGAACTGGACCTCGCCGCGTAGGGAGCATGACGGATGCAACGTGACATCGCTCTCTACACGTTGGCAGGCGTGCCGAACGCCCGTATCACCATCCATCCCTTGAACACGGAGGACAACCTCGGCCTCAGCCTGACGAGATTCTGGCGAGCGGATTGTGACGATATCGTGGTCATCATCCACGGCCTCACCACCTCGTCCGACATGTTCATCATGCCGGAACATAAGAATCTGGTGGTCTGGCTGCACGAGCGAGGATTCAGCGACGTCTTCACCTTCGATTTCCGCATGAGCAACCGATACAGCTACAACTTGCGCCCCCACCGTTACACCATGGACGACTGCGCACTCTACGACCATCCGGCGGGAGTCGCGGAAGTCCGCAAGATCACCGGTGCCGACAAGCGCATCCACGTGATCTGTCACTGCCTGGGTGCGATGTCCTTCGTAATGAGCCTGTTCGCAAAGCAGGTCAAGGGCATTGCAAGCGTGATCGCCAACTCCGTTGCGCTAACGCCTCGGATACCTGCATGGTCTCGCATCAAGGGGTCCCTTTTCCCCTTCTTGCTGGAAAACGTACTCAGCATACCTTACGTGAGCCCGACGTGGAGCCAGGATCCGACGCTGACCGTAGGCAAGGCGCTGAACTGGACTGTGTCGCTATTTCACCGTGAGTGCAATGTACCGGCCTGCCACATGTTGAGCCTGATGTGGGGCACGGGCTGGCCGGCACTGTATGAGCACAAGAATCTAGCGGAAATGACGCACAAGCGCAGCGGCGACCTCTACGGCGGCACGAGTCTCAACTACCATCGCCACGTGTTCAAGATGCTGAAGCACGACAATACCGCAGTGAAGATGTATCCGGGCAAATCGGCGCACGAACGTCTGCCGGACAACTACATGCAGTACGCCAAGGAGATCGCCACCCCTGTATTGTTCATGACGGGGCGCAACAACCGAGTGTTTACCGATTCCAACATCCTCTGCTTCGACAGACTAAACGAACTCGCTCCCGGCAACCCGCACGAGACGTTGATCCTGGAAAACTATGGCCACCAGGATCCGTTCATGGGCGCGCGGGTTGCAGACGAAGTGTTTCCGCAGTTCTTGCCGTTTCTGAACAGGCACGCCAAGCGGGTTTAGAACACGCGAGACCTCTAGCATGTTGCGCCTCCTCACCTCCTGCTTTCAATCCTCGGCAACACCTCCTCCGCCATCATCGCCATGGACTCCAGGATGCTCTTCTGGTCCAGGCCGGCGAAGTTCATGGAAAAGATGACGTAGTTGGCGCCGGTGTCGGCGATCTCCTGGATCTGCTCGATGCAGCGGCCGGGGCCGCCGACCATGAGCATGCGCCCGCGGTCGAGCTCGTCGTAGCCGCGGGGGCGTACGGCCTTGCGCGCTTCGTAGTAGCGTTTCATGGCGGGACGGGCGCGGCCGCGGGCGGCGGCGTCCGACTCGGCCACGTGAGTGTGGATGGTCTGGCCCACGTCCAGGGCGGCGGGATCGTGGCCGTTTTCGCTCAGGACCTCCTTGTAGAAGGACACCTTGCGCTTCACTTCGGCCATGTCCTTGCAACTCGCGAAGGGGATGCCGAGGATGGGATAGCCGCGCTCCCCGGCCACCTGGTAGGAGCCTTGGCTCAGGGCGGCGAAGTACACCGGCGGCACGGGGCGCTGGACCGGCAGCACGTTCAGCGACACGTCGTCGATGTCGTGGAACTTCCCGTGGTACGACACCCGGCCCTCGCGCCAGGCCATCTCCACGACCTCCAGGCTCTCCACCAGGAGGTCGCGGTTGTCCTCCTTGACGCCGAAGCCCACCAGCTCCGGCGGCGTGCCGCGGCCTACCCCGAAGTCGAGCCGGCCGCCGCTCAGGACGTCGATCATGGCGTACTCTTCAGCGGTGAGGATCGGGTCGCGGTACGGCAGCAGCGCTACCGCGACGCCCAGGCGGATGGAGTCCGTGCACGTGGCCGCGGCGGACATGAGCACCGTGGGCGACGGGATGACGCCGTGGAAGTCGAAGTGGTGCTCTCCGAACCAGAAGCACTCGTAGCCCAGGGACTCGCCCCAGCGGACCTGCTCCAGCATCCGCTCGTAGTAGCCCTTGAGGTCGAGCTTGAGCTCCGGGTCGTCGTCGCCGATGATGAACAGGCCGAATTTCACGGGTGCCCTCTTTCGTTGTGGATTGCGAGAGTCTACTATAGAAAGAGACCGCGCCAGGCGGCAAGCCGAGTGGCGCCTTGACATGACCTTGACATGACCTTCACATGAATATCACGCGCAGGAACATGCTCTCTTTCGCCGGGGCCGCTCTGGCGGCGCTGGCGGCCGGCCTCGCCGGTTTCCTTCCCGCCGGCATGGCCCGGGCCGGCAAGGACAAGACCTCGCAGGCCATCGCGAACTTCACCAAGGGAGCGGTGCCGGCGGAGGGCGGCGTCCGCATCGAGGCGCCGGAGATCGCCGACAACGGCGGCTCCGTGCCGATCCGGGTCTCCGCCCCGAGCGCCCGGCGTATCGCCGTATTCAACGACGGCAATCCGTATCCCGACGTCGCCGTGTTCACCTTCGGAAAGGGGGCGACGCCGGCGGCATCGACCCGCATCCGGCTGGCCAAGAGCCAGAAACTGTTCGCCGTCGCGGAGATGGCGAACGGCACGTTTCGCATGACCTCCCGCCCGATCATCGTAACGGTGGGCGGCTGCGGCTAAAGAGATGCTGATGCAGAAACCCAGGCCGCGCGTGAAACTGCCGAAGTCCGTGTCCGCGGGCGTCCCCTTCACCGTCAGGACCCGGATCACCCACCCCATGCACACCGGGCTGTACCTCGGCCGTGACGGGAAACGAATCCCTCGCCGAATCATTAACCGGTTTACTGCCCGCTACAACGGCGAGGAGGCGATTTCTGTGGCTCTCGAGCCGGCGGTGTCTACGGATCCCTACATCCAGTTCGAAATGGCCGTCCACGAATCGGGCGAAATGGAATTCGAATGGGTGGACGACGACGGCTCGACATACCGCCTTAGCAGACGCGTACAGGTCAAGTCGTGACTTCCCCTGATCCTGCCCCCGAATGACCCGCTTCACGAAACCCGCGGGTTTCGCGATCCTTGCGCTCGCTCTTCTCGTGGTTCCTGTCGCCAACGGAGCCTTGGGCGCGGACACACAACGCGGCAAGGCGCTCTACCAGGAATGCAAGCGCTGCCACCAGGCCGGCCGCGGCGCGAAGCACCGGATCGGCCCGCACCTGAACGACGTGTTCGGCCGCCGCGCGGCCTCACTCCCGAAGTTCCGCTACTCTCCGGCCATGAAGAAGGTCGGGGCCGGCGGGCTGGTCTGGACCGAGGCGACACTGGACGCCTTTCTGGCCAACCCTCGGAAGGTGGTGCCGCGCTCGCGCATGAGCTACGCCGGCATGGCGGCGGCCAGCGACCGGGCGGATCTGCTGGCATGGCTGCGCGCCCTTTCGGGCTCCCGGTCCGGGCTTCCGGCGGCGGAACCGACCATGACCGTTGACGAGTTCGGCCTCGCCCCGCGGCTCCTGGCGGTCGCCGGCGACCCGGAATACGGCGCCTACCTGGCGAGCGAGTGCACCACGTGCCACCGCCCCGACGGGGCCGATGAGGGCATACCGTCCATCATTGGTTGGCCCGTCGATGACTTCGTGATAACTCTACAGGCGTACAAGCACGGCAAGAGGCAACATCAGGCCATGCAGACCATCGCCCGGCGCCTGTCCGACGAGGAAATCGCCTCACTGGCCGTGTATTTCGGCAGGCCGCTCAACGGTCGATGAAAGGGGAGCCATCATGAAAAAGAAGAATAACCGCGGCATGACCCGGCGCCGCTTCCTGGCATCGACGGTTGCGGCATCGGCGGCGCTTTGGGCGCATCCCGTCCTCGGAAAGAGCCGCCCGCGCGTGGTGGTGATCGGCGGCGGCGCCGGCGGCGCCACGGCCGCTCGCTATATCGCCAAGGATTCGAAAGGCGCCGTCGATGTGACCCTGGTGGAACCCACCCGGCGCTATTACTCGTGCTTTTTCTCGAACCTCTACCTCGGCGGCTTCCGTGAGTTCGAGTCCCTCGGACACAGCTACGGAACCCTTGCGTCCGCCTACGGCATCAACGTCGTTCACGACTGGGCCGTCTCCGTCGACCGCGACCAGAAAACGGTAGGGCTCGCGGGCGGCGGCAGCCTCGCCTACGACCGGCTGGTACTGTCCCCCGGCATCGACTTCCGTCCGGGCTCGGTGCAGGGCTGGGACGTGTCGCAGCAGAACCGCATGCCCCACGCCTACAAGGCCGGCTCGCAGACGCAGCTCCTCAAGGCGCAGGTGGCCGCCATGCGGCAGGGCGGCGTCTATTGCATGGTGGCGCCGCCGAACCCGTTCCGCTGCCCGCCGGGACCGTACGAGCGGATCTCGATGGTCGCACACACGCTGAAGCAGTCGAACCCGACGGCGAAGATCCTGATCGTCGACCCCAAGGCCAAGTTCTCCAAGCAGGGGCTCTTCGAGGAAGGCTGGCAGCGCCACTACCCGGGCATGGTCGAGCGGGTCGGTCCGGACTTCGGCGGCGACAAGGTCGAAGTGCGCCCGGCGTCCATGGAGGTGGTGATCGACGGCGAAGTCACGAAGGTGGACGTCTGCAACGTCATTCCGGCGCAGCAGGCGGGCCGCATCGCCGCGGCCGCGGGCATCACCAACAAGGGCGGCTGGGTGCCGGTGGTGCCGCACACCATGCAGAGCCGGGCTGACGAGAACATCCACGTGCTCGGCGACGCGTCGCAGCAGGGCGACATGCCCAAGTCCGGGTTCTCGGCCAACAGCCAGGCCAAGGTGTGCGCCATGGCGGTGCGCGGCGCGCTCACGAAATCCAGGGTGTTCCCGGCGCGCTTCTCGAATACCTGCTGGTCGCTCATCGCCACCGACGACGGCGTCAAGGTCGGCGCCTCCTACAAGGCCACCGACGAGAAGATCGCCAAGACCGACGGCTTCATTTCGAAGACCGGAGAGAACGCCGAGCTGCGCAAGGCGACCTACGAGGAATCCATCGGCTGGTACGCGGGCATTTCCAAGGACATTTTCGGGTAATAGGTACGGCCGAATAGTTGTCAGGTTACGCCTCCGGCTAACCCGACCTAGTTGGAGCACTTCGTCGTAAGCCGTCTGAACCGTAGGTCGGATTGGCGAAACGTAATCCGACAGACTCTCGAGAGCCTGTCCGCGCCTACCGGTCGGCGAGAACCCTTCCGGTAATTCTCGCCGACAACACCATGGCCGTGAGCGCCAGGATCGCGGCAATGCTCACGGTGGACACTCCCGACAGTCCGGCCCCCACCGTGCATCCCCCCGCCAGGACACCGCCGGTCCCCATCAACGCGGCGCCCGCCATATAGCGGCCGGTCTGCCGCGGCCCTTCCAGGCTGCTCCAGCGGAACTCGCCGGCGGAAACCGCGGCGACGGCGCTGCCGGCAATCACGCCGGCGGCAAGCCCGGTTCCGAACCCCGCGGAGATGGCCGTGGCCGCCATGGCCCAGAACAGCGTGTCGGCCGTGGGCCCGGTGAATCCCAGGGACTGGAGCGGCACGGGGTCGAAGTCATCCAGGAGGACGAACCCGGTCCCGATCCATCCCAGCGGCACCAGGAGCCCGATCACGGCGCCCATCGCCAGGTGCCGCGGCAACGCGCCCGAGCGCAACGCCAGGACCGCGGCGGCGAGAGCCAGACCCCAGGCCCAGACCGCCCCGCCGGGCAGTGCGGTCAAGGCAACCCCGCCTCCGGAGTCGACGGTCAAGTCGCCAAGGGTCGTGCGCAGCGGCGCCAGCACCCCCTTCATGGTCGCGTAGGCGACCACCGCGAAGACCACCAGGACGAGGGCCGACCGCAGGTTGCCGGCGCCGGCGAGGACCGTGAGACGAGAGACGCAACCGCCGCTGAGCACCATCCCGGCGCCGAACAGCGCGCCGCCCACGAGCACCGAAACGAGGGGGAGGTCCGGGGAAAGGAACCGGTGCGCGTCGAAAGAGACCACTCCCGCGGCCACCGCAGCCTGGGTCCCGGCGATCGCCAGAGCCAATGCCATGGCCCAGACGCCGAGCGCCGGGAGGCATTCGCTCCAGTCTCCCACCAGGCTGCGCCGGAGGCAGAACCGGCTGCGCTGCGCGAGCACGCCGTAGACCGCGCCGAGCACGAGGCCCAGCACGACGGACGCCTGCAGCGGAGTGACGCGCTCGAACCCGAGCGTCTCGAACATCGGGGCAATCCCTCCTCTTCCGTTTCGCCTCTTTCGTTTCGAGGTTCGAGGGTCTACTATGAGAATGTACCACAATGCGCGGCAAGCCGTATCCGGCGCTGTCCCGGTCGCCGGTTCCGGCCTGTTTTGAAGGGAGTTGCACGATGAGCGACAACGTGGTTTCGACCCCGACCCAGGAACGCTGCGTCACTTCTTACGCGGCGCGCACCCAGTACAAGCCCGGGGTGGTCCATCCAGGCCACATCAAGGTCAAGGACGCCATCGACATTCACTGCCACGCCCACGCCGGCCAGCAGGACGCGCTGGACCTGGTGAAGAAGGCTTCGCGGGCGGAGATGAAGGGGATCCTGTTCAAGTCCATCGTCGGCAAGGCGGGGAAAGCGGTCGCCAAGCTCCGGGAGCAGCTCGACGAGTG
Organism: Deltaproteobacteria bacterium; assembly: GCA_028818755.1. Lineage (GTDB taxonomy): Bacteria > Desulfobacterota > Binatia > UBA9968 > JAJDTQ01 > JAJDTQ01. The sequence continues at coordinate 45,209 of JAPPNF010000156.1, read as the reverse complement.
GGCCGCGCAGGAAGGCATCGCGCCGGTGGCCCTGTTCGGCGGCTACGTGTGCGGCCGCAACGACGACCCGGTGTCGGCCGAGCTCGCCGAGCGAGCCATCGATGCGGGAGTCGTGGCCCTGTGGCTGCCGGTCTTCAATCACGCCAACACCATGCACATCGTGGGGAGCCGCCGGGAGCTCATCGAGCACGACATGAACGCCGAGGGCTGGATCGGCCCCCTGTCCTGGGAGAAGGCTTTGGAGCACGGCCGCTACAACCTCGACGAGGCCGGAGAGTTGAAACCCGAGGTCAAGGACATCATCCGCCTGTGCGTGGAGCGGGACGTGGCGCTGTTCTTCGGCCACCCCACCCACAAGGAGATCTTCAAGATCGCCGAGGAGGCCCACAAGGTGGGGCTCCGGCGGCTGGTCATCGACCATCCCTACAGCCCCTTTCTCGACGTGTCGGTGGAGCAGATGAAGGAGCTCGCGCCGCTGGGCGTGCTCTTCAACTTCACCTTCGACGAGCTGTCGCCGCTTCTCGGCGTCGACCCGCAGATCATGTACAACACCATCCGCGAGGTAGGAGTGGAACACTTCACCCTGTCGAGCGATGCCGGCGAGCCCCTGTTCCCGGACTCGGTGGAAGCCATGCGCCTCATCCGCGGCTACATGGAAGCCTTCGGCCTCACCGAGGACGAGCTCCACACGGTGTGCACGGTCAACCCCGCCAAGGTGGTGGGCATGGAGCTGGACTGAACCCCAGGAACGGCGACCATTCCGGTCCCGTCTCAAATTATCCCCTCCCGCGTCCTGAACCCTAAAGTTCGGCGCCGACGGAACGATTAGTATTGCTGTAGGCACCGGCCGGCCTCCGGGCCGGCGCGGTGCTCGCGGACGCGCGACGGGCGCCAGCAGGCGCGGCGCCCTCGGACGCGCGACTACTTCTCGAACCCGGAGGTCGCATGAACGCTTCGCTTCAAGACACGTCCCCTCTCGTCGGCATCGGCTTTCGCATTCCCATAGCCAGGTGGACGCTGGCCAACCTGCACCGGTTCGACGTCCTTGAAATCACGGTGGACCACTACATCAAGGGCGGCGAATACGCGCGCAAGACGATCCGCGGCCTGGTGGACCGCATACCTCTGGTGCTGCATGGGGTGGGTCTTTCCATCGGCACGGACACGCCCCTCGACGAAGCCTACCTGGACGGGGTGGCGGAAGCCGTGGACGATCTCAAGGTCGCTTCCTACAGCGAGCACCTGGCATGGACCAAGGTGCCGGGCATCGACATCGCGAACCTGCTGCCTGTTCCCAAGACCCGCGCCGCCGCGGACATGCTCATCCCCAAGATCCAGCGGGTCCAGGCACGTCTCCCGGTGCCCTTCTCCATCGAGAACATCTCCTACGTCTTCGATTTCCCGGACGCGGAGATGAGCGACGCGGAATTCTTCAACCTGCTGTTCCGCGAGACAGGAGTGGGCCTGCTGCTGGACGTCGAGAACCTGTTCGTCAACTCCAGGAACCACGGCATCGACGCGGGGGCGTTCCTGGACCAACTGCCGGCGGGCGTGGTCACCGACGTTCACGCCGCCGGCGGACCGCTGATCCGGCGGTCCTACCTCGACGTTCCTTTCCATGCCGACAACCACAGCCACCCGGTGCCGCAGCAGGCACTGGACCTGCTGGAGAGCGCCCTCGACCGTCAGCGTCCCGGGACGGTGATCCTGGAACGCGACAACGACTTCGAGGAGGGCGACGAGCTTCTCGCGGACGTGATGCGTATCCGCCGGCAGATCCGCGAGACCACGATGCAAGAAAGGACCGCTAGCGATGGACAGGCTCATTGACACCCAGACGAACCTGCTGCGTCACCTGACCAGCCACGCCTTCATTTTCGGCACTCGCGACCTCGAGGCCGCGGCTCACGACCCGGACCTCCGGGGCATGGACATCCGGCGGCTCCGGCTGGAAGCCGAGTTCTCCTACAGCAAACGGATGAAGCGCATCCGCCAGACCTTCGAACGCACCGCCACCCTGCTGGGCCACGGGTTCGAGACACTCCTGCGCGACTTCGCGGCCGCGTCGCCGCCCACGACCTACGAGCGCTACCCCGATGCGAAATGCTTCCACGACCATTTCCAGGAACGGAGCGCCCAGGAGCCGCCGACGCCGGCGTGGGCCGCCGACGTGGCGGCCATAGAGCTGGCGCTGGCCGCGGCCCGGACCCTCCGCCCCACGGCCATGGAGAGCGAGGCCCTCGCGGCGCGCCCGCGACCGTCGCGCGACTTGTGGTACCGCGCGCACCCGTGTGCGGTTCCGGTGCGTTGCCGATACGACGTGCGGTGCCTGTTCGAACCCGGCCGGTCCGGCGAGCCTATTCCCCAACGGCCGGTGTGCCTCGTTGTCCTGGCCGTCCGCGGGCGCCGCCAGCCGCAGGTGCTGGAAGTCGCGCCGGAGACCCTGGCGCGCCTGGCACGTTCCACGCAGTGGTCTCCCCTGGCCTCGAACGGCGCGGGGACGGACGACAACGCCCGCGTGAGCCTCGTCAAGCGACTCGCCGCACAGGGCCTCATGCTGGTGGACGGAAACGATTCCCGGGACGAGAACCGTGGCTGAGGACGGCACTACCGCAGACAAGCGTTTCACACCCGCCGGCGACCCCGGTTCCGTAGAACAAAGTGCGGCGGCGGACGCGCCCTCATCGGACCAAGGCTTCTCATTGGGGTCCATCCTCCGGCACCTGTTCGACAACAAGATGGTCTTCGGGCCGTTGGTGGCGGCGTCTTTCTTCGTGAACCTGCTGGGCTACATCTACCCCTTCGCCTTCCTGATCATCATCGACAAGGTCATATCCAACCGCGGCGCCGCCACCCTCGACGTCATCATCGTGAGCCTCCTCTTTTTCCTGGCGTTCGAGGCCGTCCTTCGGGGCGCCCGCCACAAGGCCCTGCGCCACGCCGTGCGGGACATGGACCGCACGCTGCTCTCGAGGCTCGTCCGCCATTCCCTGGAGCTTCCGGCCTCCTTCTACCTGCGCAACACGGCGGTCGAGACCCTTTCCCGCATCGAAGAGCTGCAGCACCTGCGCCGCTTCCTGACCAACGCCGTGGTGTTCGTCTTCGTGGACATCGTCTTCGTGCTGGCGTTCCTGGCCCTGATGCTCAACTTCAGCCTCACTCTCTCGCTGATCATCCTGTGCTGCCTGCCCCTCTACATCGCCCCGGCCTTCGTGGTGATGCCGACCTTGCGGCAATGGGCCCAACGCACCAAGGGCAGCCGGCGGGAGGGCAACGAAGCCGTGCTCGATACCTTCAACGGTATCGAGACCGTCAAGGGGATGCACGCCGAACAGGCTCAGGAAGCCTTCCTGACACAGCGGGTGGGCGAGGCGGTATCGTCCGAAGAGGATGCCCAGAACCTGCGCGAATCCATGACCCAGTACAACCAGTTCGTGAACCGCCTCGGCACCGCCGGGCTGCTGTGGTTCGGAGCGTCCATGGTGCTCGACGGGCAGCTCTCGCTGGGACAGCTCGTGGCGGTCAACCTGGTGAACATGCGCTTCTCTCAACCGATGATGCGGCTGTGCCTGTTCGCCTATGACTTTTCCCGGCTCCGGGGCCTGGTGAAGGAGTTGGGAGCGGTGCTCGACGAACCCACCGAGCGCCAGGACGGGCACCTCGTCAGGCTGCCGTCCTTCAAGGGAGCGGTCCGGTTCGAGGACGTGCGTTTCCGCTATCCGGACGCGGACCGAAATGCCCTGGACGGCGTGACGTTCGAGGTCGAGCCCGGCGAGGCCCTGGGCATCGTGGGCCCGTCGGGTTCGGGCAAGAGCACCGTGGGGCGCCTGATCCTGAGACTCCACCTCGCCGCCGAGGGACGCGTGCTGCTGGACGGAACGGACGCCGCGGTCGTCGACCCGGTCTGGGTCCGCGGCCACATCGGCACGGTGGAGCAGGACTATCCGATCTTTCGGCGCAGCATCGCGGACAACATCGCGCTGGATTCGGGCCGGCACCACATGGCGCGCATCACGGCGGCGGCCAGGGCGGCCTGCGCCCACGAGTTCATCACCCGAACGCCCAAGGGCTACGCGACCCGGATCGGCGCCCGGGGCACGATCCTCTCGGGCGGCGAACGGCAGCGCATCGCGCTGGCCCGGGCGTTGTTCCATTGGCGAAGCCTGTTGATTCTGGACGAAGCCACCAGCTCCCTGGACAAACAGGACGAGGGGCGCATCCAGGAGAACATCCGCGAACTGGCCCAGGGCCGGACGGTCATCGTCATCGCCCACCGGCTGTCCGCTCTGCGTCACGTGGACCGCATCATCTGTCTGCGTGACGGAAAGATCGTCGAGCACGGCACTCCGGCGGAGTTGGTCCGGGGAGCCGGGTACTTTGCCGAAATGGTGCGCACGGAAACGGAGCTGCTACGGGGTCTGGCCGGGGAGCGGCCGCCGATACTCCCCGTGCGGCAGAGAATGGAGGTGAGCAATGGATAGGTCGCCGCACAGGGAGGGGATCATCCCCCTGGCCGGACGGTGTTTGTGGCTGCTGACCCGCTACGCGGCGCTTCTCGCGCAGTACGCGCTGCTGGCGGCATTGGCGGGCCTCTTGAAACTGTCGCGTCCCTGACCGACGGTCGTGGATCTCGGCATCAAGGGCAGAAGCGCGCTGGTGTTCGGCGGGTCCCGGGGCATCGGCCGGGCCGTGGCCGGAGCCCTCGCGGCCGAGGGCGCCAACGTGGCGGTGTGCGCCCGCAAGGAGTGGGCGGCGCGAAGGGTCGCGGCCGAGGCGGCGGAGGGAGGCCGCGTCAGGGCCGCGGGCTACCCCCTGGACGCCTGGGACGAAGCGTCGGCCACCGCCCTCGTGGAGCGCGTCGCCGCGGACTTCGGCGCCATCGACATCCTGTTCGGGATCGCCCGGCGCGCGCCGCGGGAGGACCCGCGCTCTCTCTCGTGGAGGTCGCAGCTCGAAGCCGGTTTCCTGCGTTTCAAGGCCGCCACCGAGACGCTCCTGCCCGGCATGCGGCGCCGCCGCTGGGGCCGGGTGCTGTGGATGGTTCCGTGGCCCATCGCCCGCACCGGAACCGAGAGACACGTCCATTCGGTCACGAGCGCCGCGCTGCCGGCGTGGATTCAATCCGTCGCCGCGGAGGTGGCCGGCGACAACGTGACCCTGAATGTGCTGGTGCCCGCGCCGGTCCGAATACCCGTGGCCGCCGGCCGCCGCGAGGAGCCCCGTGCGGGCTCCCGTCCGGCGTACGCGGACGAGGCCCTTTCGGTCACGGAGGTGGCCGCGGTGGCGGCGTTCCTGCTCAGCGACCGCGCGCGCGGCCTGTGGGGAAGGACCATCGAGCTGGGCGGCAGCAACACCCTTTCGCTACGGCAGCGCCGCCACGACATCGAGCCGTGACGGGGCGCGGCATCAGAAACCCTGCTCCAGGGTCCAGTTGGCGATCTCGATCCTGCGAGCGAACCAGACGTCGGAAAAGCCCTTGGCGTACTTGATGAACTCGTCGATGATCCTGGTACGGTAGGGCACGCCCGAGACGAACGGATGCAGGTTGAACGCAAAGAACTTCGGCGCCCCCTGCTCCCCCTCCCAGTAGAGGTAGTCGAACTGGTCCTTCATGATCTGCAGCAGGTCCCTGGGCGTGCGTCCGCCGCCGTAGGTGGAGTAGTCGTTGCACCCCGGCACGTTGTACGGCACCACGGCGACCTTCCGGCCCGCGGCCTCCACGGTGTAGGGGACGTCCGAGTTGAGCGGGTCGGCCCACCACACGAATCCCGCCTCAGCCACCAGATCCAGGGTGTTGTCCGTGGACGCGTGACCGGGGGACAGGTAACCCGTCGGAGGCGCACCCAGCACGTTCTTGAAGGCGGCAACCGTATCCTGGATGGATTTGCGCTCTTCCTCGCGCGTGTACATGAAGGCGTACTCGTGCTCGTAGCACTCCGAGGAGAACTCGTGCCCTTGGGCCTGGAACTCCTTGCACTCGTCGGGGAACTGCTCCACCTTCTTGCCGTTCATGAGGAAGGTGACCTTGAGGTTGTGGCGCTCGAACATGTCCATGATGCGCCAGATGCCCACCCGGTCGCCGTACTCGCGCTCGGTGACCGCGGCCATGTTCTGCTTGAAGACGGCGTTCTCCGGGGGCAGCGGATGACTGACCCGCTGGAGCGAGCCCCGGGTAGCGTAGTTGTCGGGCCACACCTCCCACGGGATGATGAAAGTGACGCAAATCTTGGCGTTGTCCGGCCACTTGATGGGGCGCGGTCTGGGCATGGTGAATTCTCCTCTCGTGTCATGTCGCTGAAGTTCCGTGCGCGGAGCTGCGAAGCAAACGCGGCTCCCAATATAGCCAGCAGGGATTCGTCGGGCAAACTACCGTGAAGACCTTGGAGTTTATCTACATCTGTTCAAAAACTGTTGATTTTCATGGCAACAGCGGCCAAAGTCACCGCAAGGAGAACGATCATGGCGGACGGAGCGGAGGAACGCATCACCCGGCTGGAGACGGCCTTTGAATCAACTCTGCCGCACTTGGCCACAAAGGCGGATATATCCCGGCTGGAGACGCACTTCGAATCGACTCTGCTGGCCACAAAGACGGATATCGCCCGGCTGGAGGCGGCCTTCGAGTCGACTCTGCCGTACCTGGCCACAAAGGCGGACATCGCCAAACTAGAAAGCAAGATGGCATTGGGGGGCGTTTCCATACTTGCGGCCCTTCTCGCCATCATCGCGAAACTGTTCACGTAGGCCAGGGACAGACCCGTATACTTCATGAAACGGCGCACGACCGTGAAGTGCTTTCGCCGCCGAGGTCCGGTCCTGGCGCTCCTCGCTTCGGCGATCATGGCCGCTTTCGGTGCGCCTTCCCCTTCCCCGGCCCAGCCACTCACATCCGACCAAGCGGCCTATCGGTCCTTCGTGCGGGAGTTCCGCTCGGTGGCGCTGCGGCGCGGCATCCCGGAAGCGCTCTACGACCGCGCGTTTCGCGGCCTCACCCCGGACCCGGAAGTCATCGAGAAGAACAACCGGCAACCGGAGTTCGTGCTGCCGGCGTCACAGTACGTGACCCTGGTGGTCAGCGATACGCGTGTGAACGACGGTCGCGCCAAGCTGTCGGAGCTTGCCGCCGACCTGAAACGAATGGAGCGGCGGTACGGGGTGGAACGCTACGTGCTGGCCGCCATCTGGGGACTGGAGACGCTGTACGGCAAGCTGCGCGGCAAACGCAACGTCATCCGCTCGCTCTCCACCCTGGCCTACAAGGGACGCCGGGCGAAGTTCGGACGCAACCAGTTGCTGGCGGCCCTCGACATCCTCAAGGCGGGCGACATCACCGTGGAGCGCATGACCGGTTCGTGGGCCGGCGCCATGGGCCACACGCAGTTCATCCCCACGAGCTACAAGGCCTACGCGGTGGACTTCACCGGCGACGGCCGGCGCGACATCTGGGACAACCCGCGGGACGCGCTGGCATCCGCGGCCAACTATCTGCGCGGCAACGGGTGGGTTCCGGGCAGGCCCTGGGGGCACAGGGTCGTCCTCCCGGAAGGGTTCGACGCCGGGCTTGCCGGCAAGAAGAGTGGGCGGACCATCGGGCAATGGCAGAAACTGGGACTCCGTCGGGCTGGCGGCGGCGCCTTCCCGCTTCCCGAGGAGCGCGCGTTCCTCGACCTTCCGGCGGGAATCCAGGGACCCGCCTTTCTGCTGCGCGCGAATTTCCGCGCGATCATGCGTTACAACCCGGCGCACAAGTACGCCTTGGCGGTCGGGCACCTTTCCGACCGGTTGCGCGGCGAGGAACCCGCTCTCACCTGGCCCAACGGTATCGGCCCCATCGCCGAACCGGAACGCAAGGAGTTGCAACGCCTGCTGGCCGCGCGAGGATACGACATCGGCGAGATCGACGGCATCATCGGCCCGCGGACGCGCGCCGCCATACGGGACTATCAGGCGAAGAGGGGGCTGCGCGTGGACGGGTTTCCGCGGCAGGAGATCCTGGAGTTGCTGCGCTCCGATACGCGAGCTGGGGATGCACGCCCGGAATGAGGCCATGGTTCCGGTACCACACGGCATGACACGGACCGGGACACGCTCCGTGATGCCGAGGCATTGGAAAGTCGGGGTTGCGCGCCCGTGTGGCGTGTCCTATCGTCGGCAAGACGTGACGCGGACGTGGATTCATACGGGCGCGTTCATACAACTAGGGGCCTGTCCGGGTAATACGTTGGTGAAGATGCGCAGGACTTCTTGTTGTCGGCAAGGCGCGACGACGAGTGGGGGCGACCGTAGCTCGCCCCAGGGCCACCCCCACGCGAGGAGGAGCAACGCAGCCGACGGCAAGAAGGACCAGCAGATTCGCCGACGTATTACCCGGACAGGCTCCTAGGCACGTGAACAACCGGAGATTGAAATGCCCTTAGCGAAGCTGGATGGAGTGGACATCTACTACGAGAGGGAGGGCGCGGGAGAGCCGGTGCTGTTTGTCCCCGCCTCCTGGTGGCCGCTGGATCCCTGGAAGCTCCAGGTGGTGCCGGCCCTGAGCCGGCGCTGGGAGACCATCATCATGGACTGCCGCGGAACCGGTCGCAGCAGCCAACCCGACGACGGCTACACCGTCACGCAGTTCGCCGAGGACTGCGCCGCGCTCCTGGCCCATCTCGGCATCACCCGCTGCCACGTGGTGGGGTTCGCCATCGGCGGCCAGATACTTCAGGCCCTGGCCATCGCCCGCCCGGACCTGGTGGCCACGCTCACCATGACAGCCACCGGCCCTGGCTCCCGCAACCTGTCGGGCGCGCCGCGAGAGGTTTCCCCGGAAACCCACGCCCAGATTCGGGAAATGGGGTTCGAGCAGTACATCAAATCCCACGTGGACAATGACGGGATGGCGTTCAACCCGACCTTCTATCACGCCAACCGCGCGGCGGCCGCCGCGCTCGCGGACGCTTTGTGGTCCGGCCAGTCCACCGTGGAGATGTTCCGCCGTCATGAGCGCGCGCGCCTCACCTGGGACGCCCTGGCAGCGGCCCCGGATGTGAAGGTGTCCACCCTGGTGCTGTGCGGCGAGGACGACAAGGTGGAACGGCAGGGCAGCACGCCGGTGGACACGGCCCGGCGGCTCGGGCAGGCGATCCCCGGAGCGGAGTTGGCGCTCATACCGGGCGTGCGCCACATGACCTTCTGGGACGGCACCGGCGCCATCGACGCGCTAGAGGACTTCCTGGCGCGTCATCCGATCGGATAGGCGGCTACCCTTCCGGAGGCCCTCATGCTCCAGGTCAAGGAACTGCAAAAGATCTTCAGGGTCGGCGGCAACGAGGTGGCGGCCCTCGGCGGCGTCACGCAAAGGGTCGAGGAGGGCGAGTTCTTCGTGCTGCTGGGACCCAGCGGTTCGGGCAAGACGACGCTGTTGCGCTGCGTGGCCGGGCTGGAGACGCCCGACGGCGGCGAGATCGAAATTGACGGCGCCACGGTCTTCTCCACGAGCCAAGGCATCTCCGCGCCCCCCGAGGACCGGAAGATCGGCATGGTCTTCCAGTCCTACGCCATCTGGCCTCACATGACCGTCTTCCAGAACGTGGCGTTGCCGCTCACGCGCGGACGCAAGAAGATCGACAAGTCCCTGGTACGGCAACGCGTCCACGAGTCGCTGAAGCTGGTGCAACTGGAGGACTACGCGGAGCGGCCGTCGCCGCTCCTGAGCGGGGGACAGCAACAGCGGGTGGCGCTGGCCCGCGCCCTGGCCGTGAACCCGAAGCTGCTGCTCATGGACGAGCCCTTGAGCAACCTCGACGCGCGCCTGCGGGAAGAGATGCGGGTGCAGATCCGTGAACTGGCCAAGCGCCTCAGCATCACCGTGTTGTACGTAACCCACGATCAGGTGGAGGCCATGGTGGTGGCGGACCGTATCGCGGTCATGAGCCTGGGCGCCATCGTGTCCGTGGGCTCGCCGGAAGAACTCTACGAGGGACCGGCCAACCGGGTAGTGGCCGAGTTCTTCGGCTCCATCAACTGGCTGGACGGCGAGACCAGGGCCGGGGGCACCGTGGAGACTCGGTTGGGCACGCTCAAGACCCCGCACACGGACCGGCCGGGCCTCACCGGGACCCTGGGAATCCGTCCGGAGGACCTGGAGATGAGCCCTGCCCCCACCGGGCGGGACAACGAGTTTGCCGGGGAACTGGTCTCGCGCACGTACCTCGGCGACCTGTTCGTCCACGAGGTGCGCGTGGCCGGGACGTTGCTGCAGGTCAAGACCATGGACAAGGCGCCGGTCAGCGACACCGTCTATGTCACTCTGCCGAGGGATCGCCTTAAGTTCTTTCCCCAGTCAGCCTAGGGCAACTCCGGTCCCAGCTATCGGCGCAGTCAAAGCAAAGTCTTCTTCTGCATTCACGTTGTCGGCGTCGACGGTGCAAAAAGTTCGTCGACGGCAAGCCGGCGGGTGGTCACCGCCTGCTCCGACGCGTACAGCAGCATGGTGTCCAGGGCGTGGCGTTGCGCTTCCACCGAGTACGGGAACGGGTCCCGTCCCAGCACACTCTCGTCTGCCTCGATGGCTTCGCCGTACCACGCCAGGTAGGAGCGCCGCGGATCGCGCATGTATTCGAGACCGCGAACCTTCGCTTCTTCGAAAGCCCGAAGCAGGGTTTCGGCCACCCAGGGATGCCGCCCGAGGACTTCGTCCTTGATGACCACGGTATGGCGCAGGGGATAGATTCCCGTGCGCCGGTAGTAGTCCGCTTCCACCTCCCGGTAGTCGGGCCAGAGCCGGCGCCCCACGCTCTTGCCGGCGCGGAACGCCGACCCGATGGTAGGCAGCATGTAGGCGTCGATCTCGCCGGCCTCCAGCATCTCGGTGACGCGACGGCCGGCGGGAGCCTGCTCGACGTGCAACCAATCCGGCGGCTCCCACGGCGACACCTGCTCGTCCGCGTTGGTGACCCAATGCATCTCGCCGGGAGCAACGCCGTGCTCGTGCTTGAGCACTCCGCGCATCCACACGGCGATGGGATTGAAGTGGGCCTGGAGCCCGATGCGCTTGCCGCGCAGGTCCTCGGGACGTTCGATGCCGGCCCCGGAGTGCACCACCACCGCGCCGTGACAGAACTTCACGTGGGGAAACACCGGAATCGCCGTCACCGGCACGCCGCGGCTCTTCCACCCCAGGAAGACCCCCATCTGCAATTCGCACACGTCGAACTCGAGACTGCGCGTGAAGCGCGCGTGGCGTTCGGGAGAAGCCAAGGGGATCACTTCCAGGTCGATCCCGGGGGTGGCCACCTTGCCTTCGATGAGGAAGCGCGTGCGGTCGTAATCGCCGCAGGAGAGCGTCAAGCGCAGGTTCGCCATGGCGGACACATACACCAGGGACCGGCCCCTCACAAGACACGCCCGTCCACGCGCACGGGGGCGGCAGACGCGGTCCGAGACGCGGTTGACGGTCGCCGGCCGTTGTTGATAGTGACACCTCTGACAACCAAGAAAGGCGCCTGTTTATGGGTAATCAGTTCTTCGAATTCATGACGCACTGGGATTCGCCCCGGCCCATCTGGTTCAAGCGGGACGAGGACGAGTTGATCGGCACGCAGCGGAGCGGCGGTCGCCCCATGCCGCGCATCAAGCCGTTCGACCTGGTGAACGGGACCACGAACCGGCCGGGCGTGAAGCCGCCGGTGCTGTGGGAGGGGCAGGACGGCGTGATCGAGGCCCATGTACTCGACGGTCCGGAGCCGGTCTTCCACCGCCCGGCGGACTACGACGTGCTCGTGTTCCAGTTCACCGGGAACGGCGCGGCGGAGACAGAGTTCGGCGAGTTCCATTTGTCGCCGGGCCACTCGATGCACGTGCCCGCGGGGGTGTCGTACCGGATGATCGGGGCGCCGGGCTGCCGCCAACTAGTGGTCAAGGCGCACAAGCCGGTGCGCACGACCCTCGACCCCGAGAACCCGCTGACGCGGACGGAGTTCCGCGCCCGCGCGGCCGGGGAGCCGCCGGAACCGCACGCCGTCGCCATCCCGCCGCGCAAGGGCCGGATTCTCGAAGTCACGGATTTCTGGGACCCCGCACTGGAGCCCATCGTCATCGAGCGCGACCACGCCGGCCTCGTGGGCTGCGTCACCTTCGAGCGCGGCAAGAGCCGAGAGGTCACGGTGATGCGCGTGTTCGACTACTTCACCGGAATGACCGGCAAGGGGGGCGGGCCGGGCCCGCAGCAGTACGAGAGCGAGGATTTCCGCACGGACACCTACAACACCATAGGACAACAGAACGGCTTCCACCGGGGCATGGACGACGACGAGATCTGGTTCCAGTTCCGCGGGCACGCCACCAACGATACCGAATGGGGCGTCCACGAGCTGGATCCGGGAGAGATGGGCTATGTGCCCCGGGGCATCGCCCACCGGATCACGGGGGGCGAGGGCTTCCTCCGCTACGTCTTCTATTTCCGGCACCCCATGCACCCCCAGGCGGATTCCTCGGGTCCGCGGGAAGGCACGGCGTTCGAGGTGGAGGCGGTCTCCTTCGAGGAGTTGCCCGCCTTGGCGGAAGCCAAGGCCAGGGAGGCGGCGAACCCGAGACGCGGTTGACAGGTACTCCAAGGGGCCTATAATCCGCTTCCAAAGACGGCGGACGGGGTCCAGGAACTCCGCGAATCGAAAGAACGAAACCATGGCTGAAACCGAACTGATTCCTTCCCTCTCCCTTGCCGAACGGGACCGCCGGCACACGCTTGTACGGGAGAAGATGGCCGCGGCGGGGCTGGACGTGTTGCTGCTGCCGGCCAACACCAGCCGCTGGGAGCAGGTCATGGCGGACTCCCGCTACGTGACGGGCATCGGCGGGTTCGCCACGGAGGTGTTCACGGTCTTCCCCGCCGAAGGGCCGCTGACCGCGTACGTGTTCAATCGCGCGAATTGGTGGAAGCGGGTGCAGGACTGGGTCGAGGACGTGAGGGACGGACGCAACCGCTGGGCCGAGGACGCGGTGTCGCGGCTGCGGGAACTGGGCTTCAAGAACGGCCGCCTGGGCATCTCCGGCCTCTCCGGCCTGATCCGCACACCGGACGGCATCGTTGCCCACACCACGGTGGAGGCGTTGCGGCAGGCGTTTCCCGGCGCCGAGCTTGTGAACGCCACGAGCCTCTTGCAGGAGGTCCGCGCCGTCAAGAGCGCCGAGGAGATCGGCTGCATGGAGCGTTCCATGGAGATCATCGAACGCATGATCGACGCCATGACCGAAGGGGCGCGGGAGGGCGTGTCCGAAAAGGAACTCTACGCGGACATGGCCCACGTGATGCTGCGCAACGGCGGCGAGCTGCCGACGCTCTTCTTCCTGGGCTCGGGACCCGGGCAGAACCAGAGCTCCTTCGTCCCCACCAACCGGGTCATCCGGCGCGGCGACCGCATCGTCAACGAGATCGAGGCCAAGTACGCCGGCTACGCCGCGCAGGCGGTGCGTCCGATGCTTCTGGGCGAGCCCGACGCGACGTTCCGGGAGCTGATGGACATTTCCTGCGCGTGCTTCCACGCGATCCTCGGCGCCATGAAGCCGGGGGTCACGTTCGGGACTCTGTTCGACACGTACATGAAGACGGTGGAGGAACACGGCGACGGCAAGTACATGTGGAGCCACCCGATGATGCACGCCCGCGGATTGGGTGACGACGGACCCGCCCTCATGGGCGACGCCGATGTGGAACGGTTCCAGAAGATCCAGCTCGCCGCCGGCATGGTGTTCATCCTGAAACCGCGCATCCGCATGACCGAGGGCAAGGACCACGCGAGCATCGGCGACACCGTCGTGGTGACCGAGGACGGCGCCCGGCGGCTGGGGTCCAGCACGCTCGATCTGATCACCGTGTCCTAGCCTGTAACGGCACCCCGTGAGTCTCATGGAATTCGGTCTGCTGCTGCACACGCGCGACCTCATCCGGGATGAAGGCCCGGCTTCCTTCGATACGCTTTGGGAACAGGCGGAGAAGGCCGAGGAAGCAGGATATGACCACATCTGGCTGGGCGACAGCGTCACGATCCTCAACCGTGCGCGGGGCGACGCCCTCACCACCATGGCCGCCCTGGCGTGCAAGACCGAGCGGATACGGCTCGGCGCAGTGCCCTTTCTGGGGGCGCTGCGCAACCCCGTGCTCCTCGCCCATACCCTGGCCACGGTGGACGTCATCTCCCAAGGGCGCGTGATACTGGCCGTGAGCGTGGGGCCGACGCGGGACTACATCCAGCGTCAGTTCGAGGCGTGCGGCGTACCCGCCGGCGAGAAGGCAGGGCGTCTGAGCGAGACCATCGCGCTGATGCGACGGCTCTGGACGGAAGAGTCCTTCGCCTACGAGGGGAAGTACTTTCGCTTCGAGGAGATCGGCGTCCTGCCCAAGCCGGTGCAACAGCCCGGCATCCCCATCTGGATCGCGGCCGACCGTAACGAGACGGGTTTCAAACGCGTGGGCGGGCTCGGGGATGGGTGGGTTACCCTGGTGTCCTCCCTGGAGCAGTTCGGCGAAAACCGCCGCAAGATCGACGAGCACGCGGCGTCCTGCGGGCGCCCCGGCGCCGTGACCGCGTCCGCCCTATACGCTACGTTGCGCATGGACCGGGACGGCGATGCCGCGCGCGACAAGGGCTGGGCCTGGATGGAAGCCTTCTTCCGCCAGCCCAGGGCCAGGCTCGAGTACCACTTCACGATCTTCGGAACACCCGACGAGTGCGCCGAACGACTTCGCGGGTACGTGCGGTCCGGGCTCACGGCGGTGATCATCCGGATTGCGTCCGACGATCCGGCGGAACAGACCCGGCTCATCTTCGAGGAGTTGAGCCCGCGGCTCGCGTGAGGCGGCGGCACCCCATGACCGTCCTGCTCAGAAGCTCCGAGGTGGAAGACCTCCTGGATCTGAAGACCGCCATGACGGTGCTTGAAGACATCTACGTCGATCAGGCCAACGGACAGGTGAAGGCCATTCCGCCTTTGCGCCTCATGGACCGCGGTATTCGCCTGGTGGCGGGCGGGCTCGGCCAGCCCGACCGCGTCGGACTCCGTCTGAGTCCCACCGGCGGCGACGCCCTGGCGCTGCTCTACGAAATGAGCTCGGGCAGGCTCCTCTCGCTCATGAACTACCCGTTCAGTGAATTGCGCATCGCCGCGACGGTGGGCTTGGCGCTGGACCGTCTCGCCCCGCCGCACGCCAGGTCGGCCGCGCTTGTCGGCAGCGGCCGGCTCGCCCCTTCCCTGCTCCAGGCAGCGACGGGGCTGCGGCCCATCGAGCGCGTGCGAGTCTACAGTCGCAGCGCGGAGCGGCGGGAAGCGTTCGCGCGGCGGGCTTCGAGCGATTTCGGCATCGACGTAACGGCCGTCACCGACCCGGGCGAGGCCCTCGCCAGCGCGGACATCGTGCTCGTCAGCACCAATTCCCCTGAGCCGGCTCTGCGCGGCGCGTGGCTGCGGCCGGGGCAGCCCGTCTTCGGCTGCGGCCGTCCCAACGAATTCGACGACGACACCTATCTCAAGGCGGCGCTGATCGTGGTGTCGAGCAAGGCCCATGAGCTGGGCTACTACGACTCCGAGCTCGACCAGCCGCTCCTTCGGCTCTCGCGGGAGAAACGGATAGCCTGGGACGATGTCGTGGAACTGGGCCAACTCGTGACCCGTGAAGGTCCACCGCCGGGATTGAGCGACGGCATTGCGGTTTTCAGGGAGTCTCAGGGAGGGTACAGTGACGTGGCGTTGGCGAGCTTCGCCTACGAAGAGGCGGTGCGCCAAGGCCGCGGACAGACCATCGTGCTGGATTGAATTCACGGCGGCCATCCCCGGTAAACGGAGGTTCTTGGTCTCGCCCAAAGGAGGAAACCCATGAAGGACTTGCGTCAGGGAACCATGAGGGCTTTGGTCATCGCGGCGCTGCTTTGCCTTGCCATGGCGGCGGGCTCCGGCCCGGCCGCGGCGGCCGACAGGACGGCCGCGCTCGATGCGTTGATCAAGGCGTCCAAGGCCGAGGGAGGGACACTCATCGCCCACGCCATCATCGACGACGTCCGGGCGAGGAAGGAAGTCGTCGCGGCGATGAAGAAGATGTACGGCGTGGACGTGAAGTGGGAGTACGTCGACTTTCCCAACCAGAACCGCTTCGCGGCCCGGCTGATGAAGGAAGCCAAGGCGGGCCGGCAACCCTCGACGGACGTCTTCAACGGCACCCAGTCCACCATCCCGCGGCTCCTCAAGGCCAACATGCTGGCGGAGGTGAAGGACTGGCAGGATCTCTATCCGCGCCTGCCCGCGGACGTCATCGTCCCGGGAGGCGGGGCCATTCCCGAGCACACCCGCATCGGCGGCTTCGCCTACAACACGCGGCTGGTGCCCAAGGACAAGGTGCCGCAGAAGCTCGAGGATCTGCTGGATCCATTCTGGAAGGGCAAGCTGGCCGGCACCCCCTACGCCGCGGTGTGGGATCGCGCGAGCGTGAGCGAGCAGGGCACCTTTGACGAGGAAAAGGCAAAGCGCATCCGCGGCCTGCTGTCGGAGATGGTCAAGAAGGGACACATCGTCGGCCTCATCGGCTGCGGTGACGAGAACCGTATCGCCAGCGGCGAGTTCGTCGGGCTGGCGATGATGTGCAGCGCCAACAACGTCTGGAAGGGGCAGGCCAAGGGCGCGCCGTTGGGTATGGCCTACATCGAGGAGACCAGCAACCTCACCCACTCCTACATGGGGCTGCTGAAGCAGGCCAAGTATCCCAACACGGCAAAGCTCTTCATGGTGTTCATGCAGACGCCGGAAGGACAGGCGCTCAACCGGAAGTGGGAAGTGGCGGATACGAGCTACTATCCCGGGAACACCATGTACAAGATCGCCAAGGACCTGCGGGACCGGGGCGTGGCGCCGCCTTACATCAGCATTCCGACCTACATGAAGGTCAAGCCGCAAGTGGAGAAGTGGAAAAGCGAGTACAAGAAGATCCTGGTCGGACAGAAGAAATAGGCTGAATCCACCTCTCCGCTTTCGCGGGAATGACCGTCTCGCGGTGCAGTCCCGCTATTGCACCGCCGTGAGGCTGGCGTTGTGGACACCACGGTAACAGCGGACAGAGCAGCGGGCGCGCGCCTGGGGCGTTTCCTGGGCGCGCGCTTCCTGCTCATCGCCTTCACCGGCGCGGTGCTGTCGGTGGTCCTGGTGCTGTTGGCGGTGATCCTGGACATCGCGTTTCAGGATCCGCTGGATTCCTCGATCTATACCCTCAACAACTTCAGTGAACTTTACCTGGACCCGTTCGTCTACGGGGCACTTTACAACACCGCCGTCTTCACGGCGGTGACGGTGTTTGTCGCTCTGGTCCTCGCCGTGCCCATCGCGTGGCTCGCCGAGCGCACCGACCTTCCCGGCAAAAGCCTGGTCTTCCCGCTGATGACCGCCAGCGCGGTCATCCCCGGCACCTTCGGCGCCCTGGGCTGGCTCTTCATGTTTCATCCGCGGATCGGCACCGTCAACCACTGGCTGATGGACCTGCTGCCGTTCATCGACACCCCGCCCATCAACATCGTGTCGGTGTCGGGCATGGGATTCATCTCGGGACTGGGTCTGTCGTCGCTGGCATTCATCATGCTGGCGGCGACGTTCCGCGCCATGGACCCGGCCCTGGAGGAGAGCGCGCAGATCCACGGGCTGAGCTTTTCACAACGCATCTGGCACGTGACGCTGCCGCTCATGTGGCCGGGTATCCTGGCCGCGGGCATCTACATCGGCACCATCGGCCTCGCCTCCTTCGACGTCCCTGCCATCATCGGCATGGCGAACCGCATCTTCACCTTCAGCACGTTCGTCTTCAACGAGGCGGACCCGCAGGAAGGGCCGCCAAACTTCAGCATCGTCGGGGCGGCCAGCGTGCTGATGATCGTGGTGGGGCTGCTGCTGAGCTGGTGGTACCTGAAGGTGATCAGCCGTTCCCATCGTTATACGGTGGTCACCGGCAAGAGCTATCGCCCGAACATTGTCCCGCTGGGGCGGTGGTGGATCGCGGGCTGGGCCTTCATCGGCATCAAGCTGACGCTGGGAGTGGTATTCCCGTTCCTGGCCCTGGTGTGGGCGTCGCTGATGCCCTACTACCAGCCGTTCTCCATGCAGGCGCTGGCCTTCGTGTCGCTGGAGAACTTCCGTCAGATCCCCTGGGACATCTTCTGGATGGCGACCAAGAACACGGCGATTCTGACCTTGACCGTACCGACGATCCTGATGTTCGTCGGCCTGGCCATCTCGTGGGTGGTCATCCGTTCCGGGTTCCGCTACGCGTGGCTGGTGGACATGATCGCGTTCCTGCCCCACGCCGTGCCCAACCTCATCTTCTCCGTGGCCATCCTGGTGATCGCGCTGTTCTGGGTCCCGGAATCCATCCCCTTCTACAACACCGTCTACATCATCCTGGTGGTCTTCGTGATCGCGCGCATCAGCTTTCCCACGCGGGTCTACAACAATGCCCTGCTGCAGATCCACAAGGAACTGGACGAGGCCGCCTATGTATCGGGACTCGGGCCCTTCGGGGTGCTGCGGAGCATCCTGGTGCCGCTGCTGGCGCCCGCGACGCTCTACGCCTGGATCTGGATTGCGCTGCTGTCGTACCGGGAGCTGACCCTGGCTGCCTTTCTCACCGCCAAGGACAACCAGACCCTGCCCACGCTGGTGCTGAACTTCGTCACCCGTGGCGAGTCCACGGTGGCGGCGGCGATCTCGCTGCTGCTCCTGGCGTTCATGGTCCCGCTGGTGGTGTTGTACTTCTTCTTCGGCCGCCGCACCCTGCAACTGGGCGGCGCGTGAAGCCGCCTATCGGGCCTGGGCCACCTGTTCCGCGCGGCTGGTGTATTCCTGCGAGAGCGTGAGCGGGTTCCGGGTGTACAGGATGATGCGCGTGGTGAGCATCTCGCCGATGTTCCGGTGCGAGCATCCGGGGGGAATCCACAGCATGTCGCCGGTGTCGAGCACGAACTCGCCCTGGGTGGTGCGGGTGGCGCGCTGGCCGGTCAACTGGAACGCCACCTCGTCCTGGTTGAAGCCCCGGTGGTAGATGCGCTGGGAGTCGGCCCGCACGGTCATCTCCACCATGAGGTCCTCGTTCTCGATGAGCTCGAAGTGCTGGCCGCCCGACGGTCCCTCGTCCACCTGGTCCAGCACCTCGGAGGGCTTGAGCAGCAGGCACTCCGCCGCGGTGGTGCGCTCGTCCTCGGCCGGGTAGCCCTTGGCCACGTGCAGGGGCTTGCGGGTGTACACGACCAGCCGGGTGCCGCCCGCGGGATTGGCGCGCGCCACGCCCGGCGGGAGCGCCAACAAGTCCCCCTGAACCAGGTCGAAGTCCCCTTTCGCCGTGGGCACGGCGCCCGAGCCGCCCACCTGGACGCACACCAGGTGCCTGTCGCGTGAAGCCGCGGCGGGCTCGGCGGAGGCGCCGGTGACCAGCTCGATACTGACGTCGTCATTGGACAGGACCGGCAGACGCCGTTCTTCGCCGTTCTCGCCCGGAAGAGCCGCCGTCAACATGCTCAGCGGTTTCAGTAACAGGCACGGGCGCTCGAACGTCTCCGTGCAGTTGATGACGTCCCTGTCCTCGTCGATTTCCTTCCACTCGCGCTGGGGCTCCTGGCCCCCCAGGTTGCCGATGAAGGAGTAGGTGTTGATCTCCTTGATGGCCATGTCGTGATCCTCCCTAGTGTCCTGTCTCGTAAATTCGCGCAATAATTCGCTTGTCTTTTCCGCCGTCGGCTGCGTTGCTCTTCCTCGCGTGGTACCCGCCACTGCTCGTCATCGCGCCTTGCCGACAACGAAAAATCCTGCGCGACTTATCACGTGAATTTACGAGACAGGACACTAGGCACTGGCCGCGGTCTTCCACCAGTCGGCTTCCTTGTGAACCGTGGTCTCCACCGTGAACGTGCTGTTGTAGACGTGGTGCGTGGGGTCGATGGGCACGTGCCAGCGCAGCTTGCTGTAGAAGTTCAGGCGCAGGAAGTCCTGGCCGTCCGGGGGCACGCTGATGACGCTGTGGGAGATGCCCAGCGGGATGATTGTGATCTCGCCGGGGGACACGGCGACGTTCTCGAACTCCGACAGGTCCAGGGCGTCGCCGCGGAACTGGATGCGCACCTCCTCGCTCTGGAGCGCGCGGTGGAACGCGAACTGCTCGTCCTGCATGTTGTAGGTACGTACCCGCATGCTCTGGGACTCCATCAGCGCCAGCAGTCCGGCCTCGCCGCCGGCCTTCCCCAGCACCATGGTGAAGTGGTCGAAGGCGCGCAGCTTACGAATGCCGCTCTCCTGCTGCTTCGGCTTGAGCGTGGACACGCCCACGAGCGAGTCGTATTCGCGCTCCACTACGGTGAGGTCGTCGGGATCGTCGTCCCAGAAGTACATCTTCTCGACGACGCGCCCGCGGACGTGACCACTGGGAGTCTCCAGGCCGCTCCAGTTGGGGCCGCCGTGGCGCTTCATCACGAAGGACTGGTGGCTCGTGTACTTCTCCTCGTCAAGGACGTAGTCCACGGCCTCGCGGTTGATACAGAAGTAACGCAGGCTGTCGTTGCGTCCGATGGAACGATGGGAGATGCCGCCGGGCACGAGCATGACCTCGCCGGGTTCCATCTCGTAGACGCCGAACTCCGTCTCCACCGTCGTGTTGCCGCAGAACTGGAAGTAGACCATGTCGCAGTCGACGTAGCGGTGGAACGCGTCCTGTACCCCCACCACGCATTCGGCTCCGATGCGATGGTTCTCGTTCTCCAGGAACACCATCGACTGGTTGGGGACGCTGAGCATGTCGAACGGCCGGAACTTGGGCGTGTAGCGGGTACTCCGGGCCGTGTTCATGAGGCCCGCCTTCTTCCGCTCGGACCACGCGGCCAATCCGGGCCTGGGGAAGTCCTTCCACGTCGTCATGAACTCGCCGACATCCTTCTGCGAGTAGACCTTCTTCTCGGCCGCTTCGATCTGTTCCTTGGTGGCCATGGGCGGCTCCTCCGGGGCAGGGAGTGCGGCTACGGCTACGGACGGCCTCCCTGCCGTTGTTTGTTCGTGGCACGCATGGACGATACATCACCCGACACGCGGATAGCAATACGACGTGGCACCTGCACCCGGAATTGTCATTCCCGCAGAAGCGGGAACCCGGGCGGGGTGAGGCGGGGAATACGCCCGTTTCAGCCCCTCCCACCTCTTGGTTCCACTTTCGCGGGAATGACGATTCGCGTCTTGGCGTCGCGTACCGCGGGGGTTTGACCGGCGGCGTGCAACGCAGTATGTGCAGGTGTATCTGCAACCGGACCGCCGTCTCCGGGTACCTTCCCGAAGGGCGGCCGTGACTTGGGCTCGTCTGGAGACCTGTATGCGTTTGAAAGACAAGATCGCCGTCGTCACCGGGGCTAACGCTGAGTTCGGAAGCATCATCAGCAAGGCGTTCGCCGTCGAGGGGGCCGACGTAGTGTGCGCCGACTGGAAGCAGGAGGACGCGGACGTGGCGGCTGAGCGCGTGCGAGCGGCCGGCCGCAACGCTCTCGCCCTGGGTGTGGACCTGCGCGAGAAGGAGGAGGTCGAAGTCATGGTGCGGCGCACCGTGGAGGCCTACGGACGACTCGACATCCTGGTCAACGCCACCGCGCGTCCGCATCACCAGGAGTTCCTGAACTTCAAGGAAGAGGACTTCGACGACACCCTGGCGCGGGGGGTCAAGCCTTACTTCCTCACAGGCCAGGCCGCCGCCAACGAGATGATCAAGCGGCGCTACGGCAAGATCGTCAACCTCACTTCCATCGTGGCCAAGCTGGGGCCCGGACAGGCGGTGGACTGGGCCGCCGACCGCGGCGCGGTGGACGGGCTCACGCGCTCCATGGCCCACGCCCTGGGCTTCTGGGGCATCAACGTCAACGGCGTGGCCCGCGGCAACACCCAGCGCCCGCCCTATTCCGAAGGGGTGCTGGAACGGCTCCGCCGCCTCCCCCTGGGTCGCACCGAATACCCGGAGGACATGGGCCCGCCCACGGTGTTCCTGGCCTCGGACGACGCCGCCTACATCACCGGCACGGTGCTCTACGTGGACGGCGGCTACACCGTGGCCGCGGTGACCGACGACCGCTTCCGGCCGGATTGGGCCAAGGCGGGCAACCAGGGATGGGACCCCAACACCGCATGAACGGCCTGCCGGCACACAGCGACGCGACGGAGACGCCACCCGCAGGCTCACAAGCGTGCTTGTGACCTGGGAAACCTGACGCCGTCCGCGCCTCCCCTCAGCGCGGAGACGCGGTCGGAAGCATGCGCGCGAGGAGTTGCAGCATGAGACTTGAAGACAAGATTGCGGTGGTGACCGGAGTCGGGGGCCGTATCGGCGGCCTCGTGGCCCTGGGCTACGCCCGGGAGGGCGCCCACGTCGCGGCGGTGGACGAGGACGGGGACAAGGCCGCGGCGGTGGCCGCGCAGGTCAAGGAGCTCGGAAGAAAGTCGCTGGCCCTGCAGGTGGACGTCACCGACAAGGCGGCGGTGGAGGAGATGGTCGGCCGGGTGGTGGCGGAGTTCGACGGCATCGACATCCTGTTCAACGGCACCGGGACGGCCCACAACCAGGCATTCCTGACCTTCAAGGAAGAAGACTTCGACCACGCGCTGGCGGTGGGGCTCAAGGCCTTCTTCCTCACGTGCCAGGCCGTGGGACGGCAGATGGCCGAACAGGGCCGCGGGGGCAAGATCGTCAACCTGTCCTCCATCGTGGGCCGGCTGGGCTCCGGCGAGGCGGCGGCGTGGTGTACCACGCGTTCGGGCGTGGACGCCATGACCCGCGCCATCGCCCAGGCCCTGGGATATTATGGCG
Source organism: Deltaproteobacteria bacterium (assembly GCA_028818755.1). GTDB lineage: Bacteria > Desulfobacterota > Binatia > UBA9968 > JAJDTQ01 > JAJDTQ01. The sequence goes on along the minus strand of JAPPNF010000156.1, from coordinate 22,369 downwards.
TCAACGTGAACTGCCTGGTGCACGGCGGCATGGAATCCATCCCCTACCCCCACGAGGTGGAACGGGCGGAGCGGCGCCGGCGCATCCCCTTCGGGCGGCTGGGCAAGCCGGAGGATCTCATTGGCGGCGCTATCTTCCTGGCCAGCGGCGAGTCCGACTTCGTCGCCGGCGAAAGTTTGTACGTGGACGGCGGCTACACCACCGCGGCGGTGACCGAGGACGGCTACCGGCCCGAGTGGGCACGGGCGGCGCACACCGCCGACGGGCCGCGCAAGGACAAGTACGCGCGGCCATAGATGGCAAAAGGAGGATGGAGCCATGAGCACGAACGGCGCTCCGGTTGTCCGGCTCGATCACGGCGTGGTGGCCACCAACGACCTGGGGCTGTCCATCGTCTTCCTCACCCAGGTCCTGGGAGCCGACTTCCGCCGGCTGGTGAACGCCAACCTGCGGGGGCTCAACCGCGAAGTCCCGGAAATGGCGTTCTTCAAGCTGGCCAACCACCACGGCTTCGGCTACGCGCTCCAGGGGCAGCCCATTCCCAAGCCCGTCCGCCCCATGGAAGGGCCTGTATGGGGACTTGAGCTGAACGAACGGAGCGTCGAGGAAGCGGCGGAGCTTCTGCGCGAACACAACGTGCCCGTCGAAGGCCCGGTGGAGTACCCCGCGTCGAGCCCCATCGCCGGTTCCCTCTGGCTCACGGAGCCGGGCGAGTACGTCTTCGAGCTGTCGGTGCGGCGGGAGGACCAGCGTTGCCACGACCAGGGCCAGGGCTACCTGGGCCTGTGCCGCCTCAGCCACGTACGCCTGGAGGTGACCGATCTGGCGCAGGCGGAGGACTGGTACCGGAACACCCTGGGACTGGTGGACACGGACCAGGTGCCGGGCGACGGCCAGTTGACGCTGGCCATCGCCGAGACCGGGCAGCTCTTCATCCTGCGCCAGGTGCCGGAGATGACCCAGCGGAGCCACTACTCGCGCGGTCCCCACGTGGACGTCAAGGTGGCCATCGGCGACTACGACGAGTTCGTGTCGCGGCTCACCAACGTCGAGCGCTACTGGGGCCCGTTCGGCGACCGCATCCCCTGGCACGAGCCGGACATGCAGACGGTGTACTTCTACGACCCCTTCGGCAACCGGCTGCAGGTGGGCGAGAACAGAGGCCTCCCGCATTGAGGACACTGACATGATCGACTATGACATCGCGGACATGATGGACGGCGTCAAGAACATGATCGAGGCGTCCGACATCCGCCCTGGAGACCAGGTGCTGCTTTTGGCGGACCGCCGCAGCGACGCAGCCTCCATGGAGGCCATCACCGCCGGGCTCAAGTTCATGGGAGCCGAGCCCATGTCGCTCATCACCGAGCCCATCTCCCGGTACGGCCGGGTGCCCGAGGCGGTGCTCGACGCCATGCACGCCTGTGACGTGGTGATCTGGGTGTGGCCCGTGTTCATCACCTTCACGCCTGGCCACCGCGCCCTTGGGCGCAAGCGCGAGGAGAGCGGCACGCAACTCCAGGAACAGCGCATGAAGCCCTACTTCATCTACTTCGAGGGGGCACCGGGGCTGCTGGCGCGGGACTACGCGCGCTTTCCCAACCCGGTGCTGTGGAAGCTCGCGGAGAAGGTCCGCGAGGTGGTGGCCGCGGGCAAGGTGGTGCGCATCGAGGACGATCTCGGCAGCCATCTCACCGCGAGCTATGACGGCACCCGGCTCTACGGCATGCAGTTCCGGGCCGGCGATCCTCCGGGGCGCTGCCACTTCCCGTGGGGACGCTGCGGCGTGTTCAACGGCAGCGGCAAGGCCGACGGCGAAGTCTTCCTGAGCTGCGTGCAGGGGGTGGCCGGCGAACTGCCCGCGCCCATGAAGTGGGTAGTAAAGGACAGCGAGGTAGTGGAAGCCGAGGGCGGTGAGTTGGCGGAGGAGTGCCGGCAACTCTTCAAGAACGTGCCGGGCTCGAACCGGCTGGTGGAGATCATGTTCGGCTACCACCCCAAGGCGTCCATCCAGCACGGCGTCGCCGATCCCATGCACTGGGAGCTTATAAGCAAGATGCCGTGGGTGGGCCTGGGGACGGACCGCACGCACCCCGACTTCCGGCACGTGGACGGCTCGGTGATGAACGCGCGGCTCTACATCGACGACCGCCTCATCGTACACGAGCAGGGTATGCTCGACCGCTCGCTCCTGCACCACCCCGAGGTGCTGGAGGCGGCCTCCGCCTACGGCGACCCGTACCAGGTGCTCGCCCCGGTATCCCACGATGCCCACGGCTCCGGCACCTTGTGGTGAAGGGCTAGAATCTCTCGCGACGACCGCGCGGTGCCTGCAGGGGCGGTTTGGGCTCGCCGCTGCACCGGTTCCCACGGCCTGAACTGAAGGAGCACACGCGACCATGGCTCGGATACAGACCTTCGATCACTGCGGCTTCGTCGTCGAGGACATCCCCCGGGCGCACCGGTTCTACGAGGACCTGCTGGGGGCGAAGCCGCTGCGAATCCAGAACCTCAACACGCACCGGCTCTACAAGGGCTTTCCGGTGATGTCCTTCGTGGAGATGGGCGGGCACCGGTTCGAGATCTGCCTGGCGCAGGAACCCCTGGCCCCGCAGGGCCAAGCCTGCATGCCACGCATCGGCTTTTCCCTCACCGAGGCCGCCATGGACGAGTTGCTGGAGCAGTTGCGCCAGAGCGACATTTCCTACGAAGGACCGGTGACGTACCCGCCGGAGGTGCCCCTCGACCGCACCATCCGGGTGCGCGACGCGGACGACAACATCCTCGAGTTCTCCGTGCGCAAGGAAGGGGCGGCGTCGTGATCGCGTACGAAGACATCAGCCACCTCGCCATGGAGGTCACCGACCTCGAAGCCGCCGAACGCTTCTACGCCGGCGCCTTGGGGATGGAGTTGATTTGCCGGGATGGCGGCGAGTTGGGCAACGGACGGCTGATCCTCAGGAACGGATCCGGTCAGTTGCTGTTTCTGGAGAAGGTCGACGAGCTGTCCCAACGCTCCCGCTTCTCCGGACCCGACTCCAACAACGTCCCGGACCCCGGCGGCGGGCCGCGCTACAAGGGCGCCCACCTTGCCATGAGCGTCGGCTCCATCAAGGAGTACGACGAGGTCTACGAGAAGCTGGAAGCCCACGGCGCCTACATCGAAGGCGATCTCCGCGCCGCACAACGCGCCCCCGGCGAAAAGAGCGTCTACCTCTACGACCCCGCCGGCAACCGGTTGCAGCTCATCATACTGCCCACGCCGGATTGAGGCACCGACGGACACCCATACCCGGGCGCGGTCCGTTTGCACGCACTGGAGAACCTGATGCCCTACGTTGTGGCGGTGGATATCGGAGGCACCTTCACCGACCTTGTCGGCTTCGACCACGAAACCGGGCAGGCGAGGTACACGAAGAGTCCGACGACCTACGGCGATTTCGTGGAGGGGATCCTGGACTGTTTCGGCAAGGCGGACCTGGCGCCGTCCGAAGCCAACTTCGTCAATCACGGGACCACTCTGGTCATCAATTCACTGATCGAGCGCCGCGGCGCCAAGTGCGCCCTGGTCACCTCGGCGGGGTTTCGCGACATCCTCGAGATCGCCCGGGCCAACCGGCCCGACCCGTTCGACCTGCACTACCGGCGGGACGAGCCGCTGATACCGCGGGAGCTGCGTTTCGAGGTGCCCGAACGGATCGACGCCAACGGCGAGGTGCTGGTGCCGCTCGACACCGGTGCGGTCGAAACTCTGGCGAAGGATCTGAAACGGCTCGACGTCGAGGCGGTTGCGGTCTTTTTCATGAGCTCCTACCTGGACCCGGCGCACGAAGAACAGGCCGTAGCGATCCTGAAGAGGCGGCTTCCCGAGGTCTACGTCACCTGCGGCACCGAGTTGACGCGCGAGTGGTACGAATACGAACGAACGTCGACCGTCGCCGCCAACGCGTATGTGGGGCCGCGGGTGAACACCTACGTCCGCCGTCTGGAAGACGAGCTCCGCTCCAGTGGCTACGACGGCTCGCTGTTCATGATGGGATCCAACGGCGGATTGCTGTCGGTGGAACGCACCTGCCGCCAACCCGTCGGACTGGTGGAATCCGGGCCCATCGGAGGCTGCATCGGCGCCGGCGCCTATGCGGAGGCCCTCGGCATCCGCAACGTCGTTGCCTTCGACATGGGCGGGACCACGGCGAAATGCGCCCTGGTGGAAAACGGCCGCTTCACGGTCGAGTCGGTCTACTACGTCAACGGTTACGTGCAGGGCTTTCCCATCAAGTGGCCGGTGATCGATATCGTCGAGGTCGGTTCCGGCGGCGGCTCCATCGCCTGGCTGGACGATCAGAACCGCCTGCACGTCGGACCCCAAAGCGCGGGTTCGACGCCCGGCCCGGTGTGCTACGAACGCGGCGGCACCGAGCCCACCGTCACCGACGCGAATCTCGTGCTCGGCCGGCTCAACCCCCACCGGTTCCTTGGCGGCGAGCTGAGCCTGGGAGTCGAATCCGCCCGTCGTGCCATCACCGCAAAGACCGCGGAGCCACTCGGCTACCGGGGCGAGGAGGGGCTGGTCCGGACGGCGGACGGCATTGTCTCCATCGCCACCGTGCTGATGGCCGGCGCGATCCGCCAGGTTTCGGTGGAGCGGGGCCTCGACCCGCGCGACTTCGTCCTGTTCGCCTACGGCGGCGGCGGACCGCTGCATGCCTCCGCTCTGGCCCGCGAGCTGTCCATCCCGGCCATCGTCATCCCGCCGGAGCCCGGCAATTTCTCCGCCATCGGGATGCTGTTGGCGGACGCCCGTGTCGATACGTCGGAGACCTTCACCGGCGTCCTCGACGACACCCTCGTGGCGGGCATGGATGCCGGCTTTCGCGGCATGGAAGCCGTCGCCGCGGAAGCCCTGCGTCGCGATTTCGGCACAACCGACGTGTTTTTCGAACGCAAGGCGGAGATGCGCTACCTTGGGCAACGGCACAACATCCATGTGCCGATCACGGGACTGCGCGGCGTCGCCGAAATGAGGAACGCCTTCGAGCGCGACTATGAGCGCCGCTACGGCCACGCCGACTCGAAGGCGCCCACCGAGCTCCAGGCCTTGCACCTCTCGGCCTTCGCCAGGCTGCGGCGGCCGGACATCGCGAACCTGCGGCGCAAGACGCCGGCTGGCGCGGCATCGGATCCCGGAACCCGCAAGGTCTATTTCGGCGCCGGGGAGGTGATTGAAACCGCGATCTACGACCGCGACGGGCTCGAGCCGGGATTTGCCGCCGACGGCCCGGCGGTCATCGAGGAATACGGCTCGACGACGCTGGTGTGGCCGGGCGACCGTTTCGAGGTCGGAGGAATGGGCGAGATCCGCATCGAGTGCGGCCAGGAATGAAGACGTCAATGAGCAGAGCCACGACAATGCCGCACGCTCCGGCGCGGATTGACCCCATCACCCTCGAGGTGATCCGTTGCGGCGTCGTGTCGATCACCAACCAGATCGACGCCAACATTACGCGCACCGCGTTCAGTTCCTATGTCTACGAGTACAAGGATTTCGCCGTGGGGCTGGTGGACGCCGACGGACGGCTCGTGGCCCAGTCCACCGGCGGCATGCCGCCCTTCGTCGCCGATGCCGTCGGCACCGCCGTGCGCGACGGCCTCCAAATCTACGGCCGGGACCGGCTCTTCGACGGCGACGTTGTCGTCTGCAACCACCCGGCGGTGCAGGGACAGCACCTCAACAACACCGTCATGTATACGCCCATCTACGGCGGCCCGGAGCGCGCGACGTTGCTGGGATTCTTCGCCCTCAACGTCCACTGGATCGATATCGGCGGCGTGATGCACGGCTCCACCGACATCTTCATGGAAGGTCTGCAACTCCGCACCATCAAACTTTGGTCGAAGGGCGAACCGGTCGAGGAAATCTACCGCATCATCGAGAACAACACGCGAATGCCGGTGGACGTCATGGGCGACATCTCGGCCCAACTTGCCGGCTGTTTCCTGGGCCGCGACCTCACGCTCGCTCTCGCCGACAAGTATGGCGTCGACACCTTCCTCGCCGCCGTCGACACGATCATGGCCCAGGGCGAGGCATCGTCACGCACGCGCATTCGGGAGATCCCGGACGGCGCCTACGAAAGCGAAGCGTTCCTGGACGACGACTCGCTGGGCACCGAGCCCGTGCCCATCCGCGTCAAGGTCATCGTCGAAGGGGACGAGATGACCATCGACTTCTCCGGGCTCGCCGACCAGGTGCCGGGGCCGGTGAATTCGGGGTACTTCGGCGGCGGCGTCACTGCCGCGCGGGTCGCCTTCAAGTACCTCATCGCCCCGCGCGAGCCCGCCAACGAAGGCGTCTTCCGTCCGCTCAAGCTGATCCTGCCGGAAGGCAAGATCCTGAGCGCCCGGCCCGGCGCGCCCATGTCCAACTACTCGACGCCGTTTCCGACGGTCATCGACTGCGTGATCCGGTGCCTCGAAGACGCGCTCCCTCACCTCGCCACCGGTGCCCATTTCGGCACCCATTCGGGATTCATGATCCACGGCCACTGGGCCGACGGGAAACGCTTTCACGGTCATGACAGCGGCCACGGCGGCTGGGGCGCGGGCGACGGACACGACGGCGCGGGGCCGTTCCGCACCATGGCCCACGGCGACACGCGCCTGATCCCGATGGAGTTGCAGGAGTCCCTGTTGCCGTTCCGCGTGGTTTCGCTCTCGCTGCGGGAGGATTCCGGCGGGGCCGGAAAGTTCCGCGGCGGCGTGGGCTTCCGCAAGGAGTACGAGGTGCTCCATCCCTTCACCCTCAACACCAACCTCGACCGCAGGAAGTGCTCGCCGTGGGGCGTGCGCGGCGGCAAGGCCGCGAAGCCGGGCTGCATCACCATCATCAGGGTGTCGGGGGAGACCGAAACCATGGGCAAAGCGCGGAACTGCAAGCTCGAGCCCGGCGACCGGGTCATCCTCGAAACCGGGGGCGGAGGCGGCTGGGGGCCGCCGGAGGAGCGCGCGTTGGAACTGATCCAGCGCGACCTCGACCGCGGCTACATCACGGCCGAGGGCGCGGTGCGCGACTACGGGGTCCGGGTTGAGGCCGGCCGTGTGGTGAGAGAGTAGTTGCCCGCATGCCCCGGGGAAACTCTGGTTGAGGAACTCGCCCGCCGGGTACTCGAAGAACCCGGTCCATAGCCCAAGTCGGCGCTGAGCACACAACCGGGTCAACGAGAGAGTCAGGCGTCCGCCCACACGTCGTGGGCCACTTCCACCATGCGCGCGAGCTTGGCTTCCTCATCGGCTTCGGTGAGGGGGTTGCCCTTGACGGAGCTGGCGAAGCCGCACTGGGGGGCGAGGGCGAGGCGTTCCAGGGGAGCGTAGCGGGCGGCGTCGTCGATGCGGCGCTTGAGGTGGTCAGCGGACTCCAGGGTCGGGCCCTTGGTTGAGACGATGCCGAGGGCAACGACCTTGCCTTCGGGGAGGAAGCGCAGGGGCTCGAAGGTGCCGGCCCGCGGGGTGTCGTATTCCAGGAAATAGCCCTGGACGTTGATCTCGTTGAACAGCACCTCGGCCACGGGGTCGTAGCCGCCGGCGGCGGCCCACAGCCCCTCGCGGTTGCCGCGGCACTGGTGCATGGTGACTGTGACGTCCGCGGGAAGGCCTTCGAGGCACTGGTTGATGCGGCGCGCGTACTCGGCCAGCACGGCCTGGGGGCCGGAGCCCCAGGAGCGGAACACCTCCTCGTATGTCGGGTCGCACAGGAACGGGATGGCGACGTCGTCGAGCTGGATGTAGCGCGCGCCGGCGGTCGTCAGGGCGGCCAGCTCCTGGCGGTAGGCGGCCACCAAGTCCTCCCAGAAGGCATCCACGTCATCGTAGGCGGAACCCACGACTCCGGGGTCGCCGCCGGCGAAGCAGTAGACCACCGGGGGCGCCGGAATGGTGACCTTGGGCTCGGCGTCGGTGTTGGCCTTGAGGAACTCGAAGGCACGCACCACCGCGCTCGGGCGCCAACGCACCTTGCCCTCGACCCACACCACGGTGAAGTCCTGCTGGCGGCTCTCCTCGTTGCGCCAACTGAACGGCGAGGAGGCTCCTTGGCGGGTGGCGGAGAAACCGTCCCAGGTCATCATCAGCTCGCTGAACCAGCTCCGGCGGCGGAACTCCCCGTCGGTGGCCGAGCGCAGGCCCACGCGTTTCTGCAGCGCGATGACGTCCCGGACGAAGCCGTCCTCGACTTTCGCCAACTCCTCGTTGCCGTGGGGGCCAAGGTTGCTCTCCGCCGTGTCCGGCCCGAGGAGATGAATCCTGGCCTCCTTGAGCCGGGCCGGGCGCAGGAGGCTGCCGACGTGGTCGGCGCGGAACGGCGGCGTGGTTCTCGGTGGCATATTGGTGTCCCCGGTGGCTACAAGCCTCGCCGTACAGGATTCGCCGAGAGGCGATCGCGGGAGAGGGCGACCGGCCGGTCGCCCCTACGGCGTTCGCTTGGACACTCCAGTGGGTCCAACTCCCTCCGGCGTTACGATCTGCTACCGCACGTCCAATCCGTGGCGGCGGCTCAACTTGTAGAAGAAGCTGGCAATGAGCACGGTGCCGACGCTGATGCCCAGGGCAAAGGCCGACAGGGTGCCCACCGCGCCGTTCTCCCAGAGCTCCCAGATGACCACGGAGATCACCTCGGAACCCGGGCTGTAGAGCAGCAGCGCAACCGACAGCTCCCGGATGGTGATGAGGAAGATGTAGATCCACCCGGCGAAAAGGGCCGGCATCATCAGCGGGATCATGATCTTCCGGGCCACGTTGCCCCAACTCGCGCCGCTGGTGGTGGCGCTCTCCTCCAGCTCCTTGTGGATGCCGATGAGCCCCGCGTGGCTGAACCGCATGGCGTAGGGGAGGTAGCGGGCGGCGAAGGCGATGACCATGATCCAGATGGTGCCGTAGACGGGAATGGGCACCGTCAGGTAGGTCTGCAGCACGGCGACGCCCATGACGATGCCCGGAAACACCAGCGGCACCATGGTCAGCCGGTCCAGACTCCAGCGCAGCTTGATGGCGGTGCGCGTCACAAGCCAGGCGGTGATGAACGCCACTCCCACGCAGGCGGTGGCGGAAACGATACTGATGGTCAGGTTGTTCAGGATGGAGCGCAGGATCTTGTCGTCGCTGAACGCCTCCACGTAGTTGTTCAAGGTAAACAGAGACAGCGCATCCCACGAGGGCACGATAAGGTAGGGCATGAAGCTGGCCCAGATGAGCGCCGTCAGCGGCAGGAGCTGGAGCGCCGGCAGGCCCAGCAAAGCCACGCCGCCCAGCCAGCGCCACCGTCCCAGGTCCTTGCGCCGGGGCTGGAACCCCTTGCCGGTAATGGTAGTGAACCGGTGCGCGTGCTGGGTGACGCGATAGTACGGCCACAAACACAGCCCGACCACGCCGATGAGAAGCACGGAGTAGGCGCTGGCGTTGCCGTACTCGGGAATATACCCCTCGCTCAACTCGAGGTAGATCTGGGTCGTCATGACCTCGATGCCCGCGGGCAGACCTACCAGGGCCGGGATTTCAAAGGCCTCGAGGCTGCGGATGAACGTCAGGATCAGCACCGACAGGACGCTGGGCGTGGCCATGGGAAAGGTGACCTTCCAGAACACCTGCCAATCGGTGCTGCCGGCCACCACCGCGGCTTCCTCCAGGGCCGGGTCCATGGACCGGAACGGCGTCGCCATGAGCAGGAAGACGATGGGCGACCACAGGAACCCTTCCACCAGTATCATGCCGCTCATGGAAAAGACGTCGAAGATCGGACCAAACCCCGTGAGCCACTTTACGGACAGATTGATGAACCCGGCCTCCGGCCCCAGCAGGAGTATCCAGCCGATGACCTTGATGAGCCCGGGGACGGCGAACGACACGAAGGCCGCCACATAGGTCACCATGCGGAACGGCGCGTTGGTCCGCTCCGCCAGCCACGCCATCACCGTGCCGAACAGCAGCGCCCAGAGCGAACTCCCCACGGAGAACACCAGGGAGTTCCAGACCAGGGTTTCGAACTCCGACAGGGACTCGAATATATTGAAGAAGTTATGCCACGTGAGGCCGATGATCCCGGAGTCCATGGAAGGGACGAAGCTCGTGTAGATGATGAACACGAGTGGTGGAACGACGAGATACACCAGCGCAAGCGCACACGGGATGAACAACCAGAGCGGATAGTCACGGCCCTGTTTGCTTGGACGCAAGATGTCCAGAAACGCCCTGCTGCCGCTGCCGGCCGTTCCGGCCCCCTCGAGCGCTGCCTGATCTCTACTCAAATGCCCAACTCCCCGACCGGCTTGTAACCGCCACCCCGGTCATCCGTGCACCCAGCGCAACACGGGGGCAGGTTCTTGCCCTGCCCCCGTCGTGTCAGAATGGTTCGAAACCCAACGATCATGCGATCGAACGGAACCGCGGGAACCTCAGCCCCTGCGGCCGATGGAACGGAGCAGCTTGTTCCACTCCTTGAGCTTCCTGTTGTACTGCGCAGCGGTCAGGCCCCGCTCGGGATAGACGCGCTTGAACGGGTAGTCCTTCCACGCCATGCCGTAGTGGAACTTCTGCAGGATCTTCTGGCCCTCGGTGAGGACGAAGTTGATGAGCAACAGCGCGGCATGCGGATGCGGCGCGTTGGCGAACAGCGAAGAGCCTCCGGCGTTGGTCGGGACTTCGTCCAACGGGTTCCATCCCAGCGGCGCTCCCTCGTTGATCTTCACCAGCGCGTGATTGCGGAAGACCGAAGGCGAGGCCAGGAACTCACCCGAGATGATCAGGTCGCGGGTGGCCGTACCCGAGATCTTCGCGAGCTTGAACTGCTGCGCCTTGAGCTTCTGGACGTATTCCTTGCCCTTGACGTCGAGCATGGTTCCGATCATGCGGTCGCCGGTGCTCAGAATGCTCATGACGACCTTTCCCTTGAGGGCCGGATTCAGGAGGTCGTCGAAGCTCTTGGGCGCCTCTTCCTTGGACAGCTTCTTGGTGTTGTAGCCTAGCCCGATGAAGGACTCGCGGTCGGTGACCCACCACACTCCGCCGCTCTTGGCCTTGATCTGGTGCTCATCCGGCCATCTCTTGTGCTCCGGACTGGTGTAGGGCATGAGGATCTTCGCCTCGCGGAACAACTGCATGATCCCGGGCGTGGTCTCGGTGGCGTCCACCAGGTGTTTCCCGGCCTTGGCTTCGGCAAAGACCTTGGACGAGATGTCCTTGCTGCCGGCCCGGTAGACCTCGATCTTGACGTCTGGATACTTCTTGGCGAACTCCGACCGGATGGTCTTCCAGGACTTGCCGCCCAGGGAGGTGTACCAGACCACCTTCCCTTCCTTCTTGGCGCCCTCGTGCAGCATCTTCTCGTAGTCCGCCGCCGGACCCGAATAGTTGGCCAGCTTCTTGAGAGTGTCACTCTGGCCCCACGCCGCGGACACGGTCAGGAAGAGAAGCGCCACGGTCAAATATAGTGCCTTCATAAGGATGTCCTCCTTCTCGGTTTGACTCCTGCGGAAGCCTGGCGCATGCATGGGCCGACACCCGCCTTTGCCTGCGTTTGACGCCCTTCTACGTCACCCGCCATCAGCTTGTCAAACGAATGACATTGCGCGAAGATGGGCGCGTTCGTGGTGCCAATCCGGAATTGCCGCCGGTCCCGACACGGGGTTCCGTGTGTCACGAAGTCTTGGAAACATGAAACTGGCGCGCCTCGTTTGCGTTTCGTTCACGCTGCTCCTGCTGTTCTGGCACGGCGCGCTCCTTGGCGCCTGCAAGGAGGAAAGCTTCGCCAGCCGGTTCGTCCGCCCGGCCTACGCCGCCACCCCCGACGCCACCCTGCACTACTTCGGCCACAGCTTCTTCCAGCTCGTCACCAGCCGCGGCACGCGGATCGTCATGGACCCATTGGCGCCGGGCTGGTACCCGGTGCCGGACGTCTCCGCGCACGCCGTCACCATCGGCCGGGAGCACCAGAACCACAACTGGTTTCCCATCGTGAAGGGCCGGCCGCTGCTCCTGCGGGGCCTCCGGGAAACCGACCTGGGCTACGAGTGGAACCCGGTGAGGACCACGGTCCTGGACGTGCTGGTCTACAGCGTGCCCATCTACGTCAGCCGTCCCAACGGCAATCTCTTCAAGGGCGCGGCCTTCGCCTACGACCTCGGCCGCTTGTGCGTCGTGCACCTCGGCGACCTGAGCCACAAGCTCACCCCCGGGCACCTGAAGCAGTTCGGCAAGGTCGACGTGGCGCTGGTGCCCATCGGCGGCCGCACCACCATGGGACCCTGGACCGCCCGGGAAGTCATCGGACAGCTCAAGCCGAAGATGGCGATCCCGATGCACTACCGCGACGATCTCGAGCGGGTGCGGATCTTCAGCGAAGGCTTCCCCACCAGGACCGTGCCGGACGGCTCCCTCGCCATCAGCAAGGCGGCGCTGCCGCGGAAGACCGAGATCGTGGTGTTGGGCTATCGCGGCGGCCCGTTCTGAGCTTTTGGGTTGACTGGCACTCTGATCCATCCTATTTTACGCGGATTCGTCGGGCGGCCGCCTGGTGGTCACCGGGAACTGCCGGACGTGCAACAACCAACTCAGGAGGTATTTCATGAGAAGTCCGAGACTCAAGGGGTTGCTGGTTGCGGTCGCGGTGGCGGCCATGGCATGGGCGGCCGGGCCGCAGCAGGCAAGTGCCCAGAAGATGCCGTCCAGCATGGAGATCGGCGGCGCCAGCATCGGCGGCGCCTTCTACGTGGTGGCGGGCGGCGTGGCCAAGCTACTGGAGAAAGAGCTCAAGATTCCCGTGACCGCGGCGGTCACCGAGGGTTCGCGCGAGAACGTGCGCCTGATCGAGCGCAAGCAGATCTTCATGGGGGTCATCGCATCCAACAACTCCTATCCGGCATACCATGGGGTGTTGACCTACAAGAGAAAGTATCCCGTGGCCCTCGCCATGGGCCTTTACCCCAACGCCTTCACGCTGCACACCCTGCCCGGCAGTTCCATCAACTCGTTTGCCGACCTCAAGGGGAACCGCGTAGGCGTCGGCACCGGCCGGACCTGGGACGCGTTCATGGTGCCGTTGATGAAGGCCCACGGCCTCACCTACAAGAAGGACTTCAAGCCCGTTTACGCGGGGATGAGCGACCTCTACACGCAGCTTGGCGACGGCAACATCGTCGCCATGCCGACCATGGTTTCGGGCTTGAGCCCGATCCCCGCGGCCTTGCGCCTGCATGCCGAAAAGGGCGCGCGGTACCTGCCGCCGGAGCCTCAGGCGGTCGAGAAGATGGTCAAGCAGTTCCCGTACATGACGCGTCAAACCATTCCGGCGAACACGCCCACCTTCGAGAAGGCCGTCGAGACCTTCGACATCGGAGGCCCTCTTCTCACGGTCCGCGCGGACGCGGACGAGGAACTGGTCTATCAGGTCATCAAGCTGATTCACCAGAATCTGAAGCAGCTCGCCGCCGACGTGCGCTACTTCAAATACGCGGAGCTGAATCCGGCGGTGCTGACCACACAGATCGGAGTCCCGTACCATCCGGGAGCCATCCGGTACTGGAAGGAAGCCGGGCTCTGGCCCAAAAAGTAGACCCCAACGTCCTTCGATAACGGCAAACGGACCGCTCGTGCGCCCCTTCGGGAGCGTCGCCGGTCCGGTGCTGCCGTTTCGGGAACAAAACCGGCAGGAGGTGCTTCATGGAACGTGCGAGACTGAATACGCTGTTGGCGGCAGTCGCAATCGCCGCCATGGCATGGGCGTCCACGGCGACCGCGCAGAAATTGCCGGCCAGCATGGAGGTGGGCGGCGCCAGCATCGGCGGCGGCTTCTACGTCATGGCCGGAGGCATCGCCAAACTGCTGGAGGCCGAGCTCAAGATCCCGGTGACCGCGGCGGTGACCGAGGGCTCGCGAGAGAACATCCGTCTGATCGACCGCAAGCAGATCTTCATGGGGATCATATCGTCGAACAACGGCTACCCCGGCTACCACGGGCTCAAGGGCTTCGACAAGAAGCATCCCATCGCGCCGATCCTGGGCCTGTACCCTCACTCCTTCGCCTACATGACCCTGCCCGACAGCCCGGTACGCAAGTTCGCCGACCTCAAGGGCCACCGGGTGGGCGTGGGCACCGGACGGACGTGGGACGCGTTCCTGAAGCCCCTGTACAAGGCCCACGGCCTGACCTACAAGGACATCAAGCCCGTCTACGCGGGGATGAGTGACCTGTACACGCAGCTCGGTGACGGCATCATCGTGGCGACGCCGGGCATCGTGGCCGGCCTGAGCCCGATCCCGGGCGCGTTGCGGCTCCACGCGGAGAAGGGCGCGGCCTACTTCGGTCCGGACCCCGCGGCCGTCGAGAAGGTGCTGAAGGAACTGCCCTACATGGCGCGGATCCGCATCTCCAAGGACACTCCGACCTTCGACAAGGACATCGACACCGTGGACATCGGCGGTCCGCATGTCTACGTCCGGGCCGACGCGGACGCGGATCTCGTCTACAAGGTCACCAAGCTCCTCCACCAGAACCTCGACAGCCTGGCCGGTGAAGTGCGCTACTTCAAGTACGCCCAGGCCAACCCGGCGGTGCTGACCAAGAACATCAACGTGCCCTTCCATCCGGGCGCCGTGAAGTACTGGAAGGAGGCCGGACTCTGGAAACAGTAGGCCGGCTCATCACCCGCATACTGGCAATCGGGCTGTCGGCGTACGCCGTCTGGAACGCCTTCAGCCCGTTGCCGCCGCTTCAGGAACGCAGCCTGTTCCTGCTGGTGCTGTTCGCCCTGGTGTTCCTGACCCAGGCGGTGGAACGCGATCGCCCCGCCCAGGTGGCGGTGGACCTGTTCTGGCTGGCCCTTAGCCTGGCGACCTTCGGCTACGTCTTCATCGAGCACGAAGAGATCGCCTTCAAGTCGGGCCTCGTCACCCAGACGGACCTGGTGCTGGGGGTGATCTGCGTCATCGTGGTGCTCGAGGCCACCCGCCGCATCGTGGGTTGGGCGCTGGTGGTGACGGCGGGGGTGTTCCTGCTCTACGTCTTCTACGGCCAGCACCTGCCGCGCTGGGTGGGAGGCCACGGCGGCTTCGACCTGGACCGCATCGTCACCACCGTCTACCTGTCCGGCAACGGCGTCTTCGGCGTCGCCACCTACATCACCTTCAAGTTCGTTTTCCTGTTCGTCATGTTCGGCAAGCTGCTGGAAGCCACCGGCGCGCTGGCGTTCATCATGGAGTTCACCCGCTCACTGGTGGGAAGATACCGCGGCGGGCCCGCGATGATGGCAGTGGTGTCGAGCGGCATGATGGGATCGGTGAGCGGCAGCGCGGTGGCCAACGTCATGGTGACGGGCTCCATCACGATTCCGCTCATGAAGCGCGTGGGTTTCCAGCCCCACGTAGCCGGGGCGGTGGAGGCGGCGGCATCCACCGGCGGGCAGTTCATGCCGCCGGTCATGGGGGCGGCGGCATTCCTGATGATGCAGTTCCTGGCGGTCGACTATCTCCAGATCGTCAAGGCCGCGTTGATTCCGGCGGTGCTGTACTTCATCGGCGTCCTGGCGGGCGTCTACTTCTACGCGTTGCGCTCCGGGCTCACGGGCTTGCCGAAGAGCGAGCTGACCAGCATCAGGGAGGTCGTGCGCGAGCCCCAGGGGCTGACGTTCATTGCCGGCATCGGCCTGCTCATCGTGCTGCTGCTGTTGCGGTGGTCCCCGGTCCAGGCGGTGTTGAGGGCCATGGCGGTCATCGCGGTGCTGGGGGTGGGCATCGCCGCCATCTCCATGTTCGTCCAGGACCGTCGCGGCTTCGTCTCGTCCGCCCCGGCCGGAGCCTGGAACGCCGTGAAGAAGGGCATTGACGTATTCGAGGGCACCGGCAGGGATTTCGTGACCCTCGGCACCGCCGTGGCCTGCGTCGGTATCATCATGGGCACGATCCTGATGACCGGCCTCGCCACGCGCTTCTCGGGCCTTGTGATCGGCATGGCGGGTGGCGATCTCACCATCATCCTGCTGCTCACCATGTTCGCCTCCATGATCCTGGGCATGGGACTGCCCACCAGCATCGCCTACATCATTCTCGCGCTCATGGTGGCGCCGGTGCTCATCAAGGTGGGCGTGTGGCCCATGGCCGCGCACCTGTTCATCTTCTTCTCGGGCATGCTGTCCATGGTGACGCCGCCCGTGGCACTGGCCGCCTATGCCGGCGCAACCGTCGCGGGCAGCGACTTTTGGCGCACCAGTCTGTTCGCGGGCCTGATATCGCTGCCGGTGTACATCCTGCCCTACGCCTTCGTCTTCGGCACCCCGATGCTGATGCGGGGCAACCCCGTGGAGATCATCCTGACCACGGCCACCGCGGCCGCGGGGGTGATCCTCAACGCCTACGCGCTGGTGGGCGACCTCAAGGACCGCACCGAGGCACTCGAGCGGATCGTCGTGTTCGCGGCCGCCATCATGCTCATCGCCCCGAGCGCCATGACCGACGTCATCGGCGTGGTGCTGGCCGTGGCCGGCCTGGCTCGGCCGCTGGTGCGGCGGGTCGCCATGGCCAACGCCACGGGCTGATCCGGCGGCGGTCCCGGGGGAAGCGAATGGCAGGGACGGTTGCACACCGCCGAGCCGACCGTTTCTCGTGACGACATGGGCGGAGCCCCTCGACTACAGTTCGGCCTCTACGCCAACAACCGCGCGTCGGTGTTCCTGTCCGACTTCTCCATGGAGCGGCTGCTGGACTTGGCCGTGGAGGCCGAAGAACTCGGCTACCACTCCCTGTGGGTCGGCGACAGCCTGCTGGCCAAGCCCCGCTACGATCCCATCGTGACCCTGACGGCCATCGCCGCCCGCACCAGCACCATCAAGGTGGCCACGGGTATCCTGCAGCCGCACTTGAGGAACCCGGTGGTAACGGCCCTGGAATGGGCGACCCTGGACATCGTCTCCAAGGGCCGCACCATCATGGGCGTCGGGCCCGGCGCCGGGCCGCCGGAGCTGCTGTCCAAGGAATGCGAGGTCGCCGGGTTCGAGCGCCGAGTGAGGGGCAAGGTGTTCGAAGAGTGCCTCGAGGTGCTGAAGGCGCTGTGGACGCGGGACGTCGTCGACTTCGAGGGCCGCCACTACCGGTACCGGGACGTTTCGCTGGGATACAAGCCGGTGCAGCAGCCCCACCCACCCATCTGGATCGCCGCCGGCCACTACAACCCGGTGAAGGTCGAGAACTACCGCTACGGGCACTTCGTCGAAGCCAACGCCGGCAAGCACACCGGGCCTTTCGACCGTGTGGCCCGGCTGGCGGACGGTTGGCTGACCAATCACATCAGTCCCGAGGAGTACGCCGAGCGGTATGCGGAGATCTCGTCCAGTGCCACCGAGCGGCACGGCCGGCCGCAGGGCGCCGTCCACCCCGCCATGAACTGCTGGATCAACGTGGGCCGGGACCGGCAGACCGCCCGCGACGAGGCGCGGGGGATGCTCGAAATCTACCACCGCATGCCCTTCGACGACGAGAGCGTGGACCGGTGGGTCATTTGCGGCACGGCCAGCCAGTGCATCGGACGCCTGGAGGAGTTCGCGGCCGCCGGTGTCCGCACAATGCAGATCGTGCTGGCCTCCAAGGACCAGCCGGAGCAGATGCGGCGCATCGCCCGCGACGTTCTCCCCGCCTTCAGCGGGTGATCGCGCGAATCCACCGGTCAGGACACCACAAAGACGGGAACCCGTCGCCGTCTAACTGAATGAAGCAGTCCGTTTGAGCGGGGGAAGCGATTGAGGATGACGGAAGCTCTGCCGTATCCCCTCACCCTGGAAGATACGGAGAGGGATGTGGTGCGACGGGTCCGGGACGGGGATTCGGACGCCTACCGGCTCCTGGTGGAGCGCTACCAGGCGCGCATCCACCGGCTCGTCGGCAGGCTCCTCGGCCCGGATCATGGAGACGTGGACGACGTAGTCCAGGAGGTCTTCGTCAAGGCGTTCTTCTCGCTGAGGAAGTTCCGGGAAGACGCGACGTTCGGCACGTGGATCACGCGCATCGCCATCAACCGAGCCCGGGACGAGCTCAAGAAGCAATCGGGCAAGGTGTCCCTCGACGCGGAACCCGGGGAGGAGGCCGTCCAAGGGCTTCGCGACCTTCTCTCCGCGGAACCGCCCCAGGACGCCGGGGAGGACGAGCCCGCGGAAAGCGCCGCCAGCCGTCTGGTGGCCCGGACCGTAGCCTCGTTGCCCGACCGCTTGCGTGTCGTCGTTACCTTGAAGGACATGGAGGGGAACTCCTACCAGGAGGTCGCCGGAATCCTGAAATGTTCGGTGGGCACGGTCAAATCGCGGCACGCCCGCGCCCGTGAACGCCTGCGGCAAATGCTCGCCCCTCATGTATCCGAACTGGGTGGTGGCCTTCACCACCAGGGAGGTGACTCGTGACCTGTGATGATTTCAGGCAATGGCTGGGAACGGTCGGCGCGGGACAGACGGAGAAGACCCCGGACGCGCACAGGGAACATGCCGAGTCGTGCGCGGCTTGCCGCGGAATACTCGAAGAGGAGCGGCGTTGGCTGCGCTTCTTCGCCGTCGTGCCGGAGACGTCCCCTCGACGGCCCGTGTGGCCCGGCGTGATGGCCAGAATCCGTGAGGAAGAGAGCCGGCGCGCATCCCTCAGCGATGCCCTTCTGTTCTTCAGCCGCCGGTTGGCCCCGGCGTTTGCGCTGGTGGTATTGCTGCTGGGCGGCGTGGGCCTGTGGAGTGACATGCTGCCGGAGACCCGGGAGCAGGTGCCCGCAACCGTCGCCATGCTGGAAAATGGACAGGGACAGGAAGCCTTGTCCGGAGACGAACCCGACGCGGTCCTGATCGCATGGGTAGGAGCTCGAGTTCCATGAAACGCAAAGCCTTTATCGCAGTGGTGGGCGTGTTCCTGCTGGGCCTGATGGGAGGCCTCCTGGTCGGGCAGGTCTACCCCGTCAAGCACCTGTGGGGCCGGTCATGGCATGACTTGGGGGACGGCAAGGAACACCGCCGCGGCTCGAAGCATGGATCGAGCGGCCGGTACATCCGCATGCTGCAGAAAGAGCTCGACCTCTCCGACCGACAGATGGCCGAGATCGGCCCGCTGCTGAGCCAGACCCGTCGGGACCTCTACCAGGCGCGGATCCGGTCTCTCGAAGAAGCCGACCGGATCATCCTCGAGTTCCACGGCAAGATCAGGCCGGCCCTCGACGAGGCGCAGGCGCGCAAGCTGGAACGGCGTACCGACAACTTCCGTGAGTGGCGGAGAAAGAAGCGCGAGCGCGTAATCTCCCGGCTGGACTCGTTGCGCGACGGCCCGTAGGGGCGGATTTCAAATTTGGTGTCCTCGACTACGACCGGCGCTGGGGCAGGCAGCATGGATTGATCCTTGGAAAGACAGAAATCCCCAAATCACATGAAATCAATCACCAATCACACAAAATTCTCACAGAAAGCCTGTATAAGTACAGCCAACGTACCGGGTGCATCACCGTCTCGTCGATATCTCCCATCGTTCCGATACGTTTCTGGATCATGGCGACAAAGGCAGCTGCCGAACACACCCGGGTCGACTTACTGCTACAGCGGGACAACAAGGCCCCGCTGAAATCCGCACTTGATCTGAGTGAAGCGATCGAGGCCATCTCCGAAGGCTTCGTGCTGTTCGATTCAGAGGACCGTCTGGTTCTTTGCAACGAAACCTACCGGCGCTACTACACGGACGCCGTCGGCCACGAGGCCGCGACGCGGCTGGTGCCGGGGGCCTCGTACGAGAATATCCTTCGGACGTTCTTCGAGCGCGGCCTGTCCCCCGACGCGGCGCTCGACGTCGACGGTTATCTGAAACGGCGGCGCGACCGCTCTGGAGTTTCCGTCGAGCTTCATCTGTCCAGCGGAGTCTGGCTGCAGAGCACCGAACGGCGGACGCAGGTCGGCGGCGTGGTCGCGGTCTACACGGACATCACCGAGGTCAAGCAGCGCGAGGGAGAACTCAACGCCGTGCTCGACACCATCGACTACGGCATCTGCTTCATGGGGCGCGACCTCCGGGCGCGGGTCGCCAATCGCGCCTTCCGCGACCTGTGGGGCTTCCCTGACGATTTCTTCGACAGCCGTCCGACGCTGGCGGAAATGATCGGCTACAACCGGCACACCGGGCTCTACGGCGTTCCGGACGACCAATGGGAGGACTATCTCAGCGGCCGCATCGCGGCTGTCCGGGCGGGCGCCATAGCGCCTTTCGAGTGGACCCGTCCCGACGGCAGAGTCCTGCAGTACCAATGCACCGAGCTGCCCAACGGCGGCCGCATGCTGACCTATCTCGACATCACCGAGATGAAACGGCGCGAGCAGCGGCTCAGCGAGCTTGTCGACGAGCTTGCCGCGACGAGTGACGAGGCGCTGCAGGCGCGCGACCAGGCGATGGAGGCCAACCGGACCAAGAGCCAGTTCCTCGCCAACATGAGCCACGAGCTGCGCACGCCCCTGAACGCCATCATCGGCATCACCGAGATGCTGGAGGAGGACGCGAGGGACGACGCCCTGGACGATTACATCGAGCCCCTGGAACGGGTCTCTCGCGCGGGGACCCACCTCCTGCACCTGATCAACGAGGTCCTCGACCTCTCCAAGATCGAAGCGGGCCGGATCGAGTTCCATATCGAGGCCATCGACATCGCCGAACTGACGGAAGAGCTGGCGACGACCGCGCAACCGCTCGCCGACCAGAAGGGCAACCGGTTGGCGGTCCGTTGCCCGGAGGAATCCGGCACGATGCACGGGGACCCGACACGGGTGCGGCAAATCGTTCTCAACCTGCTGAGCAACGCCTGCAAGTTCACCGAGGGCGGCGAGGTAAGCCTGGCAGTTTCGCGAAAGAGGACGCGCGGCAAGGACTGGATTCAGTTCGCGGTCGCGGATACCGGCATCGGCATGACGCCGGAGCAACAAGCCAAGGTGTTCGAGGAGTTCGCCCAGGCCGACAGCTCCACCACCCGAAAATACGGCGGTACCGGCCTTGGCCTCGCCATAAGCCGGCGGTTCTGCCGTATGATGGGCGGGGACATCGAGCTGGTCAGTGAGCCGGGAGCCGGCAGCACGTTCACGGCGCGGCTTCCGGTGATCCTGGACCTGGCACAATTGGGCGGGAACGACCCGGAGCGGTCAACGACGGCAAGGACCAATGACTAGAATCCTTTATGTCGAGGACAACGACGACAATATCTACATGCTTGAACGTCGCTTGCGGCGCAAGGGCTACGACGTCGTCATCGCCACCGACGGCGAGGCGGGGGTCGAGATGTCCCGTTCCGCCGCACCCTCGCTGATCCTGATGGATCTGAACCTGCCGGTGCTGGACGGCTGGGAGGCGGCCGGGCGGATCAAGTCCGCGCCCGAGACCCGGCACATTCCGATCATTGCGCTTTCGTCGCACGCAATGGAAGGCGATCGGGAAAGCGCGATCACCGCCGGCTGCGACGACTACGACACCAAGCCGGTAGATCTCGCGCGCCTGCTGGCAAAGATCGAGGCGCTGTTGCCCAAGGGAGCCCCGGCGTGAGCGGCGACGGTCCCGCCATTCTCGTCGTCGACGACAACGAGGACAACTGCTACACGCTGACGCGGCGGCTGAAGCGGCAGGGTTACGACAACGTGGCCACCGCCGGGCACGGGCGGCAGGCGCTGGAGCTTCTGGCCGCGCGTCCCTTCGACCTGGTCCTGCTCGACGTCATGATGCCGGACATGGACGGCTACGAAGTGCTGGAGACCATGAAGGCCGATCCGGCGCTGCGCGGCATCCCGGTCGTCATGATATCCGCGCTGGACGAGGTCGACAGCGTTGCCCGCTGCATCGAGCTCGGAGCCGATGACTATCTTGCCAAGCCCTTCGACCCGACCCTGCTGCGCACCCGGGTCCGCGACTGCCTGGAGAAGAAGCGGCTCCGGGACAGCTAGGCCGACACAGGTTCCTGTATCCGTTTCGGCCGGAACCGCCCTACCCGGCGTCCGGATCCGAGGGGCCGGCGGCGTCCGCCCCGGCGGTGAGAAGATATCCGTATAGATCCAGCATCAACTGCTCTCGATCCTCCTCCAGCCGCTGCCGAACGGCGGGAGTGAGCGTCAGCGTTCGACACGGTTCGTCCGCGACCGCGGCGGTCGTGGACGCGTGGACCTCGAAAGCGGCGCGTACCCCTATGGCATCGCCGGGGCCGTACTGACGAAGCCGCGTGCCTCCGGCATCGTAGACGGAGACCCGGCCCATCAGCAGCAGTTGCAATCCGTCCTGTGGCTCACCCATCGCCACAAGGTAAGCGGTGCGGCTAGGGCACGTTGACTTTCAGGGAGATTCGGGGGTGAAGGCC